>JAURVI010000020.1 GCA_030655515.1 Polaromonas sp. | reverse complement strand
CCCACGGGGGGCAGAGAGCTACACGCTAGTAGAGCGAACGTGGGGGCCAGCAATTTCCCGCCGGGCCGCCCCAAGGGAAATTAGCCCCCACGGGGGGCAGAGAGCTACACGCTAGTAGAGCGAACGTGGGGGCCAGTTATTCAGCCCGGGTCTGCATGATGGTCGCGGCTGCTTGCAGTTGTTGCCGGGCGCTGCCGGCCAGTTGCCGGAACAGCGGTTGCGCTGCGGCGGACAGGGGGAGGTTTTCGCTCTGTTTGGCAATCGTCACCGGGTCCTGGTGGGCGCCATTGACGCGGAATTCGAAGTGCAGGTGCGGCCCGGTGGCCCAGCCGGTCGCGCCGACGGCTCCCAGGTCTTGTCCCTGGCTCACGCGTTGGCCCTTATGCACACCGATGCGGCTCAAGTGGGCATAGACGGTGGTGTGGTTGTTGCGGTGTTTGACAAACACCACATTGCCAAAACCATTTTGAACACCGGCGAACTCAACCACGCCGTCGCCGACACTGCGCACGGCTGTACCGGTCGGTGCCGCGTAGTCAACACCCAGGTGGGCTCGCCACTTCTGCAAAATCGGGTGAAAACGCATCTTGAAGCCGCTGCTGACGCGTGAAAACGCCATCGGCGACGCCAGGTAGGCGCGGCGCAGGCTTTGGCCGTCAAGGGTGTAGTAGCCGCCTTTGGCGGCTGCGGTGCTGGTCACCGGGTTGGCCGCTGCCGCTGGATCGCTGAACCACATGGCTTGCAGCGTTTTTCCGTTGTTGACGAATTCGGCGCTGAGTACCCTGCCGGTGCGCAGGGCTTCGCCATCGGCCTCCAGCGTTTCATAGACCACGCTGAAGCGGTCGCCCTTGCGCAGGGCGCGGTGAAAATCGATGTCGCCTGAAAAAACTTCGGCGATCTGCATGGCCACGGCGTCAGGAATGGCGGCATCGTCGGTGGCGGCAAACAGCGAGGTGCGAATCGTGCCGCCGGCCAGCCGGCTCGAGCGGGTGTAGGCTGCCGTCTCAAGGCGCGAAGCGAAAGTGTTGCCGGCCGCACGTTCGACGACCAGACGCGTGAACTTTTCTTCGTTGTCGCTTGGCCAGCGAACCGTCAGCTTGAGGAGCTGGTTGCCGTCGGTGGCTTCAACCGACACGTTTTTACCGGGGCGCCCCATCAATGTCAGGCGGCCGTTGGCATCGCTGCGTAAAAAAGCAGCCGCAGTCGCGTCGTCGATGTTCAGGCGCCTGAGCAAGGTGTCTGCGGTGTCGCTGCTGCGCGTGGTTTCGGTGCGAAACAATTTGAAGCGGAAGTCGCCAAGGGCTTCGGTTTGCGCTTCTGTCGGCAGGCTTTGAACGGCTTCCAGCACCTGGCGTACCGGCAAATCGGCCGCATCGGGCGCCAGCGGCGCTACGCCAAAGGCTGTGACCCCGGTTCCCAGCAGCAAGGCCGCCAAAGTGCCCGTGATTCTTCGGGGGTGGCGGCGTAGAAGGTTTGTCGCGGCCTGTTGCAGGTGCTGCACGAAATCGTTTTTGATCAAAACTGGAGTTCCCAACCTTGGATAGGCATCGGGCTGCATGACGCGGCCCGATAGCGACTGAAAACGGCATTGTCCAGCCGCAAAAGGCGGACGCTGGGCAACAACTTAGAATCGGTTCAGCAATTTGTGGGCCAACTAAAATGGCGGCCCTGCAATGGCAGAACGGCGATTATATCTGTCGGACGACTGCCCGACCTGTGAAAAACCCTTATGAATCAAGCGCGTGTTACGAATTTTCCGATAACGGACAAGGTCAGGGAGGCTCTGGCGGTGTCCTTGCGGGGCTGTGAAGAGCTGATTCCACAAGATGAATGGCTTCAAAAACTGGCGCGCTCCGAGGCCACGGGCACGCCGCTGCGCATCAAATTGGGGCTGGATCCGACCGCGCCTGACATTCATGTCGGACATACCGTGGTTTTGAACAAAATGCGTCAGTTGCAAAACCTGGGGCACCAGGTGATTTTCCTGATCGGCGACTTCACCTCGCTGATCGGCGATCCGTCCGGCCGCAATGCCACCCGCCCGCCTTTGAGCCCGGAGCAGATCAAGGCCAACGCAGACACTTATTACAAACAGGCGTCCCTGGTGCTGGATCCCGCCAGAACCGAGATTCGTTACAACAGCGAATGGAGCGACCCGCTGGGCGCACGCGGCATGATCGAACTGGCCGCCAGATACAACGTGGCCCGCATGATGGAGCGCAACGATTTTCATGACCGCTTCAAGGCCGGAACGCCGATCAGCGTGCATGAGTTTTTGTACCCGCTGATGCAGGGCTACGACTCGGTGGCGCTCAAAAGCGACCTCGAACTCGGCGGCACCGACCAGAAATTCAACCTGCTCATGGGGCGCCACCTGCAGGCGGAATATGGCCAGGAGCCGCAATGCATTTTGACCATGCCGCTGCTGGAGGGCCTGGACGGCGTGGAGAAGATGTCCAAGAGCAAGAACAACTACATCGGCATTTCCGAAGACGCCAACACCATGTTTGCCAAGGTGCTGAGCATCTCCGACGTGCTGATGTGGAAGTGGTACACCCTGCTCAGCTTCAGGAGCGAGGCGGAGATCGCCGCGCTTCGACGCGAAGTCGAGACCGGCCGCAATCCCAAGGACGCGAAGGTTTTGCTGGCCAAGGAGATCACCGCCCGCTTTCACTCAGCCGCCGCCGCGGACGCCGCCGAGCAGGATTTCATCAAGCGCAGCCAAGGCGGCGTGCCCGACGAGATTCCTGAAGTCACTTTGAGCGGGGCGCCGCTGGGCATCGGTGCGCTGCTCAAAATGGCCGGGCTGGCCGCGTCCAGCGGCGAAGGCAACCGCCTGATCGACGGCGGCGGCGTGCGCGTGGACTCCAGCGTGGTCAGCGACAAGGCGCTCAAACTTGGCGCCGGAACCTATGTGGTGCAGGTGGGCAAGCGCAAGTTTGCGCGCGTGACGCTTTCCTGAGCCCTGAGCCCTGAGCCGCCGATGAAGCCCTTTCTGCAGTCGCTGACGCCGCAACGCCTGCTGATGGCTTCGGTCGCGGTGGCGCTTGTCACCATTGTGCTGAAAACCGGGGCCTGGTACATCACCGACTCGGTGGGGTTGCTGGCCGACGCGATGGAGTCTTTCGTCAACCTCGCCAGCGCGGTTTTCGGGCTGGCGATGGTGACGATTGCGCAGCGGCCTGCCGACGACGACCATCCTTATGGCCACCACAAGGCCGAGTATTTTTCGTCCGGCTTTGAAGGACTGCTGATCGTCGGGGCTGCGCTGGCCATCATCTGGGCGGCCGGACATCGCATCGTGGATCCGCAGCCGCTCCAGCAGGTGGGTTGGGGCCTGGGTCTGTCCATCGTCAGTTCCGCGCTCAACGGGCTGCTGGCCTGGGTCATGTTCGGCGCGGCCAGGCAGCACCGGTCGATTGCGCTGGAAGCCGATGCCAAACACCTGGTCACCGATGTCTGGACCTCGGCCGGTGTGGTTGTCGGCATTGGCGCCGTGGCGCTGACAGGCTGGTTGTGGCTCGATGCATGGGTGGCCATCGGCGTGGCCCTGAACATTTTGCGGGAAGGCTTTCGCCTGATGTGGCGCTCGTCGCAAGGCCTGATGGACGAGGCCGTCGAGCCCGAGGTGCTGGTCGAGATTCACAAGACGCTGGAGGTCTTCAAACACCACACCATCCGCTTTGATCACCTGACCACGCGCCGCTCCGGCCAGCGCCGTTTTGTGGATCTGCACATGCACATGCCGGCCGGCTGGTCACTCGGGCGGGCGGCGGCGCTGCGCGCCAGCGTAGAGCAGGCGTTGATGAGTGCCGTGCCCGGCCTGCGGGCCACCATCCAGTTGCTGCCTTCGGACGTGGAAGCGCACTTTGACGACCAGAAGGATTTGATTTGATCCGGGTGATCCGGAAAGAGAGGGACGGTTAATGCTTGAAAAAAATCAAAGGTAAGGGTTCTTGATTCCCAGGCCGGCCAGAATCTCGACCTCGCGCGCTTCCATGGCCTGCGCATCGGCCTGGCTGGTTTCATGGTCCCAGCCCTGCGCGTGCAAGGTGCCGTGTACCAGCAGGTGGGCGTAGTGGGCCTGCAGCGTTTTTTTGTTTTCGCGCGCCTCTTTGGCGATGACTGGCGCGCACAGCACCAGATCGGCGGTGACCCGTGGCGCCTGCGCGTACTCAAAAGTCAGCACGTTGGTCGCGTAGTCTTTCTGGCGGTAGCCGCGGTTGAGTGCCTGGCCTTCGTCGGCATCGACAATACGCACGGTGAGCTCGGCGTCGCTGTCCAGCGCATGGCGAATCCAGCGCGCCACCGCGTGGCGCGGCAGTGCGGCGCGGTGGCGCCTGGCGTCCGCAATGTCGCCGAACTGCAGCGACAGGCTCAGTTTTTTAAGAGCCATTCCGGCGCCTTGTCCTTGTCGGGCGGGCGACAGGCCCTACCGGATCAATCGCATCTTCGGTGCCTGCTGCTTTGCTTTGGGAACCGTCATAGGCATCGACAATACGCGCGACCAGCGGGTGTCGCACCACGTCCAGACTGCTCAAGCGGGTGATTGCAATGCCTTTGACACGTTTGAGCACGCGCTCGGCATCGACCAACCCGCTGAGCTGAGTGCGCGGCAGATCGACCTGGCTGATGTCGCCGGTGATGACGGCCTTGGCGCCGAAACCGATGCGCGTCAAAAACATCTTCATTTGCTCGGGCGTGGTGTTTTGCGCCTCGTCCAGGATCACGAACGCGTGGTTCAGCGTGCGGCCGCGCATGAAGGCCAGCGGCGCGATTTCGATTTGCTGGCGCTCAAAGGCCTTTTGCACACGTTCAAAACCCATCAGCTCGTACAGCGCATCGTACAGCGGGCGCAGGTAAGGGTCCACCTTCTGGTTCAGGTCGCCGGGCAGAAAACCCAGGCGCTCGCCGGCCTCGACCGCCGGGCGCGTCAGCACGATGCGCTGCACCGCGCTGCGCTCCAGCGCATCGACCGCACAGGCCACGGCCAGGTAGGTCTTGCCGGTGCCGGCCGGGCCAATGCCGAAAGTGATGTCGTGCGTGGCGATGTTTTCCAGGTAGACACCCTGGTTCACGGTGCGGGCGCGCAGGTCGGCGCGCCGGGTGGACAGCGCCATCGCACCGTCGGGCGCCAGACTCAGCGCGGTGTCGCCGGCCAGCATCAACTGCACGGTTTCCTCGGGAATCGGGCGCTGCGCCATTTCATACAGCGCCTGCAGCACTTCCAGCGCCTGCTGGGCCTTGACTTTGGGCCCGTCGATCTTGAACTGCTCGAAACGGTGGGCAATGCTCACTTGCAGCGCCGCTTCGATGGTGCGGACGTGCGAATCCATGGGGCCGCACAGATGGCCCATGCGGGTGTTGTTGGGCGGCGCGAAGGTGTGTCTAAGAATCAAGGCGGGGGTTTTCCTGGAAAGGGGTGGGTTCTGGCGAGATTGTCCCCCCAATTTTCAACAAATGCCGAGATGTCCCCGACTGATAAGATTTGCCCATGATTGGACGCATCTCTGGCCTGCTGGCCGAAAAGAACCCCCCTGAGCTTCTGGTGGACTGCAACGGCGTGGGTTACGAGGTGCTGGTGCCCATGAGCACCTTTTACAACCTCCCCGGTCTCGGTGAAAAAGTTTCGCTGCTCACGCATTTTGTGGTGCGTGAAGACGCGCAACTCCTTTACGGATTCGGCAGCGTCAGCGAGCGCGCCGCTTTTCGCCAGCTCATCAAGATCTCCGGCGTCGGTCCGCGCACCGCGCTCAGCGTGCTCAGCGGCATGAGCGTCGAGGAACTGGCCCAGGCCGTGACCCGTCAGGAGGCTGGCCGCATCATCAAGGTGCCCGGCATCGGCAAAAAAACCGCCGAGCGCCTGCTGCTCGAACTCAAAGGCAAGCTGGGCGCCGACATCGGTGTGCAGGTCAGCGTGACCAACGATGCGCAATCCGACATTTTGCAGGCGCTGGTGGCCCTGGGCTACAGCGACCGCGACGCGGCGCTGGCGCTCAAGGCCCTGCCCGCCGACAGCGGCGTGAGCGATGGCATCAAGCTGGCTTTGAAGGCGTTGGCCAAATGAGCATCCAGACCGATGACTTCCTGCCCGGCGTGCCGTCCGCCAAACGCGTGATTTCCAGCGCGCCTGCGTCGCCCAACGAAGAAGCCATCGAGCGCGCGCTGCGGCCCAAGCTGTTCGACGACTACGTCGGCCAAGCCAAGGTGCGCGAGCAGTTGGAGATATTCATCGGCGCGGCCCGCAAGCGCAGCGAAGCGATGGACCATGTGCTGCTGTTCGGCCCGCCCGGCCTGGGCAAGACCACGCTGAGCCACATCATTGCGCATGAGCTCGGTGTCAACCTGCGCCAGACCAGCGGCCCGGTGCTGGAAAAGCCGAAAGACCTGGCGGCGCTGCTGACCAATCTCGAAAAAAACGATGTGCTCTTCATCGACGAGATCCACCGCCTGAGCCCGGTCGTCGAGGAAATTTTGTACCCCGCGCTGGAGGACTACCAGATCGACATCATGATCGGCGAAGGCCCGGCGGCGCGCTCAATCAAGCTCGACCTTCAGCCCTTCACGCTGGTGGGCGCCACCACGCGCGCCGGCATGCTGACCAATCCGCTGCGGGATCGCTTTGGCATCGTCGCGCGGTTGGAGTTTTACACCGCGCAGGAGCTCGCGCGCATCGTCCGGCGCAGCTCGGGGCTGCTCAACGTGCCCATGGATGAAGACGGCGGGTTCGAGATCGCGCGGCGCTCGCGCGGCACGCCGCGTATTGCCAACCGCCTGCTGCGCCGCGTGCGCGACTACGCCGATGTCAAAGGCAGCGGCCACATCACGATGGACATTGCCAACAAGGCGCTGGCGATGCTCGATGTCGATCCCCAGGGCTTTGACGTGATGGACCGCAAACTGCTGGAAGCGGTGATTCACCGCTTCGACGGTGGCCCGGTCGGCCTCGACAACATCGCCGCCAGCATCGGCGAAGAGCCGGGCACGATCGAGGACGTGATCGAACCTTATCTGATCCAGCAGGGCTACCTGCAGCGCACGCCGCGCGGGCGCATTGCGACGCTGGCGGCCTACCGGCATCTGGGGATGGCGCCGCCGATGAACCGGCAAGAGGGCGGCCCAGACCTGTTTGTGCCCTGACGGATCTGCAGGCCGGGCAGGGCTGACGATCAGAATTTGGGCAAGGTAGTGGCGGGCCGGCACCCACAACTGCGCCATCGCCCGCCAGCGGCGGATGTGACGGCGGTTACGATGCGACGCACGGAGACAATGGGGCTGCCCGAGTTGGCAATGGTCAGGGCAGCATGAGATCAACGTCGTTTCAAGGAGCCACCGGATACGTGACCCGTATGTCCGGTGGTGTGGGAGGAAGGGGCCGTGAAGCTTCTTCCGGTTGAGATGCGCAACAGGAGTCGTTGTTTTGCTGAAAGAGATCGAACAATCAAGGCTTCGGGTTTCAAGGGCAACCGATGCGAAACATAAATCGCAGCTCGGTCAGTTCCTCACGCCCGAGACCACGGCTCGGTTCATGGCTGGCATGTTTCCTGATGTCGGCTTGAGGGAGGGCCGACTGCTGGATGCAGGGGCTGGCATAGGGTCTTTGTCTAGGGGGTCGCTTTCACGTCCTCGCTGTCCTGCGAGCGTACCACCAGCACCGGCACGGGCGCCAGGCGGACGATCTGCTCGGCACCGCTGCCCATGAGCACACGGCCGACGCCGCGCCGTCCATGGGTGCCGACGACGATCAGGTCGGCGTTCCAGCGCCTGGCCGCGTCGGCCACCGTCTCGCCCAGCCGCTCGCCGAGGGTGTCGAACTGTACGTTATCAACCTCCACCCCGGCGGCTTTGGCGATTGTCATGGCGTCGCTGAGAATCTTGGCGCCGGTTTCCCGCATGATCTTGATGAGATCGTCCGAGTAGCCGCTGTACTGGTCATAGCCGGTGAGGTAGGTCAGTTCTTCCACCACATGGACCAGCCGCACCCGGGCGCTGAAATCCCGGGCGAGCTGCAGCGCGGCGACCAGGGCCTTGTTGGATGTTTCGCTGCCGTCGATGGGCACGAGAATGCGCTTATACATGATGCGGCTCCTTGTTGATTACATGATGGCCGCAGTGTGAAGCGTTTGCAGCCCGGCGCTGTTGATGTTGATCAAACGCAGGGCGCGAGGTGTTGACCTGGGCCGAACCGCAGGCGGTTTTGGGCGACAAAACCGACGGACACCCGGCTCGATCCGTCCGCGATGGCTTGGGCTGTAAGATCGCGGCATCGTCCCGCAAGAAAGAACCGTGCTGCTTTTCCCTCCTGAACATGCAAACGAGGCGGCCGCGCCGCCGCGTTCGATCACGCTTACTCTCGCCGTGGCGTTGGCCGCCGCGCTGGCGCTGATGGCGTGCCTGCTTCTGGCGGCGGGCTGGCGCTCCGGCCTGGTGTTTGCAACCGCCGTGGCGCTGGCGGCCGGCACTGCCGCGCTCGCATTCGTTCATGTCGGCCTCGAAGCCATGCGGCGCCGCACCGGCGAGCGTGAGCAGGCCGGTGCGGCGGCCCTGCTCGCCGGGCTGCTCGACTCGGCCATGGACGCCATCATCACGGTCGACGAACAGCAGCGCATCCTGATGTACAACTTGGCGGCCGAAAAAATATTCGGCTGGCCGGCGGCGCAAGTGCTGGGCCAGCCACTGGACCGGCTTATCCCCGAGCGCTTTGCGTCGGCGCACGGCGGACACATAAAACGTTTCGGCGTCACTGGCGCCACCTCGCGCCGCATGGGCGGTTCGCCGGTCGTTTATGGACGCCGAGCCGACGGCCAGGAGTTCCCGCTGGACGCCTCGATCTCACAGCTCGATACGTCTGACGGAAAATTGTTCACGGTGATTCTTCGCGACGTGACCGGACGCCTGCAGGCCGAACAGGAGCACGCGCGCCTGATAGCCCTGCTTGACTCGGCCATGGACGCCATCATCACGGTGGATGAGGCGCAGCGCATCGTCCTGTACAACCGGGCGGCCGAGAAGATATTCGGTTGGCCGAATGAGCAGGCTGTGGGCGAGCCCATGAGCAAGCTGATGCCGGAGCGTTTTCGTGCCAGCCACGGCGAACACGTCCGGCATTATGCCGACATGGGCATCACATCGCGGCGCATGGGCGATGGCACCGTGTTTTACGGGCAGCGCGCCGATGGCGAAGAATTCCCGATGGAGGCCTCGATTTCGCAGCTTGAGACGACTCAGGGCAAGCTGTTCACCGTGATCCTGCGCGACATCACCGAGCGGGTGCGCGCCCAGGAAGATCTGAGCGCTTTCGCCTCCGAGGCCCATGTCATCCGTGAAGGCGAGAAGAGCCGCATTGCGCGGGAGCTGCACGATGAACTGGCGCAGTCGCTCACGGCGCTCAAGATGGACACGATCTGGTTGCGCGACAAGCTGGTCGATGGCGGGCCGGACGTCGCGGCCAAGCTCGGCGACATGCTCGCCATGCTCGACGCCACGGTGGCGGCCACGCGGCGCATCGCCGCCGATCTGCGGCCCTTGCTGCTGGACGATCTGGGCCTGGTGCCGGCCATCGAGTGGCTGGTCCACAACTTCATCGAGCGCACGGGCGTGGTCTGCACGCTCTCGGTCGACGAGGAAGTGGAACTGCACGAGCCTTACGCGACGGCCGTGTTCCGCATCGTGCAGGAGGCGCTGGTCAATGTGGCCAAGCACGCTCAGGCCTCGCAGGTCGAGGTGCATATCGAGCGGACGTCGACCGAGGTGACGCTGCGGGTGGCCGATAATGGGCGGGGCTTCTCCACGGACGGGCCGCGCAAGCCCAGCTCCCTCGGTCTGATGGGCTTGCGCGAGCGGGCGCTGCTGCTCAAGGGCAGCATCAACATCGACAGCCAGCCGGGGCAGGGGACACGCATCGACGTTCGGATTCCCGTGCATGAAGCCGGAGCCGCGCAGTGATCAGGATCGTGATTGCCGATGACCACGCGATCGTGCGCGAAGGTCTCAAACGCATCGTCTCTTCGGTGAACGACATGGAAGTGACCAGCGAGGCGGCCAACGGCACCGAAGTCATGCAGCGGGTGCGCGAACTCACGTTCGACCTGTTGATGCTGGACCTGTCCATGCCGGGGCGCAGCGGCATGGAACTGATCAAGCTGGTCCGCGCCGAGAAGCCGAAACTGCGCATTCTTGTGCTGAGCATGCACCAGGAACTGCAGTATGCCGTTCGCGCCATCAAGTCCGGGGCCAGCGGCTACCTGACCAAGGAGAGCGCCCCCGACCAGTTGGAGCAGGCGATCCGCAAGATCGCAGCGGGCGGCGCCTTCATCAGCGCCGAAGTGGCCGAGCAACTGGCCCTGGGCGCCATGCCGGGCAGCGAGGCGCTGCCGCACGAGAGCCTGTCCAACCGCGAGTTCGAGGTGTTCCGCCTGGTGGTGGACGGTGTGTCGGTCACTGATATCGCCGCGCGACTCAAGCTCTCGGTCAAGACCGTGAGCACCCACAAGGCCAATCTGATGCACAAGATGGGACTGCACAATCAGAGTGAGTTGATCCGCTACGCTCTCAGGCACGGCCTGGCCGATCAGTTGTAGCCCCCACGCTCACATCACGCCCTTCCCCCGAGAATTCCGTGGCGCGCGGTTGACGATTGTCAATGTACACGAGGCGGCGGCGCATTAAGGTCGAGCCATCGAATCTGTCGACGGAATCGTTCCATGAAAACTTCCCTGATGCAACTGCTGGTCCACCTGGATGCCTCGCCGCGCGCGGCGCAGCGTCTGGGGCTTGCGCGCCAGCTCGGGCAGCGGCACGGCGCCGCAGTGGCCGCGCTGTATGCGGCCACGCCCAGTTTCGTGGAGCTGCCGTTCGCGCCCGAGGTCGGCCCCGGCATTGCGGCTGCCCTGCGCGAGATTGATGACGAGCAGTTGGCCCGGGCGCGCGCCACATTCGATCAATTGCAGGCATCACCAGGTGTTCGCACCACATGGGCGGAGGTTTTGGGCGATCCCGTCATGGCCACGTTCGCCCAGCAGGCGCTGTATGCGGATCTGCTGGTGCTCGGCCAGCACAACCCCTCGGGCACGGAGCCGGCGCATGTGCCTGCCGATTTTGTCGAGACCGTGATGGCGATCAGCGGCAAGCCGGCCCTGATCCTGCCCTACGCGGCCATGCCGCTGGCGGTGGGCGAGACCGTGGTGATTGCCTGGAAGCCGACGCGCGAGGCAGCCCGTGCCGTCGATGCGGCCATGCCCCTGCTCTGGGACGCGCGGCGCGTCCACGTGGTCAGTTGGGCGAGCGAGGAGGCGGTGATCGGCGGCGAGCGACTGGACCTGAACGGCTACCTGAAGCTGCACGGGGTGGAGGCGACCTGGCACAGCCAGGGCGAGGAGCCCGAGGAACTGGGCGAACTGCTGCTGTCATGCGCGTTCGACCTTGAAGCCGACCTGCTGGTCATGGGCTGCTACGGCCATAGCCGCGCGCGCGAGTGGTTGCTGGGCGGCACCTCGCGGGCGGTGCTCCGGTCCATGACCCTGCCGGTACTGATGGCGCATTGACGCCCGTTTCCATCCCTGAACTTTTACCCTGAAAGAGGCAAACATGAAACCCGAATGGATACTGATTGCGAATGCCACCCACGCGCGGCTGTTGGCGCGCGAGCGGGGCAGCCCGATGGTGGTGCTTCAAAGTTTTGAACATCCGAGCAGCCGCAGCAAGGTCAGCGAACTGGCCGACGACAAGATGGGGCGGGAAAATTCCGACCGCAGCTTTGGCGGTGCGGCCTACCAGCCGCGGGCGGACGCCAAGCAGAAGGAGCACACGCGCTTTGCCCGCGAACTGGCCGGCCATCTGGAGCAGCAGGCTCAGCAGGGTAGTTTTCGTTCGCTGGTCATCTTTGCGTCCAGCCCCTTTCTGGGTGAGCTCAAGGCCGAGCTCGGGACGGCCGCCGCGCGCCTGCTGTCAGCCTCCCATGACCTGGACCTTACCAGCTTCGGCCTGACAGAGGTCGAACAGCGCATCGCACGCGAGTCGGCACCGCCACGGCGGTGAACACGAAGAAGCCTGCCCCCGGTCTTCACCGGCTCCGGTCGAGGGTTATTTCTTCACGGCGTCCTTGACGTTCCGGGCTGTTTCCTTGCTTGCTTCGAGCGCCTTGTCAGCGGACTCCCGGGTGGCTTCCATGGCTTTGCGCGCGGCATCTCTGGTGGCTTCGGCGGCTTTCTGCGCAGCCCCTTTGCCGGATTGAGCCGCTTTTTTGACCGCCTCTGCGGCCTTCTGCACGGTTTCCCGGGTGGCTGTCGCCGCTTTTCTGGCGGCTTGTTCGGCCTTTCGTGCGGCCTCTTTGGTGACCGCAGTCGCTTTCTTGGCGGCCTCTCGGGTCTTCAGTGCGGCCAGCTTGGCGGCTTGTTCGGCCTCCCGTGCCGCCAGCTTGGCGGTTTCCGCGGATTTTTCCGAGGCTTCACTGACGGCCTGCTCGGCTTTTTCCATGGCCAGCTTGGCGGCCTCCGCAGCCTTGCGCGTCGCCTCCCTGGCCTCTTCTGCTTTTTCCTTCGCGGTTTCTTCCGCTTTTTGCACGGACACCTTGGCCGCTTCGACGGCCTTTGTCGCAGGTTCTTCCGCGGCCTGCGCACTGGCGCCGATCACCCATGCCAACAGGATCAACCATTTTTTCAGCGTCATTGCGTCTTCTCCTTGCGGTTATGAAGCAGGGTACGTCTGCTCCGCACGTTGATTCGGCTGCTTCCGTCCAGGCCATGGAAGCGCCGAGGGTTTTCCAGCCATACTTGACAAAGAATAGACGCGCAGCGCCATCACGCATTGACGCTGGTCAACACGAACGCAAAGCGCGGGAAAGCGCAGGCGGCGGGCGGGCCGAAAATTTCTTGACCTGGCTGGGACTGGTTTGGTTGTCGACTCGGACGATTCCTAGGCGCTCTCGGCGTGGCGGAAGCCCCCGATCCGGATTTATCCGAGGGGCGAATTCAGCCGCTGCCGATGTCGTGCCGACGCGAACACAAGCATAGTTGGGATGTGCCTCACTGCCATGCTCATCCTGTCAAAGTTTTTCTCGCCGACGACTCGGTCCTGATCCGGGAGCGCGTCGCCGCGATGCTTGGGGCCAGTGCGATGGTCATCGTCGGCCAGGCCGAAACGCCGCAGGGCTCGATCAACGGCATCCTCGCCGCCCAGCCCGACGTGGTGGTGCTCGACGTGCAGCTCAATGGCGGCTCGGGCTTGCAGGTGCTGCGGGCCGTGCGCCAGACGGCGTTGGCGGTCACCTTCGTGGTCTTCAGCAACAACTCGGGTCCGGCCTACCGCAAGCGCTACCTCAAGGAGGGTGCCGTCCGCTTTCTCGACAAGACCACCGAATTCGATCAACTCACTCGGGCTGTGGTGAAGGCTTCACAGCATGCCGCGCATTGAAGAAACCTAGTTCACCAAGGAGAAAATCATGCTCACCGCCACACTCGAAGCACCTGTCAATCCGATCCGGATCATGCCCGCGCGTCAGACCCTGGGTCACGCGGCGGTCTCGCCGTTGGCAACACGGTGCTCCAACTGCCACTTGCGCGACCTCTGCCTGCCCTGCGGCATGACGGGCACCGACGTGGAGCGCCTGGACAGCCTGAGGTTCGGACGGAGCAAGGTCAAGGTCGGCCAGACGCTCTACCACGAGGGCGACCGCTTCCAGTTCATCTATGCCGTGCGCAGTGGCACCTTCAAATCCAGCCTCACGCTGACCGATGGCCGTGAGCAGGTCAGCGGTTTTCACATGGCCGGAGAACTGATGGGGCTCGATGGCGTGGCCCACGGCAAGCACGCCAGCAGCGCCACGGCCCTGGAGGACACCGAGGTCTGCGCCATTCCGTATGCCCATCTCACCGAACTGGCGGCGGGCAACTCCGGCACGCAGAACATGATCAGCCGTTTGATGAGCCGTGAGATCGTGCGCGAGCACAGCATCATGATGTTGCTGGGCAGCATGAACGCCGAGGAGCGGCTGGTGGCCTTCCTGCTGAACCTGTCGCAACGGCTGAAGGCCCGCGGCTACTCGGCCAGCGAATTTCACCTCCGGATGACGCGCGCCGAAATCGGCAGTTATCTGGGCATGAAACTGGAAACCGTCAGTCGCACCTTTTCGGCTTTCCAGCAGCAGCGCCTGCTCGAAGTGGACAAGCGCCATATCCGCATCATCGATCTGGACGGTTTGACGCACGCCTTCGAGATGCGCGGGCATTGAAAAAAGTCAACGCCAAGACGCCCGAGAACGCCCGCTGACCCCGGTCATGTTCCCGATTCTGCTGCTTATGTACGGGCGTCTGGCAATCTCTGAAAAAGCGAAAGCGCGTACCCGGTTCGGCGACGTGCTTCGAGCGCTGCGCGTAGCGTACGCCCAGGATTTCCCCCGTAGGGGCCGAGTTTCAACCGCAGACTGAGCCTGCGACAACGACAGGAGTCGATATGTTTTACGACAGCATGTTGGGCATGCATGCCCTGTGGTGGATATTCTGGGTTGCCGTGGTGTTCGCGCTGGTCTTCTGGGGTTGGGGTGGATCGCCTGCCTGCCGGGAGCGACCGCGCGAGACGCCCCACGAGATGCTGCGCCGTCGCCTGGCCAACGGCGAAATCACTACGGAAGAATACGAAAAACGCAAGGTGATTTTGGATCGGGATAGCTAGGGAAACGATGTCTCCAGAAAATTCCGGTGCCAACACGACATGAACCATCGCACGCACCCGGCACGGCCGCCTGACCATGCGCATCATGAAGCGGCAGCGGGTGGGGGCACTGCTGCCGGCACGATGTACACCTGCCCGATGCACCCGGAAATCCGCCAGGACCATCCCGGCAGTTGCCCCAAGTGCGGCATGGCGCTGGAGCCCGAGCTGCCCAGCCTGGAGGAAGACGACAACCCCGAGCTGAAGGATTTTCAGCGCCGGTTCTGGTGGACCCTGCCGCTGACCGCCTGCGTTTTTGTGCTGGCGATGTTCGGCCATCGCCTGCAATGGATGGACATGGCCACGCAAAGCTGGGTCGAGCTGGTGCTGAGCCTGCCCATCGCCCTGTGGGCCGGCTGGCCGTTCTTCTTGCGCGGCTGGCAGTCCGTGGTGCAGCGCAGCCCCAATATGTGGACGCTGATCGGTCTGGGTACCGGCGCGGCATTTGTCTACAGCGTGGTGGCCACCGTCGCCCCCCAGGTGTTCCCGGCCTCCTTTGTTTCCATGGGCCGCGTCGCCGTTTATTTCGAAGCGGCGGCGGTGATCATCTCGCTCACCCTGCTGGGCCAGGTGCTGGAGCTCAAGGCCCGTTCGCAGACCTCGGCGGCGATCAGGTCCCTGCTCGGGCTGGCCCCCAAGACCGCCCGGCGCCTCTTGGCCGACGGCACTGAAGAGGATGTGCCCCTGAGCCACGTGCATGTGGGCGACCTGCTGCGCGTGCGTCCCGGCGAGAAGGTGCCGGCCGATGGCCTGGTGACGGAAGGCAGCAGTGCGGTCGATGAGTCCATGCTCACCGGCGAGCCGCTGCCGGTAACCAAGCGGGTGGGCGACAAGGTGATCGGCGCGACCCTCAACACCAGCGGCGCGCTGGTGATGCGCTCGGAGCGGGTCGGCGCGGCCACCATGCTGGCGCAAATCGTCCAGATGGTGGCGCAGGCGCAGCGCTCCAGAGCGCCCATGCAGCGCATGGCCGATGTGGTGGCGGGCTACTTTGTCGTGACCGTCGTGAGCATTGCCCTGCTGACCTTTCTGGGCTGGGGCTTTTTCGGGCCGGCACCCAGTTGGGTCTATGGCCTGATCAATGCCGTCGCGGTGCTCATCATTGCCTGCCCCTGCGCGCTGGGGCTGGCCACGCCGATGTCCATCATGGTGGCCACCGGGCGTGGCGCCACCCAGGGCGTGCTGTTTCGCGATGCCGCCGCCATCGAGAACCTGCGCAAGATCGACACGCTCATTATCGACAAGACTGGCACTCTGACCGAGGGTCGCCCGGCCTTCGACCGCGCCATCCCGGCGTCGGGCTTTGCAGCGGAGGACGTGCTGCGCCTGGCCGCGAGCCTGGACCAGGGCAGCGAGCACCCGCTGGCCGAGACCATCGTGCGTGCCGCCCGGGAGCGTGGCATGACGCTGGATAAACCCGAGAATTTTGAATCAGGATCAGGCATCGGCGTGCGTGGTCAGGTCGCGGGGCAGCAACTGGCGCTGGGCAATACTGCGCTGATGCAGCAGATCGGCGTTTCGGTCACCCCCCTGCTGGCTGAGGCCGAGGCCTTGCGCGCCGAGGGCGCCAGCGTCATGCACCTGGCGGTCAATGGCCAGTTGGCCGGCCTGCTGGCCGTGTCCGACCCCATCAAGCCCAGCACGCCCGAGGCACTGGCGACACTGAAGGCCGCCGGCCTGCGCATCGTGATGGCGACGGGCGATGGCCTGACCACGGCCAGGGCCGTGGCGGCACGTCTGGGCATCGACGAAGTGCATGGCGAGGTCAAACCGGCGGACAAGCTGCTCCTGGTCGAGCGCCTGCAGAAGGAAGGGCGCATCGTGGCGATGGCCGGTGACGGCATCAATGACGCGCCGGCGCTGGCCCAGGCGGATGTCGGCGTGGCCATGGGCACCGGCACGGACGTGGCGATGAACAGCGCCCAGATCACCCTGGTCAAGGGCGACTTGCGCGGCATCGCCATCGCGCGGGCGCTGTCGGAAGCCACCGTGGCCAACATGAAACAGAACCTGATGTTCGCCTTTTTGTACAACTCGCTGGGCATTCCCATCGCGGCCGGGGTGCTGTATCCGCTGACAGGCTGGCTCCTGTCACCGCTGATCGCAGCCCTGGCCATGAGCTTCAGCTCGGTGTCGGTGATCGGGAATGCGCTGCGCCTGCGGTCACGAACGGGATGAAATCAACAACACCGCAACATGACATCAGGAGAGCAACATGCCCACCGTTTCTTTCGCGTTCCGCAGCGCGCCTGCGAGGGTCTTGGTCGTCCTGTCGCTTTCGCTGACCTTGATGGCTGCGCCGTTCAGCGTGCATGCGCAGGCTGCGGCCCAGGCGTCGGTTCAGGACGGCGTCACGGTCAAGGTGACGCCCAAGGCGGTTGGCGCAGACAATGCGCGCTGGCAGTTCGCCATCGTGCTCGATACCCACAGCAGCGACCTCAGCGATGACCTGATGACGACCGCAACGCTGATCACGGCCGATGGCCGCGAGATCAAGCCGGTGGCCTGGACCGGCGCCGCGCCCGGCGGACATCACCGCGAGGGTCTGCTCGAGTTCGCCATGACGGCACCCTGGCCCAGCGCCATCGCGCTGAAGCTGCTGCGCCCGGGCGAAGCCGCGCCGCGTGTCTTTCGCTGGCAGTTTTGACGAATCGGGCGCCTGGCAGCGCGCGGTGATGCCGGCGCCTTGAACCGCTGGCGGGCCGTTCAACCTAGGTTCGAACAAGCAACATGGCGGCCGCCGCCGCTGCGCCGACCGCGATTGAAAGGCCGTAGCCGACCGCGACCCGGCGGCCGAGGGACGTTCCGCCGGCCACTGTCGCGATCAATGCCTTCGCCACCATGTTGGCCGCGACAGCGATGCCCACCGCCGACACGGCGGCGGCCACCGCCAAGCTGTCTGCGGCCTGCATTCGCATCACGGTGATGATGATCGCGTCAACATCGGCCAGCCCGGACAGTGCCGCCAGCGCATACAAGCCGGGGTTGCCCAGCCATTCCTTGCTGGCCTGGGTCAGCACCGCCATCACGCCGAGAAACGCGCCGAAGCCAAGCGCCGTGCTTAGATCGAACGGTGGTGCGACAGGATCGACGCCAGACGCGACATCGCCAGACCGGCGCCGCTTCCACTGCCATGCGCCCAGGCCGAGAAGCGCAATGCCCGCGGCCACCATGGGAACGCCCAGCGGTCGACCGAGCCCGGGTTGAAGCGAAAATACGATCACCGTCATGCGCAGGAACATCATTCCGCAAGCGGCCAAGGTGCCGGCCACCGCGGCATCGGTGAGCCCCGGTTCCGCACGGGTACGCCTGGCGAGCGTGAGCGTGGCTGCGGTCGAGGAGGCGAGTCCCCCGAGCAAGCCGGTCCAGAATATCCCGCGCTGGGGACCGGTGAACCGCATCGCGATGTGACCGCACAGAGACATGCTGGCGATCAGGATGACCGCCCACCACAGACGATAAGGGTTCAGCGCGCCGTAGGGGCCGTAGCCGGCATCCGGCAGCAGCGGCAGGATGACGGCCGACAGCACGAGCAGTTGTAGCGCCGCGCTGAGTTCGCGGTGCTCCATCAATCGCAGCCAGCGGTGCAGCGTGGGCTTGAGATCGAGCAGCATCGCGACGATGACCGCCGCACCGACCGCGATAGCGGCCTGGCCGATGCCGGCCAGCGCGCCGAGCGAGTACGTCAGTAGCGCGGCGACCGCGGTGGTTGCGCTCAAGCTGCCATGGGTCCGAACATTTTCGCGATAGGACACCGTGGCGAGGAGGGACAGCCCGGCGAGTCCGGCGGCCAATGGCCAGGGGCCCAGGGTGTCGCTCAGGACGCCGAGCACGCCGCCCAACAGGCCGAACAGCGCGAACGTCCGCAGCCCCGCGACCCGGCTTCCTTCCGCGCGCTCGCGCTCGCGCCAGCCGCGTTCGAGGCCGATCAGGGCGCCGGCGGCCAGTGCTGCGGCCAGCGCCGGCACAGCGGACAGGATGAAATCAGACAGAGGGTCCAGGAGAAGGATTCCGCAGGTATGAAGACCGCATTTTTAACCAGATTGCGCAAACGGACTTGATCCGGCGCAATTGGCGGACGCGCGGGTGTCTCCGTGAGTGCGTCGGGCTGCACGCTCACTCAGGCGGCCACGGCCACTGCTTCGCCCCCCGCACCCGCCGCCGCGTGCTCAAAACCCTCATGCACGCTCAAAAACACCTTACCCTGCAGACGCCGCCCCAGCTCGGTCGAGCGCAGCCGGTCCATCACCGGGCCCTTGACCTCGGCCAGCGTGAACTCGATGCCCCTGGCTGTCAGGCTGCGTTCGAGCTCGGTCAGCACGCCCAGGGCGGTGGCATCAATCTGGTTGACGGCCGAGCAAATCAGCAGCACCCGCCGCACCGACGGGTCCCGGGCCAGCAGCGTCTCGATCCTGTCTTCCACGACAGTGGCGTTGGCAAAAAACAGGCTCTCATCGACGCGCAGGGCCAGCAGGCCGGGGACGGTCTGCACCGCGTGCCGCTCGACGTTGCGAAAGTGCTCGGTGCCCGGCACCCGCCCGACCACCGCCATGTGCGGGTGGCTGCTGCGCCAGACCAGCACCGCCAGCGACAGCGCGACGCCCATCAGAATGCCGGCTTCCACGCCCAGCGCCACCACGCCCAGCGCCGTAGCCACCAGTGATAGCGCGTCGGCGCGGTCATAGTGCCAGGCTTCCCTGAGTGTCCGCAGGTCAATCAGCGAAGTCACCGCCACGATGATGGTGGCCGCCAGCACGGCGTGTGGCAGGAAGTAGAACAGGCCGGTCAGGGCGGCGATCACCAGCGCCATCAGCCCGGCCGAAATCACCCCCGCCAGCGGCGTATGGGCGCCTGCGGCGAAGTTCACCACCGAACGCGCGAAACCGCCGGTCACCGGGTAGCCGCCGGACAGCGCACTGGCGACGTTGGCGGCACCCAGACCCAGCAGCTCGCGGTTCGGCTCAATGCGCTGCTGGCGCTTGAGCGCCAGCGACTGGGCCACTGACACGCTCTCGACGAAGCCGACCAGCGTGATCAGCAGCGCCGGTAGCCAGAGCTGCCCCAGCGTGCTCATGCCGGGCAGGGACAAGGCCAGTTGCGGCAATCCTTGCGGGATATTACCCACCACGCTGACACCGGCGGTTTCATTGAGCTTGAGCGCGGCCACCACGGCGGTGGAGGCGATCACAGCCACCATGGGCGCCAGCTTGGCCATCAGCTCGGCGGCCTTGGCCGGCATGCCCAGCCGCGTCAGCACCGGGGCCAGGTAGCGGCGGGCCAGCAGCAGGAAAAGCAGGCTGGCCACACCGATGACCAGGGTGGCCGGCTGGGTCTGCGGCAGGGCTTTGACCAAGCCGGCCAGGGTCTCCAGCACGTCCGAGCCGGCCACCTTGACGCCCAGGATGTATTTGAGCTGGCCCACGGCGATCAGCACCGCGGAGCCGGTGATGAAGCCGCTGATGACCGGATGGCTCAGGAAATAGGCCAGGAAACCCAGGCGCAAGGCGCCGAAAGCCAGCAGCATGGCGCCCGAGATCAGCGACAACTGGATTGCCAGGGCCACGTATTCGGCCGATCCGGCGGCGGCCAGGGGCTGCAAGGCGCTGGCGGTCATGAGCGAAGCAACGGCCACCGGACCGACTGCCAGCGTCATGCTCGAGCCGAGCAAGGCGTAGGCCACGATGGGCAGGATGCTGGCGTACAGTCCGACCTCGGGCGGCAGCCCGGCCAGCAGTGCGTACGCGAGGCTCTGCGGAATGAGCATCACCGTGACGATGACGCCGGCGGTGAAGTCACCCGCCAGCCATGCCGGCCGGTAGGTGCGAAGCCAGTGGGGTAACCAGATCATGAAGAAGGGGTTTTTGTCATGGGCGATGGATGTTGGGATGGAGCTGCCCCCTCGCGCCGGGCTTCATCCGGCTGCCTGGGCCAGCGCGTAAAGCTGGGCCGAGCGTGTCCCCGAGCGGCAGAAGGCCAGCACGGGTGCAGGCGCGGTGGCCAGCGCTTCCCGCATGGCCAGCGCCTGGGCCGGTGTGATGGCGCCCGCGATCACGGGCAGATACACGTAGTGCAGGCCGGCCGCCCGCGCCGCCTGTTCGATGTCGCGGCTCAGCGCCTGGGCGCTGCCACCCTCGCCGTCCGGGCGATTGTTGATCAGGGTCGCGAAACCCTGGGCGGCGACACCGGGGATGTCATCGACGGTGAGTTGCCCGGCGACGGCGAGCGTTGCGTTCAGGTAGCGGGTCGAGGCGTTCATGTCAGCGTTTCCCATGTGCGCCAATCTGTTGTGAGCGGCGTTCGGCCAGTTCGAACAGCAGCATGCCCGCCAGCATGGCCAGTACGAACACGGCGGCCTTGGGCTGGCCCGCCCCCAGCGAGACGATGGCCGGGCCGGGGCAAAAGCCCGCCAGTCCCCAGCCTGCGCCGAACAACAGGCTGCCCAGCAGCAGACGTTTGTCGATGTCGTTCGAATTGGGCAGGTGCAGCGCACCGCCCAGGAAGGTGGCGGTGCGCTTTTTCGCCAGCGCGAACGCGAACACGCCGACGGCGATGGCGCCGCCCATGACCAGGGCCAGCGAGGGATCCCAGGCGCCGAACAGGTCCAGGAAGCCGATCACCTTGCCGGGGTCGGTCATGCCGGAGAGGATCAGGCCGATGCCGAAAATCAGGCCGACCAGGAATTCAGAAATGCGGTGTTGCATAGGATTTTCCTTTTTCAGTCAATTCACGAGCCCAGCGCGTGGCGCGCCAGGAAGACGGTGAGAAAGCCCGCGCCCATGAAGGCCAGTGTGGCCACCAGCGAGCGGGGTGACAGGCGCGACAGGCCGCAGACCCCGTGGCCGCTGGTGCAGCCGGCACCGTAGCGCGTGCCCACGCCCACCAGCAGGCCGGCAATGACCACGGTGACCCAGCCCGCGTCAATGCGCGCCGCGGTCGGCCCTGCCACCAGGGTATGGAGCAGCGGTGCAGCCAGCAGGCCCAGCATGAACGACAGGCGCCAGCCCACGTCGCCCGATTTCGGGCGGAACAGGCCGCCGATGATGCCGCTGATGCCCAGAATGCGCCCGTTCACCAGAATGAACAGTGCCGAGGCCAGGCCCAGCAGGACGCCACCGGACAGCGAGGCCCAGGGCGTGAAATTATTCCAGTCGATCATCACAGTGTTTTCTCCTTGGGGTCGTCACAAAATTGTTCGTACAACACATTCATCACGGCCAGCGCCCTGGGGCTGTCGATGCGGTAATGGATGTTCTTGCCTTCACGGCGTGTGCTGACAAGGCCTTCGTCACGCAGCACGCCCAGTTGCTGCGACAGCGTGGGTTGCATGATACCGACCAGCGCTTCCAGTTCGCCCACCCGCTTCTCGCCTTGGGCCAGTTGGCACAGCAAGAGCAGCCGGTCAGGATTGGACAGCACCTTCATCAGGCGGCTGGCCTCGCTGGCCGAGCTGCGCAGGATGTCGACGTCCATCACGGTGTCAGCCTGCATGGTGATTCGCTCCTTTGAATTAGACTTTTATCATTCTATTGACAAATAGTTTGTTTGTCAATAGAATGTAAACATTGAAATTCATATACCGAGGAGCGCTTCTTCATGACCCCCACCGTACAAAGCTTTTTCGACCCTGCCACCTGGACCGTGAGCTACGTGGTTTATGAAAAGGAAGGCTCGGCCTGCGCCATCATCGATTCGGTGCTGGACTATGACCCCAAGTCCGGGCGCACCCGTACTTCCTCGGCCGACAAGCTCATGGCGTTCGTGCAGGAAAAGAACCTGCGCGTCGAGTGGATACTGGAAACCCACGCCCATGCCGACCACTTGTCGGCCGCGCATTACCTGAAAAATGAATTGGGCGGAAAAATCGCCATCGGCGCGGCCATCACCAACGTGCAGGACGTGTTCAAGCGCATCTTTCACCTGGAGCCCGAATTCCGGCCGGACGGCCACCAGTTCGACCACCTGCTGCAGGACGGAGAAACTTTTGCCATTGGGGCGCTCACCGCCGAGGCCCTGGCGGTGCCCGGGCACACCCCGGCCTGCATGGCCTACCGCATTGGCGACGCCGTGTTCGTGGGTGACACCCTGTTCATGCCCGACGTGGGCACGGCGCGCTGTGACTTCCCCGGCGGCAACGCCCACACCCTGTATCAATCCATGCGCAAGCTGCTGAGCCTGCCGGCCGAGACGCGCCTGTTCATGTGCCACGACTACCCGCCCGAGGGCCGCCCGCCCGCCTGGGAAACCACGGTGGCCGAGCAGCGGGCCGAAAACATCCACGTCCACGACGGCGTGAGCGAGGAAGACTTCGTGACGATGCGAACCGCGCGCGACGCCACGCTGGAGATGCCGGTGCTCATCCTGCCGTCGGTGCAGATCAACATCCGTGCCGGCGAAATGCCGCCGAAGGAGGACAACGGGGTGGCCTACCTGAAGATTCCGATCAACGCGCTGTGACGCTGTGATTTTGTGCCAGACTTGGACTTGAAGAAGGACGACGCAATGAGTGAAAAACAGATTTTGGTTCATCTCACCCAAGAGCAGGACTACCGCTTCCAGATTGCATTTGGAGGGGAGGTGCCTTCCTTGACCGCTGACGAGCCCCCCCCTTTGGGCGCTGGAACAGGGCCGTCCCCCGTGCAGTTGCTGGCCGCCGCCGTGGGCAACTGTCTATCGGACTCCTTGCTGTTCGCCCTGCGCAAGTTCAAGCAAAGTCCCGAGCCTTTGCGCTGCGAGGTGCGGGCCGACGTGGGCCGCAATCCCGAAGGGCGGATGCGGGTACTTCAAATCAAGGCCGTGTTGACCCTGGGCGTGCCCGCTGACCAGTTGCAACACCTTGATCGCGTGCTCGACCAGTTCGAGCAGTTTTGCACCGTTACCCAAAGCGTGGGACAAGGGATTCCCATCGAGGTGGTGGTGCATGACGCGACCGGCGCTCAGATGAAGTGAGCACGCGCGTCGTCACGCCTGCGGCGCGCAACTGTTGCAGTGCGCCGGCGTCAAACAGGGCATGCATGCCGATGCGCAGCGACGGGGCGCCATGCCGGCTTTCTTCAGGGCTGCGGTGGCCGCCGGCAGGGTTGCGCGATGTCATGAATGACGGAACTTTCAATAGGCCCTGGCATCGCCGTTGACCTGGACCGGGTGTTGGGCTGCCTGGCTACCCGGCACGTCGTGGTCTGGACGGGGACTTAGGGAAAACACCGATCTGGCTGCGCATGAAATGTGCGGTTTCCGGCCCGATTCGTCGCGTGATTTTGGCGCTTGACGAATCAGAATCCAGCACACATTGACGCAAGGCTGCACGGCGCGCCTGCGCTTGACCCGATGGAGGAACCACCATGCAAAAACGGATTGAGTCCGTGGCCATCGTCACCGGTGCAGCCGATGGCATTGGCTGGGCCACCGCCCAGAGGCTTGCCATGGACGGCTATCGCGTGGCGCTATTGGATGTGCGTAGCGAAGCGGTTCAGGCGCGCGCCACTGAACTGGGACGCCAGCATCTCGGCCTGGCCTGCGATGTAACATCAGAAGCGAGTGTGCAAGCGGCCGTCGCGGCCGTGGCGGCCCGGTTTGGTCGTATCGACGCACTGGTCAACAACGCCGGCATCGGCGACCAGACTGGCCCCACGGTGGAACAAAATGTTGAAGCATTTGACCGTGTACTGGCCGTGCATCTGCGTGGCACCTTCCTGATGAGCCAGGCGGTCGCCAGGGTGATGCTGCGGGCGCAGCCGGCGACGGGCCACGGACGTGGCGCCATCGTCAATCTCGGCTCGATTGCCAGCACCACCGGCCTGCCCGGGCGCAATGCCTACAGCGCTGCAAAAGCCGGTGTGCTGGGCATGACGCGCGCCATGGCCAGCGAATGGGCGCGGGCGGGCATTCGCGTCAACGCCGTGGCCCCGGGCTATGTGCGCACGGCGCTGATCGCCGGGCTCGAACGCCAAGGGGCGCTGGATGCCGAGGGCATCGCCCACCGCACGCCGATGGGCCGCATGGCCGAGCCGGGCGAGATTGCCGAAGTCATTGCTTTTCTGGTCTCCCGCCGGGCCAGCTACATCACCGGCGCCGTGCTGCCGGTGGACGGCGGCTGGACCGCCTTCGGTGCGCCGGAATCGGCACTGTCCGGTCTTCCTGAGCAGGCAGCAGCGTAGCCCTTCATTTCAAAATAAGGAGACAGAAATGTTGACTATCAACCTGTTCAACGGCCTGGTTTACGGGGCATTGCTGGTCGTGATGTGTTCGGGCCTGGCCTTGATCTACGGCCTGCGCCGCGTGGTCAATTTCGCCCACGGTTCGCTGTATATGCTGGGGGCCTACCTCGGCTATTCGATGGCCAGTTACAGCAACTTCTGGGTCGCCCTGGCGGCCGTCCCAACGGTGATGGCGCTGCTGGGCGTGCTGCTGGACCGCTATGGTTTCCGCCTCCTGCAGGACCGCGATCCGCTGAGCGTGGTGCTGGTCACCTTCGGCCTGCTGCTGGTCATCGAAGACTTTGTGCAGACCGTCTGGGGCAAGAGCAACCTGTCGCTGTCCGCACCGGCGGCGCTGAATGTGTCGGTCGATCTGTTTGGCACGGCAGTGCCGGCCTATCGGATCGCCGTCATTGGGGTCGGCGCGCTGGTGGCCCTTGGGTTGAGCCTGTGGTTGCGCTACTCGAAGGTCGGACTGTTCGTGCGCGCCGCGAGCACCGACCCAACCACCACCGCCATGCAAGGCGTCAACACCGACGCCCTGAGCGCTGGTGTGGTGGGCCTGGGCACGGCCCTGGCGGGGCTCGCCGGTGTGGTGGCTGCGCCTTTTTTGTCGCTGTCGCCGTCCATGAGCAGCGACGTGATCATCGATTCGTTCGTGGTGGTGGTGATCGGCGGGCTGGGTTCTCTGGCCGGCGCATTCATCGCGGCCATGGTGCTGGGCATGATCCAGGCGCTGGGGGCGGTATACCTGCCTGCCGTCGCGGGGCTGCTGCCCTTTGTCCTGATGGTGGCCGTCTTGATCTGGAAACCCGCCGGTTTTGCCGGTAGCCGTACTTGAAGAGGAAGATTCATATGTCCATTCAACGTATCAGCCTGGGCACCGTCGGGGCCTTGGCTGCGGGGGCGATTGTGGCCGCCGGTGTGAGTTCGAGCACGGTATTGTCATTGTTGACCCAGGCCATCGTCTACGCGGTGTTTGCCACCGGCGTTGGGCTGCTGCTGCGGCAAAACGGCAGGGCCAGTTTCGGCCATGCCTTGTTTTTTGGATGCTCGGGCTACGCCGTGGGCATCATGCTGCAGCTCAAGCTGATGCCGGCGGAAGCCGCCATTGCCGTCACTCTGGCGGGCATGGCCGTTATCGCCTTTGCCATGGGGCTGGTGATCGTGCGCGTGCCAGGCATTGCCTTCGGCATGCTGACGCTGGCCATCGGGCAAATGTTTTACGTCACGGCTTCACGTGCGCGCGGACTCACAGGGGGTGCCGACGGTATGAACGTCGAATGGCCTGCGACGCTGTTTGGCGTGGCGCAGTCGCAGTTGCTCAAGCCTGCCACCATGTTTCTGGTCTGCTGGGCCACGCTGGTGGGGGTTCTGCTGCTGCTGACGCTGCTGCTGCGCAGCCGTTTTGGCAGCATCACCGAAGCCGTGCGCGACAACGAAGAGCGGGCCCGCTTCATTGGCATCCGCACCCTGGTGCCACGCGCCGCCGTCTATGCCCTGTCGGCCACCGTGGCCGGACTGGCTGGCGTGCTGTCAGCCTTGAACACCGGCTTTGTCTCACCCGAAAACCTGCATTGGAGCCTGTCGGGTGTCGCGCTGATGATGGTCGTGGTGGGCGGCTACAAGGCCTTGTGGGGTCCGGCGCTGGGCGCTGTGGTGTATTTCCTGGCCAAGGACATCCTGGGCGACTACGCCAATCACTGGATGGCCATTTTCGGCGTCGCCCTGATCACCGTCATCGTGTTCTCGCCCACGGGCATTGCCGGTGTACTGGAGCGCCTGGTCAAGCGCAAAGGCGCCACCCCCATAGCCAAGGCCCCGGCCGGGCACTGAGAGGATGCGTTGATGAATGAATTTGTATTGCAGGCGGAAGACGTGGCCATTCACTACGGCGGCGTCAAGGCGGTGGACGGTGTGTCGCTCACGCTCGAGCGCGGTCAGATCCGCGGCCTGATCGGCCCCAACGGCGCCGGCAAGTCCACGGTGATCGATGCCATCACCGGCCGGGTGCGCCTGACCCGCGGCAGGGTGCTGCTGGGCGGGCGGGACGTAACCGGACTGGGGCTCACACAGCGCCGCATGCGTGGCCTCTCGCGCAGCTTTCAGCGCACCAGCATTTTTGGCCAGATGCCGGTGCGCAAGCAGGTGGAACTGGCCTCGCACCAGATGGGGGTTGCCGATTCTGCTGCCGATGCCGACGCCGTACTCCATGAACTTGACCTGATGCCGCTGGCGGATGCGATGGCCGAAGACCTCGGCTATGGCGAGCAGCGCCGTCTGGACTTGGCGCTCGCGCTCGTGGGCCGCCCCGGCGTGCTGCTGCTGGACGAACCGATGGCCGGCCTGTCGGTCAAGGAATCGCTGGACCTGGCCAGGCACCTGAAGGCGTTGACCTCGCGCTGGGATGTGTCGGTTTTGCTGGTCGAGCACGACATGGCTGTGGTGTTCGGCATCTCCGATGTCGTGACGGTGTTTGAACTGGGCCGCGTGATCGCCAGTGGCGCGCCGGCCGCCGTGCGCGCCGACCCGCGCGTGCGTGAAGCCTACCTCGGGAGCGCCGCATGACCGCCTTGCTGAAACTTGACCAAGTCAACGCCTTTTATGGCGCAGCCCACATCCTGCACGATCTATGCCTCACCGTGAACCCCGGTGAGCGTGTCGCGTTGATCGGCCGCAACGGCGTGGGCAAAACCACGGCAGTCAACACCATTTTTGGACTGGCCTCGCTGCGTGGCGGGCAGATCCACCTGGGCAACCATGCACTGAAAAAACCACGTCCCTACCTCGCCGCCCAGCATGGCGTGGCGGCGGTTCCGCAAGGCCGCCGCATCGTGGCCAACCTGACGGTGGAAGAAAACCTGTTGCTGGGCGCCGCCGTGGGCCGCAAAGGGCCATGGAACGTACCCGAGATCTACAAACTGTTTCCCATCCTGCAGGAGCGCGCTCACACGCCGGGCACCTCGTTGTCCGGTGGTCAGCAGCAGATGCTGGCCGTGGGCCGTGCCCTGATGGCCAATCCCTCGCTGATCCTGCTGGACGAACCCGCCGAGGGCCTGGCCCCGGTGATCGTGGACCAGCTCGCGCTCATCTTCAAACAAGTGGCGGACCAGGGCACCGCCCTGTTGCTGATCGAGCAGAACTTGAGCCTGGTGGTGCGCGTGGCCGAGCGCTATTGCGCCATGGCCAAGGGCTCGGTCGTGGCCGAAGGCCCGGTGGAGAACACCCAGCACAGTCTGGAAGACCTCCAGACCCACGTGATGGTCTGAGTTTTTCGTTGCAAGTACCGGCAGCCGGACCGTTTCCGGTTTTTGATTCAGGAGACAACAACATGTTCAAGATGAAACCCCTGCAGCGCTCCCTCGCTGCCCTGGCCCTCACGGCCATCCTGCCGCTGGCCGTGCTGGCGCAAGGCAAAGAGCCCGTCAAAGTGGGCCTGGTCTCTTCCAAGTCGGGCGTGTTCGCCCAGCAGGGCGAGGAAGTGATCCGGGCCGTCCAGTTTGCGATTGACGAAGCCAACGCCAAGGGTGGTGTGGATGGCCGCAAGGTCGAGGTGCAGATTGCCGATGATGAGGGCACACCCGATGCCGGTCGCCGCGTGGCCGAAAAACTGGCCCGCGATGGCCATAACCTGCTGATTGGCGCCATTCCCTCGTCCATCTCGCTGGCGCTGGCGCAAAACCTGGACCGCTGGGACGCCGCTTACTTCATCGTGGCCAGCAAGTCCGACAAGCTCACCGGCGACACCTGCAAGCCGCGCAGCTTCCGCACCAACCATTCCGATGCGATGGATCTGGCCATGATTGGCGAATGGGTCAAGGGCTTCAAGGAAAAATCCTTTGCCGTGCTGGCGGCTGACTACGTGTGGGGCCGCGACTCCGGCGAGTCTTTCAAGAAGGCCGTGGAGGCGCAGGGCAAGACCGTGCCGCTGAGCCTGTATGTGCCCCTCGGCACCAAGGACTTTTCGCCCTACATCGCCCAGCTCAAGGCCAGCAACGTGGAAGCCATCTGGGTCGCTGAAGTGGGACGCGACGCGATTGCCTTCGTCAAGCAGGCCCAGGAGTTTGGCCTGATTCCGGCCAAGCGGCTGATCGGCCACGCGCTGATCCAGAACTTCATGGTTTCGGCCACCGACAAGGCGCTGGACGGCACCGTGGGCACCACCGGCTACACCCCCGAGATTGACTTCCCGCGCAACAAGGCCTTTGTGACAGCCTGGAAAGCCAGGTTCAATCGCCCGCCCACTGACAATGAAGGCCAGGCCTACAACGGCGCGCAGGTCATGTTTGAAGGTGTGAAGAAAGCCGGCAGTGTGAAACCCGCCGATATCAGCAAGGCCTTGCGTGGCGCTCAGCTCGACACGATCTATGGCAGCGTCACCATGCGTGCGCAAGACAATCAGTTGGTTCTGCCCAACTACGTGGGCCGCGTCAAAACCGTGGACGGCGTGTTGCGTCCCGTGATCGAGCAGCGTTTTGAGCCGTCACTGACCCCCGCGCCATCGCCGCTTTGCAAGATGTAAGGCGTTCGAGTTGCGCAAGCTGCCGGCAGAAGAAGGCAGCTTGCCGTCAACCCGGATCAAGGAACGCAGGATCGCCAGTGGAGAAGCCGTGCGCCTGAAGTCGGGCTCGGGCATCAGTCGTGCATCCAGGTCTGGGCATCCGACGGTCTGTGGATTTGGTGGACGCGTGTCGGCTACCATACCGCCTGCTTTCCCGTTACATCGGATAACGGCCGAGAATCTCGCGTGCCATCACGATGCGCTGGATATTGGCCGTCCCCTCGGCGATGTGGTACATCTTGACGTCACGGTAATAGCGCTCCGCCGGGAAATCGCCCAGGTAACCATAGCCGCCATGCACGCTGATGGCGGTGTCGCAGGCGCGCAGCGCCGCCTCGGCCGCGAACCATTTCGCCATCGACGATTCGAGCTTGATCGGCAGCCTGGCATCGAACATGCGCGCCGCATTCAGTGTCAGCAAGCGTGCCGCCTCGATTTCTGTCGCCATCTCGGCGATCGGAAACTGGATGCCTTGAAAGGCGGCGATCAGTTTGCCGAACTGCTGGCGCTCCTTGGCATAGATGACCGACGATTCATAGGCCGCCTGCGCGATGCCAACGATCAGCGCGGCGACGTTGACGCGGCCGCGGTCGAGCGCCTGCGCAAAGGCCTTGAAGCCGTGCCCTTCCGGCCCGAGCATGTTTTCCCTGGGCACCCGCACCTGGCCGAAGTACAGGGTTGACGTCGGGGAGCCGTGCATGCCCATTTTCTTGTCGGGGCGTCCAATCTCGAAGCCCGGCATGCCGCGCTCCAGGATGAAGGCGGAGACACCGGTTTCGGTTTTCGCGGTGACGACGAAGATGTCGGCGATCGGGCCATTGGTGATGAAGGCCTTTGAGCCGGTCAGCAGGTAGTCGTTGCCGTCCGCCGTAGCATGGGTCAGCGGCGCGCCGGCGTTGGAGCCGCCGGACGGCTCCGTCAAGCCGAACGCCCCCATTTTTTTGCCCGCGATCAGGTCGCGCAGGTACTTGTCTTTTTGCGCCGGGCTGCCGTGCGTGCCGATCAGCTCGGTCACCAGGCTCACATGCGTATTGAACGAGTTTCCCACGGCGCCGCTGGCCTTGGAAATCTCTTCGAGGATCAGGCACAGCGTGACCGCATCGCAGCCGGCACCGCCATATTCCGGTGGCTGCGCCGCCCCGAGATAACCCTGTTCGCCCAGTTCCAGAAAGAGCTCGCGTGGAAATTCATTGCTTTCTTCGATTTGCCGCGCCTGCGGCGCAATGCGCTCCCGGGCAAACTTTCGGATGGCATCCCAGGCGTCAAGCTGGTCGGCGCTGAGTTGGTACTTGTTCATGGGTGATTCCTTTATGGGTCTCCTGCATCAGGGTTTCCGTCGAAAAAAAGTTGAAAATCAGGAAAGAAGAGCCCGCGCCGGATCGAAGGCACGTAGCGCTGCCAGTTCCGCAGCGCTCGGTGGATCGATGCGCAGCAAGTTCGCCGAGACCTTGATCGGCCAGTCGCACAGGGCTTGCATTTCCTGCACGGCCGCCGCCTCCTGGCCCGGTGCGGCCATGACGGTGGCAATCTGCAGATCGCCGCCCGGCTGCACCGGCGCGAGCCAGCCGCGGTCAGTGGCGACACCGCGCAAACGGCGCGCCGGACTGGTCACGAAGGGCAGGCGATCAACCAGCCGGCCGGCGCGCAAAGGCATCACGATCAGGCAGTCGCCGCCGCCGTTGACCAGGTCGTTGGCGCCGCCGGAGCCGACGATCAATTGACCGTTTGCCGCGCGCGAGGAGTTGATGCTGCCGTGGCGATCAAGCTGCGCGGCCGCCAGGAACACCAGCACCCGCTGGGCGCGCGGCCCGGCCAGTGCGCCCAGCATGCGCAGAAAGCCCGAGTGCAGCAGGCTGGAGCGCGCATTCGGATAATTGAACAGGTAAGGATCGCCCTGGTAGGGACGAAAGCCGTACATGCCGGTTTCCGCCACCAGATTGACCGCGATGCCCTGCGCACGGCAACCCGCTTCGGCGGCCCAGGCGGCGAGATGCGAGACGCCGATGCCGGCAAAAAACACATCATGCGAGCCGGTCATGGCTGCCGTGATCGCTTCGCGCATGGCTGCCACCGCCGCGCGTTCTTCCGCTGTCACGCCGTCAACCGTAGCGACCGTGGCCCTGGGTGGCGTCATGTCATGCAGTTGCGCCAGACGTTCCTTGCCGACCTTGGCCAGATAGTCCGCATGATCGAGTCCGAACACCCACTCGTCCAGCCAGGCGCGCATCGCTTTTTCGTCGCGCGACAAACTGCGCAGGGTTTGCCGCATCGCATAGTCTTCGGCATACGGCGCCACGCCATCTTGCGCATTCCACACGAACTGCGCTTGCGGATGGGCGCCATACGGGGCTTGCACCACCGCTGCGACGCAATGGCCGGGCAAGCCCGGGCGCGGCCCCAGCGCGCGCAATTCGGCGGGCGAGATGACCCGTTCGGCGGTCACGATGACCTTGCGCGCTGCATACGCGCCCCACAATTCCTCGGCATCCGGTCCGTAGATCACCGCGTTGCCTTCAGTGTCGGCCAGCGCCGCATGCACGAAAGCGACATCCGGACACAAGGGCGCGAGCAGCATGGCCTGCCCTTCGCCGAAGGGGTCGTGAATGCGCGCACGGCCGGCACCGTGTTCCAGGTCGCTGCCGGCCAGGCTCGTGCTGGGTACGAACGGCCAGCCCAGCGCACCCGCCATCAGGCGCAGCGTCATCGTGAGATTGGTCCAGTTCGGATCGCTCTGGGCATCTTTTTCAAAATGCTGGATCAGCACGCGCGACGGCGCTGGCGCCGGATAGGTGTTGCCGGCAAATGCACTTTCCAGCGAACTGATGGCCCCCGCCGCGCACAGCGCGGTTGCGTATTCGAGCAGGCCGGTAGCGACCAGGCGCAGATTGTGCCGGTCGCGGAACTGCCGCGCCACTTCCCAGACCGCCGCGTGGGAGCGGTTGTGCGAGAACACAAAATGGATCGTGTCACCCGCCGTCACGCCTTCAGCCACCGCTTGCGCGAGGGAACGTTGCTTGCTATGCATGGTCATGGCCGGATGACTGCGTTCAGCCCGCCATCGTCAGGCCACCGCTGACGCTGATGACCTGGCCGGTGATCCAGCACGCGATTGAATCCGGCAATCCACTCGTTGTTGATGGCATTGACCGGTTCGCGTTGCATCGTGAGGCGCACGACGCGTCCCCGGTGTTCGGCTTTAAACATGTGACGGGGCTCCTTGGATGGTTTTCAGTTCTTCGCGCAATTTGAATTTCTGAATCTTTCCGCTGGGCGTGGCCGGCAGGGCATCGCGCAAGACCAGGTACTCGGGCAGTTTGAAACGCGCCACGCCACGGTCGATCAGGTGCTGCTTCATCGCGTCGAAGCCGAGCGTCATTCCGGGATGGCAGACGACCACCGCGCAACAGAGTTCGCCCAGGCGCTCGTCCGGGATGCCGACGACGGCCACGATGCGGCAGGCCGGGTGTTCGAGCAGGATGTCCTCGACTTCGCGCGCCGAGATGTTCTGCCCGCCGCGGATGATCATGTCCTTGATGCGGCCCACGATGCGCACCGCGCCGCCGGCGGCGACGGTGGCGAGATCGCCCGAGTGGTACCAGCCCTCGGCGTCGAGCGCCCGGGCCGTCAGCTCCGGCTCACCCAGGTAACCGATGAAGGCATGGGGGCCGCGCGACCATTGCTCGCCTTGCCGGCCCGGTGGCAGAACGTGGCCCTCCTCGTCCACCGCGCGCACTTCGATACCGGGCAGGGCGCGGCCATCGGATTGCCAGGCGGCGTCGACCGGATCGCCGGGCCAGGTCACGGTATGCGGCGGACTCTCGGTCGATCCATAGATACTCAGGACACGAATGCCGACTTGCTGTGCCCGGCGCACCACCACTTCCGGGATCGGCGCACCACCGCACAGGAAATAGCGCAGGTCCGGCAGGCGCTTGCCGCTGCGCTCCATGCTGTCCACGACATCGCTCAGAAAAGGTGTCGCGCCCATGGTCCAGGTGGCGCGGCTCGCGGCCATCTGCTCGACGGCGGCATCGCCCTTGAACACATCCAGCAGCGAAACGCTGGAGCCGATAATCAGCGTCATCAGAATGCCGTGCATGAAGCCGCTGGTGTGGGTGACCGGCGAGGCCATGAAGCAGACATCATTGCTGTCGAGTTGCAGGGTGGCGGACAGAACCCGCTCGCCATAAATCGCCGTGTTGTGGGTATGCACCACGCCCTTCGGTTTCGATTCCGAACCCGAAGTAAACAACAACAGACCGGGCTCATCGGCGCCGCCATAGGCCTCACCCTCCAGCAGGGGGCCGGACAGCGCTTCATCGAACGAGGTTCCCAGCGCCAACTTGCCCTGGCCGATCACCACGATGACGGGTTCCAGCGTCAACTCGTTCCTGATCTGCTCCAGATGCTCGGTGTAGTCGGCGCTGCGGAACTTGCCCGGCACGATGACGGCCTTGGAGCCGCTCTTGTTCATGACGAAGGCCAGGTCCTTCCAGCCGTAGGTCGGCGGCAGCGGATTGATCACCGCGCCCAACTTGAAGCTGGCGTAGGTGACCACCACGGTCTGACACCAGTTCGGCAGATGCATCGTGACCACATCGCCGGCACCAACGCCGCGCGCACCCAGAAAGGCAGCCAGGCGCGAGGCCTGGTCTTCCAGCTCGCGGTAGCGCATCGTGTGACCAGAGGCGTCCTGCACCACGATCTTGTCCGGATGGCGGGCCACACTGGCGGCAATCAACTGCCCCAGAGAACGGTCTTGCCAGTAACCCGCCCGGTGGTAGCGTTCAAGGGACGCAGCAGCGGGTTTCAAGTCAATCATGGCAATCTATCTTTCAGTGGCCGGACGACCGGCGATGAGTCCGTGAACCGCGTCCATCAAGCCGCCGTCCGCCAGGATGTTCTGTCCGGTGAGGTAGCCGGCGTCCGGGCCGGTCAGGAACGCCACCAGGCCCGCGATATCGTGGTCAGGGGCGCCGATGCGATGCATCGGAATCAGGGCTTCACGCGCGGCCTTGGTCTCTGGGTCGGCATAGATGCGCGCCGTCAGTGCGGTGTGGATCAGGCCGGGCGACACGGCATTGACGCGAATGCCATCGGCCGCCCATTCCTGCGCCAGCGTGCGCACCAGCATGAGGACTGCGGCCTTGCTCGGGCTGTAGGCGCCCATGCCGGGATACGGCTGCACCCCCGACATCGAGGCCACCGAAACAAAGCTGCCGCGGCTGGCGCGCAGTGCGGGGTAGGCCGCCTTGGCCAGCAGCCAGGGCGCGCGCGCATTGACCGCCAGCAGATAGTCCCAGTCTGCCAATTCCAGATGGACCAGCGAGGCGGGACGCGACACGCCGGCGTTGGACACCACGGCATCCAGCCCGCCCAGGGACACGATCGCCTGTTCCACGAGGCGGGCGGGCGTGGCGGGGTCGGACAAGTCGCCCATCAGGGGCACCAGGCGGCCACCCAGGCGCGCCGCCTCATCGACCACCGCCATGAGTTCGTCCGCGTGCGCCGATGCGCAGGCGGCAACGGTGGCGCCCTGGCTTGCCAGACGCAGGCAGATGGCGCGGCCGATACCGCGGCTGGCCCCGGTGACTAAAACGCGCATAGACATGGCTGTTTCCCCGCTAAGAACTTGCCCGTCAATAATGGGGGGTCGCGTTGGGTCGCAATCGGGATGAGTTGCTCGCCAACATTGCGCAGCATGGGCTGGACGCCCATGCAAGGAATTTGGTGGGCAAATCGCCCGATTGCGACCCAACCCGCAGGGCAAACAGATTTTCGGGCGGTCTGCGGCGTTGCAAAATCAGGCAAGGCCACCAGCCTTGCCCTGGATTTTGCGCCTTGCATCCCATCCCGAAAATCCATTTGCGCGACCCCCCATTATTGACGGACAAGTTCTTAAAGTTGGCAGTCGGCCGACACCGGCCGCATTGCCATGTAGCCGGCGAAGGTGCTCTTTTCTTGGTTCTGGCTATCTCGTTGGTACATATCGCCTCATCGAATAGTGGAGGGGGTATGGTTGGCATTGTTCGCCCAGGAGACTCCAGGCAGCTTGACGATTCGCGCGAAGAACAGGACAATTCGTGCGATTTGGCGGAGGTGAAATGTGGCAATCGGGGTTATCCCTAACTATTCGCTTTATGGCATCCAGGCTCAGCCCGGTTGGCAGAGTTTGTTGGATTTCGAATGGATTCCGCAGCGTTCCCGTCCGTACAACTGGACAATCCGGCCCCACAAGCACGATGCCCTGATCCAGATTCTCTACATGGTGCAGGGGTCGGCCAAAGTGTTGCTGGACAACACCAAGGTGTGGGTGAAAGCGCCATGTCTGTTGTGGATTCCTGCACAAACCGTGCATGGCTTCAGCTTCTCCGAGGATGTCAACGGCCCGGTTGTCACGGCTGCGCAACGGCCGCTGGAGGCGCTGGTGAACGTAGCCGGTCCGGAGTTGCTGCCCATCATGCGCAAGCCCGCAGTCATGGCTCTGGACGATGCCAGCCGCCACGCCGAGTCGCTGATGCCGCTGTTTCTGGCGATCGAGCGGGAGGCGCATGTACAAGCCGTCGGTCAGTTGACGGCGAGCATGGCGCTGCTGGCGGCAGTCTGCGTACAGATGGCGCGCCTCAGTCATGAGACCGTGGCGGCCCCCTTGAATGCGAACTCACGCAAGGCCATGCAGATTGAAAAATTCCGGACCATGGTCGATGAAAACTACAAGAAGCATTGGCCGATCCGCACCTATGCCGAGCAGCTTGGCATTACCCCCGGTCAATTGTCACGCCTGTGTCGCGAGGTGCTGGGCGTATCCAGCCTTGACATCATCAACGCGCGCCTCATTCACGAGGCCCAGCGGGTCCTGGTCTACACCGGCAACAGCGTCAAGCAACTGTCCTATGTCCTGGGTTTTTCTGACGAGACTTATTTCGGCCGGTTTTTTCGCAAACACACCGGTTTGAGTCCGCGCGAGTTTCGAGCGAAAGCGATGGAAGTGATGCTCAAACCAGAGGGTGCCAGCGTTGTTGAATAAGCGCTTAAGATTTCGATCAACGCGCTGTGACGCTGTGATCTTGTGCCGGACTTGCGGGTACTTCAAGTCAAGGCCGTGTTGACCCTGGGCGTGCCCGATGCCGCGGCCCGCACGGCCCTGGCCAGCAGGGGTGTGAGGCGGATGGCGTTGGAAGCGTGCGGGATCGTGTCGCAGGTGAGCACGCGCGTCACGCCTGCGTCGCGCAACTGTTGCAGCGCGTCGGCGTCAAACAAGGCATGCACGCCGATGCACAGCGGCGGCGCCATGCCGGCTTTCTTCAGGGCCGCGGTGGCCGCCAGCAGGGTTGCGCCGGTGGAGATGATGTCGTCGAGCAGCACCGGCGTCCGGCCGGGCCAGGGTTCGTGGCCCGCCAGCGTGACGCGTACGTCGCGGTCGCCCCGGCGGGTCTTGGTCAGCACGGTCCAGGGCGCGCCGGCCAGTCGCGCGACCTCGGCCACCCATTGCCCGCTTTCCTGGTCGGGGCCAATCACCAGCGGGTTGTCGACATGGCTGCGCAGCCAGCGTGCGATCAGCGGCGCCGCCGCGATCGCCTGCGTTCGGATGGGGTAAATTTCGCCCAGGCTTTGCCAGCGATGCAGGTGCGGATCGACGGTGACCAGAAAGTCCAGCGATGACGACAGCAGCCGTGCATAACTGCGCGAGGTGATGGCTTCGCCCTCGTTGAAACGCCGGTCCTGCCGCATGTAGGCCAGGTAGGGCGCGACCAGGCCGACTTGCGATGCGCCCAGGTCGCGCGCCGCATCGGCGGCGAACAACAGGGGCAGGGTCTTGTCGTCGGGGCGATGCAGACTGCCGGCCAGCACCACGCAGCGGCCCTTCACCGGCGCGTCGATGCGCACCAGCGTCTCGCCGTCGGGAAAGCGGTGCAGCCACAGCTCGCTCCAGTCGCAGCGCAGCAGGCGGGCCAGGCGGGCCGCCAGTTGGGCTGCACCGGGCAGGGCGACAATCAACATGCCGGTGCGTTCAACGGCGGTGTCCGGGTTCATGTCGCATCTTCCATCACATGCACCGCTTCCGCCTGGGACGTTGCGTATTCCAGCGCATAGGCCAGCTCGCCCGGCGTGGCCGCGTGCAGCGTGAACAGCGGCTGGCCGCGCTCGACGACCTCGCCGAGTCGCACATGCAGGTCGATGCCCGCGCAGACCGCCTTGGGCGCGCCTGCCAGCTTGGCAATGCGGGCCAGGCGCCGGTTGTCAATGGCAATCACGCTGCCGCTGTGCAGTGCCGGCACGGCTTGCTGGTAGGCCGCCACCGGCGGCTCGCGCAGACCCCCCTGCGCTTCGCAGATAGCCTGAAATTTGCGCCAGGCGCGGCCATCGGCCAACACGGACGTCGCCAGGGCCAAGCCGCTACCGGGTGCGGCGGCGCCACCGAACTCGAGGATCCGTCCGGCCAACTGCAGCGAACGCTGCGCCAGATCGGCCGGGGCCTGGGTTTCGAGGCGCAGCACGGACAGCACGTCACGCGCCTCCAGCGCGGGGCCGATGCCGCGGCCCACGGGGGCCAGGCCATCGGTCTGCACCACGCACACCTGCATGCCCAGCGCTTGTCCGACCTGCTCAAGCTGTCGTCCCAGCAGGGTCGCGGCCTGCGCACTGCGGACCTTGGCGGTCAGTCCGACCGGCATGTCGATCACCACATGGGTGGAGCCGGCCGCAGCCTTCTTTGACAGCACCGAGGCCACCAACTGGCCCTGGCTGTCCAGGTCCAACGGCCGCTCGACCCGGATCAGGATGTCATCGGCCGGGCTCAGCCGCACCGCGCCGCCCCACACGATGCAGCCGCCGGTACGCTCGACCACGCGGCGGATTTGCGCCACGTCCAGGTCCACGGGTGCCAGGGTCTCCATGGTGTCGGCCGTGCCGGCCGGCGAGGTGATGGCGCGCGACGAGGTCTTGGGCATGCGCAGCCCACAGGCCGCCACGATAGGCACGATCACCATGGTGGTCCGGTTGCCCGGCAGTCCGCCCACGCAATGCTTGTCCATCACCAGCCCGTCGCCCCAGTGCATGCGCTCGCCCACGTTGACCATGGCGCGGGTCAGCGCGATGGTTTCCTCCAGATCGAGCCGGTCACCGGCGCAGGCGGTGACGAAGGCCGCGAGCTGCAGGTCGGAGTAGTGGCCCGCAGCCACGTCCTCGATCACGGCGGTGATGGCCGCGGGCGAGAGGCGCCGCCCGTACACCTTGGCGCGCACATGGCCCAGCGATTCGAGCGGCGCGGGGTGGCGCAGCGCGACCATGTCACCCTCCTGCGCTTTCAGCAGGCGCCACGCGGCTTCCGACAGGCCGGCCTCGGTGGGCGAGAGGAAGTCACCGCTCACCACATTGAGCGTGGCGATGATGCTGCGGCCGCCCAGCGCGAGCTCCACCCGCGACTGTGCCTCGAAACCTTCCGAATGGCAGACGTGGCAGTCGCGGTGCATGTACAGCACCGGCTCCTGGTAGGTGTCGATGCCGAGCCTGCGCAGGCGCAGCTTGCTGGCAGTCGGAGGAGGGGACGTCGTGGGCATGGCGGGAGTCCTTTGCGTCCACTGTAGGCAAGGCGAGTGTGCCCGGCCTTGACAAAGCGCAAGGCCGGGCGTCAGCCTCAGGCAGGAGGCGGGGACGGCGAAACCATCAAGGAAGAACGTCGTCCGGCACGGCATGCACAAACGCCAGCTCGTCGCCGGCAAGCGGCTCGGCGGCTGTGCGCAGGCGTTCGAGCACGGTGGCGTCCGCCTCCGAAGGGTCGCCCCGGCGGGCCAGCAGGCGCGCGCGCAGCACCGGCAGCGGCGCCTTGCAAGCCACGATGCAGAACGGCACGTCGAGCGCGCGCGCAAGCGCGAGGGCCTGGGTCCGTTCCGCGCGGCGCAGGAAAGCGGCGTCGAGGATCACGGGGTAGCCCGCCTGCACAGCGATGCGCGCTACTTCGAAAAGGTGCTCGTAGGTGTGTGCGGTGGCCTCGGCCTCGTACAGGTTCAGCCCCTTGGCGCGCGAATTTTCGAACATGCCAAGGCCGAACAGGCGCTTGCGCTCGACATCCGAGCGCAGCCGGATCGCGCCTTTTGTCTCCAGCAGGCGCTGCGAGACAAAGGTCTTGCCCGAGCCCGGCAGGCCGTGGGTGATGACGAGCTCCGGGCTGCCCGGACGTGTCCAGGCCAGCGCCGTCTCCAGATAGCGCCGCGCGGCGGTACACGCTGCGCTGCGCAGGTGTTCCACCTGTGCCCGCACCAGCGCCCGGTAGACGACCGAGAAGCGCAGCGCCGGCAGACTTGCATGGTCTCCTGTGTGGTCGAGCCAGGCGTTCAAGAAGCGGAAGGCCAGGTCGCGCCGGCCGTGGGCGGCGAAGTCCATGACGACGAAGGCCGCGTCGTCAAGCACGTCGATCCAGCGCAGCGCCGGGTCAAACTCGATGCAGTCGAAGGCCACCACGTCTGCATCAAGGCACACCACGTTGGCGAGGTGCAGGTCGCCATGGCATTCGCGTACGCGGCCGTCCGTCCGGCGGGACGCCCACAACGGCGTCAGTGCCGCGGCCTCGGCTTCGAGCCAGGCCCGTAGCGCGGCCTGCTCGGCTTCGTTCGCCAGCGGCAGCACACCTTGGAGTGCCGCCAGGGCCGCATCGCGCCGCCGCTCGTTGCTCGCGAAACCGCTCGCCGCGTCGGCGCGCGGTGCATGCGCGTGAAAGTCGGCGAGCCGTGCGGCCAAGCGGTCGACGTCGGCGGCGCTCAGCGTGCCCGCGGCGAGCTGCTCGCTAAACAGGGCACCCGGCGCGAAGCGGCGCATGCGCACCGCATATTCCAGCACCGGTCCGGGGCCGTCGAGGACGGGCGCCTGCGGCGTACCGGTGATTCGAGTGACGCCCAGGTACAGCAGCGGCGCCAGTCGCCGGTTCAGCCGCAACTCTTCTTCGCAGAAATGACGCCGTGCTTGCAGGGTGCCGTAATCGACGAACGGCAACCGCACCGGTTTCTTGATCTTGTAGGCGGTGTCGCCGGCCAGCAGGATCCAGGAGATGTGTGTTTCGACAACCTGCGCGCGCAAGGTGCGGGCGATTGCGGTGACCAGGGCGGCATCGGCGGTTTGCATGATTCAGGAACGGTAAGCCATGGCGGCGGGTCCGCGCTTGATGTTCATCAAGCCGCTTGTGTGGCTCATGGATTGTTTCGGTCGCTGGACGCTGCGCGATAAAGCCGCTCAGCGCCGGTTGGTTCTGCTACTAGCCTTCAGCCATATGTGAAATGCCAACTCAAAAACACTCAAAATACGAGCGAGGTCTACAAGTGAAAGTTGTGGTAGTTCTACCTGGTTAGTCATTGGGTCCGAGCTTGTATCCTAGAAGTCTTTTTATCGCTCGCATCACCTTTGCGGCCAGCGCCTGACAGAAAGAAACAAGGAGAGCCCCATGAAAATTGCCTTCGCCACCCAGGACAAGGCGCATGTTGACGCGCACTTCGGCTGGGCCAAGAGCATCGTCGTCTATGAAGCGTCGCCTGAAGGGCACCATTTCGTCGAAAGCTTCGACTTCGGCGACAAGCTCGAAGAAGACGGCGACGAAGACAAACTCGCCCCCAAGCTGGAAGCCATCAAGGATGTTGCCATTCTGTATGTCGCCGCCATCGGCGGCTCGGGCGCGGCCCGCGTGGTGGCCATGAAGATCCACCCGATCAAGGTGCCGCAACCCGAATCGATTGCGGAGATTCTGGACAAGCTGCAAGTGGTGCTGCAAGGCACGCCACCCCCCTGGCTGCGCAAGGCGCTGGCCAAGGACGGCGAACGTTCTTTCGACTTTGAAGACGACGAGGTAAGCCCATGACTGAAGCAGCAAGCATCGAGACCCCCGCCACCAGCGACGAGGCCTGTCTCGCCCCCCCCTTTGTGCAGCAACTCATCAAGCAATTGCGCGCGCAGGACATCCACGGCACCTGGGAGGGAAAAAGCGACCTGCAGTTGCTCAAACCCTACCTCCACACGCCCGAGGAGCGGCGCGCGATACCGATCATGGGCGACCCGGACCCCGAGACGCTGTGGCATCTGGAAATTTTCTACAACGCCATTGCCGTGGCCATCGAGCGCGAAACCGGTCAGATGGTCTCGCCCATGATGAAAATGAGCCACGAAGGTTTCGGCCGCATGGTCTTGATCGCCGGCCGGCTGGTTGTGGTCAACAAGCAGTTGCGCGACGTGCATCGCTTCGGGTTTGCGTCGCTGACCAAGCTGGCCGATGCGGGTGGCAAGTTCCTGGAAGAGGCGGTCGGCATGATCCGCGCCCATCCGGCCGTTGCCCAATACGGAGCCTGAGCATGACCGCCGATATCGAAGAACTCAAGGCCAGCCTGAAGAAACTCAATGCGCGCGCCACGCAGGCCAAGATGGACCTGCACGACCTGTCCGAAGAGCTGCCCACCCATTGGGAAAAGATACTGGAAGTCTCCCAGCGCTGTCACGACGCCCATGCCGCGCTGATGGAAGCCCGCAAAGCGGTTGCCGCTGCAACGGCCTGACCCCCCCCGCGACGGAGAAACCACCATGAGCAACACCTTCAACGTCACCCTGCCCAGCGGCGCCACCTGGACGCCAACCTTTGTCGCTGCCCTGGACGAAGAAAAGTGCATCGGCTGCGGCCGCTGTTTCAAGGTCTGCCCGCGCGGCGTGCTCGAACTCGTCGGGCTGAATGAGGACGGCGAGCGCATTCGCGTGGACCTGGACGATGACGATGACGACGAGGAATACGAAAAGAAAGTCATGACGATTGCCCACCAGGAGCTGTGCATCGGCTGCACGGCCTGTTCCAAAATTTGCCCCAAGAAGTGCTACACGCACGCGGCTGCGGTGGTTTAAGCGGAGCGGAACATGAAGGCGCATGCGGCACCCGCACCTGACTGGGAGGCACTGGCTGATCGCATGGAATCCCGGCGCGACGAGATTGTCGATTTGATGAGTCTGCTGGGCGACCATGCCGATCCGGGTGCAGGTTCCGCCGAGGCAGTGGACACGGTTGCCTGGGCCATTGCCTGTGCCAGTCTGGGGGACAACCACTTGTGGCAAGACCTTGGCCTGCCTTCGCGGCTCGAACTCTCGGCGCTGATCGGCCACTGGTTCCCGCGCCTTGCCGCGCTGAACACGCACAACATGAAGTGGAAGAAGTTCCTCTACAAGCAGTTGTGCCTGCGCGAGGAATTGTTGATCTGCAAGGCACCAAGTTGCGACGTTTGCCCTGATCACCGTGTGTGCTTTGGCCCGGAGGAAGCGCCGGCCATCACATCGGCCTGATTCGACGCGCTTGCATTCCGTGACTTGATCCTGGCCTGCATATTGCTGATACAGCGTGATGCAGCCCACTACGTAAGGAATGTTGCAACCATGTCGGACGCACTGCGAAATTTTGACGGCTCGCCGCTGATCCTGTCGCTTCAGGTCGCCAGCGTGGCGACCCTGCTGGCGCTGGTGGCCGGCGTGGCGCTGGGCTGGTTGTTCGCACGCCGGCGCTTTCCGGGCAGCACCGTGCTGGAGGCGGCCTGCATGCTGCCGCTGGTGCTGCCGCCCACGGTGATCGGCTACGGCATTCTGGTGCTGGCCGGGCGGCGCAGCGCGCTCGGCGGCTGGCTGCGCGAGCACTTCGACTACACCATTATTTTCAACTGGCATGGCGCGGTGGTCGCATCGGCGCTGGTGGCGTTGCCGCTGGTCCTCAAGTCGGCCAGCGCCGCGTTCGCCGGGGTCGACCGTACGCTGGAGGCCGCCGCGCGCACGCTGCGCCAGTCGTCCTGGAGTGTGTTCGTGCGCGTCACGCTGCCGCTGGCCTGGCCCGGCATCCTGGCCGGCACGCTGCTGGCGTTTGCACGCGCCATGGGCGAGTTCGGCGCTTCGCTGATGGTGGCGGGCTCGATTCCGCACCAGACCCAGACCCTGTCGATGGCGATCTACGACGCCGTGCAGGCCGGCCAGGACGACACGGCGCTGCTGCTGGTGCTCGTCACGTCGGCCATCTCGATTGCGGTGCTGGTCGCCTCCAGCCGCTTTCTGTCCCTTCGCTGACCCTTGGGGACTTTTACCATGCGCTTCACACGTTCCCTGGTTGCGGTTCTCGTCGCTGCACTGCCCCTGCTGGCGGCCGCGCAGCAGCTCACCGTTTCGGCCGCCGCCAGCCTGAGCCATGCTTTCAACGAACTGGCGCCGAAGTTCGAGGCAGGCAAGCCCGGCGTGACGCTGCGTTTGAACTTTTCGGCCTCGGGCGCGCTGATCCAGCAAATCACCCAGGGCGCGCCGGTGGACGTGTTCGCCAGCGCCGACCAGGCCACGGTCACGCGTGGTATCGATCAGAAACTGCTGGATGCCGACACCCAACGCGACTTTGCGCGCAACACCGTGGTGCTGGTAGTGTCGGCGCAGGGCGGGTCGGACATCAAGTTGCTGGCCGATTTGGGTTCCCCCAGCGTCAGGCGCATCGCCATCGGCAAAACCGCCACGGTGCCCGTGGGCCGCTACACCAAGGAGGTTCTCGACGCGGCCAGGCTCTGGTCCGTGCTGGCGCCCAAGTTCGTGTTTGCCGACAGCGTGCGCCAGGTGCTGGACTATGTCGCGCGCGGCGAAGCCGATGCCGGCTTCGTCTACCGCACCGACGCCGCGATCAGCGGCGACAAGGTCAAGGTCGTGCTCACGGCCCAGGGTCACACGCCGGTCAGTTATCCGGTGGCCGTGGTCAGCGAGAGCCGGAACAAGGCGCTGGCCCGGGACTTCATCGCTTTCTTGTTCACGCCCGTGGCGCAGCAGGTGCTGGCCAGGCACGGCTTCGGCCTACCCTGAACAGAACGCTCCCATGATCGACATCGACCTGAACACCACGGTCACGGACGGCACGCGCCGCTTCGACCTGGCGGTGCGCCTGGCCTGCGAGGCGCCGGTGGTGGCGCTCTACGGGCCTTCGGGCGCGGGCAAGACGCTCACGCTGCAGAGCATCGCCGGGCTGCTGCGGCCTGCGGCCGGTCATGTGCATATCGGCGGACGCACGCTGTTCGATGCGAGGCGGGGCATCGACCTGCCAGTGGCCGAACGGCGCGTCGGCTACCTGTTCCAGCACTACGCGCTGTTTCCCCACCTGAGCGTGCGCGAGAACGTGGCCTTCGGGCTGACGAACTGGTGGCGCCGGCGCCTGTCGCCGCACGATGCGTCGCGTGTCGATGGCGTGCTGGAGAACTTTGGCCTGGCCGCCTTGGCGCGCAGCCGGCCGGGCGTGCTCTCGGGCGGCCAGCAGCAGCGCGTCGCGCTGGCGCGCTCGCTGGTTTGCGAACCCGCGGTGCTGTTGCTCGACGAGCCGTTTGCCGCGCTCAACCCGCTGCTGCGCCAAGACCTGCGCCACGAACTGGCGCAGGTGTGCGCGCGCTGGCGTACGCCGGTCGTGATGATCACGCACGACATCGACGACGTGCTGGCCCTGGCCGACGTGGCCTTCGTCATTGAACACGGGCAGGTCGTGCGCGAGGTCGACGTGCGGCGTGGCGAATCGCGCGAAATGGTGCGGCGCTCGCTGCTGCCCGGGTGGGCGGCAGCGCCGGCCAGCGCCAGCGAGCAGGCCGTGCGCGCCCTGTTGGGAGCGCCCAGCCATGGCTGACGCGACGCTGCTTTCCAGAGCGTTGAAGCGGACCGGGCGGCAATGCCGAGGCGCTGGTTTGCGCCGCCGACATCAGGGGCCGACGGCGCGGTCGGTCTGCGCTGTGGACGCGCCCAGCCAGGCCTGTACCGCCTGGACCCGGGCCGTGTGGATCATTTCCCCGATTTCCGGGCCGGCAAGCCCCGCCGCCTGCGCGGCTTGCGCGACCATGGGGGTGGCGACCGACTGGGCCGCCTGCAGTGCCTGCGCCAGCCGCTGGCGTTGCGGGTAGGCCGGGTTTTTCAGCCCGAGGCGGCCGCGCGCATCACATTCGCAGGCCAGCAGCACATCGCCAAAACGCTGCGGCTTGCGAAACGCGTCGCAGCGTTCCAGCAACTGCACCAGCGCGGCCGCGCCGAATTCAGCGCTGCGGTGAATGTTGCCGTGTTCGCGGGCCACCACGTCGGCCAGTTCGCGGCAGTCGGTCGGCACCCGCAGCCGCTCACAGAAACCTTTGATGATCAAATTCGAATCTGACCCCAATTTGATCATCAGGCAGGCAAACCGCACCGGCAGGCCGGCCTGCAATTGCGCCGACATGTCCAGCACCCTCATCAGATGCATGCCGGCATCGACTTCAGGGTGGCATTCGGCGCGCTGCCCAATGCCCCAGAACTTGTCCACCTCGGGCAGCAGTTTGCGCAGCGCGCCGCATTCGCGCAGCACCTCGAACATGCGCGAGGGGGTGTTTTCCATCAGCCCGCGGCCCAGTTCCTGCCAGACGCGCTCGGCCACCAGTGCATCGACCTCGCCGTCACTGACCATGCCCTGCATCAGCGCCATGGTCTCGGGCGCCACCGTGAAGTCTGCAAAGCGCGCGGCAAAACGCGCCACCCGCAGGATGCGCACCGGGTCTTCGCGAAACGCCTCGGTGACGTGCCGCAGCACCTTGCCGGCCAAGTCCCTGCGGCCACCATAGGGGTCGACCAGGGTGTCGAGGTCAATGCCGATCCGGCCTTCTGCGCTGCCAGGAAGGGCGCGGGCCGCTATTGAATTGATCGTGAGATCGCGCCGCGCCAGGTCCTGCTCCAACGTGACATCGGGTGCGGCATAGACCTCAAAGCCCCGGTAGCCCCGTGCCGTGTTGCGCTCGGTGCGCGCCAGCGCATACTCCTGCCGGGTCTGCGGATGCAGGAACACCGGGAAGTCCTTGCCGACCGGCAGATAACCCTGGGCCGTCAGTTCTTCAGGCGTGGCGCCGACCACCACCCAGTCGTGGTCCGCCACCTCCAAGCCCAGCAAGGCATCGCGCACCGCACCCCCGACGATGAAAATGTCCATGCCCCCAGTGTAGGGGCTGGTTGTCAGCGCGACAGCCGGTAAGGTTCTTCGAAGTCGCGAAAGTCGTCTTCAAGCAGCGCATCGTCCATCCAGGCCTTGATGCCGGGCAGGGCGCTCAGGCGCTGGATGTAGGCGCTGATTTCCTTGGGAACCGGCAGCGCGTAGGTTTTCAGACGCATTGCCACCGGCGCAAAGTAAGCATCGGCAATGCTGAAATCGCCAAAAAGCATGGGGCCCTTGTGTTGCGCCAGCAATTCGCTCCACATGGCCGCGATGCGCTGCACGTCGGCGCGCACCGCGGGTTTGTCGCGCCAGATCAGCGCACCGGCGGCGGCCAGGTCGGCTTCAATATTCATCGAGCAGGCCGAGCGCAGGGCGCCGAAACCGCCATGCATCTCGGCGCAGATGCTGCGGGCCCGGGCTCTAGCCTTGACCTCGCCGGGCCAGAGGTTTTTTCCCGGAAACCGTTCGGCCAGGTACTCGGCAATGGCCAGCGTGTCCCAAACTGCAAAGCCCTCATCAACGAGAACCGGCACTTTGCCGGCAGGGCTCACGGCGTTGATGGCCTGCTTGAAGCCGGAGGTGGCTTCGAAGGAATCAAAACGCACTTTGATTTCCTCAAAGGCAATGCCGGTCTGCTTGAGCAGCACCCAGGGCCGCATCGACCAGGACGAGTAGTTTTTATTGCCGATGTAGAGTTGGAGCATGGCGCTTGCCGTTTTTGCAAGTTGAAGGTACGCCATGCTACCGCGCAGCCGGCCCGGCATTGATGCAAAAAAAGCGCGGCATTGATGCGCGCTAAAACCGGCCCGCGGTCTTGCGTTTGAGCATCAGGTTGCTGCGCAGGCCCCAGCCGCCGCTGACTGGACCCAAATAAGTCGGCGCTACCGCTTCCAGCGCCGCTGGCGCAATGCCCAGCGCCTGCAGGCCAGGCAGGTTGCCGCTGGCGATGTTGGGCAGTTTCATCGAGTCCAGGTTGTCGCGGCTCAGCAGCGGCTCGCCCGGCGCCAGCGCCATCAGCCGCGCCTGCAAACGGCCCAGCGCAGCGGGCAGTTCGATCACCGGGCGCCCGCGGCCCTGGTTGATGCCGCCAAAGCGTCCCGCCAGTTGAACCAGTTGCCTGAGCGTGAAGATATCCGGGCCGCAGGCCTCGAAGGTCTGGCCGGCCGTCGCGTGGGTGTGGGCCTCCTGCAGGCAATGCACGATGGCCTGGGCCACGTCTTCCACCCACACCGGCTGGAACAGCGCGTGGCTGGCGGCCAGCGGAATAACCGGAAATATTTTTTGCAACTGCGCAAACGTGTTGAGGAATTTGTCTTCGGCGCCAAAGATCACGCTGGGCCGCAGCACGGTCAGGGCCAGGTCGGCCTGGTGCAGCGCCACTTCGCCGTGCCCCTTGCTGCGCAGATACATGGACGGCGCGCCGTCCGGGTTGCGCGCATCGGCCCCCAGCGCGCTGATGTGGATCACGCGCTGAACGCCGCCAGTTGCGCAGGCGCGGGCCAGTTTTTGCGGCAACAACACATGCGCTTTGTCGAAGGCGTCCTGCGTGCCATGCAGTATCCCCACCAGGTTGACCACCGCGTCGTGTCCGGCGACCAACCGGGTCAGCGCGGCCTCGTCATGCACATTGGCTTCAAACACGTCCAGCGCGGGCAGCATCTGGATGTCCCTGGCGTTGGCCTCATGCCGCGTCGGGACCGTGACGCGCCACTGGCGCTGCGTCAGTTTTTCGCAGAGGTGGCGGCCGACAAAACCGGTGCCGCCCAGAATCAGTATTTTTTTCATGAGTGAGAAATCGCCCTTATTAAACGCCTTCGGGCCGACGGATGAAAAACGGCGGGAAATTGTCCCCATCCATCCCGGCAGGACTGCACAATTTTCAACAGGCAGGATAATCCATAAACGAATATTTTTGAAGCCCGGCGCACCGGCCACGACACCCAACGCGGCTTCGCCGCGCACGCTGTCGCTGGCCAAAGACTACGACGGCGAGTTCGTGTCGCAGCGCGTCAAGGCTTGAGGGGCCGCAGCCGCAGTGCGCCCCCGCCAAGCCTCTTTTTTCCGCCCTCAAGGCATTTTCTCGTCCAGCGGCGGTGCCGATGCATCGCGCGGCCCGACGCTGCCCAGCCGGGCTTTCAGCGACTGTGGCTGTCCGCTCAACAATGCCGCGTAGTTGGTGGTGTTGGACAGCACTTTTTTCACGTAGTCGCGCGTCTCGGCAAAAGGCACGTTTTCGGCCCAGATGGCGGCCTCCAGCACCGGCGCTCCCGCTTGTCCGCGCCAACTGCGCGGACGGCCCGGCCCGGCGTTGTAGGCGGCGGCGGCCAGCGGCATGGAGCCGCCGAAGTCGTCGAGGGCGCGTTTGAGGTAGGCGGTGCCGATGACGATGTTGGTGCCCGTGTCGTTGATCTGGCCTGCGGTGAAACCCGCCAGGCCGATGTGGCGCGCCGTCTCGCGCGCGGTGGCCGGCATCACCTGCATCAGGCCCGAGGCGCCGACGCCGGAGCGGGCGTCCATGATGAAGCGCGACTCCTGGCGAATCAGGCCATAGACATAGGCCGGGTCCAGGCCGATGCCCTGGCTGCGCTGGATCACGGTTTCACGAAACGGCGCGGGGAAACGCTGCTCGAAGTCGATCTCGGTTCTGGTGCGTTCGCTGGTGTTGATGCAGCGGTCCCAGATGGCGCGGTCGCAGGCAAGCTGGGCGGCGGCCAGCAATTGGCGATCATTCATGCCGCCGCGCTGATGCAGGTTGGTGCTGTAGTTCCATTCGCGCACGCCTTCCGGGCGCAAGCCGATGGCGATGGCTTGGGCGGCGCGGTTCAGGCCGGCATTGAGGCGCGCAGTTTCTTTTTCTTCCGGCGTCAGGGCGGCCGGTCGGGCCGGCACGGTGATCTTCTGGCCCAGCTCTTCAAGGGCCAGTTGCTCGTAAAAACCGCGTACCGAGGCAATCGACTGCAGCAGGGCCAGGGCCTCGGCGCGTTGCGGCGCGACGGGTGCGCTGGCAACCGTGGCCGGCGCGTTGCTGAGCAGGGCGCGCGCTTTCCAGTAGACCCAGGTCGGGTCCTTGCGGGCCTCTTCGCTCATCGCGTTGATGGCGCCCAGCACCAGCGGCCAGCGCGGTTCGCGGCCGGCGCGCAGCGCGGCACGGACTTTCCAGCCCAGCATGTCGTCGCTCAGGTCGCTGTCTTTGCCGACCCTGGCAAAGTAGCCCAGCGCGTCGCTGCTCAGGCGGGTTGCCGCCTGCTTGCCGATGGCCCCCCAGACCCAGTTGCGCTCTTCGGCGGTCAGTTGAAAGTCCCATTTTTTGTCGAGCATCCGCGCCGCGCCGTCGATGTCGCTGGTGGCCAGCTTGATCAGCGCCAGCACGATGATTTCCTTGCGGACCTTTCTGATCGCAATCATCTTGTTGGCCAGGAACCGGGCCGGGCTGGTGTTCAGCTCGGCCACCAGGTGCAGCGCTTCCGGCGCGATGATCTCGACCGCGTCGCGGACGGCGCGCGGACGATTCGCCTCCATCGCCAGCCTGGCCTTGTGCCACACATCCTGCGCCGTGAGGTTTTTGCTGCCGACCAGCCGTGCGGCGGCGGCATGGCAACCGTCGCTGGCTTCGCGCTGGGCGAACCAGTTCTTGCGCACCTCGTCGGCAATACGCGCATCTTCGCCGGGGTTTTTCAGATGGTCTATCAGTAGCGCGTAGCAACGCACGTCCTTGTCGTCGCCCATCCGGTAGTTCGGGTATTCGGCGGCAAAGGCGCTCCAGTCGCGCCGCTGGCCCAGCAGCAGCAGCCAGTCGTTGCGCAGCCGGTCTGCCTGGTAGCTGTCGGCATAACGCGCCATGACATCTTGCACCTCTTGCGCACCGGCCTCGTCCAGCCGCACCCTCAGTTCCCAGTAGGCCGCCCAGGGCTCCAGCGCGTGGCCCCGGGCCTGCGGCAGCAACTGCGCCAGCTTTTTCTTGTCGCCGCGCTTGAAGGCCTGGCTCATCTCCAGCAACACCTCGTCGCCGCGGGAGGCGTTGTTTTGAGCCCATGTGGGCATGGGCATCACCAAGAACAGGCACGGAATCAGGGCCGTGAGAAGAATTTTGGATAGCATCAGGACATTATGGACAAATTAACTGCGCGAAAAAGGTTGATCGAGCAACGCCTGAACCTGCCGGACCGACTCCAGCGGGCCGACTTGCTGCAACGGGTCATGCGTATCTGGCTGGTGGGCCGGGGCGATGCGGTGATCGGGGCCTACTGGCCGATCAAGGGGGAGTTTGATCCGCTGCCCGCGCTGTACCGCTGGCAGGAAGACGCCATTTTAGGCGAATTCTTCGAGCCGGGCATACCGCTGGTTCCCGATGGGGCTGCGCAAACAGCGGCGGAAGGCATCACAAGCCGCTCGCCCCGCAAGATTGGTTTGCCGGTGGTGGACAAGACGCATAAAACGCTGACCTTTCACGCCTGGTACCCCGGCTGCCCGATGGAAGAAGACGCCTACGGCATTCCAAAACCCAAAGACACCGAAGTGATTGTCCCGACGCTGCTGTTTGTGCCCTGTGTCGGCTACGGGCCGGGCGGTTTCCGGCTCGGTTACGGCGGCGGTTTTTATGACCGCACGCTGGCCACGCTGCAGCCCCGCCCGCTGACGGTGGGGCTCGGTTACAGCCATGGCTGGTTGCCTGAACTGGCGCCCGAGCCGCATGACGTGCCGCTGGACGCCATTCTCAGCGACAAAGGGGTGGTCTGGCCGGTGTAGCCGGCCCCCGCGCTTGTCGCTTCGCGTACTGCGCTGCCCCCGAGATGGCCATCAATTCAGCCGGCCCGCCGTATCCGGATCCGGCACATCCCCAATCGCCTGCCGGGTCAAGGCGCCCTGGGCCTGCAGCCAGTCGCAGAAGGCCCTGACCTCGGGCCGGGCCGCGCTGCGTGAGCCGACGATGAGCCAGTAGGCCATCGGCGAATCCAGCCGCAGTTGGGGCAGCGGCTCAACCAGGTCGCCCGAGGCCAGGCTTTCGGCGATCAGCGGCAGACGGGCCAGCACGATGCCCTGGCCGGTCAGCGCTGCCTGCACCATCTGGTAGGCGTAGTTGAAGTAGAGCCAGCGCTTGCCTTCCAGCTTGGGCGTGCCATGCACTTCCAGCCAGCGCCGCCAGGTCAGCCACGCCATGTGCGTGGCGTGCGAGTCGCCCGCCTCGATCAGCGCAAAGTGCGCCAGGTCTTCGGGTTTTTTCAGGCGCGGGCCGCTTTTGAGCAGCCAGGGGCTGGCCACCGGGGTCAGTTGCTCGCCAAACAGGCGAATCGCGCCCGCCGGCATGGTGGCTGCCGGGCCGTAGCGCAATGCCACGTCCAGGTCTGACGTGTCCAGCGCAATGGCGACGTCCGACGCATCAATGCGGATGTCCATGCCGGGGTTGTCGTGCTGGAAAGCCTCGAGCCGCGGAATCAGCCACATCGAGGCGAACGAAGCGAAGGTGGTGAGCGAGACACTCTTGCGGCCCGCGCTCTGGCGAATCTGCCGCACCGCGCCGTCAATCCGTTCAAGCGAGGGCGCGACGGCGCGCAGCAGCACGCCACCGGCGCCCGTCAGCTCGACCGAGCGGGTATGGCGGTGAAACAGGCTCAGCCCCACGTCTTCTTCCAGCGCCTGGATTTGCCGGCTCACGGCCGACTGGGTCAGCGCCAGCTCTTCGGATGCCGCGCGAAAGTTCAGGTGCCGGGCGACCGCTTCAAAGGCGCGCAACTGGCCGGCCGAAATCGGACGGGAGCGCAAATGGGTTTGTGAGTGCTGCATGACCATATTGATGCGTTTACGGAATGAATAGCGTAGCGCGATTTCATTGGACTGCCAAGCACCCGGCGGCGACCATTGGCTGCCAACACAGTTTTTTCTGATGGAGAGCAGCATGACCAACCGGCCGAACCATGGCTTGCAAACATTGGCCGGCACGGATCAGGTGTCGGGCTGCTGGAAGCTGGGCGAGGGCCGCGCGCTCACCCTGCGGCCGACCCAGCCCGGTGTGCTGCGCATCAGGCATGGCAGGGTGTGGGTCACGTTTGACAACGCGCAACAGGACGACGGCGCGCGCGGCGGCGACCACTTTCTGGGAGCGGGGGACGTGCTCAAGCTCTTGCCTGGCCAGGCCCTGGTGATGGAGTCGTGGAACGCAGCGCAAGGCGCTGCCGCCTATTTCAGTTGGGACCCGCTGCCGGCCGGCAGCAGTCCGACAGCGTCAACGGCGCTGGGCTGATAATTCCGCCTGAGCCGTGCGAATAGCGCGGCACCCGATCCGTCCAGAAAATGCACAGGAAATCTCATGGCAATTCCAGTTGATGTCGTCATCATGGCCGCAGGCAAAGGCACCCGCATGAAAAGCAAGCTGCCCAAGGTGTTACACCGTTTGGGTGGCCGTGCATTGCTGCAGCATGTCGTTGACTGCATCGTGCAGTTGTCGCCGCGCCAGGCGGTGGTGGTCACCGGCCATGGCGCCGCGCAGGTGGAAGCGGCCATTTTCCCCCAGGCCGCGCCAGGCGCTCCTTTTCCCCCGGCCTTGAGCTTTGTGCGCCAGGAGCCCCAGCTCGGCACCGGCCACGCCGTCCAGCAGGCCGTGCCCTGCCTGCCCGACGACGGGGTGACGCTGGTCCTCAATGGCGATGTGCCGCTGATCGAGCCCGCCACCTTGCGCGGCCTGCTGGCCGACTGCGGCGGCACACGTCTGGCGCTGCTGACGGTACACATGCCCGACCCGTCGGGCTACGGGCGCATCGTCCGCCAGGGCGAGGCGGTGCAGCGCATTGTGGAGCACAAGGACGCCACGCCGCAGCAGCGCGAGATCCACGAGATTTACACCGGCGTCATGGCCGTGCCGAACGCGCGCCTGAAGAACTGGCTGTCGCGCCTGTCCAATAAAAACAGCCAGGGCGAGTACTACCTGACCGATATCGTCAATCTCGCTGTGCAGGACGGCGCCGAGGTGGTGGCCACTTGTATTGCCGACAAGGTGCAGGTCGATGGCGTCAACAGCCCGGTGCAACTGGCCGAGCTGGAGCGTGCGTTTCAGGCGCGGCTGGCCGCCGGTTTGATGGCGCAGGGCGTGCGCATCCGCGACCCGGCGCGTTTTGACGTGCGCGGCACGCTGGCCTGCGGGCAGGACGTCGAGATTGACGTCAATTGCGTGTTTGAAGGCCAGGTGGCGCTGGGCGATGACGTGCGCGTCGGCGCCAACTGTTTTATTGCCAATGCGCAGATTGCCGCCGGCACCGTGATTCACCCGTTCACCCACATCGAAGGCGGCGGGCGCGCCCAGGACGCGGTCACGGTGGGCGAGTGTGCGCTGATTGGCCCATTTGCCAGGCTGCGCCCCGGTGCGCAGCTCGGTGCAGAGGTGCATATCGGTAATTTTGTCGAAGTCAAAAATTCCACGCTGGCCCGCGGCGCCAAGGCCAACCACCTGGCCTACCTGGGCGACGCCACAGTGGGTGAGCGCGTCAACTACGGCGCCGGCAGCATCACCGCCAACTACGACGGGGCCAACAAGCACCGCACCGTGATCGAGGCCGATGTCCACATCGGCAGCAACTGCGTGCTGGTGGCGCCGGTGACGATTGGCCGGGGCGGCACCGTCGGCGGCGGCTCGACAATCACCAAAGACACGGCACCCGGCGCCTTGAGCGTGGCCCGCGGCAAGCAGGTGAGCATTGCCAACTGGCGACGGCCTGTCAAAACCCAGAAATAGTCGCTACAGAGTTGATGGCTTATTGCGCCCGCTTGACCGGATTGCCGTCGCCATGGGATGCTGCAGCACAAGCCCTGACAGACTGAAGCACATACGCGCGGTCTTTTTTAAGTTCGTCGATCTGATCAATCGAATATTTTTTTTCATATTTTTCTAAAACACATTCGCAAGGCCCGGCGAAGCTTTTCTCCACCTTCGCCCGAGTTTCTTCAATTTTGTCTTGACCATCGGCATCAGAAATCAGCCCCTGCTTTTTCAGAAGGGCCATGTAGTGACTGACCATGCCGAGCAGGCATCCATTCATGGTTGATTGCCGATGATCCTCGGGCCAGCGCTCAGCAGAAAGTGCCAGGCCTGATTGGAAAATCAACGCAAAAAACAGTAATTTTTTCATGTGATTCAATGCCGGACCTTGATGGAGTCCACAATCTGCCGGATTTCCTGGCGCGACCCGGTTTTTTCATCTTGCCTGGTTCCTGCCAGCTTCTGATGCCACTTCATGGACATCTCCTTTCAGGTGTTTGACAAGGCAGTCGAGACTACCGCTCGTGAATGCTGATCCCTTGGTGAAAGCGCGCCAGGCGTTGCGCCATGGTCGGCGCATCGTGCGTGCCGTCTGCCGCGTAGACGATGCTGTACAGCCTGGACGGATCACGCATATCGCCCTGCTGCGCAGGATGGGGGCTCCCGATGATGGTGCTGGATTTGTCGAAAAACGACGTACCGGTGTACGGCAAGCGGCGTTCCACCAGCGACTCCCAGGTGCGACGGTCCGAATCGGGCAGCGTTTCTGGCGGACGTAAATGACGGCTGAGCGACACCGATGTCGATGTGTTTTTGTCCTCCCCCGCCACGACCGAAGTCACGTCCCATACGACGCGCCCATTCTCCTTGAAATAGGCGAATTTGAGGTGAAGATCGCTGGTTTGCGTTACCTTCATCAGATCGTGCGGGTAGGAGAAGGACAGTCGTTTGGAGCGATAGCGAAACTCCTTGCCGTAAGCCGGCTCAATGGCGATCGAGTCGAAGGCGGCGGGCAGCATGTCGCGTGCGGCGAGAAACTCCGCCCACTGCTTGAGCGTGCCGTAGTAGGTGACGAAGACGAAGTCCGTCAGCGTCTTCAGGTCGATCTCGTACATGGCGCTCGCTGCCTCATCGGCTTCATTGAGCAAAATGGCGTATCCGCCGGGCTGGGGCAGCGCGTAGGTGATGATCGTCTCGTCGCTGTGCTCGACCGACCACCGGCGCACCTGCCACTTGCGCTGGTAGGCGTCTATATGGACGGTCTCTTCTTTTGCACGTCCGAGCGAGGTGATGCGCACGCGCTCGGGACCGAACGAACGGCTGTAATACAGTCCGCGCAGCAGCACGTCCATGAAGGCCTTGGAGTCACCGTGCATCTGCGCCGCCGGCACGTCCTCCGGTGCCTGGAGGCGAAGATAGACAAAGTTGCCCATGGTGCCGAAGCTCAGGGAGCCGTTCTTGCCGACTTCGGCCCGCCGCCGCTCGCTCGGCAGGGAGGCATCCCAGGTGCCGTCACGCTGCTTTGCAAGCACGTGGGGGAAGGGGGCTGCGGAGGTGGCGCGGTAGAGCAGGCCCTGGGCCCCGGGCGAGTCCGGAAACATGTCGTCGCGGTTGGCGGCTTTGAACTGTTCGGACAACGAGGCGACGAACCGGCTATTCATCGCTTGCAGCGCCTGCCCGAACTCCTGGTAGCCCAGCGGCAGGCCGATCGTCTGGTCCAGCTTGCTCTGCAGTGTGCGGTCGGTGATGTCCAGCTTGAACATGACCTTGGAGCTGATCTCGGCCGCCGCCGCCGATGCTTTCAGTACTTCACTGATCGGCAGCGCGAAGTTCAGGTTTTCGTTTTCCGACTTGCGCAGCACCACGCCGATCACGCGGCCGTCGCGGTCCACCAGCGGTCCGCCGCTGTTGCCGGGCGAGGCCGCGGCCGAAAAGCGAATCCAGCTCCAGCGCCCATCTTCTTCCTCCAGCGTGTCGGAGGTGTACATGCCGTCCCGCGCAATGACGCCCTCGCCGAGCGCATTGCCCACCGTGAATATCTTGTCGTTCTTGCGCTGGGCGGCGCTCGGCTCGAGCACGCCCGCAGGCACGTAGTCCTTGACGGTGAACACGATAAAGTCCCGTGCCGTCGAGAACTTCAGGACACGGTCGAGCCGCACGATCACGCCCTCGGCGTTGCGCAGATGGATGCGCCGGCGCACACTGTCGGCGCCGAGGCTCACCACATGCGCGGCGGAAACGAACTGGCCGTTGGCGAGCGCGAACGCTGTGCCGATCGACTCGTACTTGTCGTTGCGTTCACGGTAGGGCAGGAGGTCCAGTGGGAGCGGTTTTTCGTAGCTCAGCGAATCTGTCTTCGGCTTTTCCACCACCACCTCGTACGTGGCCTTGCGCAGGGCGGTGAGCACCTCTGCGCGCAAGTCCTCGGCAAGCGCAGGTGATGCCAGGCACCCGAGACCGACAAAAGCGGGCAACAGTGTGCGTAGCGCGCTGTTGCGCAGGCAGCGGAAGATGGCATCAATAAAGCGGACCGGGTGTTTAGCAAGCATGGTCTTTCCTTTCGCATGGTCTTTCCTTTCGAGCTCCATGCGCTTTCGGAAGAGTCGGACGCTCAGAGGCGGGGGTATTGTTCGCCGGAGAGTATACAGACCGGTTCGTGCCGCCGAAAGATTCACGGCCTCTCAGGTTTCGTCCATGAAACGCACCTTGACGCTTTTGCCTTTGATGCGGCCGCTGCCAAGTTTTTGCTGCGCTTCGTTGGCAATGGCGCGGTCCACCGCCACATAGGTCGAGAACTCGTTGACATTGATCTTGCCGACCTGTTCGCGCGTGAAGCCGGCTTCGCCGGTGAGCGCGCCCAGCACGTCGCCGGCACGGATTTTTTCCTTGCGGCCGCCGACGATTTGCAAGGTGACCATGGGCGGCAGCAGCGGCTCTTGGCTGGCGGGTGTCAGCTCGGCCAGCTTGTGCCACTCGGACTCGGTTTTTTGCAACTGCTCGATTTTTCCGACCGAACCCATTTCGTCCATGCTGGCCAGGCTGATGGCCCAGCCCTCTTCGTCGGCCCGGCCGGTGCGGCCGATGCGGTGAATATGCACTTCGGGGTCGGGTGTCACATCGACGTTGATGACCATCTCCAACTGCGCAATGTCCAGACCGCGGGCGGCCACGTCGGTGGCGACCAGCACCGAACAACTGCGGTTGGAAAACTGCACCAGCACCTGGTCGCGTTCGCGCTGCTCCAGCTCACCGTAGAGCGCCAGCGCGCTGAAGCCCTGGCGTTGAAGCAGTTGCACCAGCGCCCGGCACTGCGACTTGGTGTTGCAAAAAGCCAGCGTGCCGGCCGGGCGGTAATGGTTGAGCAGCAACGCCACCGCGTTCAGGCGTGCTTCGTCATGGCTGCTTTCTGGCACCTGATACCAGCGCTGGCGGATTTTGCTTTTCTCGTGTTGCGCCTGCACGGTGATGGTTTGCGGGCTGCGCATGAACTGCTGGCTGAGCCTGGCAATGCCTTCCGGGTAGGTGGCGGAAAAAAGCAGGGTTTGCCGCTCTTTCGGGCATTGCCTGGCGACGGTGGCGATGTCCTCGAAAAAGCCCATGTCCAGCATGCGGTCGGCTTCATCGAGCACCAGCGTGTTCAGCGCGTCGAGCCGCAGATTGCCGCGCGCCAGATGGTCCATGATGCGGCCGGGCGTGCCGACCACAATGTGCGCGCCGTGCGCCAGGCTGGCACTTTGCCCGCGCAAGGCGACGCCGCCGCACAAGGTGACAACCTTGATGTTTTCCTCGGCGCGCGCCAGGCGGCGGATTTCGGTCGTGACCTGGTCGGCCAGTTCGCGCGTGGGACACAGCACCATGGCCTGCACCGCAAAACGCCGCGGGTTCAGGTTGGCCAGCAGCGCCAGCGCAAACGCGGCGGTCTTGCCGCTGCCGGTTTTGGCCTGGGCGATCAGGTCGTTGCCGGCCAGGGCCGGCGGCAGGCTGGCTGCCTGGATGGGCGTCATCGCCAGGTAGCCCAGGGTTTGCAGATTGGCCTGCGTCGCAGGGTTTAACGGCAAGGTGCCGAAGTCAGTGCTTGCTGCGGCGCAAGGTGGAGGGGAAGGCGTCATGCCCCGATTATCGGCGGCCAGACTCAAGCCCCGCCTTCAAGGGCCTGATGGACAGAGGGATAATCCAAAAGTGGCTTTAAAAGTGGTCGCCAGTCAGACCCGGCAAGCCGGCTATCATTTTGCCAAGACCACAAGAGAAAAGAACATTGATGCAAAATTTCGACTTTGACCTGTTTGTCATCGGCGGGGGCAGCGGCGGTGTGCGCGCCGCGCGAATGGCGGCGCAGCGTGGGGCGCGGGTGGCGCTGGCCGAGGTGGCGGCCATGGGCGGCACCTGTGTCAACGTGGGTTGCATTCCGAAAAAACTCTACAGCTACGCAGCGCATTACGCCGAGGCGTTTGAAGAGTCGCGCGGTTTTGGCTGGGTCGGCGAGGCCCCGGTTCTTGATTGGGAACGGCTCAAGACCAACCGGGCGCGCGAGATATCGCGCCTCAACGGCATCTACAGCCAGTTGCTGGAAAGCGCCGGGGTGAAGACCATCGCCGGCTGGGCCACGCTGCGCGATGGCCACACGGTACAGGTGGACGATCAGGCCTTCACCGCCAAAAACATACTGATCGCCACCGGCGGCGCGCCGACGGTGCCCGCCGTGCCTGGGCGTGAGCATGTGCTGACTTCGGACCGGATATTCGACCTCCAGCCCTTCCCGAAACGTCTTCTGGTCGTGGGCGGGGGCTACATCGCCTGCGAATTTTCGTCCATATTCAACGGGCTGGGCGCCAAGGTCATCCAGCTCTACCGGGGGAGCCAGGTCTTGCGCGGTTTTGACGAAGACGTGCGCGCCTTCATCGCAACCGAAATGCGCAAGGCCGGGGTGGACCTGCGGCTCCATGCCGATGTGGCGGCCATCACCAGGACAACGGAAGGGCTAGACGTGCAGTTGGGCGACGGCCAGCGTGTCAGGGCTGATGCCGTGTTGTATGCAACCGGGCGCGAGCCCAACGTCCAGGGCTTGGGCCTCGAAGCGGCGGGCGTGGCCGTGAACGGCAAAGGCGCTGTCGAGGTCAATGCGCAATACCAAAGTTCGGTGCCCTCCATCTACGCGGTAGGCGACGTGACAGCCCGGGTGCAGCTCACGCCGGTGGCGCTGGGAGAAGCCATGGCGCTGGTTGACCACCTGCTGGGGCCGGTTGCCGGCAAGAATTCCCGCACCATGAGCTACGACTTCATCCCGACCGCCGTGTTCACGCACCCCAATATCGGCACCGTCGGTTATTCGGAAGCCGACGCCCGCGAGAAATTCGGCAAGGTCAGTGTGTACCGGGCGGACTTCAAGGCGCTCAGGCACACACTGAGCGGCAGCGCCGAACGCACGCTGATGAAGCTGCTGGTCGATGACGCCTCTGATCGCGTCGTGGGCCTGCACATGGTGGGGCCGGATGCCGGTGAAATTGTGCAGGGTTTTGCGGTAGCCATGAAGGCCGGCGCGACCAAGGCGGTGTTTGACGGCACCATCGGAATCCACCCGACGGCGGCAGAGGAGTTTGTGACGATGCGCGAGCCCGTGCGGGAAGTCGCCGCAACCACCTTGCCGCAGCACCCCTTGTGGAATAAAAATCCAATTTAAGAATCCAACAAGTTCTGAGTGACGGCAACGGTCGGTCAACGACGACGGCGCCGTTCCGGAACCTGTTTCAGGGCGCGTATTTGGCGAGGAATGTTCGCATGTCCCGGAAATCCGCCATGCGCTCGGTCAACGTGTCGTGGTCCCAATCCCACCAGGCCGTGGCCTCGATGGCCTCGGCAATCGCCCTGGGAAAGCGTTGGCGGATCACTTTCGCCGCGACGCCGGCGACGATGGTGTAAGGCGGCACGTCCTTGGTCACCACCGAGTTACTGCCCACCACCGCGCCGTTGCCGATGCGCACCCCCGGCATGATGACCACCCCGTGGCCGATCCAGGTGTCGTGGCCGATGATGACCCGCTGCCGGCGGCGCCACTGGAAGAAGTCGGCATCGTCCTGCTCGTCCATGCCGTACATCGTCGGACGGTAGGTGAAGTGGTGCAGCGTTGGCCGCTCCATGGGGTGGAAGCCGGGATTGATGCGCACCATGGCAGCGATGTTGGCAAACTTGCCGATGTCCACCGACATCAGGTCGCAGTAGTGCTGCAGGTAGGCGTAGTCGTCCAGCAGGCAGTCTTCCATGCGCGACTGCTCGCCGACCTGGGTATAGCGGCCGAAACGGCAGTCGCGCACGATGGCGCTAGGCGCGAGTGTGGGAGCTGGCCCCAGGCGGACGGGGATCGGCAGGTTGAAGGCGGCAATGTGGATAGGGCTCATGGCGGAGTTCTCGTCAATAGGCTCGCTGACCGGCGAGCCAGGTCTCCAGCACCACGGGCATGCCGACACGGTTCATGCGCACGCGCAACAGGTCGGCGCGCTGGTCCACCGCCACGTCGCCCCGGTCTTGCATTCCGATGGCCAGCGCCGGGTTGCGCGTGACGGTGCGCACGGCCTTGGGCAGCGTCCATTGCGCCAGGCGGCCCAGCATGAAAGTGGCCAGCAACAGACTGCTCGGCACATAGTCGGACGAGAAGATGTCCAGCAGGCCGGACTGCGCCAGCTCGACAGCCGAGACGTTGCCCGAATGCGAGCCGCCCTTGACCATGTTGGGCCCGCCCATGATGATGGCCATGCCCGCGTCGCGCGCCGCCTGCGCCGCTGCCACGGTGGTGGGGAACTCCGACAGGCCCACGCCCTCCCTGACGGCGAGCTGCACATCGCTGAGCAGCGTGTCGTCATGGCTGGCCAGGGGCAGGCCGCGCGCCTTGCTGGCTTTGACGATGGTCTGGCGGTGCGGCACCGCATAGGCCTGCTGGTCGGCCTGGCGCTGCGCGATCATGGCGTCGAACTCTTCATCGCTGAAACGAGCGTTGCGCTCGGAGTAGCGGCGGTAGCTCTTCAGGTCGCGCCATTGGCGCTGGCCCGGCGTGTGGTCCATCACGCTGACGAGTTTGAGCAACGGGTCATCGGCGTACTGGTGGAACACCTCCAGAATGTCAGGGGCCGAGAGCTCGCAGCGCAGGTGCAGCAGGTGCTCGACGCGCATCAACCCTTCGTCGCGGCACTGGCGCAAGGCGGCGATGGAGGCGTGCTGGGTCTGGCAGCGTGTGCCGCCCTGGTCCATGTCGCCGATCACGACAGAATCCAGTACGGTGGTGATGCCCGCGGCCGCGCACTGCGCGTCATGCACCATCATGGCGGAGTGGGCATTCCACAGTACGCCGGGTCGCGGCACCAGGTGTTTTTCGAGGTTGTCGGTGTGCAGCTCCACCAGGCCGGGCATCAGCCAGTCGCCGGCCCAGTCTTCGGCGCCGGGCGCGGACGTGTTGCCGCGGTCCACCGAGCGGATGATGCCGTCTTCCACAGTCAGGCTGCCGGTGAATTCTTCGTCGGCCGTGACGATGCGGGCGTTGCGGATGATGCGTTGGTTCATGGGCGGTATTCCTTGGGGATCAAGCCGGATTTCGGTATTGCTCGACGTCAAGGCAGCGGGTGGCCACGGCTTCACGCACTTCGTCGTCATGAAAAATGCCCACGATGGCGGCGCCCTGCTCGCGTGCCGCATGGATCAGTTCCACCACGGCGCGCCGGTTGTCGGCATCGAGCGAGGCCGTGGGTTCGTCCAGCAGCAGCACCGGCGGGGCGGTGATCATGCCGTGGGCGATGTTGACGCGCTGCTGCTCGCCGCCCGAGAAGGTGGCGGGCGGCAGATGCCACAAGTGCTCGTGCAGGTTCAGGCGTTTGAGCCAGTTCGCGGCTTGCACGCGCGCTTCGTCAGCGCCCAGCCCGAGGCGGCGCAGCGGATCGGCCACGATGTCAAGCGTGGACACGCGCGGAATGACGCGCAGGAACTGCGAGACATAGCCCAGTGTGCGGCGGCGCACGTCAAACACGTCACGCGGCGCGGCGCCGGACAGACTGACCCAGCGGCCCTGATGCCGGATGCGCACATCGCCGCTGCTGGCGCCGTAGTTGCCGTACAGGCAGCGCAGCAAGGAGCTTTTGCCGCTGCCGGAATGGCCGGTCAGCGCCAGGCACTCGCCGGGGCGCACGCTCAAATCAATGCCGGCGAACACCGGCAGTTGCAGGCCACCGCGTCCGTGCAGCGTAAAGGTCTTGGACAGGGCAATGGTTTCTATGAGAGCGGTCATGGTGTCAGCACCGAGGAAACGAGCAGTTGGGTATAGGGGTGCTGGGGGTCGTCCAGCACGCGGTCGGTCAGGCCCTGCTCGACCACACAGCCGTCCTTCATCACCAGCATGCGATGGGCCAGCAGCCGCGCCACCGCCAGGTCGTGGGTGACCACCACGGCCGAGAGTTGCAACTCGTCCACCAGTTCGCGCACCAGGTCCAGCAGTCGCGCCTGCACCGACACATCCAGCCCGGTGGTGGGCTCATCCATGAACACCAGGCGTGGGTGGGTTACCAGATTGCGCGCAATCTGCAGCCGCTGCTGCATGCCCCCTGAGTAGGTGCCGGGCAGGTCGTCAATGCGACCGGTGTCCAGCTCCACGCGCTGCATCCATGACAGGGCTTCGCCGCGCAGTTGGCCGTAGTGCCGCCCGCCCAGGGCCATCAGGCGTTCGCCCACATTGGCGCCGCCCGAGACATTCATGCGCAGGCCGTCTCTGGCATGCTGCTCGACGAAACCCCAATCGGTGCGTGCCAGCCAGCGCAGCCGGGCCTCCGGCATCGCGGCCAGGTCAACCAGCCCCCCGGACTCACCGGCAGACTCGGCCCGCACGTCGTAATGCACCGAGCCCTCGTCGCACGCAAGACGTGCCGCCAGCAGTCGCAGCAGCGTGGTCTTGCCGGAGCCGGATTCACCCACGACGGCCAAAACCTCGCCGGGATAGAGGTCAAAAGTTACATCGCGGCAGGCCCAGCGCGGCTGTCCTTGATGCATGAAGGCCTTGCCCGCCTGACGGGCCGACAGCAGCACGGGCGGCTTCATGCCGCATCCCGTGCGGATGATGTGGCCGCGTCGGCCTGGGTGGTCAGGGCATCGTGCAGGGTCACGGCCTGCTGGCTGCCCACGTGCCCGGCTTCGCGACGCTCTTCGCAATAATCGCTGTCCGAGCACACGAACAGGCGGCTGCCCTGGTCGTCCACGATCATCTCGTCGAGATAGCTCGCGGTCGCGCCGCACAGCGCACAGGCATGCTCCCAGCGCTGCACCTCAAAGGGATGATCCTCGAAGTCCAGGCTGCGCACCGGGGTGTAGGGCGGGATCGCATAGAGCCGTTTTTCACGGCCGGCGCCAAACAGTTGCAGGGCGGGGTTCATGTGCATCTTGGGGTTGTCGAACTTGGGGATGGGCGAGGGCGACATCAGGTAACGCTCGTTCACCATCACCGGGTAGTCATAGCTGCGCGAAATCGCCCCCAGTTGCGCGATGTCTTCGTACAAGCGCACATGCATCAGGCCGTATTCGGTCAGCGCATGCATCTTGATGGCCTCGCGCCGGCGCGGCTCGAGCCTGGACAGCGGCTCGGGCATGGGCACCTGGTAAATCAGTATCTGCGATTCGGTGAGCGGCGTCTCCGGGATGCGGTGACGCGTCTGGATGAGGGTCGCTTCGCGCGTTTTCCCGGTGGTGGCCACGCCGGTGGTGCGGGCGAAGAAGTGCCGGATGTTCACCGCATTCGTGGTGTCGTCCGCCCCTTGGTCGATGACCTTGAGCACGTCATTCAAGCCAATGATGCTGGCCGTGATTTGCACGCCGCCGGTACCCCATCCATAGGCGAAAGGCATCTCGCGGGAGCCGAAGGGAACCTGATAGCCCGGCACCGCCACCGCCTTGAGCAGGGCGCGCCGGATGCGCTTCTTGGTGCGCTCGTCCAGAAAAGCGAAGTTGTAATGCGTGTCCATCATGCAGCCTCCTGCTGACCGGGGGCGAAAGAGGTGGGGTTGTCGGACGCCGCCTGCGCGGCCCCGGCATGGCTGGCGCGCAGCTTTCGCACCAGTTCCAGTTCGGCCTGAAAATCCACGTAGTGCGGCAGCTTCAAGTGCTGCACGAAACCCGAGGCCTCGACGCTGTCGGCATGCGAGAGCACGAACTCCTCGTCTTGCGCCGGTGCGACGCGCGGCTCGCCCAGTTCGTCGGCCCGCAATGCGCGGTCCACCAAGGCCATGGCCATGGTCTTGCGTTCCGCGCCGCCAAAGGCCAGGCCATAGCCTTGGGTGAACTGCGGCGGCACTTCGCGGCTGCCGTTGAACTGGTTGATCATCTGGCATTCGGTGACTTCCAGGTCGCCGATATCCACCGCAAAACCCAGCTCGTCCGGCGCCAACTCGACACTGACAAAGCCCCGGCGAATCTCGCCTGCAAACGGATGCGAGCTGGCGTAGCCGCGCTGGGTGGAGTAGCCCATGCCCAGCAGCCAGCCTTCGTCGCCACGCGCCAGTGCCTGCAGGCGCAGGGCACGGTCGGCCGGAAACATCAGCGGATCACGGGTCAGGTCGCCCGGCAGGGCGTCCTCGTCGGGGCGCGGCGTTTCCAGCAGACCTTCGCGCGCCAGCAGGTCGTTGATGCGGGGCACCGTCGCAGATGGCGCGGCGCTTGCCATGCCAGCGGTCTGCGCGCTGTCTTGCTGCGTGTCGGTGGCTGCGGCCGAACCAGAGACACTGCCGTTTTCGGCCAGCAGCGCAAAATCGAGCAGGCGCTGGGTGTAGTCGTGGGTCGGCCCGAGCAACTGCCCCCCCGGCACCTCCTTGAAAGCGGCCGAGATGCGCCGCACCAGCGCGATGCGCGCGGTGTCCAGCGGCAGGGCATGGCCCAGGCGCGGCAAGGTGGTGCGGTAAGCCCGCAACAGAAAAATGGCTTCGACCAGGTCGCCGCTGGCTTGCTTGATGGCCAGCGCCGCGAGTTCGGGGTCATACAGCGATCCTTCGCTCATCACCCGGTCCACCGCCAGCGAGAGCTGCGCGCGGATTTGCGCCACCGACAGGGGCGCTATCGCGGTATCGCCCCGGCGCTGGGCCTCCAGCAGGCGCCAGGAGCTCTCGATCGCGGCGGCGCCGCCTTTCACGGCAACATACATGTCAGACTCCTTCCAGTCGACGCACGCGCGTCGTGCGGGGCAAGCCCAGGGCGTGTTCGCCACAGGTAAAAACGATGTCCACGCCCTGCGCAAAGGCAGCGTGATTGACTTGCCACTGCGTCCAAAAATCGGCCGGCAGCCCCTGCAGACCAACGCGCTGCATGGTCTGAATGCCGGGGCCATGCCACTCCAGCGCCGGGCCATGCTCCAGGCCAGGCAACTCGATGAGGAGCGTGGCGGAAAACTCGGGGGAAGCAGCCGTACCCAAGGCGAAGTCAGCCAGCATGAGCCCTTGCCTGATGTCGGTGAGTACAGCAAAGCTGGCCGTCTCCGGCCGCCCGGCCACCGTTGCGCCCGTATGAAAACGCAGCCAGTGCTGCAGATCCGGATCCGCGTGCTGCCACCATACGGGGGTTTCGTCGTCGCTCAGGCTGAGCAGCAGCCGGGCCATCGCGCCGCCCAACGCCACGCCTGGCAACGCGGGACCAATGGCGCGGACCCGTCCCGGTCGGGCCAGCGCATCGAGCACTGCGCGAAACGCGAGTTGGGTTTCATGCACACTGTCAAGCAGCCCGGCCGCCAGGGTTGATGCACCGTTCATGCCTCGCCTCGCACCAGCGTGAAAAACTCGACTTTGGAGCCGGCCGCGTCGCGCTGCGTGCGTTCCCGGGCCTGCGCCTGCGCGATGGCCAGCGGAGCGATGAGCGAGCGTTGCAGGTCGTCGTGGTGGCGCGGGTCTTGCAGCAGGGCGTCGAAAAGCGCCGCCAGTTCGGCCCGGCGCTTGTCGCGGCCCAGGGCATAGGCCACGCCCAGCGGCCCATCCCCCAGCCGGACCGCGCAGCGCACCACGCTGGCCTCGCCCAGGTTGAACGGATTGCCGGTGCCGCCCACGCGGCCGCGCAGCATCACCATGCCGATTTCGGGCGGGCGAACCTGCTTCAGGGGCGGCAGTTCGCCCGCTGCGGGCACCCTGCCCTCGAGTTGGGCCAGGGTCGCGCGCGCCAGCACGGCAAGCCATGCCTGTCGCGCTCGGTAGTCGCTTGTTGGAGTGTCGCCTGTCATACAGATGTCTAAATCAGTTGATAAAGTTGAGTTTGTTGCTGCAAACAACCGCAAGGGCTGCAAGAAAGCCCTAGTTCAACCGGACAACATGACCAAATGATGACAAACGAACACTCCCTTTCCAGCGCGCCCGGCAGGCGCAGTGGTGTGGCCGTGTGGAAGCAGATCGCAGACACGCTCGGCACCGAAATTCGTGATCGCGCCTTTACCGCAAGCGGGCGCCTGCCCAGCGAAAATGAACTCGCAACGCGCTTTGGCGTGAACCGCCATACGCTGCGCCAGGCAGTGGCTGCATTGCAGGCCGATGGCCTGGTGCGCATCGAACCGGGACGCGGCACCTTTGTCCAGCACGAATTGCTCGACTACGTGCTTTCGCGCCGGACACGCTTCAGTGAAAACCTGCAACGCCAGGGCCTGCTGCCCAGCAAGCAGTTGCTGACGGCCCGGGAAATGCCGGCGCCCGAGCGTGCGGCCCATGCGCTCAAACTGGACAAATATGCAAAGGTCCTGATGGTTGAAATGCTCGACGAAGCCAGCGGCCAGCCTGTCGGGCTGGCCACGGCGTATTACCCCGCAGGGCGATTTCCCGGGCTGCTGGACATGCTTGACGATGGCACATGCACCACTGAAATCCTGCGTCATTTTGGCGTGGAAGATTACGTCCGCGCGGAAAGCCGTATCACCACGCAAATGCCTTCGGATGAAACCGCACGCCTGTTGAGGCAACCCGCCAACCGGCCTGTGCTGTGCGTGGAATGCCTGGACGTGGATATGGATGGCCAGCCCATCAAGTACGGCGAAACCGTGTTTTGCGGCGACCGGGTTCAACTGGTGGTGAATGGCGGAAACGAAGGAGGAGATGGCGCATGAGCGCGCGTTACGCCATTTATTTCGCACCGGACAAGCACTCTGCGTGGTGGGAGTTCGGTGCTCACTGGCTGGGTCGCGACGAGCATGACAACACGGTGCTGCCACAGCCGCCGCTTGAGGGGATTTCACCGCTTGAGCTCACACGCATCACGCAAGCGCCCAGGCGCTACGGATTTCACGCCACATTGAAAGCGCCTTTCCGGCTGGCGGCCGGACATGACGAGACCAGTCTCATCACGCGCCTGGGCACAGTCGCACAGGCACTTGCGCCGGTAGCGCTGGGCGCCCTGCGGGTCGCCATGCTGGACAACTTTGTCGCGCTGATTCCCAGCACCGCGCCAGCCGGGCTGCAGGCGCTTGCGGCGGCGTGCGTGACCGGGCTCGACGATCTGCGTGCGCCGCTGCGCGAGGCGGACCTCATCCGGCGGCGCATCGAGCATCTGGATGAACGCGAGGCGGAATTGCTGGCCCTCTACGGCTACCCCTATGTGATGGAGCGCTTTCGCTTGCACCTGACATTGACGGGGCCGGTAGAGGCGTTCGTTGCACAACGCGTCGTCGACACGGTGGCCGCCAAAATTTCCCGCCTCAACGCCGACACCCCGCTGTCGCTGGACCGGCTCTGCCTGTTCGTCGAAAGAACCCCAGGCGCCTCGTTTCAGCGCATCATCGACCTGAAGCTGCGGCCATGAGCGCGGCGCTGAACCGCTTCAAGCAAGCGCACGCCCCTTGGGGGGGCCGCACAGCCGCCTTGGCGGCAAACGTGGGGGCTCACCTATGTCACCTATGAGTGGCGCCTGGATTTTTGTCTGCGGCCCATCGGGCGCCGGCAAGGACAGCGTCATCGCCTCGGCGCGGGAAACGGTTTCAGCCCGCCAAGACATTGTGTTCGCACGCCGTATGGTGACGCGCGCCGTGCGGGCCGGCTCAGACCACGACCCGGTGACTGAATCGGACTTCCTCTCGCTGGCAAGGTCCGGCGGCCTGCGCTGGCACTGGCAGGCGCATGGTTTTTATTACGGCATTGCCCAGCACTACGCTGCCGATGTACAGGCCGGGCGCCTCGTGGTCGTCAATGGTTCGCGCGCACATGTGAAGAGCTTGCCTCCTTCGCCCGAGCTGCGGGTGGTTCAGATCACCGCCGGCCCCGGCCAGTTGGCAGCCCGGCTGACGCAGCGCGGCAGGGAAGCGCCCGGCGCGGTCGCCGACAGGCTGGCCCGCAACGCACGGTTTACCGGGATGAAAGCAGATTGTGTGATTGTCAATGACGCGGATCTGGCTGTCGCCGGCCAGCGTCTGGCCGACTACCTGACCGCGTAGGACGCCGCGCGCCGCTCGGCACTTTCAAGAACGACGGCGGAGTGCGCCCATTCGGGCTGCATCCCATCCCGAACATTCATTTGCGCAACCCCCTCCATTATCGACGGACAAGTTCTTAAACAAGCGCTTTACGGATGCGCGCCGAGATCAGGTCGATGACGCTGACCGTGACAACAATGATGATCATCACGGCGCAGGTTTCGGCGTACTGGAAGCCGCGGATGATCTCCCACAGCACAACGCCGATGCCGCCGGCGCCGACCATGCCCACCACCGAGGCCGAGCGGACGTTCGACTCGAAGCGGTAGAGCGTGTACGAAATCCACAGTGGCAGCACCTGCGGGATCACGCCGTAGAGGATTTCCTCCAGCGCATGGGCGCCGGTTGCACGAATGCCCTCGACCGGCTGCGGGTCGATAGCCTCCACCGCTTCGGAAAACAGCTTGGCCAGGATGCCGGTGGTGTGAATCCAGAGCGCCAGCACGCCGGCGAACGGCCCCAGCCCCACGGCCACGATAAACAGCATGGCGAACACCATTTCATTGATGGCGCGCGCCGCGTCCATCATGCGCCGTACCGGCTGCCTCACCCACAGCGGTGCGATATTGGCCGAGCACAGCAGGCCCAGCGGGATGGCGCAGACCACGGCCAGCGCCGTGCCCCACAGCGCGATCTGCACCGTGACCACCATCTCATCAAGGTAGTAGCGCCATTGGCTGAAGTTGGGCGGGAAGAAACTGGCAGCGTACTCCGCCATGTTGCTGGCGTCGCGAACCAGGTCCAGCGGGCGCATGTCCGCGCCCTTCCAGGACCCGGCCAGAAGTGCGATCAGCACACCCCAGGCCATCAGGCCGAACAGGTTGGCTTTGGGCGTCTGGGGCGGCGCCAGGGGAACGACGGACAGGTGGACTGGCGCGGTCACAGGCAGTCTCAGTTCTTCGCCAGCTCAGCCAGTTTGCGGTCGATCTCGGCAACCTTGGCCTGCTTTTCGGCGGCGGGCATGCCGGCATCGGCCTCGAACTTGTTGCGGTCCTTGAACAGCTCGAGCTGGCGGATCGGGATCAGTTGCGCATTGGTCGAAGGCTTGAAGGCCGACAGCTTGGAGATTTTCATCATCACGTCCTTCTCCTGCTGCCCGCCCTTGCCGTAGTTGTAGAGGAAGTCTTTGAGCTTCTGCTTGGTGGCTTCTGGCAGGTCCTTGCGCATGACCAGCGGGTCCAGCGGTATCAGCGGGGAAGTCCAGACCACGCGGATGTCCTTGAATTTCTCGGGCATGCGTTCCTTGATCTTGTCCAGGTTTTCGCTGTTGTTGGTGGCTACGTCCACCTGTTTGTTGGCAACGGCCAGGGCGTTGGTTTCGTGGTTGGCGCTGCGTACGATCTTGAACGCGCTTTTGGCATCGACCTTGTTCTGGGCAAACACATAATAGCTGGGCACCAGAAAGCCTGAGGTGGAATTCGGGTCGCCGTTGCCGAACGAGAGGTTTTTGCTGTTTTTGAGCACATCGTCCAGCGTCTTGATCGGGCTGTCCTTATGCACGATCAGGTGCGAGTAGTAGCCCTGGGCGCCGTCGGCATTCACCATCTGCGCGAATACTTCGCCGCTGGCGCGGTCCACCGCTTCCATGGCCGATTTGTTGCCGTACCAGGCCACATGCACTTTGTTGAAGCGCATGCCCTCGATGATGCCTGCGTAGTCCGGCGCGAAGAAGGCGTTGACTTTATAGCCGGTCTTTTTGGCCATGTCGTCCAGCAGCGGCTGCCAGTCGGTTTTGAGGTTCTGCGACGACTCGGTAGAAATGATGCCGAAGTTGATTTCCTTGACGTCCTGGGCCAGGGCCGGGGCGGCCGCCACGGCGGCGGCAACGGCGAAGCTACTGATGAATTTTTTGAACATGGTGTTTCCTTTGCGAGAGTTGAAGGTTGAAGGCCGGGGAATTCAGGCCACCTGGGCCAAGGCGGCAATGGGCGCCACCGGTGCTGTCCAGGAAACATGAACGGGCTTGCGTTCGTCCTGCAGGCTGCCGATGTGGTCGCCCAGGGCCAGGATTTCATCGGCCTCCGCGCCGTACAGCTCGCGCAGCAAGGCCGGCGTGAGCGCGGCGGACGGGCCGTCGTAGACGACATGGCCCTGGTGCAGGGCCACGGTGCGCGCGCAGTACTTCATCGCCACGTTGACCTGGTGCAGCGACACCACCACGGTGCATTTGTCTTCGCGGTTGACTCTGGCCAGGATGTCCATGACCTTGCGCGATGACTCGGGGTCGAGCGAAGCGATCGGCTCATCGGCCAGCAACACTTTGGCGCCCTGCACCATGGCCCGCGCAATCGCGGCGCGTTGCTGCTGGCCACCCGACAGCGTGGAGGCACGCTGCGCCCAGCATTCGTCAATGCCGACCCGGCGCAAGGCTTCGATGCTCCGCGCCTTCTCTTCGGGGGTGAACCAGCGGATCAGGCTGCGCCACATCGGCACCTTGTGCAGCGTGCCGGCCAGCACATTGACGATCACGGGCAGGCGGGCAACCAGGTTGAACTGCTGGAAAACGAAACCGACACCGGCGCGTACCGATCGGATGTCGGACGCTATTTTTCCGTTGCACTGCACGGTCCTGCCATGGATCTCGATCAAACCTGGCGAATGGGCGTCACCGGCCATCAGCCCCGCCATATGCCGAAGCAGGGTGGACTTTCCGGACCCCGAGGCGCCGATCAGCGCCACCATTTCGCCCGGCGCAATGCTCAGGTCAATCTGCTGCAAGGCTTTGCGGCCGTTGCCGAAGGTTTTGCTCAGCGTGTTGATTCGAATCGCAGCATCCATGGTCTTTCCCGGTGTTGAACCGCTTGAATCTATGGCCGCAATGTGTCGTTTTCGTGTCAGGTTTTCGCGTTTTGACCCGTTTCAGGGGCCCGCCTCGGGCATTTGCCCATGCCGGCCAGGGCGGGGCACAATAAGCCCATGCCTTACCTGCCTGCCTTCATCGCCCCCACGCGTTACACGGACCCGGCTGCCGCGCTGGCGCAGGTTCGTGCGATTTACGACCAGCAGATTGCCCATCTGCGCGATGCCATGCGCCGCTACGTGGCCGGTGAAGCACTGCCCGGCCATGTGCGGGCCTGTTATCCCTTTGTTCGCCTGCATACCGAGACCGTCGCGCGTGCGATTTTGAAAACGCCCGACATCTCACGGTTGAGCTACGGCTTTGTGGCCGGTCCGGGCCGCTTTGAAACCACGCTGACGCGGCCCGATCTCTACGGCAACTATTACCTGGAGCAGTTTCGCCTGCTGCTGCAAAACCACTCCGTCGAACTCGAAGTGGGCACCAGCACCCAGCCGATCCCCGTGCATTTTTCGTTTGCCGAGCATGACCACATCGAAGGCAACCTGAGCGCGGACCGCCGCCTGCTGATGCGCGATGTGTTTGACCTGCCCGATCTGACGGCGATGGACGACGGCATTGCCAACGGCACTTTCGAAGCCCGTCCGGGCGAGCCGCAGCCGCTCTCGCTTTTCATCGCCGCGCGGGTTGACTATTCATTGCAGCGTCTGCGCCACTACACCGGCACCTCGCCCGAATGGTTTCAGAACTTTGTGCTGTTCACCAACTACCAGTTCTACATCGACGAATTCGTGCGCCTGGGACGCGTTGCCATGGCCGACCCCCACAGCGAATACATCGCCTTTGTCGAGCCGGGCAATGTGGTGACGCGCCGCGCGGGACTCGCGCCAATAACAGGCGACGAACTCGGCATGGCGCCGCCGCGCCTGCCGCAGATGCCGGGCTACCACCTGCTGCGCGCCGACCGCACCGGCATCAGCATGGTCAACATCGGCGTGGGTCCGGCCAACGCGAAGAACATCACCGACCACATCGCCGTGCTGCGTCCCCACGCCTGGATCATGCTGGGCCACTGCGCGGGCCTGCGCAACAGCCAGCAGCTCGGCGACTACGTGCTGGCGCACGGTTATGTGCGGGAAGACCACGTTCTCGATGAAGAGCTGCCGCTGTGGGTGCCGATCCCGGCGCTTGCCGAAATCCAGAAGGCGCTGGAGCAGGCCGTGGAAGACGTGACCGGTCTTCAAGGTCCGGAACTCAAGCGCATCATGCGCACGGGCACCGTGGCCTCGACCGACAACCGCAACTGGGAACTGCTGCCCGGCAACCAGGTGCAGCGTCGCCTCAGCCAGAGCCGTGCGGTGGCCCTGGACATGGAAAGCGCCACGATTGCCGCCAACGGCTTTCGCTTCCGCGTGCCCTACGGTACGCTGCTGTGTGTCAGCGACAAGCCGCTGCACGGCGAGATCAAGCTGCCGGGCATGGCCAACCACTTCTACCGCGAACGGGTAGACCAGCACTTGCGCATCGGCATTCGCGCCGTGGAACTGCTGCGTGAGCAGGGTATCAACCAACTGCACAGCCGCAAGCTGCGCAGTTTTGCCGAGGTGGCGTTTCAGTAGCCTTAGTGCGGCAACACACGGCACAATAGCAGCAAGCACCTGATGAACTGACAAGGAGGCGCACCATGCCTACATCTTCCCCCCGCCGCTTCTGGCTGCTGGCGCTGCTCTCGGCAGCCGCCGGCGCCATCGTCTCGGCCTGCAAGACGGCCCCCGAGCCGGCGGCGCCAGCATCAGCGACGCTGGAGCCGGCCACGCCCGTCGTGGGTCCGATTGCCGGCCCCAAAGGCTCGGCCCGAAGTTCGCCGGCCGGCACGGTTCGCGCTTACCGTGAAAGCGGCGCCAGCCACATTTATGGCCTGCACGCCGACCGCATCTACAAAGGAAAAATGCCGCCGCTGCTGTACGCGGTCGGGGTGCTGAATGTGGAGATCGACCCGGTCGGCATCGTGACCCGTCTCGACTGGATGCGCGCACCGCGCCACGCGCCGGAAGTCATTGCCGAGATTGAACGCATGATTCAAAGCGCATCGCCTTTTCCGGCCCCCACGCGGCTGGGAAAAGTGGTTTACACCGACACCTGGTTGTGGCATAAAAGCGGGAAGTTTCAGCTCGATACGCTGACCGAAGGCCAGAGCTAGCCGCAATGCTGTTCATTGAAGCGCTACAACCCCGTTCGCCCTGAGCCTGTCGAAGGGTCGTCACAGTGCAAGCAGGCTTCGACAAGCTCAGCCCGAACGGTTAAGCGAACAGCATTGGAGCTAGCCCCCACGCTTTTCACTTCGTGTAATACGCTGCCCCCCGAGGGTCAAGAATGTCAGCATTCATGGGCAGCTCCAGCGGAAAATGAGCGGTCGACGGCGGTTTCTAGGTTTAAGGCAAAGGACTTCACCAGCGTGGCCTGGTCGCCTTTGGTGGTGTGGCAGCCGGGGCGCCGTGCATGGTGTCCAGAACATGTGTGCTCAGGCCCATGGTGATTTCCTTGTCTGACATCGTTGTCGTCCGCGGCATGGACTTGATTGAAAGTGTATACACTTTTTCGCTTTCGGGCCATCATTTGCGCGATGGAAGCGTCCGCCACCAGCGCCATTGTTCAAGCCCTGACCCAAGCCATTGTCGAGCACCGGCTGCAACCGGGCGCCAAGCTGGCCGGCAGAAACTGGCCGATCACTTCGGCGTTTCGCGCACCTTGGTGCGCCAGGCCCTGTTCCGGTTGTCGCAAAACCAGTTGATCCGGCTCGAACCCGCACGCGGCGCTTTTGTCGCGGCCCCGTCGGTCACCGAGGCGAGGCAGGTCTTTGCCGGACTGGTCGTGATCGGTGCAATGGCCATGCTGATGGACGAGTTGTTCAGCGCTATCGAAAAACACACGACAGCGTGGGCGCACCGGGGTTCTCGGGGCGGCCGAGAACCGGTGACGGGGTTGCGCCCGGGGTCAGAGAAAACGCTCCAGCAGGCGCCGCGAAGCACGGTCCAGCGCGCTTATGTCCTTCACGCTGAAGTGTACGCCGTGGCTGGCGGCGATCAGCATGGACGGGTGCTTCAGCCGACGAATGTCTTCTTCGCCCTTGAGCACAAACGAGGTCTTGCCGCGGTCGGTTTCCACCACCCAGGTGCTGGGCGTGCCGAAACTGGAGACGCTGATGAGGCGCGTGATTTCGGGAACAAAATCGCGCAGTGCCAGTTCTTCTTCGAGCAGGCTGCGCAGGGGCTGCGGCAGCCCGTCCAGGCGCTCCAGCCAGGCCAGCTCGTGACCTTCTCTGCCAACCAGGGAGACGCCTTCATCGGGCGCGGCAATCGGGAAAGCGCGCACAGGCACCACGCCAAGGTGCTGCTCACCCCCGCCGGTAATCAGCAGCAACTGGCCCGAAGCGTGGCGCTTGAGCTGGAAAGCGGGGCTGGCCGCAATAGTTGGGGTAGAGGTCATGCGGGAATCCTTGGTGAGGCGCTAGCTCAGAGTCAGAGGCTGCCGGTGTGCTGGACGGTGTGGGCCACCTGCGAGGTCGCGAGTGCAATCCGGCCCTCTTCGGCGTCGGCATTGCCTTCGCCGTCAACCTGACGCGCCTGCGCTTCATACAGCCGCCAGTAAGCGCCCTGACGGGCCATCAGCGCGTCGTGCGGACCGACCTCGACCACCTGCCCGCGGTCCATCACCACCAGCCGGTCGGCCTTGCGCAGGGTGGACAGGCGGTGCGCGATGGCGATCGTCGTGCGGCCCTGCACCAGGTTGTCCAGCGCCTTCTGGATTTCCTTTTCAGTCTCGGTGTCCACCGACGAGGTGGCTTCGTCCAGGATCAGGATGCGCGGGTCGATCAGCAGTGCGCGCGCAATCGAGATGCGCTGGCGTTCGCCGCCCGACAGGCTTTGGCCGCGCTCGCCGACCAGCGAGTCGTAGCCCTGCGGCAGGCGCAAAATGAACTCGTGCGCATGCGCGGCGCGGGCCGCGGCCACAATCCCGGCGCGGCTCGCGCCCGGCTTGCCGTAGGCAATGTTCTCGGCAACCGTGCCGAAGAACAGGAAAGGCTCCTGCAGCACCAGGCCGATGTGGCGCCGGTAGTCGGCCACGGAAAACCGGCGAATATCGGTGCCATCGACGCTGATGCTGCCATCGGTCGCGTCGTAAAAACGGCAGATCAGGTTGACCAGCGTGCTTTTGCCGGAGCCGCTGTGGCCGACCAGACCGATCATCTCGCCCGGCTGGATCACCAGGTCCAGGCCGCGGATCACTGCCCGGTTGCCGTAGCGAAAGCCCAGGCCGCTCATCTCGATGCGTCCCTGCAGCGCCGCCATCTTCACCGGGTGGGCCGGCTCCGGCACGTTGGACACATGGTCGAGGATGTCGAAAATCCGCTTGGCGCCGGCCGCCGCTTTCTGCGTGACCGAGACGATGCGGCTCATGGAATCGAGCCGGGTATAGAAGCGGCCAATGTAGGCAATGAAGGCCGTCAGCACCCCCACCGTGATCTGCTGCTTCGACACCAGCCAGATGCCGAAGGCCCAGACCACCAGCAGGCCGATTTCGGTCAGCAGCGAGACCGTCGGCGTGAACAGCGACCAGACCTTGTTGAGCTTGTCGTTGACCAGCAGGTTGTGCCGGTTCGCATCGCGAAAACGCTGGGCTTCGCGCTTTTCCTGGGCAAAGGCCTTGACCACGCGGATGCCGGGAATGGTGTCGGCCAGCACGTTGGTCACTTCGGACCAGACCCGGTCGATTTTTTCAAAACCGGTGCGCAGGCGGTCGCGCACGGTGTGGATCATCCAGGCAATAAAAGGCAGCGGCAGCAGGGTCACCAGCGCCAGCCAGGGATTGATCGAAAACAGAATGACGGCGGTCATCAGGATCATCAGCACGTCGGTCGCAAAATCGAGCGCGTGCAGCGACAGGAAGACATTGATGCGGTCGGTTTCCGAGCCGATGCGCGCCATCAGGTCGCCGGTGCGCTTGCCGCCGAAATAGTCCAGCGACAGTTCCAGCAAGTGGTCAAAGGTGGCGGTGCGCAGATCGGCGCCTATGCGTTCGGAGACCAGCGCCAGCAGGTAGGTGCGCGCCCAGTTCAGCGCCCAGCCGACCAGCGCCGCCGCCAGCAGCGCGCCCAGGATGGCCAGCACTTTCCAGGACTCGATCTGCTGGCCGTTCTGGAACGGGATCAGGATGTCGTCGATCAGCGGAATCGTGAGGTAAGGCGGCACCAGGGTGGCGGCGGTGGAGGCCAGCGTCAGACCAAAGCCGGCCAGCAACTGCCCGCGGTAGGGTCGGGCAAAGCGCCACAGGCGCAGCAGCACCCAGGTGGACGGGGCCGTATGCAGCTCGCGGGCGCAGGCGGGGCAGTCGTCGCTGTCCGGCGGCAGCAGGGCGTCACACAAGGGGCACAGGGCGGTTTCATCGCCGGTCCCGGCGTTCCCGCGCGCTGCCGTTTGCTGCTCGAACAGCCGCAGCAGCCGCAGCGCCTGCACATTGGCGGCCAGGGTAAAACGCCAACTGGCCAGCCGGGCGCTGCTGTCGTGCAGCTCCAGCGTGCCGACGCCGGCGTGGTCGAAGTGACGCAGGGAAAGCGCCGATAGAGCGCCCGGCGGATCATTTTTACGCAAAGGCCAACTGGCCCATTGGCCGGTTTCCGGGTCGTTGGTCAACAGGCGGCGATCCGTCAGTGCCAGCAAACTCCGGGAGAATCGAAGTTGCCGATTCAGGTCAACCGGCACCACACATAAGACGTTCTCACTGGCTGCGAGTTGCGCGCGCAGGTCTGTTTGCGCTTGACCCGCCTCGCTGGAGGCGTTAACCGGATGAGAAGGTTGCATTGTGAGGTGGGAGCCGTGAAAACCGGCACCCTGATGATTTTCGGGGCCAAAGCAAGGATTTTCGCCTAAGCCGGGCGGCTGGTCGAATGCCTTGTTCAGCAGCCCGACCAGAAAACCTGGTTTAGTTTTTTATTAACCAGAAGCCGCAAGCGCCCGTTTGGGCGCTTGCCAGAAAAACGTTGCCCCGGCCTGACCGGTTGACCGAATCCAGAAAAACATGAGCAAAAAGGACGATATCGAGCTTCTGCGCATCAACTACCTGCGTGGCCCCAACATCTGGACTTACCGGGCGGTGCTGGAAGTCTGGCTGGACCTGGGTACCCTGGAAGACAAGCCATCGAGCCGGCTGCCCGGCTTCAACGACCGGCTGGTCGCGTTGCTGCCGGCCCTGCAGGAACACCACTGCGGTGTCGGTGAGCGCGGCGGTTTTCTCCAGCGCCTGCACGAAGGCACCTGGGCCGGCCATGTGCTGGAACATGTGGTCATCGAGCTGCTGAACCTGGCCGACATGCCCACCGGCTTTGGCCAGACCCGCGGCACCTCGCGGCGCGGGGTGTACCGCATGGTCTTTCGGGCGCGCGACGAGCAGGTGGCGCGCAGCGCGCTGGCCGAAGGGCATCGCCTGCTGATGGCCGCCATCAACAACGAAGCCTATGACCGGACCGAACTGCAGGCCGCCGTCAGCCGCATCCGCGCCAAGGTCGACGAGTGTTACCTCGGCCCCAGCACGGCGTCCATCGTCGCCGCCGCGACGGACAGGCGCATTCCGCACATCCGCCTGAACGACGGCAACCTGGTGCAGCTCGGTTATGGCGCCAGCCAGCGCCGCATCTGGACGGCCGAGACCGAATTGACCAGCGCCATCGCCGAAGGCATTGCCAGCGACAAGGACCTGACCAAAAGCCTGCTGGCCTCCTGCGGCGTGCCGGTGCCCGAGGGCGAAATTGTGGACAGCGTGGAGGCCGCCTGGACCGCCGCGCAGGAGATCGGCCTGCCGGTGGCCGTCAAGCCGTCCGACGGCAACCACGGCCGCGGTGTTTCGCTGGACCTCAACACGCAGGCACAAATCGAAGCCGCTTTCCATCTCGCCGCGCGGCATGGCAGTGCGGTCATGGTCGAGCGTTTTGTGCGCGGCCATGAGCACCGGCTGCTGGTGGTCGGTGGTCGTCTGGTCGCCGCGGCACGCGGTGAAATCGCCGCGGTCACCGGCGATGGCCGCTCCAGCGTGGCCGAGCTGGTCGAGGCGCAGCTCAACACCGATTCGCGGCGCGGTCTGGCAGAAGACTTCCCGCTCAACCGCATCCGGGTCGACACGGACACGGCCATTTTGCTGGAGCTGCGGCGCCAGGGCTTGAGCCCGGCGTCGGTGCCGGCCGCGGGCCGCGAGGTGCTGATACAGCGCAACGGCAATGTCGCCATCGACTGCACCGATGAAGTTCATTCCGACGTGGGCCATCTCGTCTGCCTCGCCGCCCGCGTCGTCGGCCTGGACATCGCCGGTGTCGATGTCGTCGCGCAGGATATTTCGCGCCCGCTGCACACCCAGGGCGGTGCCGTTGTCGAAGTCAATGCCGGCCCCGGCCTGCTGATGCACCTCAAGCCGGCCGAAGGCGCGCCACGTCCGGTTGGCCGCGCCATTTGCGACCACCTTTTCCCCGAAACGCCCGAAAGCACCCACAGCGGCCGCATTCCGGTGGTCGGCGTGGCCGGCTCCGTCGGTACGCAAAGCATTGCGCGTCTGGTGGCCTGGCTGCTGCATCTGTCGGGGCGGCACACCGGCCTGGCCTGCAAGAGCGGCCTGTTTCTTGGCGGACGCTGCCTGGACGCCAGCGACTGCACCGGTTGGGAAGCCGGCCAACGCCTGCTGATCAACCGCGCGGTGCAGGCCGCCGTGTTTGAAAACGGCGCCGACACGATTTTGCGCAGCGGCCTGGCCTACGACCGTTGCCAGGTCGGCGTGGTCACCGACCTGGAGGGCGCCGAAGCGCTGGGCGAGTTCGACATCTTCGACGAAGAGCCGATGTTGCGGGTCATGCGCGCGCAGGTCGATGCGGTGCTGTCCGATGGCGTGGCCGTGCTCAACGCAGCGCATCCGGCCATCGTCAACATGGCCGGTCTGTGCGACGGTGAAGTGATTTTTTATGCCACCGACCCGACGCTGGCCGCCATCGCCGCGCACCTGGACAGCGGCGGCCGGGCGGTGTTTGTTCGCCAGGGCCAGGTCGTGTTGGCCAACGGCGCCAGCGAAGCCTTTTTGCCGGGCCTGGACAAACTCGCGGTCTGGCAAGGCCGCCATGCCCCCACCGCCGAAGACAGTCTGCTCGCCGCGATAGCGGCCGCGTGGGCGCTCGGCATTGCGCTCAACCTGATTGGCGCAGGCATCGAAGCCTTTGAATCCAGCCCAACCCAGCCCGGAAAGACAAGCTGATGAAAGTTTCCCGCATCCGCGCGCTGCGCGGCCCCAACCTCTGGAGCCGCCACACGGCGCTTGAAGCCATCATCGCCTGCACCGAGGCAGAGCGCTCCATCGACACTCTGCCCGGCTTTGAGCCGCATGTGCGCTCGCTGTTTCCGGCCATAGGCGCGCTGCGTCCGGGCGGCCACACCGGGCCGGTATCGCTGGCCCATGTGCTGGAGTCGGCCGCGCTCGCGCTGCAGGCCAACGCCGGCTGTCCCGTCACCTTCAGCCAAACGGCCGCCACGCTGGAGGACGGTGTCTACCAGACCGTGGTCGAGTACAGCGAAGAGGCCGTCGGCCGCCTGGCGCTGGTGCTGGCGCAAGCCCTGGTGCATGCCGCACTCAACGAATCCGGCTTTGACGTCGAAGCGGCGATCACGCAGTTGCGCAATCTCAACGAGGACGAGCGCCTGGGGCCGAGCACCGGCGCCATTGTCGATGCGGCGGTCGCGCGCGGCATTCCCTACAAGCGCCTGACCAAGGGCAGCCTGGTGCAGTTCGGCTGGGGCGCGCGCCAGCGCCGCATCCAGGCTGCCGAGCTGGACACCACCAGCGCGGTGGCTGAATCCATCGCCCAGGACAAGGACCTGACGAAAAAACTGCTGCTCGCCGCCGGCGTGCCGGCCCCTATCGGCCAGCCGGTCGCCGATGCCGATGAAGCCTGGGCCGCGGCCCGGAGAATCGGCCTACCGGTCGTGCTCAAGCCGCGGGACGGCAACCAGGGCAAGGGCGTCACCGTCAACATCGTGACGCGCGATCACCTCGACATCGCCTTCCGCGCGGCGGCCGAACACGGCACCGTCATGGTGGAGAAATTTTTGCCCGGCAACGACTTCCGCCTGCTGGTGGTTGGCAGCAAGCTGGTGGCGGCCTCGCGGCGCGACCCGCCCCAAGTGCTGGGCGACGGCCTGCACACGGTGCGCGAGCTGGTCGAGATCGTCAACCAGGACCCGCACCGCGGCGAAGGCCATGCCACGTCGTTGACCAAAATCCGCTTTGACGACATCGCCGTGGCGCGCCTGAGCGTGCAGGGCCTCACGCCCGAATCGATTCCGGCGCGCGGCCACCGCGTCGTTTTGCGCAACAACGCCAACCTGAGCACCGGCGGCACCGCCACCGATGTGACCGATGATGTACACCCCGAAGTCGCGGCACGCGCGGTGGCCGCGGCGCAGATGGTGGGCCTGCACGTCTGCGGCGTTGACGTGGTCTGCGAAAGCGTGCTGCGTCCGCTCGAAGCGCAACACGGCGGCGTGGTCGAAGTCAACGCCGCGCCGGGCCTGCGCATGCACCTGTCGCCGTCTTACGGCAAGGGCCGCGCCGTGGGCGGCGCAATCATCAACGAGCTGTTTGCGCCGGGCGACGACGGCCGCGTGCCGGTGGTGGCCGTGACCGGCACCAATGGCAAGACCACCACGACGCGCCTGATCTCGCATCTGCTGACCGCCAGCGGCCTGCGCTGCGGCATGACCAACACCGACGGCGTCTGGGTCAACGGCCGCCAGACCGACAGCGGCGACTGCAGTGGGCCGAAGAGCGCCCGCAACGTGCTGATGCACCCCGACGTGGACGCCGCCGTGTTTGAAGTGGCGCGCGGCGGCGTGCTGCGCGAAGGTCTGGGGTTTGACCGCTGCCAGGTCGCGGTGGTCACCAACATCGGCAGCGGCGACCACCTGGGCCTGAACCACATCACCACGGTGCAAGACCTGGCCGCGCTCAAGCGCGTGATTGTGCAAAACGTCGCCCCCACCGGCTATGCGGTGCTGAACGCGGCCGACCCCCTCGTCGCCGCGATGGCCGCCGCCTGCCCCGGCAACGTGATATTTTTCGCCGCTGACCGGCACCACCCGCTGATGGCCACCCACCGGGCCCAGGGCAAACGCACCGTCTACGTGGAAGGCGCCGCGCTGGTCGCCGCCGAAGGCGCGTGGCGCGAACATGTGCCGCTGCACGGCATTCCCCTGACGCGCGGCGGCAGCATCGGTTTTCAGGTCGAAAACGTGATGGCCGCACTGGCCGCCGCCTGGGCCGTCGGCGTGCCCTGGGATACCTTGAAAAGCGGGTTGACCAGCTTTGTCGGCGATGCGCACAATGCGCCGGGCCGCTTCAACGTGATGGACTACCGCGGCGCCACCGTCATTGCCGACTACGGCCACAACCCGGACGCGATGCGCGCGCTGGTGGCCGCGGTGGACGCCATGCCGGCAACACCCGGGCAAAGCCGCAGCGTGGTCATCAGCGGCGCCGGCGACCGGCGCGACAGCGACCTCCGCGAGCAGACCGCGATTCTGGGCAAAGCCTTTGACGACATGATCCTCTACCAGGACGCCGCCCAGCGCGGGCGTGCCGACGGCGAGGTGATGGGCCTGCTGCGCGAAGGCCTGGAAGGATTGAACAAGGCCAGCCGGACCACCCGTATCGACGAAATCCGCGGCGAGTTTCTGGCGATCGACACCGCGCTGGCGCGCCTGCAGCCCGGAGATTTGTGTCTGATCCTGGTCGATCAGGTGCAGGAAGCGCTGGCGCATCTGGCCGAGCGCGTGAAGGAAGTCAGGAACGTGAATCAGCCTGTCGTTGCCTGAGCCCTTACAAAATATGCGCAAACAGCTATTAATTTGATAGCTTCTTGATAACCTGACGCGGGCAGACGCCGGCTTAAACTCGATCATGGCCTGGAACGCGACGCTCTCACTGGACTACACCTTGCAGGCCGGCAAAACCATCGCCCGCTTCCGCCACGACGGCCCGTTGCGCATTTTGCAAAGCCTTTACCCCGAAGGCGACGCCGTGTGCCACAACGTGCTGGTACACCCGCCGGGCGGCCTGGTCGGCGGCGACACACTCGCTATCGCGGTCACCGCCGCGCCAGGCAGCCACGGCTTGATCACCACGCCCGGCGCCACGCGTTTTTACGAATCGCTGGGCGACACCGCCTTGCAGCACACAAGCATCCGACTCGAAGCCGGCGCACGCGCCGAATGGCTGCCGATGGAAGCACTGTGCTACAGCGGCTGCCTGGCCGAAAACCATCTGACGCTGGAGCTGGCGCCCGGCGCCGAACTGATGGGCTGGGACGTGACCGCGCTCGGCCTGCCTGCTGCCAACCAGCCCTTTGCGCAAGGCAGTTTTTGCCAGCACCTTGAAATGCCCGGGGTCTGGCTGGAACGCGCGCGCATCCACGCCGATGACACCCTGTTGATGAACAGTCCGCTGGGCCTGGCCGGACGGCGCTGCATCGCCACCCTGTTTTTTGTCACGGGCAGCAAACTCGAACGCAACCGCCGCCAGCTTGCGCTGGACCTGGCACGGCAAGTGCTGGAGGCGCACCCGCTGCGCCATGCCGCCGGCGCCACCAGTCCCGATGCACAGGTCCTTGTGCTGCGCGCGCTGGCGCCTCTGGTCGAACCGGCGATGGACTTGATGAAACAGGTCTGGAAGGTGTGGCGCCGTCATTTCTGGGAAAAAGCTGCGCCCAGCCCGCGCATCTGGTCTGTGTGAGCCGGGTGTGGCGTCTGAGGTTGTCTTGTTCTGTTTCGCCTACACTGTTTTCATCGCCCGTCCTACTGGGCGCAGGCGCCAGCGGCGCAAAATCAGGGGTCGGCATTGGCTCCCTCCAACATTGATCTGCGAGACACTCATGAAAACCTTTCTGATCCCTGCCCTGGCGGCCGTCATCCTGTTGTTCACCGGATGCGCCAGCACCACGCAGGGCGGTTCCGTCGGGGCGTCACGTGCTCAACTGCTGCTGGTGTCTTCGGAAGAACTCGAGCAGATGGCTGCGCAGGGTTATGCCAAGCTCAAAGCAGGGGCCGCGGCCAAGGGGGCACTCAATACCGACGCGGCCATGCTGGGACGTGTTCGCGCTGTGGCCGCACGCATTCAGCCCCAAACAGCCGTCTTCCGCGGCGACGCGCCGCGCTGGCAGTGGGAGGTCAACCTCATCGAGAGCGATCAGCTCAATGCCTTCTGCATGCCCGGCGGAAAAATCATGTTCTACACGGGCCTGATTCGCAAACTCCATCTCAGCGATGAAGAAATTGCCGTGGTGATGGGGCATGAAATCGCCCACGCCTTGCGCGAGCATTCGCGTGAGCAGGTGTCCCAGGCGGTAGCCGCCCAGGCCGCGATCAGCCTTGGCAGCCAGTTGCTCGGCCTGGGTGGTGGTGCAGCGCAACTGACCGGGGCCGCCTACGACGCGCTGGTGGCCACGCGTTTTAGCCGCGCTCATGAAGCCGAGGCCGACCGCATCGGCCTTGAGCTGACGGCGCGGGCAGGCTACAACCCGCAGGCCGGCGTGAGCCTGTGGCAAAAAATGGGCAGCGCAGGCAGCGGCGCCGGCGCGCCCGATTTTTTGAGCAGCCACCCCAGCGACAGCAGCCGCGTGCAGCAAATCCAGGCCTTGTTGCCGACGGTGATGCCGCTGTACCAGGCGCCGCGGCGCTAGGAGCGGGCCCGTCTCTATAAAACGCAGAAAAGCCACGCCTGCCGCAATGTCAACGACCGAGGTCTACCTGATCGCCATGGCGATCATTTTTACCGTGCCCTACCTGATCTGGCGGGTCGGCAAAACCGACTACTACGCGCCGTTGGTGGTGGTTCAGATCATTGCCGGCATCTTGCTGGGGCCCGGCATCCTGGGAAAGATATTTCCGGACTATTACGCGTTTGTCTTCAGCGCGCCGGTCGTCCAGTCCCTGAACGGCATTGCCTGGTGGGCGGTGATGGTTTTTGTCTGGATCGCCGGCATCGAGCTCGATCTGAAAAAAGCCTGGATGCACCGGCGCGAGAGCAGCATCACCGCCGGCCTGGCGCTTGGCGCGCCGCTCCTGTTTGGTTGTGCGGCCGCCGCCGGCATGTTGATGGACGAGGGCTGGATGGGGCCGCTGGCGACCCGCTGGCAGTTTGTCATGGGCGTGGGCATGGCCTGCGCCGTCACCGCGCTGCCGATCCTGATTTTGCTGATGGAAAAGCTGGCCATCCTGCGCCAGCCCATCGGCCAACGCATCCTGCGTTATGCCAGCCTGGACGACATTGCGATCTGGGGCGTGCTCGCCCTCATCCTGATGGACTGGCAGCGCGTCGGCAAACAGGCTGCATTTTTGGCGGCTTTCGCGGCCCTTGGCTACGCTTTCCGAAAACTCATGCTGCGGTTGCCCGAGCGGGATCGCTGGCACGCCGGCCTGATCTGGCTGATTGTCTGCAGCTTGGGGGCCGACTGGGCGGGCCTGCACTTCATGGTTGGTGCATTTCTGGCGGGCGCCATCATGGACGGCGAGTGGTTCAACCAGGAACATGTGGATTTGCTGCGCCACCATGTGTTGCTGGTGATGATGCCGGTGTTTTTCCTCAGCACCGGCTTGCGCACCAACTGGACGCTGGGCGGTGAGGCGGTGTTTGTTGCCGCCGGCGTGTTGCTCGTCGCCTCGGTGGCGGGAAAACTGGTAGGAATTCACATCGCCGGCAAATTGCTCCGCTGGGCACCGGGCGAGAGTTCAATCATTGGCTGGCTGCTGCAGACCAAAGCCCTGATCATGATTATTTTTGCCAACATCCTGCTGGACAAAGGCATCATCACCAGCGAGACTTTCACCGCCTTGTTGTTGATGGCGATTGCCAGCACCATGCTGACGGTGCCCGTGGTGTCGCCCAAGCTTGAGCGCATGAAAGAGATTATTTTCCGGTCGAAGTAAGCAGCCGCTATAACCCCGGGCAGCCAGTCTGCCTAAATGGCGACGAGCTGGCGCACCCTGTTGGCTTGCATATCCTTGCCCAGGCCACGCGCGATAAATTCGCCGCGCTCCATCACCAGGTAGTCGTCGGCCAGGGCCGAGGCAAAGTCGTAGTACTGCTCCACCAGCAAAATCGCCATGTCGCCCCGGTCGGCCAGCATACGGATCACCCGGCCGATGTCCTTGATGATGCTGGGCTGAATGCCTTCGGTCGGTTCGTCCAGAATCAGCAGCTTGGGTTGGGCCGCCAGCGCACGGGCAATCGCCAGTTGCTGCTGCTGCCCGCCCGACAGGTCGCCCCCTCGCCGGTGCAGCATCTGCCTGAGCACCGGAAACAGTTCATACAGCTCGCCTGGCACCGGCGTGCGGGCGCTCTTGCAGGCCAGGCCCATCGCCAAGTTTTCCTCGACCGTCAGGCGGGCGAAGATCTCGCGGCCCTGGGGCACGAAACCTATGCCGGCTCTTGCGCGTTCATAGGGGGTGGCATTCTGAATTTGTTTCCCGTCAAATTCAATCGTGCCGGTCTTGATGGGGACCAGGCCCATCAGCGACTTGAGCAGCGTGGTTTTGCCAACGCCGTTGCGGCCCAGCAGCACGGTGACCTTGCCGAGGTGGGCTTCCAGGCTCACGTCGCGCAGGATGTGGGAGCCGCCGTAATACTGGTTGATGTTTTTGACAGTCAGCATGGGGTGACTCTCGTCAGGCTTGTGGTGAAGTCGAAAGTGCTGCGGTGCGCCTGCAAGCCGGGTCTCGCCCCGGCGGGCGACTTACTTTTCTTTGCTTCGCCAAAGAAACCTAAGGAAAAGAAAGGCGACCCGATGGTCTGGGTCCCTCCGCTTCGCTGCGGGCAACCTGCGGTGCTCGCCAAAAGCGGGGTCTCGCTCGAACTCGCCTTCGGCTCAGACAATCGCGAGCCCTGATCCGCTTTTGCCTGCGCTCCTCGGCCCAGCCCGACGGGGTGGAGGAACGAATGCGGATGCGGGGAGGCAAGGACGCGCTTTGCGCGTCCTTGCCGGAGCCCGATTGCGCTCCCGATCTCGACCCCACCCCTTCTGACTGCGCCGAGGAGCGCAGGTCCAGCCGGATCAGGACGAGCGATTGTCTGAGCGCAGCGAGTTCGAGCTCGACCCCGGCTGGACCGAGCACCGCAGGTTGCCCCGGAGCGCAGCGCAGGGGACGCAGGCAGCGGGGTCGCCTTTTCTTTGCTTACTTTCTTTTGGCGAAGCAAAAGAAAGTAAGTTGCCGCCGGGCAACCCCCGGCTTGTCGGCAAACCACCGAAGCTTCAACTACCTCGCCAGGGGCAGCAATGAACTCAACGTCCAAGATAAACCTCTATCACCCGTTCATCCGCCTGCACCTGATCCAGCGTCCCCTGCGCCAGCACAGCACCGTCACACAGCACCGTGACGATTTCAGAAATCGTGCGGATGAAACTCATGTCATGTTCCACCACCATCAGCGAATGTTTGCCCTTCAAAGTCAGGAAGAGCTCGGCGGTGCGCGCAGTCTCCTCGTCGGTCATGCCCGCCACCGGCTCGTCAAGCAGCAGCAGCTTGGGGTCCTGTGTCAAGAGCATGCCGATCTCCAGCCACTGCTTCTGCCCATGGCTCAGGTTGCCGGCCAGGCGGCCCACGCTGTCGGCCAGGTGAATCGTCACCAGGATCTCGGCGAGGCGGTCGCTTTGCGCCGAGTCCAACTGGAAGAACATGGACGACTTCACGCCCTTGTTGGTCTTGAGCGCGAGCTCGAGGTTTTCAAACACCGTGAGTTGCTCGAACACCGTGGGCTTCTGGAACTTTCGGCCTATGCCGAGTTGGGCGATCTGCGGTTCGGTATGGCGCAGCAGGTTGATCGTGCTGCCAAAAAACACCGTGCCCTCATCGGGCCGGGTCTTGCCGGTGATGATGTCCATCATCGTGGTCTTGCCGGCGCCATTGGGGCCGATGATGCAGCGCAGCTCGCCCGGCGCGATGTCGAGCGAGAGTTTGTTGATGGCCTTGAAACCATCGAAACTCACGCTCACGTCTTCGAGGTACAAAATCCGTCCGTGGGTTACGTCCACTTCGCCCGGCGTGGCGATGCGGCCCGTGCTTGCGTTGCGTCCGCCGGATTCGGTGTTGGACTTGCCGGCTTCCAGCGCGGCCCGGCGTTTTTCAATGCGCGCCGCGCCTTGCTCAAGAAGATCAGGTGTCATTTCTCGCCGCCTTTCCAGAGCTTCCTGACAAGGCCAACAACCCCATTCGGCAAAAACAGCGTCACCGCAATAAACAGCATGCCGAGGAAATACAGCCAGTACTCGGGGTAGGCCACCGTGAGCCAGCTCTTGGCGCCGTTGACGATGAAGGCGCCGGCAATCGGGCCGATCAGCGTGGCGCGCCCGCCGACTGCCGCCCAGATCGCCATCTCGATCGAATTGGCCGGACTCATTTCGCTCGGGTTGATGATGCCGACCTGCGGCACATACAGCGCACCGGCAATGCCGCACATCACGGCCGAGAAGGTCCAGATCGTGAGCTTGTAGCCCAGCGGCGAATAGCCCGAGAACATCACGCGGGTCTCCGCATCGCGGATGGCCTGCAGCACGCGGCCGAACTTGGCTGCCACCAGCCATTTGGCAAGCAGGAAGAAGCCCAGCAAGGTCAAGCCGGTGATCACAAACAGCCCCATGCGCATGGTGGGCGTGGCAATCGGTGCGTCCAGGATGCGCTTGAAATCGGTGAAACCGTTGTTGCCGCCAAAGCCCGTCTCGTTGCGGAAGAACAGCAGCATGGCGGCAAAAGTCATGGCCTGCGTGATGATGGAAAAATACACGCCCTTGATGCGCGAACGGAAGGCGAAGTAGCCGAAGACAAAGGCCACCAGAGCGGGCACCAGCACGATCAGGAACAACGTGGCGACAAAGCTGTCGCTGAAGGTCCAGTGCCAGGGCAGCTCTTTCCAGTCGAGAAACACCATGAAGTCCGGCAGATTGCTTTTGTAGTTGCCGTCGCGGCCGATCTGGCGCATCAGGTACATGCCCATGGCATAACCACCGAGCGCAAAAAACAGGCCGTGGCCCAGCGACAAAATGCCGGTGTAGCCCCAGATCAAATCCATGGCCAGCGCCACGATGGCGTAACACATGATTTTTCCGAGCAGCGCCACCGCATAGGTGCTCATGTGGAATAGGCTGGACTCGGGCACCACCAGGTTGAGCACCGGCGCCAGCGCGCAGACCACCAGCAGCGCCACGATGAAGGCGCTCCAGCCGGCGCGCGTGAGCAGGGGGCCTTTGGCGGGAAGGATGACCGAATGGATGGACGTATTCATGTCATGCCTCAGCAGAGCGACCCTTCATTGCAAAAATACCCTGCGGCCGCTTCTGGATGAAGATGATGATCAGCACCAGCACCGCGATCTTGGCCAGCACCGCGCCGGTCCAGCCTTCGAGGAATTTGTTCAGAATGCCCAGGCCCATCGCGGCATAGACGGTGCCGGCGAGCTGGCCCACGCCGCCCAGCACCACCACCATGAAGGCATCGACGATGTAGCCCTGGCCCAGGTCCGGCCCCACGTTGCCGACCTGGCTCAGCGCGCAGCCGGCCAGCCCCGCGATGCCCGAGCCCAGCGCAAACGCATAAGTGTCCACTCGCGCCGTGTTCACGCCCATGCAGGAGGCGATCGGCCGGTTTTGCGTGACGCCGCGCACGAACAGACCCAGGCGCGTTCGGCTGATCAGCCAGGCCATGCCCAGCAGCACGAAACACGCAAAACCGATGATCACCAGACGGTTGAAAGGCAGCGACAAATTGCCCAGCACCTGCACACCGCCGCTCATCCACACCGGGTTTTCGACACCGACGTTTTGCGCGCCGAAGATGGAGCGCACGAACTGCTGCAGCATCAGGCTGATGCCCCAGGTGGCCAGCAGGGTCTCGAGCGGACGGCCGTAGAGAAAACGGATCACGCCGCGCTCCAGCGCCGCACCCATCAGCGCCGATGCCATGAAAGCCACCGGCACCGCGGCCAGCAGATACCAGTCAAACAGGCCCGGCAGGTACTTCTGGAACAGGCCCTGCACCACGTAGGTGGCGTAGGCGCCTATCATCATCAGCTCGCCGTGCGCCATGTTGATCACACCCATCAGACCGTAGGTGATGGCCAGGCCCAGCGCCACCAGCAGCAGGATGCTGCCCAGGCTGATGCCGCTGAACACTGCGCCCAGCTTGTCGCCCCAGGCCAGCGCCGCCTCGACCTTGCGCAGCGAGGCCTGCAGCGCGCTTTTGACCTCAACGTCGTCTTCTTCCGCCAGGCGGGCGATCAGCACGGTCTTGCTGATCGGGTTGTTGCTGCCGGACAGGCGGGCGGCAGCGTCCAGGCGTTTGACCCTGTCGCTGCTGCCCAGCAAAATGGTGGCGCGCACCAGCTCGAGCTGGCTCTTGAGCGCGGGCACAGCTTCAAGCGCATAGGCTTTTTCGATCAGCGGCAGGCGCGACTCGTCGCTGCCGCTGGCCAGCGTCTTGATCGCGTCGCGGCGCACCTTCTCGTCTCTGGAAAACAGCTTGAGCACGGCCAGCGCGGTATCGAGCTCGCCGCGCATCATGTTGTTGTTGATCACGTCTTCGGCGTCTTCGGGCACCGTCAGCCCGGCGCCAGTGATCGGGTCAACGCCTTTTTCGTCCTTGATCACAAACACCTTGCCGCCAGCGGTTTTGACGGCATCGTCGGCCAGCGCCTGGATGAAGGCGGCGGTTTTGTCGTCAGGATTGGCTGCGGCCTTGTTCAGCGCCGCCACCCGCGCCTCGGTCTCGCCGAGCGCCATGCCTTTGACCTCGTCCGCGCTCAAGGCGTGGGCACTGGCGGCTATGAAAAGCGTGGCGGATAGAAAGAGTGTGCGAATCATGAACATGAGAAGGACCTGTAGGGTGGGCGCAGCAGCAAGACCCTGCTCGCTTGTCGCCATGCCCAGGCTGCAACTCCCTTGAAAACCATGCACCGGGACAGTGCAAGAAGTGGGCCAGACCACAAAAAAGCCGCACCTGTTCTGCAAACCAGGTGCGGCTTGCACCGCCAGGCCACCCAGGGCTGTGCGGTAGCGGCCTTACTTGGAAGCGACCGTCGCTTTTGCTGGCTCGTCAGGCTTCTTGTCGTTGCCTTCGATGTAGGGGCTCCATGGCTTGGCTTTCACCGGGCCGGGCGTCTTCCACACCACGTTGAACTGGCCGTCGGCCTTGATCTCGCCGATGAACACCGACTTGTGCAGGTGGTGGTTTTTTTCATCCATCTTCGACACGATGCCGGACGGTGCCTTGAAGGTCTGGCCGGCCATGGCGGCGATGACCTTGTCGGTCTCCAGGGACTTGGCTTTTTCGACCGCCTGCTTCCACATGTTGATGCCGATGTAGGTCGCTTCCATCGGGTCGTTGGTCAGCGGCTTGTCCTTGTGGCCGGCAATGCCCTTGGCCTTGGCGTAGTCCGACCACTTCTTGATGAACTCGGTGTTGGCCGGGCTCTTGATCGACTGGAAGTAGTTCCAGGCCGCCAAGTGGCCGACCAGCGGTTTCGTATCCACGCCGCGCAGCTCTTCTTCACCGACCGAGAATGCGACGACCGGCACGTCCTTGGCCTTCAGGCCGGCATTGCCCAGCTCCTTGTAGAAAGGCACGTTGGAGTCGCCGTTGATGGTGGAGACCACGGCGGTTTTTCCGCCGGCAGAGAACTTCTTCACGTCAGCCACGATGGTCTGGTAGTCGGAGTGGCCAAACGGTGTGTACTTCTCGTCGATGTCGCTGTCCTTCACGCCCTTGCTCTTGAGGTAGGCGCGCAGGATCTTGTTGGTGGTGCGTGGGTACACATAGTCGGTGCCCAGCAGCACCCAGCGCTTGGCGCCGCCGCCGGCCTTGCTCATCAGGTAATCGACGGCAGGAATGGCCTGCTGGTTGGGCGCTGCACCCGTGTAGAACACGTTCTTGGACAACTCTTCGCCTTCGTACTGCACGGGGTAGAACAGCAGGCCGTTCATTTCTTCAACCACGGGCAGCACCGACTTGCGCGACACCGAGGTCCAGCAGCCGAAAATCACGGCCACCTTGTCCTGGCCCAGCAGTTGCTTGGTTTTCTCGGCGAACAGCGGCCAGTTGGAGGCCGGGTCCACGATCACCGGCTCGAGCTTCTTGCCCATCACGCCACCCTTGGCGTTGATCTCGTCAATCGCCATCAGCACCGTGTCTTTCAACACGGTTTCCGAAATGGCCATGGTGCCCGACAGGCTGTGCAGAATGCCCACCTTGATGGTGCCGCCCGACTGGGCATGGGCTGGCAGGACAGAGAGGCCCGCCAGGGCGACGGCGGCAGTAAGCGCCTTGAGGGTGAATCTGCGTGAATTGAGGCGTTGCATGTGTGCTTCTCCGGTAGGTAGGTAGTTCGCGTTTCGCCTCGCACCAGCCGCCAGAGGGAGGCTTTTGCAAAGCGATGAGGCGATTCTGGGGACCGGAGAAGGATTGGGGAATACGCCGGGTGGCGTATGCCTTATTCAGCCTTATTCAGTAAGCTGTTATTGTTAAACTGGCGGCGGATTGGGAGAACGACTTGGAAACAACCAGAAGTACAGCGTATAAATTGGCTCGTTACACGATTCTTCCAGAATTGCAGACCAGGGTCGAAGAGTTTGGCGACGAGCCATTTTTGTTGCGTGAAGTAGCGCTTCCCCTTATCGAATCGCATGTGGCACCAGAATTTCGTGACGTGCATCTCCCCTTTGCCAAGCGTGAAGGCGGTGAGAAGTTCATACAGAGCGTGAAATGGTACGTGTCGTTTCTGGCAAAGGAGCTTGGGCTTTTCGAAAACTTGAGCAAAGGCTACTTCAGGAACAAGACTGAAAAAGATATCGATGATGAAGTTATCGCTGAATCAGCTTTGGAAGAAGGAGATGAAGAAGCTGGTGAGTTTGATGGTTGGATTTATGCCTTCTCGTTTCCATCCATCGTGAAGGACGGCCAAACGTTTCCGATAAAGGTTGGGAAAACGGTTATCGACGTAGCTACGAGAGTGATGGATCAGGCCAAAGGGTCAGCTAGCTTCGAGAATCCGGTGGTGCTTGCACAGTGGCAAGTCAAGCGCATCGGACCGACTGAACTGGCGATTCACAATGTCCTAAAAGCACGCAGCCAGTGGATCGAAGATGCACCGGGCCGTGAGTGGTTCAGGACGACCGTCAACGACATCGAATCTATAGTCAACTTCATCACAGGATGAAAGGAAATTCACTTTGCAATCAGGGCACGAGCATCAGGCACTCAAGCGGGCAGCCGCTTCTTTTTTGCTCATGCTTCTCAGCGCCGCAATGGCGGCGAACTGGCTGGCACGGGGACGCGTTTTGCCGTTTTCCCACTTGTACACGGACTGATCGGACACGCCCAGCAGAGCAGCCGCTTCAGACGCCGACAAGCCCAGCCGCTTTCTTTGCGCCTGCAACCCGCTGGCGCTGAAACGAAAGCTGCCGGTCGGCTCCCCTGTCTCGGCGGGCAGCGCTTTTTGGGTGGCGGCTTTACCCAGCCGGCTGACGAGTTTTTCAAGCGCTGCTATCCTGCGCTTCAGGGCTGCAATATCCGAACGGTAGTGCGCCGAGGCTTTTTTCAGCGGCTGTGTTTCGGCTCGCACTTCTTTGCGGGCTACGCGTGCGATCTCTTCTTTCAAAATGCTTGCAATATTGGGCATGGTCTTTGGTTCCAGGGTAGACGAATCGCCATCTTAAGGTGCTTTCATGCCTCAGCATGGTTTACACGAATCGCAAGGCGGGTTCGCGACCCATCCCTGCCCGCTCAAACACACCCCTTGCGACTGGGTTTCACCCAGTTTCCGGGACGGTTTGCTTGGCCCGTCAAGCCTTGCCATTGACCAGCTCGACCGAACCGCTGCAAGGCCGCGCGGTGATTTACGCGGCCATCGCCGGCGCCGGTTGAACATGCATAGGCGCAGCTTTGAACCGCTGTTTGGCCTGCCACACGTCATAAGCGCTCTGCTCTGCCAGCCAGAGGCGTGCCTCGCCTCCGCGTGCCACGCCCAGCCAGGCCTCGCTACGAGATGCGATCTGGCGAGTTCTCTGTCCGGCCGGGTTTTTCGGGGGGACGACCCACGGCTACAATTTCGCTGCCTGACGGGAGCCGCCCCGCCAGGCTTGTTGCCACTTTCAAAGGTTCAAACCCATGATCTCCCTCAAATACCTGCTCGTGCTGTCCGCCGCCCTTGTGACGCTTGCCTGCAGTTCCATGGGCAGCACGCCGCTGGGCAATGACAGCGCGGTGACCGAGACCACATCCAAACAACTGGCTGGCGATGTGCCGCTGCCGCCGGGTGCAGTCATCAAGCAGCAGGATTCTCTGGTCATGGGCTCGGGCAACACCTGGATGGGGCGGCTGAGCCTCACCGTCTCGGGCGAGCCGCAGTCGGTGTTTGCCTACTTCCGGGACGGCCTGCCGGGTGCCGGATGGACTTTGACCTCAAGTTCGTTTTCCAAGCTCAGCCTGCTGACCTTCACCAAGGCGGAGCGGGTCGCAACCGTTCAGATGCAGGGCGCAAATTTCGGCAGCAATGAAGTGTTGATCACGGTCGCACCGGCCGTCAAACCGGCCAGCAGCCGACCCTGAGTTCGAACCGGTTCACTCAGTGTCCTGTCGGGTTGTTAGGCCGGATGTTTCGGATGGTGTGGTTCAGCGACCGGGCTGACCAGCACCTTGTCGATGCGTTTTCCATCCAGGTCCAGCACTTCAAAGCGCCAACCTGCGGCGTCCACCTGTTCTCCCACACCCGGCAGCCGACCTGATACGCTCTGCAGCAGGCCGGCCACGGTGTTGTAGCGCCCCCTGTCTTCCTCGGGCAGTTCCCTGATGTCAAGCCGGGCCTTGAGCTCAGACACGGGCATCACGCCGTCGATCAGCCAGTTGCCGTCGGCGCGCCGGGTGGCCCAGGCGTCCACCTGTGCGCCCGGTTGCAGCTCGCCGGTAATGGCCTCCAGCATGTCCATGGGCGTCATCAGGCCCTGCACCACACCATATTCATCGACCACAAACACAATGCGCGTGGACTTGGTGCGAAACTGCTCGAGCAGTTCCATGCCGGTCAGTGTTTCGGGCACGAACACGGCCGGCACCGCGTAGGCGTCAATGCGGTCGGCCAGGGTCGGGGTGGCGCCCGTGCCGGTGCTCTCGCCCACGGGCTGGATCTGGCCGCGCAGCGCCAGCAGTTTGGCCACGTTGACCACGCCCACCACATCGTCCAGGCTGCCGCGGCACACCGGGTACCAGGAATGACCGGTCGCGCCGGCCTTGTCAATGGCCTGCGCCACGGTGTCGCCGGCGTCCAGCCATTCGATGGCCGAGCGGGGCAGCATCAGCGAGGTGAGCAAACGCTCATCGAGCAGAAACACGTTCTGCACCATCTGGTGCTCGTGCTCCTCGATCAGCCCGGCGTCCACGCCTTCTTCCAGGCTGGCGGTGATTTCTTCCTCGGTCACGGTGCGTTCGCCGGCGTTGTCAATACGCAGCAGCTTGAGCACGGCATGGGTGCTGAAGGACAACAGCCGGACAAAGGGCTTGGCGACGGTGGCCACCCACATCATGGGGCGCGATACCAGGCGAGCCACGGTTTCGGGGTAGAGCTGGCCGATGCGCTTGGGCACCAGTTCGCCAAACACAATGGTGATGTAGGTGATGAGGGTCACTACCAGCGCGGTCGCCGAGATGTCGGCGGCGCGCGGCGACGCGCCGAAGGTCTGAATCCAGCTTGAGAGGCCGTTGCTGAAAGCCGCCTCTCCGATGATGCCGTTGAGCATGCCGATGGAGGTGATGCCGACCTGCACCGAGGACAGAAACTGCGTCGGGTTGTCAAGCAGCGTCATGGCCGCATGGGCCCCCTTGTCGCCCGCCTCGGACATCGCGGTCAGCCTGGCCTTGCGGCTGGACGCCAGCGCCAGCTCCGACATGGCGAATACGCCGTTGAGCAGGGTCAAAAAGACGATGAGGATGAAATCCATGGGCAGCAGGCAAAATGAATACCATGGCACTTTACTTCATTGGCGACGTGCAGGGTTGCAACGAGCCCCTGCAACGCCTGTTGCGCAAGCTCGATTTCTCGGCCAGCCGCGACACGCTGTACGTACTCGGCGACCTGGTCAACCGCGGCCCCGACTCACTGGCCGTGCTGCGCAGCCTGAAGAGCCTGGGTGACGCGGCGCAGTGTCTGCTGGGAAATCACGATCTCAATCTGCTCGGCATCCGCCATGGCCTGCGCAAACCGCACCGCAGCGACACGGTGCAGCAGGTGCTGGACGCGCCCGACTGCGAGGTCCTGCTCGACTGGCTGCGGCACCGCCGCATGGCGATCCATGAACACGGCTGGCTGATGGTGCATGCCGGCGTGCTGCCGCAATGGAGCGCCGCGCAAACCATGGCGCTGGCCGGCGAAGTGGAGCAGGCCCTGCGCGGCCCGGACCTCGCGGGCTTTCTGAAAGGCATGTATGGAAACACACCGGCCCAGTGGCAGGATACGCTGGCGGGGACGGAGCGCCTGCGCGTGATCGTCAACGCCCTGACACGCATGCGTTTTTGCACAGCCGACGGCGCCATGGAATTTGCCACCACGGGAGGCACCCAGACGGCACCCCCCGGTTATTTGCCGTGGTTTGACGTGCCGGGCCGCAAGACCGCCGGTCTGCCGGTCGCGTTTGGGCACTGGTCCGCGCTGGGTGCCGGCACAGCGGCGGGCGGGGCCGGCCTGCTTTGCAACACCTTGCCGCTGGACACCGGCTGCGTCTGGGGCGGCTGCCTGAGCGCGGCCCGACTGAGGAACACGGCGGGGCAGTTCGAGCTGATCTCGGTGCAATGCGATCGGTCGCAAAAGTTCCCGTCTTGAGGGCGGCTGTGGGGGCCCGCTTTGTCCGACAGGGCTTTCCCATGACGATCCATGGTGAATGGCGTCACTGCGCCGTATAGGGCGTTTAGCTGCAATGCTGTTCATTGAAGCGCTACAACCCCGTTCGCCCTGAGCCTGTCGAAGGGTCGTCACAGTGCAAACAGGCTTCGACAAGCTCAGCCCGAACGGTTAAGCGAACAGTATTGCGTTTAGCTGGCGGTTTTGAACAGCGCAGCGACTTTTTTCTTGGGTTTGATGTTGGCCGACAGGTTGCGTGACGCGCCGCTTTTGACGGCCGCTTCCCAGACGGGTTGCGTGTCGGTCGGCAAGCTCGATTCGTAGGGCTTGTCAAAAAACGGATCGCGCGACACGGTCTGGCGCTGCGGTGCGTAGTCGCGGCGTTCCCGCCGTTCTTGCCGCTCGCGTGGCGGCGCATCCTGCGCGCCACGCGGTTCCTCGGCCCCGCTGTCGCGGTACATGCGGCGGCCGTCGTTGATACGGCCCTGCTCCTTGATTCGGGGCAGGTCTTCCTCGAACTCCATCGGCTCGAGCTCGATCTTGGTCTTGATGAGCTTTTCGATGTCGGTGACCAGGCGCTGGTCGCTGCTGGCGGCAAAACTCACGGCCAGACCCGAGGCGCCGGCGCGGCCGGTGCGGCCGATGCGATGCACATAGTCTTCGGCATTGAAGGGAACGTCGAAATTGAACACCGCCGGCACGTCCTTGATGTCGAGCCCGCGCGCGGCCACATCGGTGCAGACCAGCAGATCGACCTCGCCTTTTTTGAAGGCATCGAGCGCCTTGAGGCGCTCGTCCTGGCTTTTGTCGCCGTGCAGGGCGGTGGTTTTCAGGCCTTCGCGCTCCAGCGAACGGGCCAGCCGCGCACAGCCGAGTTTGCTGTTGACGAAAACAAAAGCCTGCTTCAGGCCGCGTGCTTTAAGAATCTGGTGCAGCGCGCGGCGTTTGTCATCGGCATTGACGGCGTAGAAATGCTGCTCCACCGTGGAGGCCGTGGCGTTGGAGCGCGCCACTTCAATCGTGACCGGGTCCTGCAGGTAGCTGGACGCCAAGCGCTTGATCTCCGGTGAGAATGTTGCGGAGAACAGCAAGGTGATGCGCTGCTTCGGCAGATAACTCAGGATGCGCTGCAGATCGGGCAGAAAACCGATGTCGAGCATGCGGTCGGCTTCGTCGAGCACCACATACTCGACCTGGTTGAGCACGGTGTTTTTGGCTTCGATGTGGTCCAGCAGGCGTCCCGGTGTGGCCACCAGCACTTCAACGCCTTGTTTGAGTTCCAGCGTTTGCGGCTTCATGTCCATGCCGCCGAACACCACCGTGCTGCGCAGGTTGGTGTACTTGGCGTAAAGCTTGACCTGTTCGGCCACCTGAACCGCCAGCTCGCGCGTTGGCAGCAGCACCAGCGCGCGCACCGGGTGGCGGGCCGGCGAAGTCGACGGGTTTTCGTGCTTCATCATGCGTTGCAGCAGCGGCAGCGCGAAAGCGGCGGTTTTTCCGGTGCCGGTCTGCGCGGCGCCCATCACGTCTTTGCCTTGCAGCACCACCGGAATGGCCTGTTCCTGAATGGGGGTCATGGTTTCGTAGCCCATTTCGGCCACGGCGCGGGCTAGCGGTTCCGCCAGCGAAAGGTTCGAAAAAGAGGATGTCATCGCTTTTCATTATCTCATTGCAGGCCGGACGGGTTTCAAATACCCTGATTCGGCACCAGGTTCAACCTGAGTTCGAGGGTTTTTGAGCCCATCGAGTCCCGGCATCGGCGCTGCCGGGCTTGCGTCCAGGGCGACCGCCATGCGGCGCAGTCTGCCCCACAATGAGGGCATGGGCAAGCAGGCCCTTAGCGGCGGGCGCTGAAGCCGACAGTCATGAAGCCCTGGTTGCCACTGGGGACAACCAGGGCCCTGCTGCTAAATGCGATGCCGCTGTCGGCCACCGCAGTGGGCTTATCAGTGCCGTAGGGGTCGGCCTTGGCCTGCTGTATGCACCTGTTCAGTGCTTCGCCGCGCAGGGTTTCCACACAATAGATGATTGCGGTGCGCTGAGACGTCAGCAGCGAATCGCGCATTTTGGCCTTTTTCACCTGATCACCAGCCACTGTTGCGATGCCTATCAGCATACTCATGATTATCACCAGTCCCGCGCCCAGGCAGAGATATTCATGCGGCACCGTGTTGCCTTTTGGCCAGTGTGGGGAAAGCATGATGATTGACTCCTGGTTGCTTGTGTTTCGATGCTAGCCAGAAGCCTGGCTGGGGCCACGCAGTACACTGCCTGTGCAGTTGTAGGAGAAAACCGTTTCACTGAAATGACCACGCTCACCCGGCCGGCCGGGCCTGTAGTCAGGCGCACGCAGGCTGTTCAAAAAACCATGTTGAGTGTCTACTCAGACTCGAACAGCCGGTCGATTTTCCAAGAAGCGGACGTTCAACGCATGGCATGACAGGGGTCGGTCGCCCCATCGAGCATGGCGATCAATGCGAGACACATCGCGCAGTCGCCGGGTCTCTGTTGGGTCGAGGACGAAGGCGCAGCGGTGGCCCGCATTCCATTCGGCAGCTTCGATCAATCACTCCAAGGCAGGACCTTGGTCTCCCTCTCGTGGCGCCCAGCGCCGCCGAAGGACATTGCCATTTCACCGCTGGAGCCAGTGCAGGACGCTGGCTGCACGATACCAAGACGAGTCAACGCTGACCAATGGCGTCTTCGGCTGCGGCCTCGGTCGCAGTGCGGGATGTCTTGGAGGTGCTGGCTGCGGTGCGTTCGAAATCGGCCGCATCAACCTCGGCCCGCGCTTCTTCCCGCGCCTCGGCCCACAGGTCGCCGACATGTTCGCTAGCCTGCGCTGCCATCAGCGTTGCATGCTCGAGGCCGCGCGCAGCCTCGCGAGCCATGCGGCGCACCGTGCGGCGTAGCGCTTGCGGGTCGCGCGCGTCGATGGCGTGGCGCACATGCGCGCGCAGCCGCTCCAGACGCGACGCACTGGCGTCGGCCTCAGCGCGCAGCTCCAGCATGCCCGCGTGCAGCAGCTCGCCGGCGGCAAGGTGATCGCCCGGGCGCACCGGCCGCTGCGCGCCATGCTGCGCTGCTGGCGTCAACGTAGCCGTGCCGCCCACAACGCAGCCGTCCACCGGCACCACGTCGCCCGGGAAAAGCCGAATGCGGTCGCCCGCCCGCAACGCGCGCAGCGGCCACTCGGACCAGCTTGAGGCGTAGGCGTTCTCACGCAGGGCCGTGTACTGGACCGCCTCCGTCGGCAGCAGGTGATCGAGCAGACCATCGGCCTGGCGCACCAGGCGTGCCGAAAGACGCTCGGAGAGCAGGCGCAGCAGGACGGAGGCCGAGACCACCAGCGGCTCCCCGCTGATCGCCAGCGAGGCGGCGTCCAGCAGCACGGCGGGCGGGTCGCTGCGCAGCCGCTCGCCCTGGCTTAACACCCGTGTGGCGACGACGGCCAGCGCAGCGTTGCGGCGCCACGCCTGCGGCAGCACAGGCACAGCCACGGCCAGCAGCGACGGCGTCCAGGAAAGGGCCTCGCCCGGGTTCCCGCGCGGCCGCGCACGCTGCCTCCGGGTGGGCATCACGTCACCGCGCAGGTGGCCGAGCACGGCGGCCCGCGCCTCGGGACGGCCATCGTACTGCACCACCATGCAGCCCAGCGTTGTATTGAAGCGCACCGAGCGCACGCCGGGCAGTCGTTCCAGATGGGCGCGCAGCGTGACCAGATCAGCGTCGCTCGTCACCCTCCACGCAGCCGTCGCGCGGTCTCGTGCAGGATGTCATGGGTGTTCATGCGCTGCGTTCCTTCAGCAACTCGCGCGTGACCAGCGGCAGCGCAGCGGTGGCCAATACTACCAGCGCGTCAAGCGGACCAACGGGCGTCGTGCGCAACACCCGGCGCGCGAGCGGTATGAGTACGGTGCCTGCCTGGGCGACGAGCGACCAGGCCACGGCCCGGCGCAGCATCGGGTTCGGCTGCAGGCCGCCAGCGCGCAGCGGCCGCGGCGAACGCATCGCCAGTGCGTACAGCAGTTGTGATGAGGTCAGCGACATGAACGCAAGTGTGCGCGCCTGCGGCCCGGCACCGTAGCGGGCCAGCCCATAGCCGAAGCTGGCGAGCGAGGCCAACGTCATCGTGCCCGCATCGGTGGCCACCGCACCCCATTCGCGTCGGTTCAGCAGCCCGCCGCGCAGCGAGACTGGCGGCCTGTCCATGATGCCGGGCTCCGCCGGCTCCAGGCCCAGCGCGATGGCCGGCCAGATGTCGGTGGCGATGTTGGTCCACAGCAGCGCCAGCGGGTCGAACGGCTCCGGCAGGCCGGCCGCCACCGTGATCGTCGTCGCCGCCAGCTCGCTGAGGTTGGTCGCCACCAGGTAGCGCACCGACTTCTTGATGTTGACGAACGCGGTACGCCCCTGCTCAATGGCGATGAGCATGGCCGCCGGGTGATCATCGCGCAGCACGAGGTCCGACATCGCGTGCGCGAAGTCAGTGCCGGTGACACCCATCGCCACGCCGACATCGGACGTCTTGAGGGCCGGCCCGTCGTTGATGCCGTCGCCGGTCATGGCCACCACGTGGCCACGCTGTTGCAGCGCGCGCACGATCTCCAGCTTCATCGCCGGGCTGGTGCGGGCGAAGCCGCTGGCATGCTCGGCTATCTCGCCGATTAGCGCTGCCGATTCCGGCAGTTGCGCGGCATCGACCACGGTCTGCCCGCCGTCCATCCCGATGCGCTTGGCCACCGACTGCGCGGTGCCGATCTGGTCGCCGGTGATCATCAGCAGGCGAATGCTGGCGGCCTTGAAGCGCTGCACCATCTGCGGCAGGTCAGGTCGCAGCGGATCGGCCAGCCCGGCCAGGCCGAGCCAGGAGAGGCCGGCGGTCTCGCCGAAGCTGCGGTCCGGGTGTTGCCGAAAGGCCAGCGCCAGCACACGGTCGCCGTGGGCGGCCATCGCATCGTTGAGCTGTAGCAAGCGGCGCCGCTGCGCCGGTTTCAGCGGCTGCAGGCGCTGGCCGTCATGCCAGTGGTCGCAACGGGAAAGCACTTCGTCGGGTCGGCCCTTCACAGCCACCAGAAGCCCGCTGCCGGCCGACTCGTGCAGCGTCACCATGTACGGGTGATGCTCCGAGCGATGGCGCACATCAAGTGTTGGATGGCTGCGGCGCAGGAGGTCAACATCGGCACCCTGCGTCAGCGCGAACTCAAGCAGTGCAATCTCGGTTGGCGAGCCTTGCCATGGGCTGGCCGTATCTCCGTTCGTGCGCTCGACGCTGCTGCACAGCGCGGCCACGTGGAGCCAGGCCGCTGGCAGTGCGGGTGCCGGGCGGCCATCTTCAAGCACGACCAGTTCGGAGCCGACCGTCAGCGAGGCCAGGCTCATGCGGTTCTGCGTCAGCGTGCCGGTCTTGTCGAAGCAGACCGTGTCCACGGCACCGAGGTTTTCGATTGCGTCGAGCCGGCGGGCGTAAACTTGCCGCTGTTGCAGCGAGCGAATACTCGTGGCCAGCAGGCTGGTGGCCACGGTCGGCAGTCCCTCGGGAATCGCCGCTACACCCAGCGAGACTGCTGTGCGCAGCAGTGGTAGCAGGGGTCGCCCGCGCAGCGCGCCCAGCGCGAACACGCCGGCGCACAGGGTGGCGGCGCCAATGGCGAGCCGCCGCCCGAGTGTGTCCAGTTCCTGTTGCATCTGCGTGCGCGGGGCCTCGGTGCTCTGCGCCAACTGGCGGATGCGGCCGAGCACCGCGCGTTCCGCCGTGGCTACTACCACGGCACGGCCGGCACCACCCGAGACCACGGTGCCCATGAACACCATGTTGCGCCGCTCGCCGAGCGGGGTGTTCTCGGGCAACGACGCCACCGGATCCTTGCGCACCGGCAGGCTCTCGCCGGTAAGCGCCGCTTCGTTGGTGGCCAGGCGGTGCGCCTCGACGATGCGGGCGTCGGCCGCCACCGGCTCGCCCGGCTTGAGAACCAGCATGTCGCCGATGACCACCTCGCGGGCGTCGATCATCACCATGACACCGTCGCGCATCACGGCGGCTTGGCGCGGCCCGAGCTTGCGCAGACTGGAGACGGTCTCCTCGGCGCGCCGTTCGGTCATGAAGCCGAGGGCCGCGTTGGCCGCGAGCACGGCGCCGATTGCTCCCGCGTCGACGAACGCGCGCGTGGCCAGGGCCAGCCCGGCCGAGGCGCCGAGCAGCGCCACCGGCACCGACTGGAACTGACCGACGAGAATTTCCGTGGCACTGCGGCCGGTGATGTCCAGGATATCGTTCGGACCCCCCTGGGCCAGGCGCGCTCGAGCATCGGCAGCCGTCAAGCCGCGCTTGACATCGAGCGACTGGCCACCACCGAGATCGGCAAGAAGTTGGTCAATTGGGGTGCTGTGCGTTGTCTCCGTCCCGCCGCTGACGGCTCCCGGAGTAGGCGGCGCTGCCTGTGAAAATGGATCAGGTTCGGGCTGCTGCATCGCCGTTGGCGCCGGGCTGCCTAAATGCGCCTTGACGGTCATCGATAGCCAGTCGATCCAGAATGCCTCGTCGCGGTCCGGCGTCAGCAGCACACGCACCGAGCCAGTGTCGAGGTGGATATTCAGGTTATCGAACCCGGACGATGTGAGCCGGCCCGCCAGCACAGCATTGAGCAGCAGGCCGCGCACCCGCACCCGTGCCCAACGACCGTTCCGGGACGTGATGACGGCGTGGTGCTTGATGACGGGCATTTACCAATGACAGTAGGCAGTCTGTGTGACAGAACCATGACAAGCCGAGAGCGATACTGGGATCAGCCTGCGCCACCTTTGTCTCCATACAATGAAACGCGAATGGTGCGTTTACGTACTAATGACTGTTTCCCCCCTATTGATCTGATTCGAAATGCCATCTGTTTCCTTGACCGCACCGGCCGGTGAGAGCTCTGCCGACCGGATCGGCCCCCACGCCGTACTGGCTTACCAGGGCGACACCGCCGAGGCTGTTCGCCAACGGATCCGGCTGCAGGGTCTCAGTGGCTGGGATCTTGTGTGCGTGATCGACGATGAAGAGCGACTGCTGGGCACGCTAACTGCCGCGGAATTGCTGGCGCAGCCGGACGCCGCGATGCTGGACCGTGCGGCGGCAAGCAATGGACTTCGGGTCCATTCCGGCATCGATCAGGAACGGATGGCCTCCATTGCGCTGCGCCACGGCGTAGCCGCGATGCCCGTGGTCGACGAAGCCGGTCGACTGGTAGGGGTCGTCGGGCCGATAACATTGATGGACATCCTGCGCCGCGAACACGTCGAAGACCTGCACCGCCTGGCGGGCATCACGCGCGAAACGGCGCAGGCGCTTCAGGCCATCGAGGAGCCGCCGCTACGGCGCGCTCGCCACCGTCTGCCGTGGCTTGTGGTCGGCCTCGGTGGCAGCATGGTCGCCACCTTCGTCGTCGTGCGTTTCGAATCGGTGCTGGCGGCCAAGCCGGCGCTCGCGTTTTTCGTACCGGGTCTGGTCTACCTTGCTGACGCAATTGGCACCCAAAGCGAGGCGGTGGCGGTGCGCGGTTTGTCACTCAGCCACATCGGAATCAGGCGGTTGATCGGCGGCGAGTTGCGAACCGGCATCCTGGTTGGCCTGGTTCTCGCGCTGCTGGCGTTTCCGATGGTGTGGCTGGTGTTTGGTGAACTGCGGCTGGCTGCCGCCGTGGCGCTGGCGCTGGCCGGGGCGAGCATATTGGCCTCGGTCCTAGGTTTGATGCTGCCTTGGCTGCTGGCGCGTATCGGCTCCGATCCGGCCTATGGCAGCGGGCCGCTGGCGACAATCGTGCAAGACGTACTGAGCCTGCTGATCTACTTCGCTTGCGTCTCGGTGATCGTTCTTTGAGTGCGATTCGATCATTGCCAATGGTCTGCTGCGGGAAGCGGCGTTTTGACGGCTCTCCGACTGTCGTCATCCGGACGAAAAACAGCGTGGACACCGGAACGCAAGCCGTGCGCCTGCATGCATCTGGCAGTCCCGTTGAGGCATGGATGATTCCCACTGACGAAGGCCGTGTCGCAGCGCGGGCCGCTGCCGGGTTGCTTCACCCGCGAGGTTGAGGCGCAGACCGTCGCGGCCGAGGACTCCGATGCATCGGGGGACGGCACCCTATCTTTCTTGTCCAACGGCGACGCCACGCAGGAATTCCACAAGTCCGCCGTCCGCTTCCAGCCTGGCGGCAAGCACACCCGCTTGCCTCACATCACGTGTGGCCCCGATGCTCGTTTGCAGGCCTGTCGCCTGCTGGTGCCAGCGTTGTGCGCGCCGCTTGGGTAAAAGAGGGCGCAGCGCCTCGATGCCGTAGCGCATCCGCTTGGCGAAGATGCGGGCACGGTGCTGACTGACGGGATTGCCGGCGTCCTTCAAGGCGAGCCGCAATTGGCCATGCAGGCGGACCATGCGGCGCCTGGCCCACCGGCGCAGGGTCATTTCCGGTTCAACCCTTGCATCGTCCGGCCCATTCGGCCCAGACAAGCCTTCGAGCCATTGCGTGGTCGCAAGCAAGGCCACGCCGACCGCCGGTTCTTTGAGTGCGTATCGCACGGCCTTGCGCTGAAGGTCGGCGGCCTGCATCAGGGCCTGCCCCATCGCCTGCCACGCTTTTGTGCGTCGGGCGTCCCCTGCCGCATAGGCGTCAGCCAGGGGCGGGAGCGTTTCGGTCCGGGCGACATCGAGGTCCCGCAAGTCTCCCAAAAAAGTCAGAAGCGGTTGCAGTTCCTGCCAGGACGGCACGGCGTTGACGGAGAGGGCGGGCTTGAATAATCGACATGCACTTTTGAAGCGTCGCCAACCGACCCGGGCCTGATGCACCACCTCTGGGTCATCCGAGGTGCGCAGCGCATTCAGGTTGAAGGTGAACTGGCAGAACATTTCGCGAAGCACGTGTTGCGCGGCCTCGGGCAACGGCATGTCGGACGCCAGCGACGGCGGCCGGGCGCGCAGCGGCATGTCAAGGGAGTCCTGCGCCAGGGCGTAGCCACGCTCGGCCTTGCTCAGGTTCGACGGCAGTACGGCAATGGTGCGGGCAATCTGCTGGGCGAGGTCGAACAGAACTGCCGGCTGACCCGCTATCAGTTCGAGCTCCAGCTCGCAAATGGGGGCGCTCTTGTCGCCCGCCGCTATCTGCCCGACATCCAGCGACACCTCGACCACGCTGCCATCGCGTTTATGCACCGACCAGCTTGTCCGGTCAAAGGTCGTCACAAAGCACGGAGCCAGCGCCCGAAACACGGTGCCGTCGGGATCGATACGTGACCACGGCGTCGCTTCGAGCGCATCCAGCGCCAAGGCGGCGTCTGGCACCGCCGTTTCCCATTCGCCCCGCTGGCTCAGCGCCGAGTCGCCACGGCCGCCGAGCTTGAGGGTTTGCAGCCACTGCGGCCTGGCATCGCTGCCCAGGCGCCGAATACGCAACGCGACACGCTCTCGGCGCAATATCTGCTCGGGGGTGTCGTAGTAAACATTATGCAAGTGCAGGTGCGTCGCCTTGCGGCGCGCCAACGCGGGCGTCCGGGCAAGTTGCTTGCCCAGACTTGACGGATCGGACGTTGGAAGTGCCAGCTTGAGTTCAATTTCCTCCGAACGCCGGGTAAGTGCCTCTAATTTCATCGAATTCACCCCTTGCTTTTTATTTTCCAAGTGGCCGTTCATCCGAGGTGAATGATAAGATGGAAATCTTGACGTCTGCCAACTTTTCATGGATTCTTCGAACGAACGTGCCGGTTTGTTCTTAGGTTTGTTCTTGATCAACACATCGCGACGTTCCGCTGGCCGCAATCTGCAACCGGATTTATTATTCGTCACGATTTAGGAGAAGGCCCATGTCCAGACACCTTGACAACCTGAAAAGAGTGTTTCAAAAGCTGCAGGTTCGCTATGGAGAAGACGATCCGATGGTTTTGCAAGTGAAGCAAGAACTTGAGTCGCGTCAGGTCATTGAGTCCAGGTATCCGGACTGGCCCGTCGCTGACCGTCAGGGCCTGCCGGGGCAAACCGCTGAACGCCGCTGGGACGCCGTATCCGGTATCAGGTAACACGGCTTGGCCGATACGGCCTCCGGTACTCCCCGCCAGGGGCCGTGGCGGTCAGCGGCGTGGTGTGGGAGAGCTGCAGCATCGCGTGGCCGGGGTCTGCCGCGCTTGATCCAGCGCAAGCGCGGTTGTTGCGCTCCCTCCTAGACTAAGACAATGAAGCTTCAATTCCTCGGCGCAACCGATACCGTCACCGGCTCCAAATACCTGCTTCGGCACGGCGACTCCACCGTGCTGGTCGATTGCGGCCTGTTTCAGGGCTACAAGCAACTGCGCCTGCGCAACTGGTCGCCTCTGCCGGTGGCCCCGGCCGCCATCGACGCCGTGATCCTGACCCATGCCCACATCGACCACAGCGGCTACCTGCCGCTGCTGGCGCGCCAGGGCTTCAAGGGCAAGGTGTTCTGCACGCCGGCCACGGCGGACCTGTGCCGCATCCTGCTGCCTGACTCGGGCCATCTGCAGGAAGAAGAAGCCGAGTATGCCAACCGGCACAGCCTGTCGAAACACGCGCCGGCGCAGCCGCTGTACACACGCGAGGATGCCGAGCGTTGCCTCAAGCTGCTTCACCCGATCGCCCATGGAAAACACTGGCACCCGGCGCCGGGCCTGAACGCCAGCTTGACGCCGGCGGGCCACATGGTGGGCGCGTCATTCGTGCAGTTGGACAACGGCTCGCGCTCCATCTTGTTTTCCGGGGACATCGGCCGCCCGAACGACCTCGTGCTCAAAGCGCCGTCACAGATGGACGGCGCCGATTACCTGGTGGTGGAATCCACCTATGGCGACCGTCTGCACAAGAACTCGGACCCCCTGCTGGAACTGGGCAAAGTGATCAACCGCACCGCCGCGCGCGGCGGCGTGGTCCTGATTCCGGCCTTCGCCGTGGGACGGGCACAGAGCCTGCTGCACTGCATTCAGGTGCTCAAGGCCCAGGGCGTGATCGACAACAAGCTGCCCGTGTACCTTAACAGCCCCATGGCGGCCAGCGCCACACAGGCCTACCAGAGGCACCAGGCTGAATTGCGGCTGACGGCCGCGCAATGCGAGGCCATGGCGCGCGCGGCGCACATCGTGCAGTCGCCGGAGGAGTCGCGTCTGCTCAATGCCCGGCGCGGCCCGATGGTCATCATCGCCGCCAGCGGCATGGCCACGGGCGGCCGCGTGGTGCATCACCTCAAGGCCTTTGCGCCCGACAAGCGCAACACCATTTTGTTCGCCGGCTTCCAGGCCGGCGGCACGCGTGGCGCCACCATTGCCGGCGGCTCACCCACGGTGCGCATCCATGGGCAAGACGTCCCCGTGCGGGCCGAGGTGGCCATGCTCGACGACCTGTCGGCCCATGCCGACGCGGCCGAGATCATTGGCTGGTTACGCGGTTTCAAGTCTGCACCCAGGCAGACCTTCATCACCCATGGCGAGCCGGCCGCCGCCGATGCCATGCGCCAGCGCATCGAGCGCGAGCTGCACTGGGCTTGCCACATGCCCTGCTATCTGGAGTCGGTCAACCTCCATTGACTGGCATCACGCCACACCGCACCATACGGCAAAGCGGTGAAACGCGTCGGCCCACAGCGCCCAGGCCGCCGCGACCATCAACAGGCCGCCCGCAGCGCGAGTTCCCCAATCCTGCCGCAACTGGTTGCCGCGGCCGCGCAGCTTGTCATAAAGCACCGGCACCAGCAGCAGCGACACACTGCTGCCGGCCGCGAACAGCGCCATGGACAGCGCGCCTTGCAGCGGCCCGCCGCTGAGCGAGGCGACCAGCAGCGCCGAGTACAGCAGGCCGCAGGGCATGAAGGCCCACAGCGCGCCAGTGGCGAAAACGCCGCCGCGCGCCTGGGCCAGTGGCCGTATGCGTGACCAGACCGAACGGCCGGCCTCGCTGATCCAGGCGGGCTGACGGGCCTGGGCCAGCAGCATCAGCCCCCAGAGCAGAACCACCAGATGAAACAGCGTCCAGACCGGGCGCAGCGCCGCAGTATTCGCGGTGAGCCAGGCCAGGCTCTGAACGGCCAGGGCCGCCGCAGCCCCGGCCAGTGAATAGCCGACGAGACGCCCGGCCTGAAAGCTCAGGAGCGAGCGCGAGCGCGAACCTGAGCCTTCGCGAGGGCCCAACCGGGAAATGCCGACGCAGGCTGCGCCGCACATGGCTGCGCAATGCGGGCCGCCGGCCAGCCCCATGAGCAGTGCCGTGACGGCGAGCGTGGTGGACATAACAGGCAGATTATTTCAGATAATGCGCGAGAACTTCGCGCGGTTGCGGTCGGCCTGCAGGTAGCGGTCGAACACCATGGCCACGGCCCGCACGAAGAACCAGCCGCTGGCCGTGACCTGGATGCCGGATTCGTCCAGCAGCACCAGGCCCGCGTCGGCCAGTTCGCTCAACTGCTTGAGCTCGGCCGCGAAGTAGCTGCGGAAATCCAGCAGCCAGGCCAGCTCGATCGATTCGAACAACACCTGACCCTGGCACATCAGCGCCATGATCACGGCGCGGCGGGCCAGGTCGTCGCGGCTCAGCGCCAAGCCGCGCACCACCGGCAGGCGGCCCTGGTCGAGGTGGTCGCAGTATTCCTCCATGGTCTTGGCGTTCTGGCTGTAGGTCGCGCCGATCCGGCCAATGGCCGAGACGCCCAGGGCGATCAGGTCGCAGTCGGGCTGGGTGCTGTAGCCCTGGAAGTTGCGGTGCAGGCGCCCCTGGCGCTTGGCCACGGCCAGCGCGTCGTTGGGCAGCGCGAAATGGTCCATGCCCACATAGACGTAGCCCGCGCTCAGGAAGGCCGAGAGCGACTGCGACAGCATCGCCACCTTGGCCGCGCCGCCGGGCAGTTCGGCGGACACGATGCGCCGCTGCGGCTTGAAGCGCTCCGGCAGGTGCGCATAGGCGTACAGCGCAATGCGGTCGGGTCGCAGTTGCTGCACCTGGGCCAGCGTACGCGCGAACGATTCCGGCGTCTGCCGCGGCAGGCCGTAAATGAGGTCCACGTTGATCGACTCGAAACCGATGCTGCGCGCCTGCGCCATGAGCGCGGACACCTGCTCGGCCGGCTGGATGCGATGCACGGCCTTCTGCACCTCGGGGTCAAAGTCCTGTACGCCGAAACTGATCCGGTTGAAGCCCAGTTCGGCCAGCATGGCCAGCCGCGCGCCGTCCACGGTGCGCGGGTCGATCTCGATCGAGCACTCACTGCCGGCCGCCAGCGCAAAACCGCGCCGCAGCATGGCCATCAGCTCTTTGAGCTCATCATTCGACAGGAAGGTAGGGGTGCCGCCGCCCAGGTGCAGTTGCGTGACCTTCTGGCCCGTGCCGAGTTGGGCTGTGTACAGGTCCACTTCACGACTGAGGTACTGCAGATAGCCGGCCGCCCGGTTGTGGTGTTTGGTGATGATCTTGTTGCAGGCACAGTAGTAGCATAGCGATTCGCAGAACGGGATATGCACGTACAGCGACAGTGGCAGCGCCGCCGGACCGGCCTTTCGCTGGGCCAGCGCCTGGATGGAGTCGGCCTCGGTGAACGCTTCCACAAAACGGTCTGCCGTTGGGTAGGAGGTGTACCGTGGCCCGGGAATGTCGAATCGGCGCAGCAGGTCGGGGAAAGCAGTGTTCATCGCAAGTTTCAGAGAAGTAGAGCCTCACTGTGCCGCGTCCCTCCGCCTTGACGCTTGATCCAGATCAAGCGTCAACGGCCCCCCGGCCTGGACAATTTGACCCAGATCAGAAAGAGCCCCCGCTATGAAGGAAATCCCCGCCGTGAACCTGATGCCCTCCAACGCGGCCTACCCTCTGGACGGGCACACGATCAGGGTCGCCTGCTCCAACTGCAACCTGCGCGAGCTGTGCATGCCGCTGGGTCTGAGCCCTGAAGAACAGGCGCGCATTGATGATATGGTGGTCAACCGGCGCAAGATCAAGCGCGGAGCCGCGCTGTTTCGCAATGGCGAGGCCTTCCATTCGCTGTTCGCCATTCGCACCGGCTTCTTCAAGACCTGCGTCACGGCCGAGGACAAGCGCGACCAGGTGACCGGCTTCCATATGGCCGGCGAAATCATCGGCCTGGATGGCATCGTCAATGACCGCCACACCTGCGACGCCGTGGCGCTGGAAGACGCAGAGGTTTGCGTCATGCCGTTTCACCGCATCAGCGAGTTCTCGCGCGAGATCAACGCCTTGCAGCACCACGTGCATCGCATCATGAGCCGCGAAATCGTGCGCGAGCACGGGGTCATGCTGCTTCTGGGCAGCATGCGGGCGGAAGAGCGGCTGGCCGCTTTTCTGCTGAACCTGGCACAGCGGCTGCACGCGCGCGGTTTCTCACCCTCGGAACTGGTGCTGCGCATGACGCGCGAGGAAATCGGCAGCTATTTGGGTCTGACGCTGGAAACCGTGAGCCGCACTTTCTCGAAGTTCGCGGAGGATGGCATGGTCGAGGTCCGGCAGCGCCATGTGCGTATCCTGGACATGGACGCGCTCACGCGCATCGTCAATCAGCAGGCCTGCAACTATTGACGTTTTCGTTATTCACAGAACGGCAGTCAGGCGCCTGTCAGGGTGCATGGAGGCCTCGATCAGTCGCTTCAGCGCAGCCGCAGCCGTAGCGCCATTGCGCCTTCGGAGGGTCCGGACGAGACCTCGAAGCCGACCCGGCGTGCCAGCGCAGCCATGCCCGCATTGTCCTGCAGGCACTGTCCCTCGACTTCGACCGCGCCGCGCTCACGCAGGTAGTGGATCAGCTTGTCCAGCAGCAGACGGCCCAGGCCCTTGCCCTGCCAGTCCGAGGCCACCTGGATGGAAAATTCCGCCCGAACATTGTCGGGGTCGCACACGGCCCGCACTTCAGCCACCATCGCCTGGTCGCCGGGCTCCTGCGGCGCGAGCGCAATGAAGGTCATTTCACGGTCATAGTCGATCTGGCTGTAGCGCGCCAGTTCGGAATGCGGCACTTCGCGCCGTACCATGAAAAAACGCAGGCGCATGTCGTCGGGCGACGCCTTGGCATAAAAGGCCATCAGGCGTTGGCCATCTTCCGGGCGGATCGGGCGCAGCAGCAGCGCGCGCCCCGCCACTTCGACGTGCTCTTCCAGCGCCGACGGATAAGGGCGGATGGCGAGCCGGCCGCCTTCGCTCGCCGGCACCGGCCGCAACCTGACACGCGCATCGAGCGCCAGCACACCGCGCTCGTCGACCAGCAGCGGATTGATGTCAAGCTCGGCCAGCCAGGGCAGGTCGCAGGCCATCTGCGACACTTTCCGCAGCGTGGCCAGCAGCGCCTGCTCATCGGCCGCCGGACGGCCGCGGTAGCCGGCCAGCAAGGGACCGAGCCGGCTTCTGGCGACCAGGTCACGGGCCAGGCTGGTGTTGAGCGGCGGCAGGGCCACCGCATGGTCCTTGCGCAGCTCGACGGCGGTGCCGCCCTCGCCGCACAGGATGACCGGGCCGAACACGGCGTCGGTGGCGATGCCCACGATCAGTTCATGGGTGCCGGGGCGCTGGGCCATGGCCTGCACGGTGAAACCCAGCACCACCGCCTGCGGCAGCAGGCGCGCCACCTGCTGGCGCATCTTCACTGCCGCGGCCCTGACCTCTTCGGCGCAGGCCAGGCCGAGTGCGACACCGCCGACGTCGGACTTGTGGATGATCTGGGGCGAAACGATCTTCAGGGCCACGGGATAACCGATCCGGCTGGCGGCGGCGACCGCCTCCTCCGCGTCGCGGGCCTGCACGGTTTCAACGGTAGGGATGCCGTAGGCCCGCAGCAGCGCCTGGGCCGGCGCCCCGTCGAGCCACTCGCGGCCGTCCTGCAGCGCCTGCTCGAGCAGCGTCTGGGCGCGCCGGCTATCCGGCACGAAGTCTTCCGGCACGGCGGCGGGAAGCTGTCGCAGGGCTTCCTGGTTGCGCGCATGGTTGACCCGTTGCAGCCACGCCGCCGCCGCGCGTTCGGGCGTGCTGTAGCCGGCAATGCCTGCCTCGGCGCAGGCCGTGCGCGCCGCCGCCACGGCCGCGCCGCCGAGCCAGCAGGTCAGTACCGGCTTGGCCGATTTCTGGATGAGTGGCAGGCAGGCCGACGCGATCTCGCCGGCGGGAACGATGGCCGTCGGCGCATGCATGAACAGCACGGCATCGACATCGGGCGCCGCCAGCAGCACGCGCAGCGCGTCCCGGTAACGGCTGACGGGCGCGTCGCCGATGATGTCCACCGGGTTGCCGCGCGACCAGGTGGCCGGCAGGCATGGGTCGAGGGCGGCCAGCGTCGGTTCGCTCAGGCTGGCAAGCTTGGCGCCGCCCAATTCCAGCGCATCGGCTGCCAGCACCCCGGCGCCGCCGCCGTTGGTGAGAATGGCCAGCCGCTCACCGCGCCAGGGCCGCGCATGGGCCAGGGTTTCGGCGGCATCGAACAGCGACTCCAGCGTGTCCACCCGCAGCATGCCGGCCCGCCTGACGGCGGCGTCGAACACCGCATCCGAGCCAGCCAGGGCGCCGGTGTGCGAGGCCGCGGCCCGGGCGCCGTCGGGCGCGCGCCCGGCCTTGACCACGATCACCGGCTTGTTGCGCGCGGCGGCGCGCGCGGCCGACATGAACTTGCGCGCCGCCTTGACCGATTCCATGTACATGAGGATGGCCCGCGTACCGGGGTCGCTGGCCAGGTAGTCGATCACATCGCCGAAATCGACGTCGGCGCTGTCGCCCAGCGAGATGAAATGCGAAAAGCCGATGCCGCGGCTGTTGGCCCAGTCCAGCATGGCGGTCGCCAGCGCACCGGACTGGGTCACGAAGGCCAACTGGCCCGGCTGGGCGTTGCCGGGCGCGAAGCTGGCATTGAGATGGGCACCGGGAACCAGCGCCCCGATGCAGTTCGGTCCCAGGATGCGCAGCAGGTGTGGCCGCGCCGCGTCCAGCATGGCCTGTTCCAGCGAGGGGCCGCCCCCGGCGTCCGGCTGTTTCAGCCCCGCCGTCATGACGATGGCGGCGCGCGTTCCCTTGCGGCCCAGGGCGGCGACCAGTTCCGGCACCGTGCGCGCCGGCGTGCAGATCACGGCCAGGTCGGGCGCCTCGGGCAGTGACTCGACATCGGGCCAGGCCGGCCCGCCATCGACGCTCGCATGCCGGTGGTTGACCGGCCAGACCGGACCCTTGAACCCGCCCAGCTTGAGGTTGCGCAGCACCACCGAGCCCAGGCTGCCCTCGCGGTCGGAGGCGCCGATCACCGCCACCGAGGCGGGCTGAAACAGGGCTTCGAGATTGCGTACGCTCATGGAACTCTTTGCATGGATGGCGGGCTGCTCCGTCAAATGAGACCAGATTAGCGCCGGGCCGGCACCCGCACTTGCTCCAGATCAAGGACCCCGGCGCTGGCGCCCCACAGAATGGAATTTACCAGCAACGAGGTATACCCATGGAAACATACGACAGCAGCCTGGCGCCCCGCTTCAGCCAGCTCCTTGCCCAGCGCGAGGCCGAATTGCGTGCGCTCCTTCATGCCACCGGCGACTTTGCCGAGGCAGCAGTCGAAGCCGGGCCGCACGAGGTGGTGGATTTCAAGGATGTCGCCATGGAACAGACCCGGGCCACAGTCGATGAGGCCATGGCGGAACATGCGGAGCAGGAACTGGAGCAGGTGCTGGCCGCGCGCCGCCGCCTGGATGACCACAGTTACGGGAACTGTCTGGACTGCGGCGAAGCGATCGACCTGCGGCGGCTCACGTCCCTGCCCGCCGCGCCTTTTTGCACCGCGTGCCAGGCCATTCACGAGCATGAGCGCCCGCTGGCGATGCGCCGCTGATCCCGCCGCTCCTTCATCCCCAGCCCCCGAAGCGTTAGGTTGCGCGGCCGAGCGTGTCAGCCCAGATGCACATAGCTGCCTGGTGCCGCCAGGGGCGCACCATCGAACATCCGTGCAGTCATCCGCGGGGGCTTGACTCGGCCCCCCGAGTGCGTCCTCAGCCAGTCATGCCAGCAGGGCCACCACGAACCGGCGCACGGTGCCGCCGCGTCAAGCCAGCTTTGGGGATCGGCGGGTGCCTTGCCTGGCGCATATGACGCGAAGCGGTAGCTTGCCTGCGGATGCGCCGCGGGGCCGGTGGGTGGATTGACGATAGCCACGTTGTGGCCACCCGAACTCAGCACAAAGCTGATGGGGCTGGCGGCCAGCCGGTGAATCTTGTACACCGACTGCCAGGGCGAGACATGGTCGCGCTCGGTCGCCACGACAAAAAGCGGCAGCTTGATGTCGGCCAGCCTCGCCAACCGGCCGGCAACGCGGTAGCGGCCCTCGGCCAGGTCATTGTGCAGGTAGAGCCGGCGCAGGTACTCGCTGTGCATGCGGGCCGGCAGGCGCGTCGCATCGGCATTCCACGCCCGCAGGGCCGTCATCGGCGTGTGTGCCCCCATCAGGTACTCGTGTACGAGCTTGGACCACACCAGGTCCTTCGAGCTGATCAACTGGAAAGCGCCCGCCATCTGGCGCCCGTCAAGGTATCCGCGATCAGCCATCAGGTCTTCCACAAAGGCAATCTGGCTTTCGTCGATGAACAGTCCCAACTCGCCAGGCTCCTGGAAATCGGTTTGCGCCGCCAGCAGCGTCACTGTCTTGAGCGGGTTGCGACCGCTGCCACCCATAGCCGCCGCCGCGATGGCCAACAGCGTTCCGCCAAGGCAATAGCCCATGGCATGGATGCGCGTGCGCGGCTGAATCGATTGAACGGCCGCCAGGGCAGCCATCACGCCGAGCTCAAGGTAGTCGTCCATCCCCAGGTCGCGATCAGGGCCGTCGGGGTTCTTCCAGGACACCATGAAGACGGTGTGCCCCTGCGTCACCAGGTATTTGACCAGCGAATTGTCGGGCGTCAGGTCGAGAATGTAGTACTTCATGATCCATGAAGGAACGATGAGTACGGGCTCCGTATCGACCTTGGCCGTGGTGGGCTCGTACTGAATCAGTTCGATCAGCCGGTTCCTGAACACGACCTTGCCCCGCGTCGCCGCCACGTTTTGCCCGGGCATGAATTGCTCGACGCCGCGCGGCCGGCCGTCGGTGAGCACAGCAAGCGCATCGCGCGACCAGTTGGCCAAGCCACTGACGAGATTGGCCGCGCCAGTGGCCAGCGTCTCTTTCTGCACCTGGGGATTGGTCGCCACGAAATTTGAAGGCGACCACATGTCCAGCCACTGGCGCGTGGTGAAGGCGGCGACATCCTCATGGTGCCTGGACACACCGCGAACGCCGGTCATGGCTTCGGTCCACCACTGCTGCTGCAACAGGAAAGCCTGGGCCAGGGCGCCAAACGGCGGCGCATGCCACTCGGGTGGCGAGAAACGCTTGTCTTGCGGCAGCGGCTCCACACACAGGGGGCATTCGCCGTGCCAGGACTGCTGCACGTGTTGTCGCCACAGCAGCGACTTGCGCAGGGCGCTGGCGGCCAGGTCGGCCTGCTTCGACGGCGAAGCCAGCAGATGGCTGAGCCAGTCGGCATAGGCCAGCGTCACCGACGCCGGCGAAATGCCGTGGGCCAGGCGGCCCAGCCAGAGCTTGAGCGGAAGGTCCATCGGGGCCGGTGCATGCCCATCCGGGCCAAAATCGGAAAGCGCCATTGAAAAAATCCTTTCAGTGGCGCTGGCCGCCACACGGCGCATGGTTCCATCTGCGCCGTATTTCGGAATTGCGCAAAGTCAACGGTGGGCGCGAAAATCCCACTCACCGGCCGGATAAGCGACAGACAAGGGCCAAGCCTATCGCCGGCCTGCCGGTGCGACTGGCTTGAATGGCGCCGGAGACCAGTCGGGCCTGTCCTGTCGCCCCGACTCCACCACAATCAGATAACGCCCTGGATCTGTCACCGGCTCGCGTTGCGCATCAAGAACCCAGAGCTTGCGGCCATCGCGCAGGGCCTGCTCGTAGTCCGCATCCAGTACGCCGTAATGGTCGAGCAGCCGGTTGAGGGAGGCCGGAATGCGAATGCAGCCCTTGGACTGGGCACTGCCCAGGCGCTGCTCGAGCAGGTCCGGGTCGGTGGCATGCATCTGCAAGCGCATGTCCGACACCGCGCCGTCGCCCCAGCCCCTGGGTGCCCGCTGCCAACCGAAGTCATAGACCCGCATACCCTTGGCGCCATACCCGCGGATGCCTTTGCTGTTACGTGTCCCCTCGGCCCGGAAATCGGGGTTGCCCGTGGTGTGTTCAAACACACCCAGCGGGGTTTCGAAGTGATCGAAACGACCTGGCCGGCCAGTGGAGACGGGCGACGCGCCCACCCACTGAAATTCACCCTGCGCGGAACGCCATAACAGGAAAAAGGCCTGCACGTCGGGATCACGGTCGACCACCGCGACGTACTGCGGCTGCGCAAGCGACACCCCGGCCCGGGTCAATGCCTCTTCGGCCAGACGCCCATAGCGTCGCGCCTCGACGGCGGGCATGTCCAGCCGCCTGTCGACCTGGGCGCGGTACAGCGCGGCCATCTCCGCGACCGGCTCGAGCGGCCAGGCCACCGAGGACAAGCCGGCAAACAGTGCGGCGGCGACGGCCCTCAGCAACCCCTTGCGTGTCGGGGTCATGGACAACTCCTTGGTGTGATCTTCTCCGGAGGCATTCTGCGGGCCGGCCCCTCCACTTCGTTGACCCAGATCAAGCCACTCGCCGGCGGGGAGCGCGCATCACCTCGATTTGCGAAATGTCAATTGCGCTTGCCGATCAACTGCATAAAGTTGACCAAGCCCCGCAGCCTGCGGTGGCGTGTTCCTGATTCAAGGAGAGCCGCGACATGAAAACGGACATCCAACTCAAGGCCGACATCACAGCGGAACTCGCCTGGGACCCGGCTGTCAACGCCACCAGCATCGGCGTCATCGTCAAGGACGGTGTAGCGACCCTGACGGGTCACCTCGACACCTTCGCCGAAAAACACGCGGTCGAGCGCGCGGTGCATCGCGTTTCAGGCGTGCGCGGCATCGCCTTGGAGCTCGATGTCAAGCTGGCCGCGCAGCACAAACGCAGCGATTCCGAAATCGCGGAATCCGCCAGCATGGCCCTGCGCCTGAACTCGCTCGTGCCCGATGGCAGGGTGCAGGTCGAGGTCGAAAACGGCTGGATCACCCTCACCGGCGAGGTCGATTGGGGTTACCAGCGGGCCAGTGCCGAGCAATGCCTGCGACCGCTTGTCGGCGTTCGCGGCCTGACCGATCACATCACGATCAAGCCCCGCGCCAGTTCCAAGGATATCGGCGCCGGGATCGCCGCGGCGCTGACGCGGCAAGCCGCGCGCGAAGCCAAGCACATCGACATTGAGGTCGAAGGCAGCGTCGTTACGCTGCGGGGCAAGGTGCATTCGCTGGCGGAGCATGACGCGGCCGTCGGCGCGGCGTTCTCGGCGCACGGCGTCTCGCGTGTCGTGGACAAACTCGAAGTCGGTGCCTGACCAGGCGCCGCGCTTCTTCCGCTTCACTGTTTTCTTCAACCCAACCCACGAGGTCAATCATGAGCAATCTTCGCCTGCTGGATCCGACTTTCAGCGATTCATTCGAGTCGGCCCTGCGCCGCTTCTTCGCACCCGTCGCCTTCGAGACCGAAGCTCCGGCGCTGACCATGCGCATCGACGTCTCGGAAAGAAACGACGCCTACGTTGTCAAGGCCGACATTCCCGGCGTGAAGAAGGAAGACATCAACGTGCGCGTCGACGGCAACGTCATACAGATCGACGCCGAGGTCAAGCGCGAAAAGGAAACCAAGGGCAACGGCGACAAAGTGCTGCGCAGCGAACGCTACTGCGGCACCATCTCGCGCACCTTCAGTCTGGCCCAGGACGTGGAAGATGGCAAGGCCCAAGCCAGGTACGCCGACGGCGTGCTGACTCTGGAGCTGCCGAAAAAGACCACGGCCGCGTCCAAAAAAGTGTCGGTTCAGTAAGGCACTGGCGCAGCAGCCGGACGCCCCGGTGCTGCGCCTATCCGCACCATTTTGGCCTTGGCGCGGCACAATGGCGGCCGGAGGTTTTGAATGACCGCACCCCGGACTACTAGGTTGTTAGCCAACGCCATCAGCGATCCTCGCCAGTTTCTGCAATCCCTTTACCAGGCCGCTGTGCGGCGCGCCTTGCCGCTGCACAACACCGCCGCATATCTGCCCAAGCCGCCCAAGGGCCGAACCCTTGTTCTGGGCGCCGGCAAGGCGGGTGGCGCCATGGCGCAGGCGGTCGAGGCCTTGTGGCCCGTCGATGCGCCGCTGCAAGGCCTGGTCGTCACGCGGTACGGGCACACGCCACCGCGCGAGGCGGCGTTTCGTCATCTGCCGTGGCGCATTGAAGTCGTCGAAGCCGCGCACCCGGTGCCCGACGCGGCCGGTCTGCTGGCCGCGCAACGCATCATGGCCCTGACGCAAGGGCTGACCAAAGACGACCTGGTGCTGTGCCTGATCTCGGGCGGCGGCTCGGCCTTGCTCACGCTGCCGGTTGTCGGTTTGAGCCTGGAGGACAAACAACGCATCAACAAGGCTCTGCTGAGCAGCGGTGCCAATATCGGCGAGATGAACTGCGTGCGCAAACACCTGTCGCGCATCAAAGGGGGGCAGTTGGCCGCCGCCTGCGCACCGGCCCGCGTGGTGACGCTGGCCATCAGCGACGTGCCCGGCGACGACCCTTCGGTCATTGCTAGCGGCCCGACCGTGCCCGATGCGACCCGTTGCGCCGACGCGCTGGCTATTGTCAAGCGCTACCGCATTGAAGTGCCCCCCGCTGTGCTGGCGCAGCTTGAAAGCGGAGCGCTGGAAACGCCCAAGCCGGGCAATGCGGCTTTTGCGGGCCATGAAGTCCACATGATCGCCACCCCCCAGCAATCGCTGCAAGCCGCCGCCGCTGCTGCGCGCGCCGCGGGACTGGAGGCGCACATCCTCAGCGACGACATGGAGGGCGAGTCGCGCGAGGTCGGCAAGGTCCATGCGGCACTGGCGCGTGCCGTGGCGCTGAAGGGTCAGCCTTTCAATAAACCGTGCGTCATTCTGAGCGGCGGCGAGACCACCGTCACGCTGCGCCCGCAGCCGGCCGGCGTCGCCGAAGGGCGGGGCGGGCGGGCCGGTGAGTTCTGCCTGGGGCTGGCGCTGGCGCTGCAGGGGCAGGCCGGTATTTATGCGCTGGCAGCGGACACCGACGGCATTGACGGCATGGGAGACAACGCTGGCGCTTATGTGGCGCCCGACACGATGCAGCGCGCGCGGATCCTGGGCATGAAGCTCGACGCCTACCTGGACCGCCATGATGCCTATGGCTACTTTGATGCGCTGGGCGATCTGGTCATCACCGGGCCAAGCTACACCAATGTGAACGACTTTCGCGCCTTGCTTGTTTTGTAGCGGAACACCGCCGCTGGGCATCCGGTTGCGCGCCGGGATGGTTCACGCCTGGCCTGAGTCGGAAAACGGACGGCTTGGGGATAATGGCCCTGGTTCCCCCTTCCGCTTTCCCCCTTCTTCGTTAATCTTCGGTGATGAAACACAAAAAAACGGCAGCACCCGGCACGCCGGTTCGCCCACCCCGCCCCGTCCTGCCGACCGGCCCACAGGCGCATGTGGTTCGGATCATCGGTGGCCAGTGGAAACGCAGCAAGCTGCCGGTGGCCGACAAGCCCGGCCTGCGTCCCACACCCGACCGCGTGCGCGAGACCCTGTTCAACTGGCTGGGCCAGGACTTGACCGGCTGGCGTTGCGTCGATGCTTTTGCCGGTACCGGCGCGCTGGGCTTTGAAGCCGCCTCGCGGGGTGCTGCCGAGGTGCTGCTGTGCGAGCAGGACGCCACCCTGGTGGCTCAGCTCAAGGCGCTGCAACGCAAGCTGCATGCATCCATGGTGAAGGTGGAGCGCGGCGACGGTATTGCCATGCTCAGGCGGCAGGCACCCGGCAGTATGCAACTGGTGCTGCTGGATCCGCCTTTTGATACGCCGCTGTTCGAGCCTGCGCTCAAGGCGGCTGCGCAGGCGGTGGCCGATCCCGGTTATGTCTACCTGGAGGCGCCCCGAGCCTGGACCGGCGAGGCGCTTGCCGTTTACGGTTTGCAGGCCTATCGCACCGGCAAGGCCGGCGCAGTTCATTTTCATTTGCTGACCCGCAAGGTCGAGCCGGCCTGAGCACCCCCTGGCCCTGCGGCCAGCCGGGCATAATTGCTTCATGGCGACATACTCCCGCATCGCGGTTTATTCCGGCACGTTCGACCCCTTCACGCTGGGCCACGAAGATATCGTGCGCCGGGCCTCCAGCCTGTTTGACCGGCTCATCATCGGCGTCGCGGTGGCGCACCACAAAAAGACCTTGTTCAGCCTGGACGCGCGCCTGCGGCAAGTGCAGGACGAAACCCGGGGCATCGCCAATGTCAGCGTGCTGCCCTTTGACGGTTTGATCATGGATTTTTGCGCTGCGCAGCAGGCGGTGGCCGTCGTGCGCGGCATCCGCAACCTGACCGATTTTGACTACGAAGCCCAGATGGCCGCGATGAACCGCAAGCTGCTTCCTAAGGTAGAGACGGTGTTTCTGCTGCCCGATGCGCCATTGCAATGCATCAGCAGCACGCTGGTGCGCGAGATCAGCAAGCTTGGCGGCGATGTGGGCCAGATGGTCAGCGCTCATGTGACCGCGGCGCTGCGGCAGGCGTACACCGCGGGTGCGCAGAAGGACGCTTGAACCATGGCCTTGCTGATCACCGATGAATGCATCAACTGCGACGTGTGCGAGCCCGAATGCCCGAACCAGGCCATCTACCTGGGCAAGGAAATTTACGAAATCGATCCGCACAAATGCACCGAGTGTGTCGGGCATTTCGACGAGCCGCAGTGTGTGCAGGTCTGCCCGGTCGCCTGTATTCCGGTCAACCCGGCCTTCATCGAGAGTCGGGAAACGCTTTGGCGGAAATACCAGCGATTGCAGGTTGAGCCTGTCGAAGCCGTCGCGAACTTGGCCTTTGCGGGCAAACCACAAGCGGTCGAGCCGACGACAGCAAAAAAATAGCAGCGGTTAATCGTTCCCAGGCGTATCCGCCCCAGGCTTGCGCGGCGGTTTCGGCCGCGGCGCTACGCTGGTGTGGATCAGCATCGTGGCCTTTTCCATCTCGCCGGCCAGCAGCGCCGGCACGGCTTGAAGCGCGCGGGCAATGCCGGCCTCAATCGCAAGGCGGTGCTCCTGCGACGGTTTCTTCAATACCCAGTCGATCACTTCGGACTTCACGCCCGGATGCCCGACACCAATGCGCAGGCGCCAGTAGTCGCCGCTGCCGAGCTGGGCATGAATGTCGCGCAAACCGTTGTGGCCGGCGTGGCTGCCGCCGAACTTGAGCTTGACCTGGCCGGGGACGATGTCGAGGTCATCGTGGGCGACCAGAATCTCTTCGGGCGCGACCTTGAAAAAGCGCGCCAGTGCGGCGACCGATTTGCCCGACAGATTCATGAAGGTCATCGGCTCGAGCAGCCAGACGGTTTGCCCATTGACAACTGTGCGGGCAACGCGGCCGTGGCAATTTTTGTCCCGTGTCAGCGTCACCTTGAGATCACGCGCCAGCGCGTCCGTCCACCAGAAACCGGCGTTGTGGCGGGTCGCTTCGTATTCAGCGCCCGGGTTGCCCAGGCCAACAAAGAGTTTGATCATGATGTGTCAATGCCTTGCCAATTGGCCGGGCGCTGCGCCGATTATCGCGGCCCCATGAAAACGGCCCATGCCCCGTTCCGAGGACATGGGCCGCAAGGTGCCGGCGAGAAAGCGTTATTTCTTCGCAGCAGGTTTTGCGGCAGGTTTTGCGTCTTTGTCTTTGCCGGCAGCCGCCTTGGCATCTGCAACTGCAGGCGCAGCAGCGCCTTCTGCCGGTGCGGCTTCAACTTCCTCGACGATAGCCGAGACCGACACCAGAACCGGGTTGTCCTGGCCCTTGGCCACGAACTTCACGCCTTTGGGCAGGGTGATGTCATTGACATGCAGCGAGCTGCCTTTTTTCAGGCCGCTCAGGTCGATGGCAATGAACTCGGGCAGGTCTTGGGGCAGGCAGGAGATGCTCAGCTCGGTCAGCACATGGTTGACCAGGCAGTTCTCGGCTTTGACCGCGGGCGACTCTTCCTCGCCGCTGTAGTGCAGCGGCACTTTCATGGTCAGGCGGGTTTTGGCGTCAACGCGCTGGAAGTCGATGTGCAGCACCTGTTGCTTGAACGGGTGCATTTGCAGATCGCGCAGCAAAACCTTCTCGGTTTTTCCGGCCATTTCCATCTCGAGGATGGTGGCGTGGAAAGCTTCTTTCTTGATGGCGTGCCACAGTGCGTTGTGATCGAGTTCGATCAGCGACGGTTGACCGTTGCCACCGTAGACGATGCCCGGCGTGCGGCCTGTGATGCGGAGACGGCGGCTCGCACCCGTGCCCTGCCTGGCGCGCTCAAAAGCGACGAATTTCATACGATTTCTCCAAAAGAGGTGTGCCGCGACCAGCTCACCCCGACATAAAAAGGCCGCACGAATGCAGCCGGCTTTTTGTCCCGGTTCAGAACAGATTGTCCTGGTCCGAGAACAAACTCATGACCGACTCTCCCCTGGCGATGCGCTGGATTGTTTCGGCAATCAGCGGGGCCACGGAGAGTTGGCGAATTTTTTTGCAGTCCTGCGCGTGCTGGCTGAGCGGAATGGTGTTGGTAATCACCACTTCATCGAGTGCACCGCCCTGCGCAATGCGTTCGATGGCCGGACCCGAAAAAATCGGGTGCGTGCAGTAGGCATAGACTTTTTTGGCGCCGCGTTCTTTCAGAACTTCGGCCGCCTTGACCAGTGTGCCGGCCGTGTCGATCATGTCGTCCATGATGACGCAGTTGCGGCCGTCGATATCGCCGATGACGTGCATCACTTCCGACACATTGGCCTTGGGCCGGCGCTTGTCGATGATGGCCATGTCGCAGCCGAGCTGTTTGGCCAGAGCTCTGGCGCGCACGACGCCGCCGACATCGGGCGAGACCACCATCAGGTCGTTGTAGCTCTTCTGGCGAAGGTCGCCCAGCAGCACCGGCGAGGCATAAATATTGTCGACCGGGATGTCAAAAAAGCCCTGAATCTGGTCGGCATGCAGGTCCATCGTCAGGACGCGCGAGACGCCCACGGCCTGCAGCATGTTGGCCACCACCTTGGCGCTGATCGGTACGCGCGCCGAGCGTGGTCGCCGGTCTTGCCGGGCGTAGCCAAAATAGGGGATGACCGCGGAAATGCGTTCTGCCGATGCGCGTTTGAGCGCGTCCACCATGATCAGCAGTTCCATCAGGTTTTCATTGGTCGGCGCACAAGTGGACTGCACCACGAATACATCGCGTGCCCGCACGTTTTGCTGGATCTCGACCGTTACTTCGCCATCGGAAAAACGCCCCACATGGGCCGCACCCAGAGAAATCCCCAGATTCTGGGCAATTTCGGAGGCCATGCCCGGATTGGCGTTTCCGGTGAAAAGCAGGAAGTCGGGGTGGTGCGTTTGCATGTGTGGCCCGGCTACTTCTGGGTTGCAGTACTAGTGTCTAGAAAGGGAACGTGGCTGAAAGTATGAAAGCAGTAAACGCACTGAAAACACGGACTCCATTTTGAGGAGTCCAAAAAATTTGGCAGGGGTGGAAGGAGTCGAACCTGCGAATGCCGGAATCAAAATCCGGTGCCTTAACCAACTTGGCGACACCCCTACACAGGTTCACTGCCAACACCCGCACACTGTCAAAAAAAGACAATCCGCAGGCGCCGGCCATCAACCCGGTAATCGTTGCTTCTGGAAACCAATTTCGTGGCCGTCATTTTACCAACCGGCCAGAGGATGTGTCTCCAGATTGCTGCACTTGCGAATCTGCCAGTCGCCTGGGGCGACCGCCAACTCCCTGTCGTGCAACAGATGCGCAAACACAGCACTTCCCGAGCCAGTCATGCGGCCTTGCAAATGCTGCCTGGACAGCCAATCGAGCGATTGGCCAAGCTGCGGACACAAGGTTTGTGCGACTGGCTGCAAGTCGTTATGGCCAAATCCAAAAACAGAGCCAGTTGCGTTTGCAGCAAAGCTTTGAATTGTAGCAGTTTCTGTATTGCGTTTGAGCTCTGGCGCCCGAAAAATAGCCTCGGTCCGCAGACCGGCGGCGGGTTTGACCACCACAAAGCGGGCGGCGGGCAGCGCCAGCGGCGTGATTTTTTCGCCGACACCTTCGACCCAGGCGTTGCCGCCACTGAGAAAAAACGGCACATCGGCTCCCAGGCCGAGGGCGATGGTCTGAAGCTGTTCAACCGGCAACCGGACGCCCCACAAACGTTGCAGGCCCAAGAGGCAACTGGCGGCGTCGGACGAGCCGCCCCCCATGCCGGCCTGGGAAGGAATGCGCTTTTCCAGCCCGATGTGTACCCCCAGCGGTGTGCCGCAGGCGCTTTGCAGCGCCCGGGCGGCGCGCACCACCAGGTCTTCGGCCGGAAGCATCCCGTCGGCCTTCGCCCCCAGATCGGTGCGGGTGATCCGGCCATCGGTGCGTAGTTCGAAGTGCAGCGTATCGCACCAGTCGATCAGCATGAACACCGATTGCAGCAAGTGGTAACCGTCGGGCCGGCGCCCGGTGATGTGCAAAAACAGGTTGAGTTTGGCTGGCGCCGCGACATCGTAGATCGCCTTCAGCGGAACCGGACGAATCGGTTTGATCATGGGGTCAGCACGACGCGCAGGTCGGTGCGTGGTTGCGGCGCTGTCCGGCTGGCCGAAATGCGCCCATCGGCCTGCTGCGACAGGTCAGCGCTCCAGCCGCCCGCGGCGGTGTTTCTGCCGCCCAGCCAGTCAAACAGCGCCGGCAGCGGAATCGCCGCACCGGTGGCTGTTTCGATCAGTTCATCGACCGAAGCAAATCGCTGAACCTGGTTGCCGGAGTCGAGCACGGCTTCCTGCGGCGACCAGCGCAGCACGGCCAGGCTGTTGCCAAGCGGGCTGCTCAGCGTCAGCTCACCCTGCGCAGGGTTGCCCTTGAGCTCAAAACCGGCAAAAAAAGCCTGCGGCGGCTCGCTGTGGACTTGCAGGCTGAGGCGCCCGGTCCAGGCCGGATGGGTCGCATCATTGTTGCGGCCCGTAGCCGCCGTCGGATGGGCGCAACCAGCCATAAAAACAGCAGCGAATGAAAGGCTCGAAAGGAGGGCAATGGAGCGCCGCAGCAAGGTAGGCAAGATCAAATCCCTACAGTTTGACCCGCAGCCGTTTGAGCGTTTCGACCAGCGTGTCGTTATCCGGATTGAGCAGCAGCCCCTCTTTCCAGACGGCGATGGCTTTGTCGCGCTGGCCCAGGCTCCACAGAACCTCGCCGAAATGCGCGGCAATTTCTGCATCGGGTTTGGCTTTGTAGGCGGCATCAAAAATCCTCAAGGCTTCGGCCTTGTTGCCCAGGCGGAACTCGACCCAGCCCAGACTGTCCCTGATGAAGGGGTCCGCCGGCGCATACGCCAGCGCTTTCTGGATCAGTTCCTTGGCCTCGGGCAGACGCACGTTGCGATCGGCCAGCGAGTAGCCCAGCGCGTTGTAGGCGTGGTGGTGGTCGGGTTTGAGCTGAATCAGTTGGCGCAGCAGGCGCTCCATTTCAGGCAGCAGGTCGAGTTTTTCGGCCATCATCGCCTGATCGTAAAGAAGCTCCGGCTCATTCGGGAACAGCGCCACCGCTTGCGCCAGCAACTGGTAGGCGCTGCGGTACTCCTTTTGCTCGCGAAGCAGGTCGATTTCGGCCATCAGCTTGATGCGCGCATCTTCCGGGTTGCGTTCGGGCAGTTGCCGGATCAGTTGGCGCGCCTGCGCCAACTGGCCCTGTTTGGCCAGCAGCGAGGCGCGCCGCGTCTGCGCCTGAACGAGTTCCTGTGAATTTGAAATTTTGTCCAACCAGTTTTCTGCGGCGGCAAAGTCCTTGCGCTTTTCCGCCAACTGCGCCAGCGATAAATAGGCCTGCGACAAACCGCGGCTGGTCTGCTCCTGCGCCTGTGTTTGGCCTCGTTGGGCCAGCTCGACAAAACGCAGCAAGGAGGTTTGCGCCGCCGCCAACTGGTTGTCCTGCAACTGCAAAGAGCCCAGTACCAGCCAGCCTTCCGGGTAGTCGGGCTTGTCCCGGGTGACGGCCTGCAGTTGCACGCCGGCTTCGGCGTAACGCTGGGCGTCGAGCAGGGTGCGGGCATAGGCCATGCGGACTGCGGGCAGGGCTTGGGGGTTGGCGTCCAGGTATTTTTGAACCAGGCTTTCTGCGCGCGGCAGCTTGGGGGCCATCAGTTCGAGCGCCAGCAGGGCCGGCCCTTCGGCGAGCGGCTCCAGTGCCTGCGCGAGTTCAGCGGCGGCGAGCGCGCCAGGCATCTCGCCGGCTGCCAGCCGCATGTGCCCGACGGCCGTCCAGGCGGCTGCGCCGGTGGCGTGCGCGCTGAGCTCGTTGGCCAGGGCCTGTTCGAGCACGCTTGCAGCCAGTTTTTTGTCGCTGGCCCGGGCGTAAAAACGGGGCAGGCCTGCGATGGCCAGCGACCGTTCGGCCAGCGGTGCCAGCCGTACTTGCGTCTTCAGCGGCTCGGCTGTTTCGCTGATGCGGTTCAGCGCGATCAGGATTTGCAGCACATAACGATTGGCTTCCCGGGAAGCCGGCTGGGCTTGGGCCCAGGCCCGCGCGGCCTGCAGCGCCGCGTCGCCCGAGCGCGATTGCAGGGCAATGTCGGCGGCCCGCTGATACAACTGCGCATTGTTGCTTTTGCGTGCGGCGTCCAGAATCAGCGCAAAGCCGGTGGCAACTTCGCCGTCGCGCGTCTTGATTTCGCCGATCAGCAACTGGTAGAACAGCTCGCCGTCCAGACTGGACGGCGACGTGACGTCCGACAGCGCGGCGGGAGGCAACGCCGGCCCAGGCGAAACGGGTTGGGCCGGCACCGCTGGCAGGGCCAGCCATAGCACGCTGAAAACGCAGAGGAGTTGTTTCATCGAGCCATGATAATTCAAGGGAGCATCCCGAGCTTTGCGCCTGCGTAGGCCGTCCTTATTGAATATCTGCGAACCCATGCCTGAATTGCCCGAAGTTGAAGTGACCCGTCTGAGTTTTGCCGACCGCATTGCCGGCGCAAAAATCATTGCCCTGCAGATGGGCAAGCCGCTGCGCTGGCCCCTGGGCTGTGAAACCTCGCAACTGGTGGGTCACACCGTGCTGCAGGTGCGCAGGCGCGGCAAGTACCTGTTGCTCGACACCACCGGCGGCCTGTTGCTGATTCATCTGGGCATGTCCGGCAGTCTGGGCTTTGGCGGCGAACTGCCGCCATTAGGCAAGCATGACCACTTTGAAATGCAGACCACGGCGGGCAGCCTGCGCCTGCACGATCCCCGCCGTTTCGGCGCCGTCGTCCATGCGCCCACCGAGAGCGACGCAGTTGCGCGAAAACTCCTGGGTCGCCTGGGTGTGGAGCCCCTGACGGATGCCTTCGATGCACTGGTTTTTCACCGGGCTTTGCAGCGCCGGCAGGCGGCGATCAAGCAGGTTCTGCTGGCCGGGGACATCGTTGTCGGTGTGGGTAATATTTACGCTTCCGAGGCTTTGTTCATGGCCGGGATCCGCCCGACCGTGCGGGCCGCACGCCTGAGCAAACCGCGGGCCGCCAAGCTGCATGCGGCGATTCGCGCGGTGCTGGCGCAAGCCCTTGCCAAGGGCGGCAGCACCTTGAAGGACTTTTCCAATGCCAAAGGCGAAAGCGGTTATTTTCAGTTGGACGCCATGGTTTATGACCGTGCCGGACTGCCCTGCAAGGTCTGTGCGGCTCCGATCAGGACTCTCCGGCAGGGACAGCGCGCCACTTTTTTCTGTGCCAAATGCCAGAAACCCTGAATTCCCGGCTCCCCGTATTCGGGAGGCGATGCTATATTGATCGACTTATGTCTACGGTCAACCATGTCTTTTAACGAAAAATTCGACCAGCACGGCGCGTGGCGGCGCGAGTTCGCCCTGCGGCTCAAGCTCTTGTCTGAATGGCTGAAAGACCATGACCTGCTCAATGCCGCCGTTGAAGAGCGTCTGCTCCGGCTGGAGTCGCAGATGCGCTCGGACAAGGTCATGGTGGCCTTTGTCGCTGAATTTTCCCGCGGTAAATCCGAACTGATCAATGCGCTCTTTTTTGCCGGTTACGGTCGACGCATCATGCCGGCCAGCGCCGGCCGCACCACCATGTGCCCGACGGAGCTCGGCTACGACGCCGAAGTGCCGCCCTGTCTGCGACTGCTGCCGATCGAGACCCGGCTGAAAACCCAGGCGCTGATGGAGTGGCGCATGGTTCCGGAAAAATGGACGCGCATAGACCTCGATGTGAACGATCCCGCGCAACTGGCGCAGGCCTTCGAGAAAGTGGCCGAGGTCCGCCGTGTCACCCGCGAGGAAGCCCGCGCGCTGGGTTTCTGGCACGATGAAACGCCGGACGACAATCCGCGGGTCGATGCCGACGGCATGATCGAAGTGCCAAAATGGCGCCATGCCCTGATCAATATCGCCCACCCGCTGCTCAAGCAGGGACTGGTCATTCTGGATACGCCGGGACTCAACGCGATTGGCGCCGAACCGGAACTGACGGTCAGCCTGATTCCACAAGCCCATGCGGTGGTGTTCATCCTGGCGGCCGACACGGGGGTCACCAAATCCGATCTTGCGATCTGGCGTGAACACCTGATCACCGACGGTGAAGATAAAGACACCCGCCTGGTGGTGCTCAACAAGATCGATACCTTGTGGGATGCGCTGAGTTCACCTGAGCAGATCGAGGCGCAGATAGACCGGCAGCGGGCAACGTCTGCGGAGATTCTCGGGCTGCCGATGTCGCAGATCATTCCGGTTTCGGCCCAAAAGGGGCTGGTGGCCAAAGTCACCCGCGACAACAAGCTGCTTCGCGCCAGCCGCCTGCCGGGGCTGGAGCAGGCGCTGGCGCAGGGCGTGATGGGGCAGCGGCAGAAGATACTGCGCTCGGCGGTGGCTGGCGGCATGGTCGAGCTTCGCGCCGAGGCGAGCCGGGTCATCCATATCCGGCGCCGCGATCTGGCCGAGCAGATGATTGAACTGCGCGGCCTGCGCGGCAAGAACGTCTCGGTGATCAAGCACATGCGCTCCCGGATCGAGCAGGAGCAGGTCGAGTTCAACGCCAGCGGCGCCAAAATACAGGCTGTGCGATCCATCCACCTGAAGCTGCTCAGGGAGGTGTTCCACCTGCTGGGCACCCCCACGCTCAAATCGGAGCTGGCGCAACTGACAGACGCGCTCAAGCAGCCGGGCATCAAGCTCGGCGTCAAAAAAGCCTATGGCCAGACCTTTGCGCGCTTGCGCGAAGGGCTGCAAAAAGCCCAGAGCACCAGCGCCGAAATCCAGAACATGCTGGGGGGATCGTTCAAACAGCTCAATTCCGAATTCGGCCTTTCCCTGCAGGCGCCCAAAGAACCCGAGATGAGCCGCTTCCTGTTGGACCTGGAACAGATCGAACGCAGCCATTTGCAGTACCTGGGCGTCGCCAACATCCTCAAACTGGCCCAGCCGGAGTTTTCCGAGCGGCTGGTTCGTGCCCTGGCGACCCGGTTGCGCGTGGTCTACGAAACGGCGCTGGGCGAGGTCGAGTTGTGGAACAAGTCGGCCGCCTCCCAGCTCGATGCCCAGCTCAAAGAGCGGCGGCGCAACTTCGGCCGCCGCCTCGAAGCGATTGAGCGCATCGAGCAGGCCGCTGCCGGCCTGGATGAACGCATTGATGAAATTGATGCGCATGAGCGAACACTTGACGAACTGGACGGCAAGCTGGACGAATTGACGGCCCGGCTGCTCGACGCGCCGGCGCAGAAAAAAGAACCCGTATCGGCGGCCCAAGACGCCGCGATGACCCAGGCCGTCTGAGCGCGCATGATGCTACCCCCCGAGGGGGCTGTGCTTGCCCCCGGTTTTTCCGCCCAGGTCGTGTACTGGCAAAAAAGCCATGGCCGCAACAGCCTGCCCTGGCAGAACACGCGCGACCCTTACCGCGTCTGGCTGTCGGAAATCATGCTGCAGCAGACCCAGGTGGCCACGGTGCTGGACTACTACGCCAAGTTTGTGCAGCGTTTTCCGGCGGTGGCCGACCTGGCCGCAGCAAAGCTCGATGATGTGCTGGGTTTATGGAGTGGCCTGGGCTACTACAGCCGGGCCCGCAACCTGCACCGCTGTGCGCAGGACATCATGCGCGTGCATGGCGGGCAATTTCCGCGGACGGCCGATCTGCTGCAAACCCTGCCCGGCATAGGGCGCTCCACCGCGGCGGCGATAGCTTCCTTCTGCTTTGCCGAGCGGGTGGCCATCCTGGACGGCAACGTCAAGCGGGTGCTGGCGCGTGTGACCGGGTTTTCAGGTGATCTGGCCCACAGCGCTCAGGAACGCGCGCTGTGGGCCATGGCTACGGCGCTGTTGCCACGGCGCGGTCTGCTTGACGCCATGCCGCGTTACACGCAGGGTCTGATGGATCTGGGGGCGACGGTTTGCACCACGCGCCAGCCCTCGTGCCTGCTCTGTCCGGTGCAGGCCGTGTGCCGGGGCTTTGCCGGCGGCACGCCGGAAAACTATCCCGTCAAGACCCGCAAGCTCAAACGCAGCGCCCAGTCGCTCAGCCTGTTGTGGGCGCAGCAAGCCGACGGTGCGGTCTGGCTGGCGCGCCGCGCCGTGTCCGGCATCTGGGGCGGCCTCTATTGTTTTCCGGTGTTCGGCAGCGAAGATGAATTGCTGGCCACGCTGCCGGCGCGCCTGCAGACCCGCCTGACGCCGATCCAGCCCTTCGTGCATGTGCTGACCCACAAGGACTTGCGCCTGTCGCCCATGCGGCTGGCGCTGTCGGCGAGCGAGGCCAAAGCCGCCAGCCTGCCGGGCGGTGGAGCCTGGTTTGAGCGGGACGCGTGGACCGGCTTGGGCCTGCCCGCACCGATCAGGACGTTGCTGGCGTAACGCCAACCGAACCAGAGCGGTTTTCCGCCTGCCCTGGCTTACAGCGCTGCGTCGAGTTCCCGATGGCGCTTGAGTGTGACCCAATGCGGGCTGAAGGCACGGGCCAACTGCTCGACCAGGTAGACCGAGCGGTGCTGGCCGCCGGTGCAGCCGATGGCCACCGTCACGTAGCTCCGGTGATCCCGCACCAGCGCCTGCAGCCAGTGGCTGATGAATTGCTCGATGTGCAGGGCCATGTCGCCGACCTCGGCATGGCCCTGCAGGAAGTTCGCCACCGCGTCGTCCTTGCCGGTCAGGTGCCGCAAGTCGGATTCATAGTGCGGATTCGGCAGCATGCGCACATCAAACACATAGTCGGCATCGACCGGAACGCCGCGCTTGAAGGCAAACGATTCAAACACCAGGGTCAACTGGGTGGCCGGTGAAGCAATCAGCGCCTTCACATAGCCCTGAAGCTGGGATGAGCGAATCATGCTGGTGTCTATCACGTGGGCTTGCTCGCGCAGATCGCCGAGCAGCCCGCGTTCTTCATCAATGGCGTCGACCAGCGCGCGTTGCTGGTCCGAGGCATCCTGGCGCGACAGCGGGTGCAGCCGCCGGGTTTCGGAAAAGCGCCGCACCAGCGTGTCGGTGCTGGCATCGAGAAAAATCGACTGCACCGCCACCCCCTGCTCGCCCAGTTGCCTGAGCTGCTGCGGCACCAGCGGCAGCGAGGTGGCGCTGCGCACGTCCATCGCAATGGCCACCTTGCTGGCGCCATGTTTTTTCTCCAGCGCGACAAACGGCAGGAGCAGTTCCGGTGGCAGGTTGTCCACGCAGTAGTAGCCCGCGTCTTCCAGCGCGTTCAGCGCGACCGATTTGCCTGAGCCGGACATGCCGGTGATCAGCACCAAGTGGAGGACGGAGGTCATTGTCCCAGCATCTCCTTGGCATGGGCCAGCGCCTGGCCCGAGAGTTTTTCGCCGCCCAGCATGCGGGCAATCTCGGCGACCCGCGGCTCGCCGCGGACCGCTTCGACCATGCTGGTGGTCTGGCCCCCGTCGGTGCGTTTGGCGACCATCAGGTGCTGGTCGGCGCAGGCCGCCACCTGGGGCAGATGGGTGACGGCCAGGACCTGGCGATCCTTGCCCAGTTGCTTCATCAGGCGACCCACGGTTTCCGCGACAGCGCCGCCGACGCCGGAATCCACTTCGTCGAATATCAGGGTTTGCGCCTGCCCGAGCTCGCTGGTGGTGACCGCGATCGCCAGCGCGATGCGCGACAACTCGCCGCCCGATGCGACCTTGCCGACCGGACGCGGTGTGCTGCCGCTGTGGCCTGCCACCAGAAACTCGGCCTGCTCCAGCCCATGCTGCGCGGGCTGCTCCAGTTTGACCAGCGCGACTTCAAACTTGCCGCCCTGCATGCCCAGCCCCTGCATGGCCTGGGTGATGGCCTTGGCCAGCAAGGGGGCGGCTTTGGCGCGGGCTTTGGATGCGGCACGCGCTTCTTCCATATAAGCGGTTCTGGCCGACTGCTCGGCTTTTTCCAGACCGGCCAGATCGGCCGCCGCATCGAGCTTTTGCAGCTCGCTGCGCCAGGCGGCCAGCAGCTCCGGCAGCTCGGCGGGCGGGCGTTTGTAGCGGCGTGCCAGGCTGACCCAGAGCGACAGGCGTTCATCGAGCTCGGCGAGCTGCTGCGGCTCCGGTTCGGCGTGGCGCGCGTAGCCATGCAGCGAATGCACGGCATCCTCGACCTGCGCCAGGGCGCTGCCCAAAACCTCGGTGAGTCCTTTGAATTCTGGCTCAATGTGCGCCTGATTTTGCAACGCTGTCAGCGCCCGTCCCAGCAGGGCGGTGGCGTTGCCGTCGGACTCCAGCAGCGCGTCCACCGCGGTTTGCACGGCGTCGCGAAGGGCCTGCACATTGGACAGGCGGCTGTGCTGGGTGTTGAGTTCTTCCCACTCGTCGGCGCCGGGCGCCAGCTTGTCGAGCTCGCCGATCTGCCAGGCCAGACGTTCGCGCTCGCGCTGCAGGCTGTCTTGCGCATCGCGCGCCTCCAGCAGCGCCTTGTGCGCGCTGCGCCAGGCCTGCCATGGCTGCGCCAGCGGCAGGGCGGGCAGGCCGGCGTAGGCATCGAGCAAACCCCGCACCGCATCGGGCCGGGTCAGGCTTTGCCAGGCATGCTGGCCATGGATGTCAACCAGCAGGTCGGCGATCTCGCGCAACTGCGTTGCGGTGGCCGGGCTGCCGTTGATCCAGGCCCGGCTTTTGCCCTGGGCATCAACCGTGCGGCGCAGCAGCAAATCATCATCGGCGGTCAACCCGGCCTGATCCAGCCAGGTGTCCAGTTGGGCCGGCGCATCAAAGGTGGCGCTGATCTCGCAGCGCAGCGCGCCTTCGCGCACCACGCTGGCGTCTGCGCGCGCCCCCAGCGCCAGTTGCAGGGCGTCTATCAGTATCGATTTGCCGGCGCCGGTTTCGCCGGTGAGAACGGTAAAGCCACCCTCCAGTTCCAACGCGAGCTCGCGGACGATGACAAAGTCACGCAGGGAAATGCTTTTAAGGCTCATGCGGCACCTTCATTCCAGTGAAGCTTTTTGCGCAAGGTATCGAAGTAGCTCCAGCCCCTGGGGTGCAAGAAACGCATCTGGTAGTCCGAACGCCTGACGCTGATGCGGTCGCCATGCAGCAGGCTGGCCAGTGACTGCATGTCGAAATTGGCGCTGGCATCGCGGCCCGCGACGATTTCCACCGTGATCTCGCCGGCGTCGGACAGCACAATGGGCCGGTTCGACAGCGTGTGCGGTGCAATCGGCACCAGCACCCAGCCGGGAATCGAGGGATGCAGCAGCGGGCCACCGGCTGACAGCGCGTAGGCGGTGGAGCCGGTCGGTGACGCGATGATCAGGCCGTCAGCCCGCTGGTTGGCAACAAAACGGCCGTCGACCTCCACCCTGAGCTCGACCATGCCGGAGGTGGCTCCGCGGTTGACCACCACGTCGTTCATCGCGGTGGCGCTGAAGACGCAGCGGCCGTCGCGCACCACCTGGGCCTGCATCATCCAGCGCCGGTCTTCCTCGAATTCGCCGCGCAGCATGGGCTCCAGCGCGGCCTGAAAATCCTCAAAGGCGATGTCGGTGATAAAGCCCAGCCGCCCCTGGTTGATGCCCACCAGGGGCACGCCAAACTGGGCCAACTGCCGGCCTATGCCCAGCATGGTGCCGTCGCCGCCGACGACCAGCGCCAGGTCGCAATGCTTGCCCACGCCGGCCACGTCGAGCACCGGGTACTGCATCAGGCCGGTGTTGCTGGCCGTGTCTTTTTCCAGCGTCACCTCGCAACCCTGGGTGTGCAGAAAATTGGCAATTTCCTCCAGGGCAGAGCGTGAACCTTGCGCGTGGTACTTCCCGATGAGGGCGACGTGACGAAATTGCGACTTCATCGCCAAATTACATCACAACATGTGACCCAAGCTTCGTAGAATGTCCCCATGCTTGATGAACGCGCCCGCCGGTTGCTCAAAGCGCTTGTCGAGCGCTACATTGCCGACGGCCAGCCGGTCGGCTCGCGCACGCTGTCCAAAGCCTCCGGACTGGAGCTGTCGCCGGCCACGATACGCAACGTCATGAGTGATCTGGAAGAACTCGGCCTGATCGTCAGTCCGCACACCTCGGCTGGTCGCATCCCGACCGCGCGCGGTTACCGCCTGTTCGTGGACACCATGCTGACGGTGCAGCGGGACCAGCTTTCAGCCGTCGGTTCGCTGGCCCCGCCCCGTCTGGCGCCGGACCAGCCGCAAAAAGTTTTCAGCAATGCCGCCAACATCCTGTCGAACCTGTCGCAGTTTGTCGGTGTCGTGATGGCCCCGCGCCGCACTTCGGTGTTCCGGCACATCGAGTTTTTGCGCCTGTCCGAAAAACGTTTCCTGGTCATCATCGTCTCGCCCGATGGCGATGTGCAAAACCGCGTGATTTTTACCGAAACCGACTACACCCAGAGCCAGCTCATCGAAACGTCCAACTTCCTCAACTCGCACTATGCGGGCATGGCGATCGAGGAAGTCCGCGAGCGGCTGCAGCGCGAGGTGGAAGCTCTGCGCGGCGAGATCGCCAGCCTGATGCAGGCGGCGGTGCAGGTCAGCTCCGAAGTGATCGAGTCGCGCGACGAGGTGGTGATCTCGGGCGAGCGCAACCTGCTCGCCGTCAGCGATTTTTCGGGCGACATGGGCAATTTGCGCAAACTGTTTGACCTGTTCGAGCAAAAGGCCCAGCTCATGCGCCTGCTTGACATTTCCAGCCGCGCCGAAGGCGTACGTATCTACATTGGCGGCGAGAGCCAGGTTGTCCCTTACCAGGAACTGTCGGTGGTGACCGCGCCTTACGAGGTGGACGGAAAAGTCGTGGGCACGCTGGGCGTCATCGGGCCGATGCGCATGCCTTACGAAAAAATGATCCAGATCGTCGACATTACCGCCAAAATGGTGAGCAGCGCGCTGAGCCACAGCAAGTAGCGCCTTACAATCTGCCTTGGTGACGTGGGGCGTTAGCTCAGTTGGTTAGAGCAGAGGACTCATAATCCTTTGGTCGTTGGTTCAAGTCCAACACGCCCTACCATTTATTCATGCGGGTTTCCGGGCGATTCGGCCTTTTAGAAGATGCCGCTTTTCAGTGGTTCGGTACAGTGGTGGAACGCGCACACTGTACCGAGGCCCCATGGCAACCATCGTTAAGACGCCTTCGGGCACCTGGAAAGCAGTCATTCGGAAGGCTGGCTTCCCCACCACCATCAAGACTTTTCGGCTCAAGAAGGATGCCGACGACTGGGCGCGCCGCGCTGAGGACGACATGGTTCGCGGGCTGTTCATCCAGCGCGGGCCATCGGAGCGGCTCACCTTCGAAAAGGCGATGCAGCGCTATCTGGCCGAAGTTACGCCAACTAAACGGCCATTGACGCAAAGCGGTGAATTGAAGCGGTCGGTCCCGTTAATCGGGTTTTTCGGCAAGTACTCCCTAGCCGCCGTCACGGCTGAGTTGGTTGCTCAGTACCGGGACAAGCGCCTTGCCGGTGAGGACCGGAAGGGTAAGGACGGGGAGCCCATTCCAAGGGCCGCAAATACCGTTCGTCTTGAACTGGCCATGCTTGGGCACCTCTTCACCGTGGCGTTGAAGGAGTGGGGTCTAGGGCTTGCGTACAACCCCGTTTTGAACGTGCGACGGCCTGCCCCGGGGCCGGGTCGAAATCGGCGTCTGGACGCAGCCGAGGAAGCAAAGCTTTTCAAAGCGGTTGATAAGCACTCGAATCCGATGCTCAGATGGATTGTGCGGATAGCCATTGAGACCGGCATGCGGTCATCGGAAATCACGACCCTTCGCCGCAGCCAGGTCGACCTATCTCGCCGCGTGGTGCGCCTGCTTGAAACGAAGAACACCTTGCCTCGCACCGTGCCACTGTCAGCGGAGGCGACAGCCTTGTTTCAGAAGGCGCTGGCGAACCCCATCCGCCCCATTGACATCGATCTGATTTTCTTTGGGGAGCCTGGCAAAGACGAGAAACGCAGGCCCTACAACTTCAATAAGGTATGGCTCGACATTAAGCGTACCGCCGGATGTGCAAGTCCAATTTGGCTAGTTCTGCCCGCCGCTGCTCAAGCCAATCACTGCCCAGTGGCACCGGCGCATGCGGCCGCCGCTAGGTAGCGTTTGCTGCTGATCGTCGGTGTCAGCTTACCGGCAACCCAATTGATCTCCAGTCAACGGTCGTTCATGACCGGCTCTTGACGACCCGCAGCAGAAGTTTATCGTTGTCAGAAGCGAACATTGGATGTGTGCGAACCAATTCAGTCAGCTTTTCAGTGCATCGCGAAGTATCAAGAATCAATTCGCGATCCCAAGTGCCTTGTCGGGTAAACTGATAGTGGACTCCGTGCGAGAGGAGTCCACCTTCGGCACGATTACAAGGTCCGCATCACGCCATGAAGTCCCGTTACAACCAATTTAATCCGAAGCGACGCTTCCTTCAGCCAAGTGCTGAGGAGTTGACACGCCTGTGCGATTTGGCCAAGACGGTTGCTTATGGTGGCAACCCTGAGCACAAGAAAAATCCCGGCGATTTTGGCCTGCACCGCCGTCAGACCCAAGACGTGGTAAATCACTTTGCGACGTCGCAAAGATATTCAGTCGGGCTGTTGCTCACGACCTGCTTCAAGAAGGTCTGCGCAGAGGTCTGGTCAGCGACCGACATGACAGCGGGTGGCCAAAGAACATATGGGCTGTCACAGAAGCGGGCGTGCCTCTGGAAGCACAGTTGGAAAACCCAGTAGTTGGCAGCTATCACGGATATCCGATGCCTGACAGTGATCCGTTGGCAAGCGAGGTAGTCAAGCGTTGGGGCCAAGGCCATGACTGAGCTTCGCTTTTCTCACGATTGGTTGTCAGTTGGGGTAGACGGTCCCGCCTTTCGCCATACGTCAGCTCAGTTCGCCATCTATCTAGGTGACAATTGCTTAACCCGTAATGAAGATATTTGGTCGAAAACGGTCCGTGACTCCGTCTTAGTTTCGACCTACCCGCTTGCCATGTGGTTCGCGTCATCTTGGTGGCGATTGAACTGGGAGCCATTACCGAAGCCTGGGGTTCGACCTTCGCTCGATTGGCGGATGACTCATGAGCTGGGAGCTGCCAATCACGGATTCGTATGGCCAAGGATATTGTTTGCGTCGGATGGGGAGGTCATAAACGTCTGGGCTGCAGCAGCGAGCCCCCATGGACAATCCGTAAACTACCTTTGCGGTCTTGAAGGGCCTCAGGTTGTCGACATCGGCGACTTCCAACGAAGTGTTGACAATTTCATCAGTGCCGTCTTAAATCGCCTCACTGCGATGGGCTTACATGACAGTGAGTTGGCTGCGCTTTGGAAGCTCATCCTTGAGGATCGTGCTGACCGATCCACGAGCCGCATACGACGCCTGGAAGCGCAGATGGGATTCGACCCCGAAGAATGTCCGGCGGAGGTGATAACTCAAGCGCTTAAGCTTCAGGATCAGATGGGCGATTCGGCGATGTCAGAACTCGCGCCCATTTACGGCAGGCGTGACGACGGCGCGGCACTTGGTGAGATCGCCGAACTAGGCTCCACCGAAGGGATACGAGGAAGGCCTCAAATCGCACCCTCGGATATTGGCCCAGTGCGAACAAAGACGGTACCCTGGCAAAAAGGCGTCGAAGCTGCGAGGCAGTTGCGCGCGCACATAGGCAACGCGGACGAACTGATCGACAATGCAACCCTTCTCGGCCTGCTTGGTCTCACCGAACACCAGGTTGACCATTGGTCCGCTAGTTCGAGGCACCCTGCGGCAGTTGCGATGCCAGTTGACCACAATTGCCTCAACTTTGTGCCTAGAAAGCGGCACCGGCTTGCCAAGCGCTTCGAGTTCTCACGGTTTCTCGGTGATCATCTCCGAGAGCCAGAGGGCTCCGCTCACTGGCTAGCATCGACGGACCTTGCGACCTCCCGACAGAAGTACCAGCGGGCTTTTGCTGCCGAGTTCCTCTGCCCAATAAGATCTCTTGTGGAATTCCTGGGGGACGACTTTACCGAGTCGGCCTTTGAAGAAGCCGCTGACCGCTTCGGTGTGAGCGAACAGACCGTCGAGTCACTGTTGGCGAACAACGGGTACTTGGCTGCTCCATTCTATGGGTTAGAAATGCCCTATCGGCTGGCGGTCTAATTAGCCTTTCTGTCTGCTATCTCGATGGCGAACCCTGCCGGAGGTACCTTGCGCACCAGCTTCGCGGTCACCTCATGGCAGCAAAGCTGAGTCAGTACAGGCGTAATCTTTGCTGGTTTGCGGATATGGCAGTGGAATCGCCCGCAGGACGCTGGCATCGAGTACAACCAGTTCACTCATGTCCGCGGTTGCGATCCCTGCGTACTTCCGCAGTGATGCCTCGGCTGGCAGTTTTAACAACTGGGGACGCTTGGCACATCTTCACCAGCCTGGCTATGGCGGCGTGTTGCCTGCGGGTATCTGCCTTTGTTTTCAGCACCAGGGAGGTAGCTGATGGCTTGCCATGCTGAATAGGCGCGAACGCACTCCCCGCCTGGTTAAACCTGCGAGTTTCCGTTTGCTGTCGGAGGGCTGAGTGCTTTGCATGAAGCCAGTTTACCGCAAAGGTTTTACCCGCTATAATTTACAGGCTTAGCGGCTGTAGCTCAGTTGGATAGAGTACTTGGCTACGAACCAAGGGGTCGTGGGTTCAATTCCTGCCAGCCGCACCAAAATCGAGAGCCCGCAACGAAAGTTGCGGGCTTTTTCGTTACGATGCCCACTTCACTGTTGCAGGCTCATCATGAGCAAAGCTTTCACCAAAGAAACCGACGCAAACGACGATGACGATCCGACTCCGCCGGTACTGCCGGCCGGCGGCAAAAACTACATGACTCCCCAGGGCTATGCCAGGCTCAAGGCGGAGCTGCTGGACCTGATCGACAATGAGCGTCCCCAAGTGGTTGAAGCCGTTCACTGGGCGGCCAGCAATGGCGACCGGTCGGAAAACGGGGACTACCACTACGGCAAAAAACGCCTGCGCGAGATTGACCGGCGCATCCGGTTTTTAACCAAGCGCCTTGAGATCGCGGAAATTTCAGACCCCGGCATACACCACGGCAGCGATCAGGTGTTTTTTGGCGCCACCGTCACCTATATTGACGACAATCAGGCCCCGCAGACCGTGACCATTCTCGGGATCGATGAAGCGGACAGTGCGCTGAACCAAGTCAGTTGGGTTTCGCCCATCGCCCGCGCCTTGCTCAAGGCGCGCGCCGGTGATGAAGTGAGGCTGGCCACGCCGGGCGGTTTGAAGGATATCGAAGTGCTACAGGTCAGCTACCCTGCGCCAGCTTCCCATTGATCGTATTTCCCGCCGGGCCGCCCCAAGGGAAATGAGCCCCCTGGGGGGGCAGAGAGCTACACGTCAGTGAGCGAACGTGGGGGCCACATTTCCCGCCGGGCCGCCCCAAGGGAAATGAGCCCCCTGGGGGGGCAGAGAGC
>JAURVI010000017.1 GCA_030655515.1 Polaromonas sp. | reverse complement strand
CAGACCTATGGCATCGCGCATGGGGTGCCGGCGGGGCTGACGGCGGTGATCGTGCAGAGCCAGGCGCTATTCACGGTGGCCTTTGCCGCGCTGTTTTTGCGCGAGCTGCCGACGCGGTGGCAGGTGGCCGGCATCGGCATCGCTACGTGCGGGCTGCTGTTGATCTGCTTCACCGTGGGTTACGATTTCAGCGTCGGCGCCTTTGCCGTGCTAATGACGGCGCCGATCAGCTTCGCGTTCTCCAACCTGCTGCTGCGCCGCGCCACCGGCGTGCCGATGCTCGATCTGTTTGCGTGGATCGGTCTGCTGGCGATGGTGCCGCTGCTCGGCGTGCTGGTGTTCGTCGAGGGGCCGGGCGCTACCTGGCAGGCGTTGTCGCATGTCTCGCTGCCGGCGGCGGCCTGCGTCCTCGCGCTGGCGGTGCTCGGCACCACGCTCGGCTACTGGATCTGGGGCCGGCTGCTGCGGGATTATACCGCGGCGCAGGTGGTGCCATTCGCATTGCTGGTACCGTTCGTCGGGGCAGGGGCCTCGGCCATCGTGTTCGGCGAACAGTTCGGCGCGATCAGGCTGGCCGGGATGATCGTCGTGGTCTGCGGTATCGCCGTGATGCTGCTGTCGCGGCGACCGCCGCCGCTTCCGGAGATCGCCTGAGCCGCGCGGTTGCGCTGCGGCAAACGCACAAATCACCGTCGCGGGCTTGTCTCGCGGCTTACGTCGCCCTAGAAACCGGCGGCAATTCATGGTCGGGGGCGCCGCCACCGACTGCTTCGAACGGGCAACGAACCGAGTTGCCGATAAGGAAACGACCATGCGAGTTTACTACGATCGCGACGCCGACCTGAACCTGATCAAGGGCAAGAAGGTCTGCATCGTCGGCTACGGCAGCCAGGGCCATGCCCACGCGCTGAACCTGAAGGATTCCGGCGTCAAGGACGTGGTGATCGCGCTGCGCAAGGGCTCGGCCTCGGCCAAGAAGGCGGAAGCCGCCGGCTTCAAGGTGATGGAAGTCGCCGAGGCCGCCAAGTGGGCCGACCTGATGATGATGCTGACCCCCGACGAATTGCAGGGCGACATCTACCGCGAGCACATGCACGACAACATGAAGCAGGGCGCGGCGCTGGTGTTCGCTCACGGCCTCAACGTGCACTTCAATCTGCTCGACCCGCGCGAAGACCTCGACGTGCTGATGATCGCGCCGAAGGGCCCCGGCCACACCGTGCGTTCGGAGTATCAGCGCGGCGGCGGCGTGCCCTGCCTGATCGCGATCCACAAGGACACCTCGGGCAACGCCCATGACCTCGGCCTCAGCTACGCTTCCGCCGTCGGCGGCGGCCGCGCCGGCATCATCGAGACCTCGTTCAAGGAAGAGTGCGAGACCGATCTGTTCGGCGAGCAGGTCGTGCTGTGCGGCGGCACCGTCGAGCTGATCCGCGCCGGCTTCGAGACGCTGGTGGAAGCCGGCTACGCGCCGGAAATGGCGTACTTCGAGTGCCTGCACGAACTCAAGCTGATCGTCGACCTGATCTATGAAGGCGGCATCGCCAACATGAACTACTCGATCTCGAACAACGCCGAATACGGCGAGTACGTCACGGGCCCGCGCATCGTGACCGACGAGACCAAGAAGGTCATGAAGCAAGTCCTCAAGGACATCCAGACCGGCGAATACGCCAAGAGCTTCCTGCTCGAAAACCGTGTCGGTGCGCCAACGCTGCTGAGCCGCCGCCGCCTGAACGCCGAGCACCAGATCGAAATCGTGGGCGAAAAACTCCGCGCCATGATGCCCTGGATCGCGAAGAACAAGCTGGTCGACCCATCCCGCAATTGATCGCCGTGTCGGGCCGGCGCCAAGCCGGATTCGCTGATTTTTGAAGCCGTGCAACATTGTTGCGCGGCTTTTTTATTTGTTGCCCGTGGTTTGGTATCCTCCTTGCATGAAGATCAATGATGTTTGCAGAGCGTATGCCGTCTTACCGTTCGGTCGGAGCCTGCTCAGGCCCTTCGAAAGGCACAATGTCAACGGCGGCTACCGCAATTGCGCTCAATTCGCTATTAATTCAATAGCTGTCAGCGCCCATGAAATTTGGGTTAGGAGCATAACTTATGCATGATGGCACTGATTCCCAGCCGTTTCCGATTGAAGTCCTGACGCGCAAGCGGCGCAAGGGCATCTACATCCTGCCCAATCTGTTCACGCTGGCCGGACTATTTGGCGGTTTTTATGCCATCGTGATGGCTATGAACGGACGCTTCGACCAGGCGGCCATTGGCGTCTTTGCAGCCATGGTGCTCGACAGCCTGGATGGCCGTGTGGCGCGCATGACCAACACCCAGAGTGCTTTTGGCGAACAGATGGACTCACTGTCCGACATGGTGTCGTTTGGTGCGGCGCCTGCGCTGATTGCCTACGTGTGGGCCCTGACCAGCCTGGGCCGCTGGGGCTGGATTGCTGCTTTTGTCTACTGCGCCTGCGCCGCGCTCAGACTCGCCCGGTTCAACGTCAATACGGCGGTCGTTGACAAACGGTTTTTCCAGGGGCTGCCTTCGCCGGCCGCGGCGGCGCTGGTCGCGGGCTTTATCTGGCTGATGGACGACGCTGGCGTCCAGGGCGAAGAGGTGCGCTGGTTCATGTTTGCCCTGACACTTTATGCGGGCTTGACCATGGTGACGAATGTGCCTTTCTACAGCTTCAAGGATATCAGCCTCAAGCGCAGCGTTCCCTTTGCCGTGATCGTGCTGATTGCCCTGGGAATCGCCGTGATCAACATTGACCCTCCGATTGTGATGTTTGGCCTGTTTGTCGTCTATGGCTTTTCAGGTTACGCGCTGTATGCGTGGCGCAAAGCCAAGGGTTTGCAGACCAGCGTGATCTCGATCTCGACCGACGAACCGGATGAGCGTGGCCTTCATAAATAAATTGTGGTACATTAAAATCATGAAGCAGATTTCGGTTGCACTATTGCTACTGGGCCGACACGGGCACAGACGATAGCGCGCACGCGACTCAAAACGGCCCGTATGCAAACGCAGCGGGCCGTTTTTGTTTTTGGCTGCGTTTTTTGAGCATCAGATGGAACTCTCAGGAGAATAAGCATGGCTGACAAATTGATCATTTTTGATACCACCTTGCGCGATGGCGAGCAGTCGCCCGGCGCCTCGATGACGCGCGATGAAAAACTGCGCATTGCACGCCAGCTTGAGCGCCTGAAGGTCGATGTGATCGAAGCCGGTTTTGCCGCCAGTTCCAACGGCGACTTTGAAGCGGTGCAGGCCATTGCCAGGGCGATCAAGGACTCCACCATCTGTTCACTCGCGCGTACCAACGACCGCGATATTTCCCGTGCCGCTGAAGCGCTCAAAGGTGCCAACAACGCCCGCATTCATACCTTCATTGCGACCAGCGCGCTGCACATGGAGAAAAAGCTGCGCATGACCCCGGATCAGGTGCTGGAACAGGCCAGACTCTCGGTGCGTTTTGCCCGCAATCTGGTGGCCGACGTCGAGTTCAGTGCCGAAGACGGCTCCCGTAGCGACGAGGACTTTTTGTGCCGCGTGCTGGAGGCCATGATTGCCGAAGGCGCGACCACCATCAATGTGCCCGACACCGTGGGCTATGCCGTTCCCGAACTTTATGGCAACTTCATCAAGACACTTCGCGAGCGCGTTCCCAACAGCGACAAGGCGATCTGGTCGGTGCATTGCCACAACGATCTCGGCATGGCCGTTGCCAACTCGCTGGCCGGCGTGATGATTGGCGGTGCCCGCCAGATTGAATGCACGATCAATGGCCTGGGCGAGCGTGCCGGCAACTGCTCGCTGGAAGAGGTGGTCATGGCCGTGAGAACGCGCAAGGATTACTTTGGTTTGGAGATGAACATTGACCCGCTGCATATCGTGGCTGCCAGCCGCATGGTCAGTCAGACCACCGGTTTCGTCGTGCAGCCGAACAAGGCCGTGGTCGGGGCCAATGCCTTTGCACACGCGTCCGGCATCCATCAGGACGGCATGCTGAAGGCGCGCGAAACCTACGAAATCATGCGTGCCGAAGACGTGGGCTGGAGCGCCAGCAAGATCGTGCTGGGCAAGCTCAGCGGCCGCAATGCCTTCAAGCAGCGTTTGCAGGACCTTGGTGTTCAGATGGAAAGCGAAGCCGATACCAATGCCGCTTTTGCGCGCTTCAAAGAACTGGCGGACGGCAAGAGCGAAATTTTTGACGAAGACATTCTCGCGCTGGTCAGTGATGAAAATCTCTCCCACGACAAAGAGCAGTATGGATTTGTCTCTTTGTCCCAGCACAGCGAAACGGGTGAGCGCCCGCAGGCAAAAATCGTTTTCACCGTGGACGGCAAGGAAGTCAGGGGTGAGTCGGACGGCAACGGCCCCGTGGATGCATCCCTCAAGGCCATCGAAAAACACGTCAAAAGCGGTGCGGAGATGGTGCTCTATTCGGTCAATGCCATCAGCGGTTCCACCGAGAGCCAGGGAGAGGTCACGGTGCGGCTGCAAAACAGCGGTCGGGTCGTCAACGGCGTGGGGGCTGATCCTGACATCATCGTTGCCTCCGCGAAGGCTTATTTAAACGCGCTGAGTAAATTGCAGAGTAAAGCCGACCGGGTGGCAGCCCAGGGTTGACTCCCAAAAGAATAAAAAAAAACCTTTTGAATTCAACAAGTTAGTTGTTTTTTCTTGACCATGACGTAAAAAACTCAGGAAAAACCTCCCACTTGACTGTTGCGTTTAGGAAAGTCACGCAAACGATTGATATTGCGTGACTTTTTTTATTTGGATACACTTCGGCAACGCACTAATCGCAACTGGAGGCGAATCAATGGCCATCATGCTGAATCTGGTTTTCAAACGAACCTTGCAAGTCATTGGATTTCTTGCCTTTTCGTCCGCGTTGATTTTGCCTGCCGCACAGGCTGCTCCTGCGAAGCGCCAGGTGGTCAAAAAGCCCCATGCCGCCAAAGTGGTTTCTAAAAAAGTGGTTTCCAGCCGCAAAAGTGCCACCTTCGTTGCCAAGTCCAGGCGCAAGTCCGTGGTCATGGTGTCGGCGCCGCCCCGGCCTTCATTTGGACAAGTGGCTGGTTTGCACAGCGCGCAGGACCCGCTCGATTTGAAGTCCAGCGTGGCGCTGGTGATTGACCAGGACACGCACGAAGTGCTGTTCAGCAAGAACGACCATGCGATCCTTCCGATTGCTTCATTGACCAAGCTGATGACTGGCGTGATCATCAGTGGCGCGCAGTTGCCGATGGATGAAAACATCACCATCACGCAGGACGACGTGGACACGGAAAAGGGCAGCCGCTCTCGCCTGCGTGTAGGCGCCAGCCTGACGCGCGGCGAACTGCTGCATCTGGCGTTGATGTCCAGCGAAAACCGTGCCGCCCACGCGCTCGGCCGCACCTACCCGGGCGGTCTGGCCACCTTCGTCGGCCTGATGAATGCCAAAGCCAAAATGCTGGGCATGAAAGACACCCGTTACGTCGAGCCCACCGGTCTGTCGAGCGAAAACCAGTCCAGCGCGCAGGACCTGGCGACACTGGTCAACGCAGCGCATGCCGACCCGGTGTTGCGCGAGTTGTCTACCTCGACCGGTTATCAGGTCGCGGTCGGCCGGCAGATGCTGCAATACAACAACACCAATCGCTTGGTGAAAAATCCTGGTTGGGACATTGGGCTGCAAAAAACCGGCTACATCTCCGAAGCCGGCCAGTGTCTCGTGATGCAGACGAAAATTGCAGGCCGCAAATTGATCATGGTGTTTCTTGACTCGGCCGGCAAGTTGAGCCGCCTGGGTGACGCCGAGCGGGTTCGTCGTTGGGTGGAAGCGCAACCGGCGACGGCGCCAAAAATCAGTGCCGCCACCCGGCCCGCGAACGGCTGATGCGCCGCTTGCGGATGACTGAACGCTATACCATGGATAGTTGATGATGCTTATTTTGCAAGAAATTTCGGCTTTTTCTATTTAAATTTTCCGGACTTGTAGCCGAGTGCGGTCGAAATCTCGTGCGCGGTAGCCTGCAGCTTGGGCAGCCAGTTTTCGTCCAGTCTGTCGGCCGGCGCCGAAATCGACAGACCCGCCACCAGCCGGCCTTGATCGTCGTAAATACCGGCCGCCATGCAGCGCACCCCCAACTCCAGTTCCTCGTTGTCGCGGGCGATGCCGTACTGGCGTGCCTTCGACAGCTCGCGCTCCAGTGCCGCGAGCTGGGTAATGCTGTTTCGGGTATGGCCCGGCAAGCCGGTGCGTGTGGCATAGGTGCGCAAGCGCTGCGGATCGTCAGATGCCAGAAACAGCTTGCCCACCGAGGTCAAGTGCAAGGGCGCGCGCCCGCCAATGGCCCGCACCACCTGCATACCGGAGCGTTCGCTGTACGCGCGCTCGACATAAATGATTTCATCGCCCTGGCGTATGCTCAGGTTGACTGGCTGCTGGGTCAACTTGTGCAGCTCGCGCATCGGGACCAGCGCCGCATCGCGCACACTCAAACGCGCTTTCACCAGATTTCCGAGCTCCAGCAGGCGCATGCCGAGCCGGTAACTTCCGACCACTGGGCGGTCCACAAAGCGCCCGGTCGCCAGATCATTGAGGATGCGGTGCGCGGTGGAGGGATGCAGGCCTGATTTCTCGCTGATTTCCTTCAGTGACACGGCTTCTTCGCGGGCTGCCAGAATTTCCAGCAGGGAAAACATGCGTTCAATCACCTGAACCGTTGGTTTGACAGGCAGGGTGAGGGGATCAGACTTTCTCATGAGCAATTTTCGCATCGAAGGCCACCCATTGCCCGTCCACCAGAATTTGATTCGGTGAAAACCGGGCTTTGTATTTCATTTTCGGGCTTTGAGCGATCCAGTAACCCAGATACACATAAGGCAGACCCAGCCGTTTGGCCTGCTGAATTTGCCACAACACGCTGTAGTTGCCATGACTGGCTGGCGAGCCGGGCTCGTAAAACGTATAGACTGCCGAAATACCGTCCTCCAGCACGTCGAGAATGGACACCATTTTCAGCGCGCCGGCCTCGCCATTGGGCAGGGTTTCGCGGAACTCCACCAGGCGTGAATTGACACGGCTTTGCAGCAGGAACTGGGTGTACTGGTCAATACTGTCATGGTCCATGCCGCCGCCGGCGTGGCGCCCGTTCTGATAGCGCAGATACAACTGGTAGTGCTCGGGCATGAAGCACAGCTTGAGCACGCGGGCCTCTAGCCGCTGGTGGCGCTTCCAGGCGCGGCGCTGGCTGCGGTCAGGCTGGAAGGTGCTGACGGGAACGCGCATGGGCACACAGGCCTGGCAGCCGTCGCAGTAGGGGCGGTAAGTAAACATGCCGCTGCGGCGAAAGCCGTTGGTTACCAGCTCGGAGTAGGCGGCATTGTGAATCAGGTGGCTGGGTGTGGCCACTTGCGAGCGCGCCTGCCTGCCAGGCAGATAACTGCAGGGGTAGGGTGCGGTTGCATAAAACTGCAGCGTCTGCAGGGGCAGGTCTTTGAGATGCGTCACGTCGTCAACTTGTTGTGGCCGTCAAAATCTGCTTCCAGTATAGAGGGTCAAATTGCCATGGCGGCGGCGTTTCGGCGGCATGGGCGGCCACATGGGCGACAAACGCCGAGCGCGGCATTTCCGCTGCGCCAAGGAAGGCCAGATGCCGTGTGTTTTGCTGGCAGTCGATCATGGCGATGCCTTGGACCCGGCAGAAGGCCACCAGCGCCGCCAGGGCCATCTTGGATGCATCGCTCTGGTATGCAAACATCGACTCGCCAAACACCATGCCGCCCAGATTGACGCAATACAGCCCGCCGACAAGTTCGTCATCGACCCAGGTTTCAACGCTGTGGGCATGGCCGGCCCGGTGCAAGGCGGTGTAGGCATGAACCATGTCGGGCACGATCCAGGTTCCCGGCTGGCCGGCACGGGACGTCGTGGCGCAAGCGTGGATCACCTCGGCAAACGCCGTGTCAAACCGGATGTCATGGCGGTCCGCGTCGATAAAGCGCATCAGGCTTTTGCGCAATGAGCGATGCAGTTTGAAATCCTGCGTGTTCAGCACCATGCGCGGGTCGGGGCTCCACCACAAAATGGGCTGACCGGCACTGAACCACGGGAATATGCCGAGTGCATACGCCTGCAGCAAGGTGGGCACATCCAGCGCCCGACCTGCCGCCAGCAAGCCCGGTGCGGGGTCGTTTTCGGCCCATGCTGTCACCACTGGCGGAAAGGGTTCGTCAGCAGTAAGCCAGGGCAGAGGGTGGGGCGACTTGCGCATCGAAGGAGTGTGAAAAGTAACGAGCTTAAAGCCAGCCTGCGAATCAGTTTAGCCGGTCGTTCATGCGGTGGGACAACAGCCTGCGCAAGCGGGCAGTCCACGCGCACGGCGGGGCAGTCAAGACGTGGCCGCCGACTGTCCGCCGCCGAAGAAGCGCATAAAAACAAGGCTATAATCATAGGTTGTATTCCTCAATAGCTCAGTTGGTAGAGCGCCGGACTGTTAATCCGTAGGTCCCTGGTTCGAGCCCAGGTTGAGGAGCCACTTAAAAGCCTGGCCGTGTCATAACGCCCAGGCTTTTCCTTTTGGTGCGCGCCGGACAAGGCAGCAAGCGCCTTCCCCCGATAATTCAAACTTGTTTCAACATGGCCCGGGCGACCGGGAAAGTTTTTTCTCCATGCGCAATGACACTTTTGAATTCGAATACCCGCGTGTGTTGTCGATTGCCGGATCCGACAGTGGCGGCGGCGCGGGTATTCAGGCTGATCTGAAGACGATTGCCGCGCTCGGCTGTTATGGCATGACGGCGATTACCGCGCTGACCGCGCAGAACACGCAAGGTGTGCGGGCCATTCATGGGGTGCCGCCGGACATGTTGCGCGCCCAGATTGACGCGGTGGTCGAAGACATGGGTGTGGATGCCGTCAAGATCGGCATGTTGCACTCTCCCGAAATTGTTCTGACAGTTGCCGATGCGATTGACCGCCACGCCCTGAAGAACGTCGTGCTGGACCCGGTGATGGTGGCGACCAGCGGGGCCGTGCTGATTGACAACCCGGCCATTGAAGTTCTTGTGCGCGAGTTGTTTCCGCGCGCGGTGCTGGTCACGCCCAATCTGGACGAAACCGCTTTGCTGGTGGGCCGAGTCTTGCGGAATGCAGAGGATATGGAACGGGCCGCATACGAGTTGCTGGTCAAAGGCGCGCATGCTGTTCTGGTTAAAGGCGGGCATTTGCCGGGCGACACGGTCATTGACTTGCTGCTTACAGCATCGGGCGAAAAACACTGGATGCGGGCGAGCCGCATTCACAGCGCCAATACGCACGGCACCGGCTGCACACTGTCTTCGGCGATTGCCGCCTGCCTGGCACTGGATCAATCGCTTCTCGATGCCGTGGAAACGGCCCGTGCTTACGTGCGCGCCGCCTTGCTGGCCGGGGCAAAAGTGAAAACCGGCACCGGCAGCGGCCCTTTGAACCACGGCCACGCGCCTGTGCCGATGCGGTTACAGCGGCTCAAACGGCTGCGTTGAACGCGCCCGCCTCTCAGCCCTCAGTCAAATACCGGTGGCTCCACCCCCAGCACCTTGTGCAGCTTCGGGCTGGTCGTGGTGTATTGCAGGTGGATTTTCTTGTCCGGGAAGATAATCGGCGCGGCGCCAAAAGCAGCCAAAGCGCATTCGTGAAAACCGCTGAGAATCAGTTTCTTCTTGCCGGGGTAGGTGTTGATGTCTCCGACCGCAAAAATGCCGTGGACGTTGGTCGAAAACTTTTCGGTATCGACCTTGAGCTGTTTGCGCTCGATGTCCAGGCCCCAGTCGGCAATCGGCCCGAGCTTGGGTGACAGGCCGAAGAACACCAGCAGCCTATCCAGCGGCACCACGCGTGTCACGCCATCGGCCCCGGTGACTTTGGCCCCGGTGACTTTGCCGTCTTTCTCCTCGTGGCCGGTGACCTGGCCGACGATGAACTGCATCTCGTAGTTGTTGCAGAGCTCCTTCATCTTCGCGACGCTGGCCGGCGCGGCCCTGAAACCGTCGCGGCGGTGGATCAGGATCACGCTTTCGGCTCGGTTCGGCCCCTCTTGGGCGAAGTGGAGCGCCCAGTCGAGCGCGGAATCGCCGCCGCCCACAATGACCAGGTTCTTGCCGGCAAATTCAGCCGGCGTTTTGACCCGATAGAACAGTTGCGTGTCGTCAAATTTTTCCAGACCATCGACGCGCAGCAGACGCGGCTGGAAGGCGCCCACGCCCGCGGCAATGAAGACGGTCCGGGTCAGGAAGGTCGTGCCTTTGGACGTCTGGACGAAAAAGCGTCCGTCGTCCTGTTTTTCGACCACACTGACTTCCTGGCCGAAATGAAAGGTGGCGCCAAAGGGTTCGATCTGCTTGAGCAGCGAGTCCGTGAGTTCCTTGCCGGTGCAGACCGGCACCGCCGGAATGTCGTAAATCGGCTTGTCCGGGTACAGCTCGATACACTGGCCGCCGGGGTAGGCGAGGGAGTCGATCACATGGGCCTTGATCTCCAGCAAGCCGAGTTCGAACACCTGAAACAGTCCGACCGGGCCGGCACCGACGATGACCGCATCGGTTTCAATCGGACCATCGTGTGCGGCGGCGGTATTGATCACTGCTTGATTGAGTTGAGGTTCCATGGTGTTTCGGTTGGCGGATTTGAACGGGCCGAGCACAGGCGCAGCTTGGCGGGGGACGCCGATGAATGAAGGCGATCAGCGAATGAGTTCGGACAGTTTTCCGGTTTTGTCTTTCCACTCGTCGGCGTCAAGCGGGGGGTCCTTGCGTTTGGTGATGCTTTTCCAGCCAGCGGCGCGGCTCAATTCGAGATTGATCTTGATGAATGCAACCTGGTCGGCCGGCACATCTTCTTCGGCATAGATGGCGTTGACCGGGCACTCGGGGATGCAGACGGCGCAGTCGATGCACTCGTCCGGATCGATTACCAGCATGTTCGGGCCTTCGCGGAAGCAGTCCACAGGGCATACATCAACGCAGTCGGTGTACTTGCAGCGGATACAGGATTCGGAAACGATGTGAGTCATGTGGTTCTAGCGGGATCGGTGGAAACCCTTGATTTTAAGAGGTTTTTCGCTCAGGAAGTGGGGAAGGATGCCCTGTTTCAAAAATGGCTTTAACAGATGTCTGATCTTTAATCTGGATCAAGGCCGCTCCGGAGGTTTTGTGCGTGGCTGTGTCTACCAGCACCATTGAGCCCATCACGCGTGACCGGCTATAGGGCAGGGCGGCAATGGGTTCGAGCAAGGCCAGCTCGACCAGACCGATGGCATTGGCCGGGAGTTGCGCTGCCTCCTGTTTGTCCAGCGTGTTGATGTTGACTTGGTGGATGATGCGCTTGACCTTGGCCTTGACCCAGCGGTGGCCGTGCAGCGCCAGGTAGACGCGGCCCGGCACCAGCGGCTCGTCATCCATCCAGGCGACGGTGGCGGTGATGTCGCGCGCGCCCAAGGGCGGCTCGAAACCGTCGACGGCCAGCAGCCAGTCGCCACGGGAGACATCGACTTCGCGGTCCAGAATCACGCCCGCGCTGTGACCCGCCGACACGGCCTTGGGTTGGCGCGCATGGTTCATCACCTGAGCGACGGTCGCGGTCTGGCCGCCGGGCAAGACGGTCACTTGCTGTCCGGGTTGAACGGCGCCGCTGGCAATCCGGCCCCAGAAAATGCGGCGCCCCTGGGAGGTGTCGGCGCTTGATGAGAACTTTTCGACCCATTGCACGGGCAGTGCGAAGGGCTGCGCGGTGTCGGCAGGCGTCGCCGAGAGCTGCTCGAGTATCTGCAACAGGCTGGGACCGCTGTAGTCGCACCAATGCGCATTCGCATCGACCACGTTGTAGCCAATCAGCGCCGAGATCGGCACGATGGCCTTGACCGCAATGCCGGCCTCCTGGGCAAATTGCGTCAGCGCAGCGCTGATATGGACAAAGGCCAGGGCCGGGTTGTCCACCGCATCGAGCTTGTTGACGGCAAACACAATCGAGGGCACGCGAAGGAGGTTGACCAGCAGCGAGTGGCGACGGGTTTGCGGCAGCAGTGCGGGCAAGGCGGCTTCCCAGGCCAGCTTGGTCGCATCCACCAGCACCACGGCAGCGTCGGCGCTTGATGCGGCCGTGACCATGTTGCGGGTGTACTGCTCGTGGCCGGGGGCATCGGCAATGATGAACTTGCGAATCTCGGTGCTGAAGTAGCGGTAAGCGACATCGATGGTGATGCCTTGCTCGCGCTCGGCCGACAGGCCGTCGGTCAGCAGCGCCAGATCGGTTTCGCCACCGCGCTGGACGCCGGCGAGATGGTCCAGCAGCACGGCGCGGCTGTCGACCAGCAGGCGGCCGATCAGCGTGCTTTTGCCGTCATCGACGCTGCCGCAGGTGACAAAGCGCAGCGCGGCGCGCGTGTCCTGGCCGCTGGCAACGCCCGCGGTCTCAGGAGCCTCCACAGTGGGCGTGCGCATCAGAAATACCCTTCTTTCTTGCGTTTTTCCATCGATGCGTCCGAGGTTTTGTCGTCCATGCGGGTGGCGCCGCGCTCGCTCACGTCGGCCGCCAGGGTTTCAATCACGATTTGTGCCGCCGTGGTCGCCGGGCTTTCCACCGGGCAGGTGCAGGTGATGTCGCCGACGGTGCGAAAGCGCACGGTTTTTTCCACCACCTGCTCGCCGGCGCGCGCCGGCGTCAGTTCGGTGACCGGCACCAGGAGGCCCTTGCGTTCGACCACCTGGCGTGGGTGCGCGTAATACAGCGCGGGCAGCTCGATCTGCTCGCGTTCGATGTATTGCCACACATCGAGCTCGGTCCAGTTGGAAATCGGGAACACGCGGAAATGCTCGCCGGGCTGCAGCCGGGTGTTGAACAGCGTCCACAGCTCGGGGCGCTGCGCTTTGGGCTGCCACTGGCCGAAGGCGTCGCGGTGCGAAAAAATACGCTCTTTGGCGCGCGCTTTTTCTTCATCGCGGCGGGCGCCGCCAATCAACGCATCAAAGCGGAATTCATCAATCGCCTCTAACAGCGTGACCGACTGATGCACATTGCGTGATTCGCCGGGGTGCGCCAGCCGCACGGTGCCGCGTTTCATCGAGTCTTCAACGTTGCGCACAATCAGCTTGGCGCCCAGTTGCCTGGCGCGGTAGTCCCTGAAATCAGTCACTTCATGGAAGTTGTGGCCGGTGTCAATCATCAGCAACGGGTAGGGAATGCCGCCGCCGCGCGCCTTGTCGATAAACGCTTTCTCGGCGCACTTGAGCAACACCAGCGAGTCTTTGCCGCCGGAAAACAGCAGGGCGGGGCGTTCAAAGGCGGCGGCCACCTCGCGCAGGATGAAGATGGCTTCTTCTTCCAGCGAATCGAGATGCGCGTTGCTCAGTTTGCCAAGCAGTCGGGGTTCGGTGCGGGCGTTCATGCGGGAGTCTGCCTGATCGGAATGATGCTGGAAAAGGGTTCAAAAGCAGCGGGTTCCTGCGCTTCGTGGGTGCCGTCGTTCGCGACATGCAGGCCGCACTCCTTGGCGCTTTCCTGCTCCCACCACCAGCGCCCGGAACGGAAGTCCTCGCCCAGCGTGACGGCACGGGTGCAGGGCGCGCAGCCAATGCTGGGGAAAAACTCGTCGTGCAGCGGGTTGTAGGGAATGTTGTTGATGGCAATGAAGTGCCAGACATCGCCCCAGGTCCAGTCGACCAGCGGGTTGATCTTGGCGCGCGAGACAGTGCCGCCGTTCACGACCAGTTCCTGCTGCTCGACGGCATGCACATCGGCTCTGGCATTCGACTGTTCGCGCCGCAGACCGGTGATCCAGCCTTTTTTGCCGGTCAGCGCGCGCTCCAGCGGCGCCATCTTGCGGATGTGGCAGCAGCCTTTACGCAGTTCCAGGCTGCGGTACATCGCGTCCTCGCCGTTCTCGCGCACAAAACTGGCTGCAACCGCGGGGTCGGGCTGGTAGACATCGACCCCGATGCCGTAACGCGCTTCGAGCCGACTCACCAGCGCCAGTGTCTGCGGATGCAGCATGCGGGTATCGAGCACAAAAATGCTGCTGGCGATGCCGGTCTCATGGATCAGGTGGGTTACCACCATGTCTTCCGCCCCCAGGCTGGAGGCCTGGGTCAGCGGCATGCATTGCGCGGCGGCAGACTTCAGCAGCGCCCGGCTGGCTTGGTGCTTTTGCGCGAAGTCAGGCGAGGCTTTGGCGTAGAGCGAAATGGCATTCATGTTTGGGCTAGCCTACCGCAAAAAAATGGGGCGTGACATGAACCGCATCGCCCTGGTAGCATCCGACGCCATAACCGGGGTAGCGGGCCAGCACGCGCCGGGCTAGCGCCAAGTCCTGGTCGGCGCGCAGCACGGCGACATCAAACCCGCTGCGCTCCATCTGGGCCAGTTGGTCCGCCAGCACGTCGCCCGTGGCGCGGATTTCACCCTGAAAATCGCGGCGGCGGCGCAGCAAAAAGGCTTGGCTGAAGGCACGGCCATCGGTGAACTTCGGGAAGTGCAGATCGACGCGCTTCACACCGTCGAGCGCGGCTTGCAGCGGATCCGCATCGTTGGCCAGCACGAGGATGGCGGGGTCTCCAGCGCCCGCGCCGGGGTCGGTAAAAGGCAGTAGGGTCATGTGCTTCTCCTCAGACGGTTGCTGCTGCGAAACGTGCGCTGTTGGCGGCGGCTTTGAAGGGGTCCATCCCGACCCGGCGCAGTGTCGCAATAAAGGTTTCGCCGGCCTGGCGCTCACTGCGGTAGGCGTCGAGCACGGCTTCAATCACTTCGGGCAATTCTGCGGCGGAAAACGAGGGGCCGACCACTTTGCCGGGCACCGGCGCACCGCTCAGCGTGGAGCCGTCCGAGCCGCCCAGCGACACCTGATACCACTCCAGACCGTCCTTGTCCACGCCCAGAATGCCGATGTGGCCGCTGTGGTGGTGGCCGCAGGAGTTGATGCAGCCGCTGATGTGCAGGTCGATCTCGCCCAGGTCGTGCAATTCGTCCATGTCCTGGTAACGCGCGGTGATCGCTTCGGCAATCGGGATCGAGCGGGCATTGGCCAGCGAGCAGAAGTCGCCGCCGGGGCAGGCAATCATGTCGGTCAGCAGGCGGATGTTGGGTTTGGCAAAACCGGCTTTGCGGGCGGCGCGCCACAGCTCGGGCAGTTCGTCGCAACGCACCCAGGGCAGCAGCAGGTTCTGGTCGTGCGTGACGCGCACTTCACCGGCGCTGAAACGGTCGGCCAGATCGGCGGCCACGTCCAACTGGTCGGACGTCGCGTCGCCGGGGGCCTGGCCCAGGCGCTTGAAGGACAGGGTGACGGCGCGCAGGTCGGGGTTTTGATGCGGGGCCACGTTCTGCTTGAGCCAGCGGCCGAATTCAATATCGTCTTCCGCCGCGGCACGCAGGATGTTGGCGATCTTGGCGTCGGCGCTCTTGCGGTCGCACCTGAGCGCGGGCGGCACAAAAGAGGCTGTCACCCGGTCCAGCTCGGCCTGCGTGATGGTGTGCGGGGCGCCGTCGTGTTCAACAATCTGCCGGTATTCGGCTTCCACGTCGTCGATGTAGCGCTGGCCTTCGGCCTTGACCAGAATCTTGATGCGGGCCTTGTAGATGTTGTCGCGGCGGCCGTAGCGGTTGTACACACGCACGATCGCTTCGATGAAGTTCATGATCTGGGCCCAAGGCAGGAACTCGCGAATCACGGTGCCGATGATGGGTGTGCGGCCCATGCCGCCACCGACCAGCACCTTGAAGCCCAGTTCCCCTTCGGCATTGCGGATCAGGTACAGACCGACATCGTGCCAGGCGGTGGCGGCGCGGTCCTCTTTGGCGCCGCTGATGGCGATCTTGAACTTGCGCGGCAGGAAGGCGAATTCCGGGTGCAGCGTGCTCCACTGGCGCAGGATTTCGCCGAAGGGCCGCGGGTCGGCGATCTCGTCGACCGCAATGCCGGCGCGCTCGTCGCTGGTGATGTTGCGGATGCAGTTGCCACTGGTCTGGATGCCGTGCATGCTGACGCTGGCCAGCAGGTCCATCACGTCTGCCGACTTGTCCAGCGGGATCCAGTTGTACTGCACGTTCTGGCGCGTTGTGAAGTGGGCATAACCGGTCGCCAGTTTCGAGCTGACGGACAGGCCGTTTTTCAGATGGACGGGGCCGAGCTGGTCCTGCCTGGCTTGCGCTTCGTCGAGCAGCGCGGCATTCGGCTGGTCGTACTCGCGGGCGATTTTCGCCAGCACGCGCAGTTGCGCGCTCGACAATTCGCCATAAGGCACGGCCACGCGCAGCATCGGGGCGTAGCGCTGCACATACCAGCCGTTTTGCAGGCGCAGCGGGCGAAATTCGTCTTCAGACAACTGACCCTCCTGCCAGCGGCTGAGCTGGTCGCGGTACTGGCCGGCTCTGGCCTTGACAAACTGGCGGTCAAATTCAGTGTATTGGTACATGGCGGTCAGCGATCAAAGAGTCGATTCAGATGGCGATGAGCTTGGCGCCGGCGTAGGCCAGCAGCACGGAAAGCAGGGATCGGATGACGCGGTCAGGCATTTTTTGCCCCAGCCGCGTTCCCAGCCAGATTCCGGGCAGGGAGCCCATCAAAAGTTTGGCAAGCAGCGGCCAGTCCACCGAGCCCAGCGACGCGTGGCCCAAACCCGCCACCAGAGTCAAGGGCACCGCATAAGCAATGTCGGCGGCCACGATTCGGGGCAGCGGCAGCAGCGGGTACAGCAGCATGAGTGCTGTCACGCCAATCGCACCGGCGCCGACCGAAGTCAGCGTGACCAAGGTTCCGATCACGGCACCAAAGAGCAGGGGCAGGCTCCAGTGGCGCGGGCGGGTGGCTTCAGCCAACCGCTCATTGGGCAAACTGCGAGGGATCTGCTTGCCATGGATGGCCTTGTAAAGCGTGGCGGCCGCCGTCAACAGCAGCGCCACACCCAGCGTCAAGGTCATGGCCCGCTGGACCGCCGGGTCGCCCGGACCCAGCCGATGCAGCACATAAAGTGTGACCAGCGCGGCTGGGATGCTGCCGGCACTGAGAGAGGCGACCAGTCGCCACGGCACCATGCGCTGGCGCGCCAGGCTCACCGTGCCGCTCATTTTGGTGAAGGCCGCGAACAGCAGGTCGGTGCCAATGGCCAGATGCGGCTTGACGCCGAAAAAGAAGATCAGCAGCGGCGTCATCAGGGAGCCGCCGCCGACGCCGGTCAGGCCGACCACCAGGCCCACGGCAAATCCGGCAACTACAAAAGCAAAATCATGCATAAGCCGGGAACTGTAAAACCGCTGCTTATAAAAACAAACTACATATTTGTTGTTCACTTATGCAAATAAGCTTATTTGCCAGTGTTCAAGCGAGTTCTGACCGATGTCAGGGGGCTAAAGCGCTGCGGCGCCAGCGCCTGCGCCATCCGGTTTTCCAGCGGCAAAGGCTCGCCATGCAGCCTCGCGGCGAGCAGTTCGCCGCACAACACGGCAAAAGTCAGGCCGCGCGAACCCATGGCCGTGTTCACCCAGAGTCCCGGTTGCAGGGCCGCATCCACCGGTCCGACCAGGGGCAGCCGGTCCGGCGACGCGCAGCGCACACCGGCCCAGGCCCGCGGCCCGCTGCTTTGAAAGGCCGATGCCAGGTGCTGTGCGGTTGCTGGCAGCAGGGTTTGCAGGCGTTCGAAATTGGCCTGCTGATCTTGCGGGCGGCGCTGCGTGTCGTCCTGATCGCGCTCAAAGCTGGCACCGGCCAGCCACATCGGGCCTTCACCGGTCGGCACGCACGGGATAAAGATGCCATGCCCATTGACCGGAAAGGCGGGAAAGGCCTTTTCGTCTGCCCCGTCGGGTGGGCCTGCCGGTCCGTCACCGGAGCGCAAGCCCCAGGATACTTGCCCGCGAATCGCTTGCAGCGGCAAGCCGCCCGAGCCATGGCCTGCCAGCAGCCGGCTGGCGTAACCTGCCGCCACAACCACCATGTCGGCTTGCGCCAGGCTGTGCCCCTTCGCATCGAGCACCTGCCAGACGCCGGCGGCTGCGTCCCGCTTGAGCCGCGTTGCCTGTGCGCCCCCCTGCCAGCGGATGCCGGGCTGTGTGAGCAGGGCCTGGACCAGCCGGGCCGGCTTGATCCAGCCGGCCTGGTGGTGCCAGCAGGCCGATACCTCGCCGTCGGCAAGCAAGGCCTGCGCGAGCTGCTGCGGGCTGGCGATTTCGCTCCAGTCGCGACGGGCCTTTGACCCATCTGCGGGCAGGCCCGGGCTGCCATCCATGCGCCGTTCCAGCACACCGGTGGCCCGCCAGTCGGTCCCTTCCTGCAACAGTGCAGCCGCTTGCTGCAAGGTGGCCCGCATACCGCAGCGCGACAGGCGCGACAGCAGGCTGTCGTCGGGCGAGACATGCGGCACCAGCACACCGGCCGGCAAACCGGAAGCGCCGCCCGCAGGCGCTTCGCAGGCATCCAGCACCACGACCTGCCAGCCACGCCGGCCCAGGCTGGCGGCTGTCGCCGCGCCGGCCAGGCCCGCGCCGATGACCACGCAGGTCGAGGGCCGGGGCGGCGGGGCCGCCGTTGCCTGCGGCGCTTTGCGCGGCGCCCAGCGGGGGTTGAATTGCCCCTGCAAGTTGTGCCGCTTGGGTGGCAGGCCAGCGGTTTTTTCCACGACAAAGCCGCACTGGGTCAGGCCTTCGACTACCGAGCGGGCAACGGTCCAGGTCGCGATACGTGTGCCGCGGCGGCAGCAGCGCGCCACGGCCTTGAGGGTGTGGATGTCCCAGATGCCGGGGTTTTTGGACGGACTGAAGCCGTCCAGGTAAACCGTGTCGGCCTCAAACGGCTGCTCGCGCAGCACCGCCTGGGTGTCACCGATACACAGCGTCAGCAGCACCTGTCCGCCTTCGAACACCAGCCGGTGAAAGCCGGGCAGCAAGCCCCACAGCCGGGCCTGCAGTTGCTCTGCCAAAGGCAGTAGCTCAGGATGGGCGGCTGCGCCGCGCAACACGTCGGCGGCGCTGGCCGGGTGCGCTTCGGTGGCGACAAAATGCAGCAGGCGCGGGCGCCGTGGGTCAGCTTTCCAGGCCTGCCAGGTGACCAGAAAATTCAGCCCCAGACCAAAGCCGGTTTCCAGGATTCGCCACTGCGGCTCATTCGCCCAGGCGGCAGGCAGGCCGCAGCCGTGCAAAAAGACTTCACGCGATTGCGCCAGACCGCCCAGCTCGCTGCGGTAGCGGTCGCCGAAACGCGGGCTGTAGGGGGTGCCGTCCGCCAGCCACTCAATCGCCTCCGCCATGCGTGCCGACAGCGCTTCTCAGTCAGGGCTGGGTCGGGGGCACATAGCCCGCCACGGCGTCTGCGCCGTCGCCAAAGAAATGTTTCTCCATCTGCCGGGCCAGGTACTGGCGGGCCCGGGCATCGGCCAGGTTCAGGCGGTTTTCATTGACCAGCATGGTTTGCTGCTTCATCCACTCGGCCCAGGCTTCCTTGCTGACTTCTTCCCACAGCCGTTTGCCGAGCGGGCCGGGATAGGGCGGAAAGTCCAGCCCTTCGGCGAGCCTGCCGAGTTTGATGCATTTGACGGTGCGTGCCATTTTGAGATTCTTTCGTAAGATGTATTCGTGGATGTTTTCAGTATAAAGAGAGGCGTCTTTTTTTTCTGTTTTAGGTCGCCGCTTCCAGAATCAGGCGGTCACTATACGGCACAAAATAAGCGCACACACTTATTTTGTGCCGTAAAATCAGTCCCTGGCCCGCAGCGGACAAGTGTAACAAGCTATAAAAACAATAGCTGCTCGGGTTGATCCAGGCGACGCTGAAACCGGGCCGGCGAACGACCCGCAAGGCGGGCCATGCCGGGCTCGAAAAGTGCTTGTATTTGGAGGAAGAACCCCCAGATCAGACCTATGAATGCTACCAAACCACTGTCTTCACAAAACGATCTGACCGTGACCCACGTGCTTGCCAAGTTGCTTGAGCGGCTGGAGTACAGCGCCCTGCCGGTCGGTCCCGAGCAATACCGGTCGGTGGTGACGCACCTGGTCGATGCGCTGAGCAATGTAGCGCCCGGTAATGCGCTGGGGGCCTTGCTCGACACGCACCCGGCTGCCGCCGAGTTGTACGAAAATATCAACTATCAGTACGCGGGTCTGTGCCGCTCACCGCTGGACCAGTCGCTGAGCGCCGAGCAGCAGGCCAGGCAAGCGATAGCGCGCGCGATGCGTCAACCAACGAAAGGATCCACCAATGGCCAGAGCTGATGCCAAAACCACCGTCCTGGCGGACGGGTTGCGCTACAAGTCCAAGGTGTCGGGCTCGCCCTTTGTGGCGTCCGCGTCTTTTGGTGCGGCCACGATGTCATGTTTCATGTGCGGCAAACACCGGCCCCGCTCACTGATGGGTACACGCAAGGTGCTGGGCAAGTCCCAAGCCGTGTGTTCGCCCTCGTGCAAGGCGCTGGACGAAGCCAGTCGTTAAGAGCATTCCAGACACAGGGCTTTTGCGATGACTGATTCCCTGCACATTGTCTGCCCGCACTGCCACACCACCAACCGTGTCAAACGCGGCGATCTGGCCAAGGCGCCTGATTGCGGCAGTTGCCATCAGGCCCTGTTCACGAAACACCCGGTGGCGTTGGACGAAGCGGCTTTTGACCGCCACATCTCGCGCAACCAGATTCCGGTGCTGGTCGATTTCTGGGCGCCGTGGTGCGGCCCCTGCCTGCAGATGGCGCCCGCCTATGAGCAGGCTGCCGCGCAGCTCGAGCCCGAATTTCGCGTGGTCAAGGTCGATACCGAAGCAGCCCGCAACCTGGGCGCACGCTTTAACATTCGCAGCATTCCGACGCTGGCTCTGTTTGTCGATGGCCGCGAAGTGGCGCGCCAGCCCGGCGCCATGGGTGCCGCCGACATCGTGCGCTGGACGCGCTCGCACTTGCGCTGAATTTTCGCACCAGCGCCCTCAAGCGCGAATTCTTGCGCAACAATACAGGGCATGGGTCTACCTGAAGGCGACATGCGGGTGTTGACATCACCCCAAGCCTGTGTTTTTGTCGATGCCGACGAGGAAATCCAATGCTCTTGAACCTGTTGGACGCGCCGCGCCGCGTGCTGGTGCTGGTGGCGGCCGTTTGTGTGGCACTGCTGGCGTTTGGCCTGTATCTGCAGCATGGGGTCGGGCTCGAACCTTGCCCGATGTGTATCGTGCAGCGTTACGCCCTGGTGCTGGTCGCGATGGTTGCGGCCTTGACCGCGTTGACCACCCGCCAAAGCTTGCAGCTTGCCGGTGCCGGTGTGTTGCTGCTGTTGTCTGGTTTTGGTGCCTTTGTCGCTGCCCGCCAGAGCTGGTTGCAGTGGTATCCGCCGGAAGAAGCTTCCTGCGGCCGCGATTTTTACGGAATGATCGAGACCTTTCCGCTCAAGCGCGCTGTTCCGATGATTTTCAAGGGCAGCGGCGACTGCACCAGAATTGACTGGACTTTTCTGAGCCTGTCGATTGCCAACTGGTCGTTTCTCTGCTTTGTGGGCATTGCGCTGCTGATGCTGGCCCTGCTGGTGGTTCAGGGGCGCGGGGCAGGGCGCAACAGCCGCTGACCGACACGGACGACCCTTGGCCTGCCGTGCGCCGCCGTGTCAGGCGTGCTGGGGCAGGCCACGGCCCGTCAAGACACAGTGATGTCGCCCGCTCACCCCAATTTTTTGACCAGCACCTGGCTTTTGCGGTCCCAGTTGTACTTGCGCTTGCGGCCTTCCGGCAGCCATTCCGGATCCACCTGAACAAAACCGCGTTTGATGAACCAGTGCATGGTGCGTGTGGTCAGCACAAAAATGCTTTGCAGGCCGGCGGCGCGAGCGCGTTGCTCGATGCGCTTGAGGATGCGTTCGCCATCGCCCTGGCCCTGGCTGTGCGGCGACACGGTGAGCGCCGCCATTTCCGCGGTTTTGGCCTCGGGGTAGGGGTAGAGCGCGGCGCAGCCGAAGATGATGCCGTCGTGTTCGATCACGGTGTAGTGGTCGGCGTCGCGTTCGATTTCGGTGCGGTCACGTTTGACCAGCGTGCCGTCTTTTTCAAAGGGCTCGATCAATTGCAAAATGCTGCCCACGTCGTCGGCGCTGGCTTCGCGCAGGCTTTCGAGCTTTTCGTCGATGACCATGGTGCCTATGCCGTCATGCACATAAATCTCCAGCAACAGCGAACCGTCCACCGCAAACGGCAGGATGTGGCTGCGCTCGACGCCGGACTTGCAGGCCTTGACGCAGTGCTGCAGGTAAAACGCGGCCTCGAGCGGCTGGGTCGGGTTGGGCAATTGCGCCAGCAGCTTTTCGGCGGCGGCCAGCGGCAGCTCGGTGTCAATCGGGTTGTCTTCGCTCTCGGGTTCGCCGGGGTGGATGCGAATGCCGGGAATTTCGGTCACAAAGATCAGTTTGTCGGCCTGCAGCTCAATCGCCACGCTGGTGGCGACTTCTTCCATGGTCAGGTTGAAGGCTTCACCGGTCGGCGAAAAACCGAAAGGCGAGAGCAGCACCATGGCGCCGAAGTCCAGCGTGCGTTTGATGCCGGCGCTGTCTATTTTGCGCACCAGGCCGGAGTGCTTGAAGTCCACCCCATCGACAATGCCGACGGGCCGCGCGGTGATGAAGTTGCCCGAGATGACGCGCACCGTGGCGCCGGCCATCGGTGTGTTGGGCAGCCCCTGGCTGAACGCGGCTTCGATTTCGTAGCGCAACTGGCCGGCCGCTTCCTGTGCGCAGTCCAGTGCGATGGTGTCGGTGATGCGCATGCCGTGGGAATATTTCGCTTCGTGGCCCTTGGCCGCCAACTGCTCGTTGACCTGTGGCCGAAAGCCATGCACCAGCACGATCTTCACGCCCATGCTCTGAATCAGCGCCAGGTCTTGCGCCAGGTGCTGCAGCTTGCCGGCGGCAATCGCTTCGCCCGCGATGCCGACCACAAAGGTCTTTCCGCGGTGCAGGTGGATGTAGGGCGCGACCGAGCGAAACCAGGGGACAAAGGTGAAATTGAAGATAGCGGACATGGGCGCGCTTTCGGGTTCGGGTTCGCGAATGGTCAATCGTCAAAGGCAATGGCAGTGAGTGTAAGGGACGACGCAACGCTGGCCTCTGGCCGCCTCTACCGCTTGGGTCTGGCGCAGTTGGCCGGATAATGCGCAATCTATGGACAAGCTCGCATTCGGTTTCTGGGGATGTTATTTCGGCACGACGGCCCTGATGCTGGCTGGCTCGGTCGTGGCGTTTACCCGTTCGCTGCACCGCATCGCGTTCAATGCCGTCTTGTCGGCGACGGCTTCCGGTTTTTTTGTGCTGGCTTTTCTGGGTGCGCTGCCCATCTCTGACGAAGACACGCTGGCGCGTTTTCTGGCGCATGTGGCGATGGGGGTCTCTCCCCTTCTGGCCTACCAGTTGTTCTCGATTGTGGGCGCACTGGCCAGCCTCAAAGCGCGGCAACACACTTTGCAGGCACTGACAGCCCTTGCCATTGGCGGCGTGGCGCTGAGCTGGCTGTTGCCGGCGATACAGGCACTCGCGCTGAGCGTGGGCGTCGTCTGCCTGTTGAGCCTGGCGGCGCTGGGTGTGGCACTGCGTAGCGCTTACCGCGGCGACAGGCTGGCCTGGGTGGCCGTCGCGGGTGTGTTTTTCATGATGATTGCAATTGCCGGGCTGAGCTGGATTGCGCTGGTACGGGGGCAGGTGCCCTTGCAGGTGCATGCGGTCACCGCGCTGGCCGGGACGGCCTACCTGAGCACAATGGGGGCGGCGATGTGGGCGCGTTATTCCTACTTGATCGAGCTGAAACAGGTCATGGCGCACGGCCCCAGTTATGACCCGGTGACACGCATGTTGTCGCACACGGAAACCGGACAAATGATCGGCGGTGTCTTCAAGCACCAGCGGGACGAGCCGGGCGTGATGGGCGTGATGGTCGTGAGTCTGGGCAATCTGTACGCGCTGGAAAAGTTGCACGGCATGGCGGCGGTCAACCACGCGCTGTTTGTTTGTGCCGGACGGCTGCGGCGCACGGTGCCTGCTCATATGGAAATGGGGCGGTTGTCTGCGGACGGTTTTTTGCTGCTGGTTCGCCACTGCAGCGATAGCGGCCAGCTCATCTGGCTGGCACACCAGCTCGTCGCGCGCCTGTCCAAGCCGGTGGTTCTGAACACCAGCCTCGACGCAGTCCGGCGTGAAAGCGAGCAAATCCGTTGGCAGGCCGAAATCGGCGTCGGTGTGCTATTGGTATCCGACCCGGCTGCCAACGCGTCCGGTGTGCTGACCATCGGCCGGGCCATGTCGCACACCGCGATGAGTTATGTCAGCCGGGTGGCCTGGTTTGATGAGGTGTGTGGCGAAGCCGTCGAGCTACCGGTGCTGGAGTCCTCATGAGGTCACGGATTTTGGGGCAGTCGTGCCGACGTCATCCGCAGCGCCGATAATCGAAAGCTGAACCTGCAAACCCAATTCCCTATCGTTGCCACCCTTGTCCGCCCCTTTGCACATCGAGTTCCCGGAATCGTTGCCCGTCTCGGGAAAACGCGAGGACATCACCGCGGCCATGCTGGCGCATCAGGTCATCATCGTTTGCGGTGAAACCGGCTCGGGCAAAACCACGCAGTTGCCCAAAATCGCGTTGGCGATGGGTCGCGGCAAGCTCAACTACCCGGCCGACCAGCGCGGCAAGCTCATAGGCCACACTCAGCCGCGCCGCATTGCGGCCTCCAGCGTGGCCAAGCGCATTGCCGAGGAGCTGAAAACACCGCTGGGCGAGGTGGTGGGCTACAAGGTCCGCTTTCAGGACCGGCTGAGCCGCGATGCCTCGGTCAAGCTGATGACCGACGGCATTTTGCTGGCCGAAACGCAGACCGACCCGCAGCTCTTGGCCTACGACACCCTCATCATCGACGAAGCGCACGAGCGCAGCCTGAACATCGACTTTTTGCTGGGCTATTTGCGCCAGTTGCTGCCGCGCCGGCCTGACCTGAAAGTGGTCATTACCTCGGCCACGATTGATGCGCAGCGTTTTGCCGATTATTTTGCTTCAGCCGCCCCGGCGTCGGGCCGCCCCAAGCCGGGCGACGCCCCCTCGGGGGGCAGCGACGACGCGCAGCGCGGAGCGTGGGGGCCAAAGATTCCGGCGTCGGGCCGCCCCAAGCCGGGCGACGCCCCCTCGGGGGGCAGCGACGACGCGCAGCGCGGAGCGTGGGGGCAGAAAATTCCGGCGCCGGTCATCATGGTGTCGGGCCGGATGTTTCCGGTGGAGCAACGCTGGCGGCCTTATGAAGAGTCGCGCGACTACGACTTGAACAATGCCATTGCGGATGCGGTGGACGAGCTCTGGCTCAATCCGCACAGCGCGGGCGACATTCTGGTCTTTTTGCCCGGTGAGCGCGAGATTCGCGAAGCGGCCGACCATCTGCGCAAACACCTGGCGCATCAGCCGCTGTTTCGCAATGCCGAGGTGCTGCCGCTGTTTGCGCGCCTCTCCCAGTCCGAACAGGACCGAATTTTTGACGGCCACACCGGCCGGCGCATCGTGCTGGCCACCAACGTGGCCGAGACCTCGCTGACGGTGCCGGGCATCCGCTATGTGATCGACGCCGGCACGGCGCGCGTCAAGCGTTACAGCTTTCGCAACAAGGTCGAGCAACTGATGGTCGAGCCGATCTCGCAGGCCGCGGCGAACCAGCGCGCCGGGCGTTGCGGCCGCGTGGCCGACGGCATTTGCATTCGCCTGTACGACGAGCCCGATTTCCTGGGCCGGCCGCGTTTTACCGACCCCGAAATTTTACGCAGCTCGCTGGCGGCGGTGATTCTGCGCATGAAGGCGCTGCACCTGGGCACCATCGAAAGTTTTGCCTTCATCGAGCCGCCCCAGGGCCGGGCCATTGCCGACGGCTACCAGTTGCTGGCCGAGCTGGGTGCGGTGGACGATGACAACGAACTGACGCCCGTGGGCCGCAACCTCGCCAGGCTGCCGCTGGACCCGTGCGTGGGCCGCATGATCCTGGAAGCCAAAGAGCGGCAGGCGCTCGACGAGGTGCTGGTGATTGCCAGTGCGCTCAGCGTGCAGGACGTGCGCGACCGGCCCATGGACAAGCAGGCCCAGGCCGACCAGGCACATGCCAGGTTTGACGACGAGAAAAGCGAGTTCAGCGGCTATTTGAAGCTGTGGAAGTGGCTGGGTGACAGTCGTGGCGGCCACGACGCCGAGCACAAGCTCTCGAACCGCCAGTACGAAAACCTGCTGCGCGACAACTACATCAACATCCGCCGTGTGCGCGAATGGCGCGATATTCATTCGCAGTTGCACAGCGTGGTCGGTGAGCAGGGCTGGAAGCTCAATGAGAAAACCGCAAGCTACGAGCAACTGCATTTATCCATGCTGTGTGGTCTGCTGGGCAACCTGGGCATCAAAAGCGAGGAAGACGACTGGTACCTGGGCGCGCGCGGCATCAAGTTTTACCGGCATCCGGGCGCCCGGCTGAGCAAAAAGCCGGGGCGCTGGATCGTGGCGGCCGAGCTGGTGGAAACCACGCGCCTGTTTGGCCGCGGCATCGCCAACATCGAGCCGCAGTGGGTGGAGCAGGTGGCTGGCCATCTTCTGAAGAAGCAGCTTCTCGACCCCCACTGGGAAAAGAAGGCCGCCCAGGTGACCGCGCTGGAGCGCGCCACCTTGTACGGCCTGGTCATCTACAACGGCAGGCGCGTCAACTTCGGCCGCGTCGATCCGGCGACGGCGCGCGAGATTTTCATCCGCGAGGCGCTGGTTGCCGGCAACTGGGACACCCAACTGCCTTTCCTCGCGGCCAACCTCAAGCTGATCGAGCAGGTCCAGGATCTGGAGCACAAGGCGCGGCGCCAGGACGTGCTGGTCGATGAGGAACTGATCTACGCCTTTTACGACCAGCAGTTGCCCGCCGATATCTGCACCGGCGCTGGCTGCGAGCACTGGTATAAGGACGAGGTCAAAAAGCAGCCCAGGCTGCTGCTGCTGAGCCGCGAGGAACTGATGCGCCACGAGGCGGCCGGCATCACCACGCAGTCTTTCCCGAAAACCCTGCGCCTGGGCGGCGTGGACTGCCTGGCGACCTATCTGCACGAGCCGGGCGACGCCAAAGACGGCGTGACGGTCGATGTGCCGCTGTTCGCGCTGAACCAGGTCAATGAAGAGCGCTGCGAGTGGCTGGTGCCCGGCATGCTCAAGGACAAGATTCAGGCGCTGATCAAGACCCTGCACCAGCGGCCGCGCTCACGCCTGGTGCCCTTGCCGGAGACGGCTGCGCGCATGGCGGCCGAGCTGCTGCAGCCGGAAAAATTTGGCGCCGGCTCGCTGACGGACGCCGTGCTCAAGCGGGTGCGTGATGCGACCTCGCTGGACATCAAACGCGCCGACATGAAGCTGGACATGTTGCCGCCGCACCTGTTCATGAACTTCCGCGTCATCGACGAGCACGGTCGTCAGTTGGGCACGGGCCGCAACCTCGGCGCGCTCAAGGGCGAGTTGGGCGCGCAGGCACGCGGCGCTTTCCAGGCGCTGGCCGGTTTGAAGACGCGGCTCGCGCCTGAAACCCCGGGTGCGGCCGAAGATTCAGAATCAAACAGGTCTTCAGCCCAGAAGGGGCGGTCGCAGACAGCTCCTGAAAACACAGCGAGTCAGCAGAAGGCTGTGCCCGTCAGGACGCCGGAGCGCTACACGAGCTGGAGCTTTGGCGAACTGCCCGAACTGATGGAAATCAGCAAGGGCAAACAAACGCTGATCGGTTTCCCCGCGCTGATTGATTTGGGCGATGCGGTAACCATCGAAGTGTTCGACGAGCCTGATGTGGCCGCCGCCAAACACCGGGCCGGCTTGCGCCGGCTGTTTTCGCTGCAAATCAAGGATGCGCTGAAGTACCTCGAAAAAAACCTGCCCGACCTGCAGAAAATGGCTACCGCCTACATGCTGGTCGGACGCGCTCCGGACAACTCAGGCGGCGGCACGCTGGAAGAGCTGCGCGAGCAGATCATTGAAGTGGCGCTGGACCGGGCCTTCCTGCAGGAGCTGCTGCCGACCACCGAAGCCGACTTCAAAAAGCGGGTGGATGACGGGCGTGGGCGCCTGAGCCTGATTGCCAGCGAAGTCGCGCGGCTGGCTGGCGGCATTCTGGTCGAATTTGCCGCGGCCCAGCGCAAGATCAAGGACACGAAAACCGCCACCGAAGCGGCGCTTGACGCGGCCCAGCAACTACAGCGCCTGGTACACAAGCGCTTTTTGACGACCACGCCGTACCCGCAGTTGCAGCACTTTGCGCGTTACCTCAAAGCCATCACCCTGCGGCTGGAGAAGTGGCGGGCCGACCCGGCGCGTGATGCGGCCCGCCTGGCCGAGCTGCGGCCGCAGGAGCAGCGCTATTGGCGACTGGTCGCGGAACGCAAAGGCGCGCTTGACGCGCGCTTGCAGGAGCTGCGTTGGCTGTTGGAGGAGTTGCGCGTGAGCTTTTTCGCGCAGGAACTGCGCACGCCGCAGCCGGTGAGTGTCAAGCGGCTGGACAAGCTGTGGGCTCAGGTGAATAGCTGAGAGGCTGCGAAGATTTCGCAGCGAGCTCAAAGAAGACGCTCAAAGCTTCGCCAGCCGCTCCAGCGCCATGTTGAGTGTTTCGTCCTTCTTGGCAAAACAAAACCGCACGACGCGCTGGTCAAGGCCGTTGCCGTAAAAAGCCGACAGGGGAATGGCGGCGACACCGATCTCCGTGGTCAGCCATTGGCAGAAGTCGGCTTCGCCCAGGTCGCTGACTTCTGAAATGTCCACGCACTGGAAGTAGCTGCCCTCGCTGGGCAGCAGTTTGAAGCGGGTTTTGGCCAGCCCCGCGCGAAACAGGTCGCGCTTGCGCTGGTAAAACGCCGGCAGGTCCAGGTAGGGGCGCGCGTCAAGCATGTAGCTTGCCAGCCCATACTGAACCGGCGTGTTGACGGTGAACACATTGAACTGGTGGACCTTGCGGAACTCGGCGGTCAGCGAAGCCGGTGCGGCGACATAACCGACCTTCCAGCCCGTCACGTGGTAGGTTTTTCCGAAGCTGCTGACGATGAAGGCGCGCGCCGCCAGGCCGGGAAAACGTGCGGCGCTCTGGTGCTCCCGGCCTTGCTCAGCGTCGAACACCATGTGTTCATACACCTCGTCGCTGATCAGCAGCGCGTCGGTGGGCGCCAGGATTTCCTGCAGGCGCAGCATGTCTTCGCGCGTCCAGACGGTGGCGCTGGGGTTGTGCGGCGAGTTGACGATGATGGCGCGGGTTCTGGCGGTGATGGCGCTGGAGATTTTGTCGAAGTCCGGCCTGAAACTGCCGGGCGTCAAGGGAACCCGAACGGCAACACCGCCGGCCAGCTCGATGTTGGGCACATAACTGTCGTAGCAGGGCTCCAGCACGATGACTTCATCGCCGGGGTGGACGATGGCCAGAATCGCGGTGATGATGGCCTGCGTCGCGCCGGCCGTGACGGTGATTTCGCTGTTCGCGTCATAGGTCCGGCCATGCAACTGCTGCAGCTTGGCCGCAATCGCTTCGCGCAGCACCGGCACGCCGGTCATCGGTGGGTACTGGTTCAGGCCCCGGGTCATCGCGTCGGTGACGGCGCCGATCAACCGCGGGTCGCAATCAAAGTCCGGGAAACCCTGGCCGAGGTTGACCGCATTTTTCTCGAGCGCCAGCGCCGACATCACGGTGAAAATGGTGGTGCCCACGGCGGGCAGCTTGCTGTGCAGCGTGGGCGTGTGTTCGCGAACAGTCATGGCGGGCTTAGCGCTCGTGGTCGTTGTGGTGGCCGCTCATGGCCTGGGTGATCGCGGTGCGGTCGAGTTTGTCGCTGAGCAGTTCGGCAAACTTGTAGACAAAATTGCGCAGGTAGGCGCTGCGCTTGAAGGCCACGCGCGCGACGTTCACGCCGAACAGCGCGCCGGCCGGCCGGGCCACCAGATCGCTGTTGGTGCCGTCGTCCTTGAGCGCCATTTCGGCCACGATGCCTAGACCCAAGCCCAGGCGTACATAGGTCTTGATCACGTCGGAGTCGATGGCTTCGAGCGCGATGCGCGGGTGCAGGTGTTTGGCCGCGAAGGCCTGGTCAACCTTGGTGCGCCCGGTAAAGGACGGGTGGTAAGTGATCAGGGGCTGCAGCGCCAGGTCTTCCAGTGTGATGTGTTCCTGCTTGGCCAGCGGGTGGTCCAGCGGCATCACCAGCATGTGCTGCCACTCGTAGCAGGGCAGCGTGACCAGCTCTTCGTACTGCGCCAGCGATTCGGTGGCAATGCCGATTTCAGCCACTTCGTCGATCAGCATGCGCGCGACCTGATCGGGCGAGCCCTGGTGCAGGCTGACGTTGACTTTCGGAAACGCTTCGCGCAGCCTGGCCACCGGTTGCGGCAGCACGTACCTGGCCTGGGTGTGGGTGGTGGCGATCAACAGGGTGCCGCTGTCCTGCTTTGAGAACTGCTCGCCGATGCGCCGCAGGTTGCCGACTTCGCGCATGATCAGCTCTATGCTTTTGAGCACATGCTCGCCCGGTTCGGTCACGCGTTTGAGGCGCTTGCCGTGGCGGGCAAAAATTTCAACGCCCAGTTCTTCTTCCAGTTCAATGATGGCCTTGGACACGCCCGGTTGGGAGGTGTGCAGCGCGCGCGCGGTTTCGGTGAGGTTCAGCTTGCGCCGGACGGCTTCCTGGACGAAGCGGAATTGATGAAGATTCATACCTGATTATGGCTAATTAGTCGATTTATTATGCCTGTTTTAGCCTAAAGAAATGCGGCAAAGGCCGGGAAATGACCGGTGGCCGTTGCCTTCAGGACAGGGCGATATCGGCCATCAGCGCGGTCAGCCGCGGGTGTTCGCCAGCCGTTGGCATCAGCTCCACCGGCACGGCAGGGTGCTGAGCCCGGAGCTGCGCCACCAGTTGCGGAAAATCTTCGCGGGCGTGTTTGCCGACACCGAGAAACAGGGGGAAAGCTCTTATCCGGCGGGCGCCGGAAGCTATCAGATCAGCAGCGGCCTGGGCCGGGTCCGGACTGCACATCTCCAGGTAGGCGCAGCAGACCAGCGCCTCGGGGTCACGCGCACGGATCGCGTCGGCCACCGCCTCGATGGGCAGGCGCCACAAGGGGTCGCGCGAGCCGTGGGCCAGCAAAATAATTCCGAGCTTCATCCTCAGTGCCTCAACACCAGCCAGCCAAAAGCAGCGAGAGAGACCGCCATGTACAGCAGCCCGGGCGTGGCCGCCGCCAGCCAGGGCTGCCAATTTTGCAGGTTGCCGATGTAGCCAAAGACGTTGTTGAGCAAAAAGAAGCTGATGCCGATCATCACGCCGCCAAACACATAACCGGCGATGCCGCCGCTGCGAAAGTGCAGGTAGGCAAAGGGCAGGGCGAGAACCACCATCACCAGGCAACTGAGCGGGTAGAACACTTTTTTCCAGAATTCGATCTCGTAACGCTGGGCGGTCTGGCCGTTGGCGTTCAGATGGCGGATGTAGGTAAACAGGTCGATCGTGCTCATTCGCTCCGGCTTGAGCACCGCGACCGAGACCATCTCCGCGCTGATCCCGGTGGGCCAGCGAAAGCGCTCGATCTTGTTGATGGCGATTTTGGCGGAATCCCTGCCTTGATCGGCGCCTGAGGCTTGCCCCGCCTTCACGGTGAACTCGGTGCGGCTACCGCTTTCGAGCAGCCACGAGTCATCAGGCGCGAATCTGGCGAGTGGCGACTGGGTAATGGAGACCAGCAGCCCTTTGTTGTCGAACTCGAAAATGCGCACGCCCTGCATCTCGCTGTCGGAGGACAGCGCGCCGACGTTGACGACGTAGCTGTTGTAGGCCTGCTTTTCCTTGAGCCAGGCCCCCGTCTGCCCGATGGTGATGCGGCCTTGGTAGCGGGCTTTGAGGAGCTGGGCGCTGCGGTCGGCGGCAGGGGCCAGGTAGTCGCCGACCGCAAAGCACAAGATGACAAAAATCGCACCGAGCGCCAGCAGCAGCCTCAGTGCGCGCCAGGGATCCAGGCCGCTGGTGCGCAAAATGGTGTACTCTGAACTTTGCGCCAGCCGTGCCATCACAAAGATGGTGCCGATCAGCACGGAGATGGGCACGAGTTCGTACAGGTGGCTGGGGATCAGCAGCGCGACATACAGAAGCGCGTGCCGGAGCTGGTAGGTGTTGGCGTCCGAACTCAGCGCTCCGGCGGCGTTCCTGCCCAGGTATTGCAGCTCGTCAACCAGGTCAAAAAAGAAAAACAGCGCCAGAAAACCGGTGGCCACAAAAGCGATGGCGGCCAGTATTTCGCCATAAATCAGGCGGCGAATGGTTTTCATGGCGCCACCTTGCCCAATTGCCGGTCAGCCTGCCGCTTGCGCTGCCAGTTGGCGGCCGCCTTGAAAGTCCAGTTCAGGTGGCGCCTGGACAACCAGGCCAGCGCCAGCAGCAAGGCGCCGCCGTGCAAGGCCGGTACAAAAGTGCCGAAGCTGGCCGCACCGACGCTGATCCAGTTCTGGCCCAGGTTCAACAGGTTGTGATAGACCACAAAGGTAAATAGCACAAAAATCAGGTTGCCACTGCGTCCCGCGCGCGGGTTGACGCTGGCCAGGGCCAGCGCAATCACGACAAAGTTGACGGCCGCCAGCGCCATGCCCAGCCGCCAGGCCAGCTCACCGAGGTTGTTGCGGGTGGGTGTGCGCAGCAGCTCCCAAGTGGACTTGGACCTTTCGGGCAGGTCTCCATTGATCAGTGCGCTGTTACCGGCCTTGCTGCCGTATTCCTCGAATTCGGTGATCTTCAGCGCCGACTTGCCGATCTGGCTTTCAAGCCGTTGCCCGTTGTCCAGCAGCAGCATCTGGGAATTGCCCACCGTTTCTATACGCCCGGAGCGCGCCGTGGTGACCGCGTTTTTGCCTTTCTCGGTCGAGGCGATAAAAACGTTGTTGCTGGCTTTTTCCTGGCTGACATCGCGGTCGATGAAAAAAACGCGGTTGCCGCTGGACGACTCCTGGAACTGGCCGGGGGCGACGCGTTCAAGGTCGCCGCGCTGCTCGTAACGGTTTTTCATTTCCTGGGATTGCAGGTTCGACCAGGGCCAGACAAACACCGACAGCAGCGTGATCACCAGCAGCACCGGCCAGGCAAAGCGGAACAAAGGCGCGAGGAAAGCGATGAGGCCGCGGCCGCTGACGAACCAGACGACCATTTCGCTGTCGCGGTACATCCGCGACAGGGTGCTGACCATGGCAACGAACAAGGAGAGCGTCAGGATGATGGGCAGGCGCCCGAGCGCCGAGTAACCCATGAGCAGCATCACGTCCTGCGGATTGGCGCTGCCGCGTGAGGCCTGCCCCAGCGTCCGAATCAGGATGATGGTGATCACGATGGTCATCAAAACCACAAGCGCCGCTCCAAAACTGTGTGCCAATTCTTTGCGGATCGAAGATTGGAATAACATTGCCTGAAACTTTGCCTTAATAACGCGCTTGCTGCGCCCAACGCTCGATTATGGACTTTGAACTCAAAACCCTGACCCCCGCCCGAATTTGCAGTGAAAAATGTGACGCCCTGATCGTATTGATCCCCAGCGACATGCGCTCTGGCACCGACCCCGTTTCAAAACTGGCGGCGCTGGCCATCAAGTCGGGCGACCTGGAGAGCAAGGCCGGCAAATTGCTCAGCGCCTACCGCCCGCAGGGCATTGCCGCCACCCGTGTGCTGCTGGCGGGTGCCGGTGACGGCAGTGCCAAAAGTGTCAGGACCGCAGTCAACGCAGCGATGGCGACCCTGAAAACGACCAATGTCCGGCGTGTGCTGCTGAGCCTGGGCGGGCTGCCGCAGGCCGACCAGGACACGGTGCGGGCCGCCGTGCTGGCTTGCGCCGATACCGGTTATGCCTACAGCACCACCAAGTCCAAACCCACTGAACAAAAGTTGCTGCGTGTGCTGATTGGCATGCCTGCGTCAGTTGCCGGCCACGCCGGCTTCGACAAGGGTGTGGGGCTGGTCAAAGGCCTGGCGCTGGCCCGGGAGTGGGCGAACCGGCCGGCCAACCACGCGACGCCCTCCTTGCTGGCTCAGGCCGCCAAAGAACTGGGCAAGCTGCCCGGGATCAAGGTCGAGGTGCTGGGCCCGAAAGAGGTTGCCAAGCTCGGCATGGGCGCGTTCATGGCCGTTGCCCGGGGTTCGGAAGAGCCGCTGCGTTTTATCGTGCTGCGTTACGGCGGCGGCCCCAGGACGGACGCACCGGTGGTGTTGATCGGCAAAGGCATTACCTTTGATACCGGCGGCATTTCCATCAAACCCGCCGCCGAAATGGACGAAATGAAGTTTGACATGAGCGGCGCGGCCAGTGTGCTGGGCACATTCAGGGCGCTGGCCGAGCTGCGGCCCGCGCTCAATGTGGTGGGCCTGATCCCGGCCTGCGAAAACATGCCCGATGGCCGGGCCATCAAGCCCGGCGACGTGGTGACCAGCATGAGCGGGCAGACCATTGAAATCCTCAACACCGATGCCGAAGGCCGGCTCGTGCTGTGCGATGCGCTGACCTACGCCGAGCGCTTGAAGCCGCGCGCCGTGGTCGACATTGCAACGCTGACCGGCGCCTGCATGATCGCGCTGGGCGGCGTGCGCAGCGGCATGTTTTCCAGTGACGATGCGCTGGCCCAGTCGCTGGCCGCGGCCGGCGACAGCGCGCTGGACCTGTGCTGGCGCATGCCGCTCGACGACGAGTACGCCGATGGCCTGAAAACCAACTTTGCCGATGTGGCCAATGTCGCCGGGCGCGCCGGCGGCGCCATCACCGCGGCCAAATTCCTGCAGCGCTTTGCCGGCAAGTTTCCTTGGGCACACCTGGACATTGCCGGTACGGCCTGGAAAGGCGGCGCCGCCAAAGGCGCCACCGGACGGCCCGTGCCTTTGCTGGTTGATTTCCTGCTGGGCCAGGTGCCGCCGGCCAAAAAAGTGCCGGTCAAGCCCCGAACCGCCAAAAAGGCTGCCAGATCACCGACATGACCGAAGTCGCTTTCCATTTCAACGTGCCGGACAAGCTGGCGTATGGCTGCCGCTTGTTGCGCAAGGCTTGCGGCAGCGGGGCTCGCGTCGTTGTCACGGCCGAACCGGAGCTGCTCCGTCGCCTGGACCAGATGTTGTGGACATTTTCCGCTCTGGAGTTTGTGCCGCACTGCCAGTTGACCGCACCGGCTGCAACGGTTGCAGCGACGCCGGTGTTGCTGGCGCAGTCACTCGAAGCCTGCCCGCACCATGAAGTTCTGGTCAATCTGGGGCAGCAGGTGCCCGCCGGGTTTGAACGCTTCGAGCGCTTTATCGAACTGGTCACGCTGGCTGACGACGACCGTGCGGCGGCGCGCAGCCGCTGGAAGCATTATGCGGACCGCGGTTATGCGATAAAGCGGCATGACCTGGCCGACACAAGGATGCCATGAGCCATTATGCACTGCCACCGCGTTTTGTCCCCACGCTGACGGAAGTCGTTCAGCCCCCTGCGTCCGACGCCGCAACAAGCCCGCCAGTAGAGGCCGCACTCGATCTGCGGCACCTGCAGGCGCAGATGGTGCATCGGGTGATGCAGCGCGTCGACTTGACACTGGACCGGCTGCTTCGGGAGACCGTGGGACGCCTGGTTCTGGCGCACACCCAGGCACTGGCGCCCAGTCTTCGCGACGAGATCGAGATCGTCGTGCGGCAGTCGGTCAATCAGGCTTTTGAGCAGGAGCTTGCCAGCCAGTGGCCGGATAAGCGCTAAAAAAAAGCTGCCGCCCGGCTTTCAACGCAGTCTTTTGTGTAACAACCCTGCAACGCTAACTGGCTTTAGTGGACTTTGCTATGGTGCAGGCGCGAAAATTGCGATATGTTCAGAGCCGTTGAGAAAAAAATGTTCGCAACGTTTTAGCGGTAATTTTCTAATCATTGGAGTGTGTTTATGCAAATGAAATGGACTGCGGTCGCTTTGGCCGCCATGCTGGTTGTTGCTTGTGGCAAAAAAGAGGAAGCCACGCCTGCTGCCAAAGCACCTGTTGCTCAGGCACCGGCAGCCGCCCCATCCGGTGACACGCTCGTCGTCAAAATCGGCCACGTCGCCCCGATTTCAGGAGCCCAAGCCCACTACGGCAAGGACAATGAAAATGGTGTGCGCATGGCCATTGAGGACCTGAACACACAGAACATCGAAATTGGCGGCAAAAAGGCCAAGTTCGAAATCGTCGCGGAAGACGACGCGGCTGACCCAAAACAGGGCACAGCCGCCGCACAAAAACTGTGCGACTCCAAAGTGGCCGGCGTCGTCGGTCACCTCAATTCGGGCACCACCATTCCTGCTTCCAAGGTCTACAACGACTGCGGCATTCCCCACGTCACCGGTGCCGCGACCAATCCGGACCTGACCAAGCCCGGCTACAAAACCACCTACCGCATCATTGCCAATGACCTGGCCCTGGGTGCCGGCCTGGCGTCTTATGCCGCTGACAATCTCAAACTGAAAAAGGTCGCCGTCATCGACGACCGTTCCGCTTATGGCCAGGGCGTTGCCGACATCTTCAAGAAGACGGCCAAGGAAAAAGGCATGACGGTGGTCGATGAACAGTTCACCACCGACAAAGCCACCGACTTCATGGCCATCCTGACCGCCATCAAGGCCAAAGGCCCCGATGCCGTGTTCTACGGCGGCATGGACCCGCAAGCCGGCCCCATGCTGCGCCAGATGGAGCAACTGGGCATGAGCAAGGTCAAGTACTTTGGCGGTGACGGCATCTGCACCTCGGAGATCGCCAAGCTCGCCGGTGGCGCCAAGACGCTCGACAACGTGATCTGCGCCGAAGGCGGCGCATCGCTGGCCAAGATGCCAGGCGGCGTCGAATGGAAAAAACGCTACGATGAAAAATACCCGAACCAGTTCCAGATCTACAGCCCGTACACCTACGACGCAACCTTTGTGCTGGTCGACGCGATGAAGCGCGCCAACTCGATCGATCCCAAGGTTTACACTCCCGAGTTGATCAAAACCAGCTTAAAGGGCGTGACCACGACCATCGAGTTCTTGCCCAACGGCGAATTGAAGAACCCCGCCATCACCTTGTACAACTACAAGGACGGCAAGAAAGTGGCGTTGGAATAAACGTCCAATAAACGTCCGCACGTCTGCAAAAAAGCCACCTCGCGGTGGCTTTTTTGCGCCTCTGCGAGCGTGGAGCCGCCGGCTGGCACATGAGGCAGGTGCATGAAAAACGGGGCGCGAGGCCCCGTATTCATTGACTAACTGGCGGAAGAGGCGGGATTCGAACCCGCGGTGGGTATAACCCCACGCACGCTTTCCAGGCGTGTGACTTAAACCACTCATCCACCCTTCCGCGAAGCCTTTGATTGTAGCAGTGCAGGGCCGTTCCAAGCAAGCACAGCGCCCTTCTCGCGGGAGGGCCGGCTAGACGGCCTTGCTGGAGGATTGCACCATTTTCATGGCCGAAGTGATCAACGCCGAGACCTCGGTCATGTTGCTGGGCACAATCAGCGTGGTCGTGGCGTCGGCGGCGACGCGGGAATAGGCCTCCACGGCTTTTTCGGCGACCTTGAGCTGCACGGCCTGCTCACCGCCGGGCTGCTTGATAGCCGCGGCGATGCGTTCGATGGCCTGCGCCGTGGCTTCGGCTACCGCGGTGATAGAGCCGGCCTCGCCCTGGGCCTTGTTGATGATGGATTGCTTTTCGCCTTCGGAGCGGGCAATGAAGGCTTCGCGTTCGCCGGTGGCGATGTTGATCTGCTCCTGGCGACGGCCTTCGGAGGCGGCGATCAAGGCCCGCTTCTCGCGCTCGGCCGTGATTTGTGACTGCATCGCGTGCAGGATTTCCTTGGGCGGCGTCAGGTCCTTGATCTCGTAACGCAGCACCTTGACGCCCCAGTTCAGGGCCGCTTCGTCAATGGCCTGCACCACCTGCGCATTGATGATGTCGCGCTCTTCAAAGGTCTTGTCGAGTTCGAGCTTGCCGATCACGCTGCGCAGCGAGGTTTGCGCCAGTTGGGTGACGGCCACGATGTAGTTGGACGAGCCGTAGCTGGCGCGCATCGGGTCGGTGACCTGGAAATACAAAATCCCGTCCACCTGCAGTTGGGTGTTGTCGCGCGTGATACAAACCTGGCTGGGCACGTCCAGCGGAATTTCCTTCAGTGAATGTTTGTAGGCGACTCGGTCAATGAAGGGAACCAGGAAATTGAGGCCCGGTGTCAGGCTGCCGTGGTATTTGCCGAGCCGTTCGACGACCCATGCATTTTGTTGGGGCACGACCTTGATGCTGCGCGCGATAAAAATGACGGCAATCACCAGGATGACGAGTGCAATTTCCATTTGGTTCTCCGATGAATTTAAAAAAAAGACGCGGGCACCAGCCTAGCATCACCGCGTGTAATGTCTCACAGTTTTTTTACAATCAGCCGGTTGCCATGCAATTCCTTGATCTTGAAGAGGCCTGGCTGAGGCGCGGCATCGTTGTCGGCGAGCATCACGCTCCATTGGGCACCGCGGTATTTGACACTGGCCGTGGCGTCGGCATTCCATTGCTGCACATGCACGGTCTCGCCGATATCCATTTGCACATCGCGGTTGGCCTGGACCTGGGCCGGTTTCGGGTTTTTGCTGCGTTTCCAGTGCCAGAGCACGACCGCACCGCCTCCGATCACCGCCGCCACCACAATTTGCGCCATGACGGAAACGCCCAGATGGGCCGCCAGCGCTGCGGCAGCCAAACCCACGGTAACCATCAGCAGGTAAAACGTGCCGGTGACCAGCTCCACCGCCACGGCGGCACCGGCCAGCAACCACCAAATCGTTGAATCCGTCATGTTCTCCTCGCGTTTCGTAAAAGCCACATTTTGAGCCAGAAGAACGATTTGGCAAGCTTAACCTGACCTCCGGAAGGTCAAGCCGGCTCGGCGGTCACCAAATATCCTTACACTTCGGCCCTGATTCGTTTTTTTTGGCAGCCCCAGGCAAAAGGCCTCTTGATGAAATTCCGCTTTCCCATCGTCATCATCGACGAAGACTTCCGCTCCGAAAACACCTCCGGCCTGGGCATTCGTGCGCTGGCGCAGGCCATAGAGACAGAAGGTTTCGAGGTGCTGGGCGTCACCAGTTATGGCGACCTGTCGCAGTTTGCGCAGCAGCAAAGCCGCGCCAGTGCCTTCATTCTGTCCATCGACGACGAAGAGTTCACGCCGGGGCCGGACCTGGACCCGGCGGTGCTGAACCTGCGCCACTTCATTGAAGAAGTGCGGCGCAAGAACCTGGACGTACCGATTTACGTCTATGGCGAGACCAAGACCTCGCGCCACATCCCCAATGACATCCTGCGCGAGCTGCATGGCTTCATCCACATGTTCGAGGACACGCCCGAGTTTGTGGCGCGCCACATCCTGCGCGAGGCCAAGAGTTACCTGGAAGGTCTGCAGCCGCCGTTTTTCAAGGCCTTGCTGGACTACGCTGAAGATGGGTCCTACTCCTGGCACTGCCCGGGACACTCGGGCGGCGTGGCATTTCTGAAGAGCCCGGTCGGGCAGATGTTCCACCAGTTTTTTGGCGAAAACATGCTGCGCGCCGACGTTTGCAATGCGGTCGAAGAGCTGGGTCAACTGCTGGACCACGACGGCCCGGTGGGGGCCTCGGAGCGCAATGCCGCCCGCATCTTCAATGCGGACCACTGCTTTTTTGTCACCAACGGCACGTCCACGTCGAACAAGATGGTGTGGCACCATACGGTAGCGCCCGGCGACGTGGTGGTGGTGGACCGCAATTGCCACAAGTCCATTCTGCACGCCATCATCATGACCGGCTCGATCCCGGTGTTTTTGAAGCCGACACGCAACCACTTCGGCATCATCGGGCCGATTCCGAAGGAAGAGTTCGAACAGGCGTCCATCCAGGCCAAGATCGCGGCCAACCCGCTGCTCAAGGGCGTTGACGCGAAGAAGGTCAAGCCGCGTGTGCTGACCATCACCCAGTCCACCTACGACGGGGTGCTGTACAACACCGAAACCATCAAGGGCATGCTCGACGGTTATGTCGAGAACCTGCATTTTGACGAAGCCTGGCTGCCGCACGCGGCGTTCCACCCGTTTTACGGCAGTTACCACGCGATGGGGAAAAAGCGCGTGCGTCCCAGGCAGGCCGTGGTTTATTCGACGCAGTCGATCCACAAGCTGCTGGCCGGCATCAGCCAGGCCAGCCAGGTTCTGGTGCAGGACTCGCAGACGGTCAAGCTCGACAGGCACCTCTTCAACGAGGCCTACCTGATGCACACCTCGACCTCGCCGCAGTACAGCATCATTGCCAGTTGTGACGTGGCCGCCGCGATGATGGAGCCGCCCGGCGGCACGGCGCTGGTCGAGGAGAGCATTGCCGAGGCGCTGGACTTTCGCCGCGCGATGCGCAAGGTGGACGCGGAATACGGCGACGACTGGTGGTTCAAGGTCTGGGGGCCGGACAAGCTGGTCGAAGAAGGCATTGGCCGCTCGGAAGACTGGATCATCAAGGGCGAGAGCAAGAACGCCAGGGCCGGCGTCAACTGGCACGGCTTCGGCAAGATGGCCACCGGCTTCAACATGCTGGACCCGATCAAGTCGACCGTCGTCACGCCCGGCCTGGATCTGAACGGCAAGTTTGCCAAAACCGGCATTCCTGCCAGCATCGTCACCAAGTTCCTGGCCGAGCACGGCGTGGTGGTGGAAAAAACCGGACTCTACAGCTTTTTCATCATGTTCACCATCGGCATCACCAAGGGCCGCTGGAACAGCATGCTGACCGCGTTGCAGCAGTTCAAGGACGACTATGCGAAAAACCAGCCGATGTGGCGTATCCTGCCCGAGTTCTGCCAGAAGTTTCCCAAGTACGAAAAAATGGGCCTGGCCGACCTGTGCCAGCATGTGCATAGCCTGTATGCCAGGTACGACATCGCGCGCCTGACCACCGACATGTATCTGAGCGATCTGACCCCGGCCATGAAACCCAGCGACGCTTATGCGCACATCGCGCTGCACAAGACCGAGCGGGTGGAGATTGATGACCTCGAAGGCC
>JAURVI010000052.1 GCA_030655515.1 Polaromonas sp. | reverse complement strand
GCTGAGCAAAAAGAAACGCACCGCATCCTTGCTGGTCCACTCGATCAGGTCGCGCAGCGTGACGTAGCTGCCGGCGCGCTTGGAAATCTTCACCTCTTCGCCGTGGCGCATCACGCGCACCATGGTGTGCAGCACGTAGTCCGGGTAGCCTTGGGGAATGCCGACACCCGCGGCCTGCAGCCCGGCGCGCACCCGGGCAATGGTGCCGTGGTGGTCCATGCCCTGGATGTTGATGGCCTGGGTGAAACCGCGCTCCCACTTGGCCAGGTGGTAGGCCACGTCGGGCACAAAGTAGGTGTAGCTGCCGTCGCTTTTTTTCATCACGCGGTCTTTGTCGTCGCCGTAGTCGGTGGACTTGAGCCACAGCGCGCCATCCTGCTCATAGGTCTTGCCGGCGTCTTTGAGTTTGCCGACCGTGGCCTCGACCCGGCCCGAGCTGTACAGGCTGGACTCCAGGTAGTAGTTGTCGAATTTGACCGAGAAAGCCTGCAAATCAAGGTCTTGCTCGCGGCGCAGATAAGCCACCGCGAACTGGCGAATCGCGTCCAGGTCGTTCACATCGCCCGATGCGGTGAACGCGCGGTCGTCGGACCGGACGGTTTTTTTCGCCAGGAAATCGCTGGCAATGTCGGCAATGTAGTCGCCGTTGTAAGAAGGCTCGGGCCAGCCGGCGTCGCCGGGCTTGAGGCCCTTGGCGCGCGCCTGCGTGCTGGCGGCCAGCGTGTGGATCTGCACGCCGGCATCGTTGTAATAAAACTCGCGGTAGACATGCCAGCCCTGCGTGACAAACAGGTTGCAGATCGCATCGCCGAGCGCCGCCTGCCGCCCATGGCCCACATGCAGCGGGCCGGTCGGGTTGGCCGAGACGAACTCGACCAGCATGCGCCGGTCTTTCGCCGCCGGGTTAACGCCGTACTGCCCGGCGGCGGTCAGCACTTCGCGCACGGTTTCCTGCTTGGCCGCCGGCTTGAGCCGGAAGTTGATGAAGCCCGGCCCGGCGATTTCGATGCTGTCGACCCAGCGCCGGTACGCAGGCGCGGCCATCAGCGCGTCGCGCAGGCTTTCGGCCACCTGCCGCGGGTTGCGCTTGAGCGGCTTGGCCAGTTGCATGGCGGCGGTACTGGCGAAATCGCCGTGGGCAGCCACTTTGGGTGACTCAAAGGCCGCCTTCTGGCCGGCACCCGGGAACAACTTGTCCAGCTCGGCCGCCAGGGCTGCGAGCAATTCTTGTTTGACTAGGAGCATGGCCCGATTTTAAGGGTGCGGCCCGACGGTGCCGTTACCGGCAGACCAGAACTCGGGCCGACTGTAGTTGTGTTTGAGGAAGTCTATCCACAAGCGCACACGCAGCGGCAGGTGCTTGCGCTGCGGAAACACCGCGTAAATGCCGTTTGACGGCGCGTCGAAGGCCTGCAGCACCGGCACCAGCTTGCCGGCGGCAATGTCAGCCTCGACTTCCCAGATGCTGCGCCAGGCAATGCCGTGACCCTCCATGCACCAGTCATGCAGCACCTGACCGTCCGAACAATCGAGCGGGCCGCCGGGTTTGAGATGCAGCACATCGCCGCCGACCTGAAAGGCCCAGCCGCGGGTCTGCGAGGCGTCGCTGGACAGCGTCAGGCAGGCGAACCTGGCCAGATCAGTGGGGTGCTGCGGTGTGCCGTGGCGCTTTAGATAAGCGGGCGCGGCCACGCACAGGCGCCGGTTGTCGGCCATGCGCACGCTGACCAGCGAGGAGTCGGGCAAGTCGCCGACCCGCACCGCGCAGTCAAAACCTTCACCGGCCAGATCCACCACCCGGTCGCTCAGGTTCAGCGAGATCGTGACATCGGCATGCAGTTCCCGGAATTTGGGCACCAGGGGCGCGACATGGCGGCGCCCGAAGCCGGCCGGCGCAGTGATCCGCAAATGCCCGCTGGCTTTCACACCGCCGGCCGATACACTGGCTTCGGCATTGGCAAAGTCAATCAGCAGGCGCTGGCAGTCTTCCAGAAAAGCGCTGCCTTCGTGTGTCAGCGTGATGCGCCGCGTGGTGCGCACCAGCAACTTCACGCCCAGGCGCCCTTCCAGCGCATCGAGCCGCCGCCCCATGATGGCCGGCGCCACGCCTTCGGCCTTGGCCGCCGCCGTCAGACTGCCGCGCGCCACCACCGACACAAAGGATTCAAGCTGTTTGAGTTTGCTCATGTTTGCTCATGGCTTCATGATGGATTTTGGCTATAACCGAGCATTATGTTCATATAAGTCATTAATTAAATACTTTTTAAGTTATTAATCGTTTTATTGGTATCAAATAAAGTACAGTCCATGGACGAACCCGACGCCCTTTTGCCTGCGGCCACCCGCGCCGTGCTGTTTGACGCCTATGGCACGCTGTTCGATGTGTACAGCGTGGGCCTGCTCGCCGAGCAGATGTTTCCCGGCCAGGGCCAGGCGCTGGGCGTGTTGTGGCGCGACAAGCAGATCGAATACACCCGGCTGGTGACGACCAGCAACGGCGGTGCGCATTACCAGCCGTTCTGGGCGCTGACCCGCGCCGGCTTGCGCTATGCCTGCAAACGCCTGGCGCTGGATTTGACCCCCGAACGCGAACAGCGGCTGATGAACCAGTACCGGCACCTGTCGGCTTTTCCGGAAAACCGGGAGGTGTTGCAGGCGCTGAAAGCACGCGGCATCGTCACCGGCATCTTGTCCAACGGCGACCCCCTGATGCTGGACGTGGCCGTCAAGTCTGCCGGGCTGGACGGCCTGCTGGACCATGTGCTCAGCGTTGATGTCGTCCGCAAGTACAAAACCGACCCGGACGCCTACGCCCTCGGCCCGCAAGCGACCGGCCTGGCCGCCCGGCAGATCGTCTTTGTCAGTTGCAACAGTTGGGACGCGCTGGCCGCGACCTGGTACGGCTACCAGACCTTGTGGGTCAACCGTTATGCGCTGCCCTTCGAAGAGCTGGGCACGCAGCCGGTGCGTACCGGCAACACCTTGCGCGACGTGCTGGGCTTTTTCCCGGCAGGATAATCCGCTTTTGCACTTCGACTTTTTTTGCCCGTTTTTCTTTTGATTTTTTTGAGGTTTCACCATGACGACAACGACCCCCCGCACCTCCCTGCACAGCCTGCAGGTGGCTACTGCCCTGCAACGCTTTGTCGACGACCAGGTCTTGCCCGGTCTCGACCTCAACAGCGCCGCGTTCTGGAAAGGTTTCGACGCCATCGTCCAGGACCTGGCCCCGAAGAACATCGCCCTGCTGGCCGAGCGCGACCGCCTGCAGCTTGAGATGGACCACTGGCACAAGGCACACCCCGGCCCCATCACGGACATGTTGGCCTACCGCGCCTTTCTGGAGAAGACCGGCTACCTCGTCCACCCACCCAAAAAGGTCAAGATCACCACCTCGAACGTGGACGCCGAACTCGCCAAACAGGCCGGCCCGCAACTGGTGGTTCCCATCCTGAACGCACGCTACGCGCTCAACGCCGCCAACGCACGCTGGGGCAGCCTGTACGACGCGCTGTATGGCACCGACGTCATCCTTGAGGAGAACGGCGCAGAAAAAGGCACGCGCTACAACCCGGTTCGTGGCGCCAAGGTGATTGAATACGCGCGCCACGTGCTGGACCGCACCGCACCGTTGACCCAAGGCTCGCACATCGACTCGACCGGCTACGCGGTCAAGGGCGGCAAGCTCGTGGTCACGCTCAAAGGCGGCAAGCGCAGCACGCTGAAAGACGCCGGCCAGCTCATCGGCTTTCAGGGCTCGGGCGCAGCGCCTTCGTCCGTGCTGCTGCAACACAACGGTCTGCATCTCGACATCCAGATCGACCGCGCAACACCGATTGGCAAAACCGATCCGGCTGGCGTGCATGACCTTGTCCTGGAAGCTGCACTGTCCACCATTCTCGACCTCGAAGACTCGGTGGCCGCGGTCGATGCCGACGACAAGGTGCTGGCCTACAGCAACTGGCTCGGCATTTTGCAAGGCACGCTGACCGAAGAAGTCAGCAAAGGCGGCAAGACCTTCACGCGCGGCCTGAACCCGGACCGAGAATACACGTCGCCCAAGGGCAAGCCGGTCACGCTGCACGGCCGCTCGCTGATGTTCGTGCGCAACGTCGGCCACCTGATGACCAACCCGGCCATCCTTTACACCGCCGCGGACGGCAGCACCCGGGAGATCCCCGAAGGCATCCTGGACGCGGTGATCACCACCACGATTGCCATGCATGACCTCAAGCGCAAAGGTGCAGGCAACGGCAAGCCCCGCATCAAGAACTCGCGCAAAGGCTCCGTCTACATCGTCAAGCCCAAGATGCATGGCCCGACGGAGGTCGCGTTCGCGGCCGAACTGTTCAGCCGGGTCGAAAAAATGCTGGGCCTGCCCGACAGCACCGTCAAGCTCGGCATCATGGACGAAGAGCGCCGCACCAGCGTCAACCTCAAGGCCTGCATCGCCGCCGCCAGCAGCCGCGTCGCCTTCATCAACACCGGCTTTCTGGACCGCACCGGCGACGAGATGCACACCGCCATGCATGCCGGCCCCATGATCCGCAAGGGCGACATGAAAACCAGCGCCTGGATTGCCGCCTACGAGAAAAACAACGTGCTCGTCGGCCTGGCCTGCGGCCTGCGCGGCAAGGCGCAGATCGGCAAAGGCATGTGGGCCATGCCCGACCTGATGCGGGCCATGCTGGAGCAGAAGATCGCCCACGCATTAGCCGGCGCCAACACCGCCTGGGTGCCGTCTCCGACTGCCGCGACCTTGCATGCGCTGCACTACCACCAGGTCAAGGTCAGCAAAGTGCAAAAAGAGCTGGAGAAAATCGACGCCAACAAGAAACGCAAGGCCATTCTCAATGGGCTGCTGCAAATCCCCGTCACCGCCACGCCCGACTGGAACGCCGAGGCCAGGCAGCAAGAGCTCGACAACAATGCCCAGGGCATTCTCGGCTACGTGGTGCGCTGGATCGACCAGGGCGTGGGCTGCTCGAAGGTGCCCGACATCCACAACGTCGGCCTGATGGAAGACCGCGCCACCCTGCGCATCAGCAGCCAGCACATCGCCAACTGGCTGCTGCACGGCGTGGTGACGAAAAAGCAGGTCATTGAAACCTTTCAGCGCATGGCCGCCGTGGTGGACAAACAAAACGCCGGCGACCCGCTGTACAAGAACATGGCCGGCCACTTCGAGACCTCGTATGCCTACCGCGCCGCGCTGGACCTGGTGCTCAAGGGCCTGGCGCAGCCCAGCGGCTACACCGAGCCGCTGCTGCACGCCTGGCGCTTGAAGGTCAAGGCGGCTGCCTGAGGCTGCGTCACCCCCATGAAATGGCAACCGGGGACGACGGCATAGTCAACCCGCATCGGGGGCCACCGGCGGCAGGCGACAATCAGGGGCATCCGCCACTATCCGCACTGCCGCGCCCCAACGATGCCGACCTCTACCCAGCACAAGCCCCGCTCGAAAGCCTGGACGGCCAAGGCCGCCCAGCCCGCCGAACCCCGCCTCTCGCGCACGCGCCGCCCGCCCGAGCTGGAGGTCGCCGACTGGCAGACCGCGCTGCGCCGCCAGTTCGGCCGCGCGCAGCGTTTCGGCCTGGAGAACCTGGGGCAAGAGCCGGTGTTCTCCGACTTCCGCGTGAGCAACCCGAGCAGCGGCACGCGCTACCGCGTGGCCATCCGCGGCCAGGCGCCGGGCCAGAACTTCTGCACCTGCCCCGACTACGCCACCAACCACCTGGGCACCTGCAAGCACATCGAGTTCACGCTCGCCAAACTCCAGGCCAGGCGGGGGGCCAAGGCGGCGCTGGCGCGCGGGTTCCAGTCCGGGTACAGCGAGATCTGGCTCGACTACGCGGGCGAGCGCCAGGTGCGCTTTCGCGCCGGCACGGGCTGCCCGCCCGCGTTGCGAGCCCAGGCCGGAAAACTGTTAGCCGCCGCTGCCGGCGGGGCCCTGCCGCGGCACAAGCTCGGTGGGCTGGAGCCCCTGCTGCAAGCCGCGCAGGACGCCGGCCACGAGTTGCGCTGCCACGATGATGTCTGGCAGTTCGTCGCCCGGATCCGCGACGGCGAGCGCCGCCACGCGGCCTTGGTGGAGGCGTACCCGAAAGGCATCCGGGACAAGGCACTCACCCGGTTGCTGAAGGTCAAGCTCTATCCCTACCAGGCCGAGGGTGCGCTGTTCGCCGCGCGCGCCGGCCGCTGCCTGATCGGCGACGAGATGGGCCTGGGCAAGACCATCCAGGCCATCGCCGCGGCCGAGCTGTTCGCGCGCCACTTCGGCGTGCGGCGCGTGCTGGTGGTGTGCCCCACCTCGCTCAAGCACCAGTGGAAGAACGAGTTCGCGCGCTTTGCCGAACGCGAGGTGCAGGTCATCCACGGCCTGCGCGCGCAGCGCCAGAGTCAGTACCGCGAAGATGTGTTCTGCAAGATCACGAATTACGAAACACTGGCGCGCGATGCCGACCTGATCGCGGCCTGGGCGCCGGACCTCGTGATCGCCGACGAAGCGCAGCGCATCAAGAACTGGAACACCATCGCCGCGCGCGCCCTCAAACGCATCGTCAGTCCCTACGCGATCATGCTGACCGGCACGCCGCTGGAAAACCGGCTGGAGGAGTTGGTCTCGATCATCCAGTTCGTTGACCAGCATCGACTCGGGCCTACCTGGCGGCTGCTCGACGAGCACCAGTTGCGCGACGAGGCCGGCCGCGTGATCGGCTACCGCGCGCTGGACCGCATCAGCCAGACCCTGGCGCCGGTGATGCTGCGCCGGCGCAAGGCCGAGGTGCTGACGCAACTGCCCGAGCGGGTGGACAACCGCATCTTCGTGCCGCTCACGCCCGAGCAGCGCATGCACCACGACGAGAACGGCGGCATCGTCACGCGCATCGTCTCGCGCTGGCGCAAGACCGGCTACCTGTCGGACACCGACCAGCGCCGCCTGCAATGCGCCTTGCAGAACATGCGCATGGCCTGCAACAGCACCTTCCTGCTCGACCATGAGACCGACCACGGCCACAAGGTGGACGAGCTGATGACGCTGCTCGACGAACTGTTCGAAGACCCGTCCGCCAAGGCGGTGGTGTTCAGCCAGTGGCTCGGCACGCATGAGTTGATCCAGCGCCGACTGGCGCAACGCCAATGGGGCCATGTGCTGTTCAGCGGCAGCGTACCGGGCGACAAGCGTGGCGCGCTGGTGGCGCAGTTCCACGACGATCCGGATTGCCGCCTGTTCCTGTCCACCGACGCGGGCGGCGTGGGGCTGAACCTGCAGCACGCCGCCGCCGTGGTGGTCAACATGGACATGCCGTGGAACCCCGCGGTGCTGGAGCAGCGCATCGGCCGCGTGCATCGCATGGGCCAGTCGCGCGGTGTGCAGGTGGTCAACTTCATCGGCCAGGGCAGCATCGAGGAAGGCATGCTGTCGGTGCTGGCCTTCAAGAAGTCGCTGTTCGCGGGCGTGCTCGACGGCGGCGAGGCAGAGGTGTTCCTGCAGGGCACGCGCCTGTCCCAGTTCATGAAGAGCGTGGAGCAGGTGGCCGGGGCCATGGGCGAGGACGAAGCGGATCCGGCAGCGGAGTCGGCTGCGGCCGCGGGCGCTGCCGGCATGTCCCCCGCTCCGGTCGACCTGCCCCAGGCGCAGGACGAGATATCGGTGGCGGCTGAAACCCAAGCCGGCGCCGAAGTCGCGACGCCATGCGCCGAACCTGCGGACCCGTGGGCCGCCATCCTCGAGGCGGGCGCCGCGTTGTTGCAGGGTTTGGCCGCATCTCGTGGCGCCGGTGGCACGGGCGTGGCGCCCATTGCGATCGAGCGCGACCCCGTCACCGGCCAGGCCAGTGTGCGGCTGCCGCTGCCCGATCCCGCCGTGCTGCAGCGGCTGGCCAAGGCCTTCGAGCCCTGGCTGAAGTGAAGTCGCGAGGGGCTATTGCCGCAGGGGCAGAGAGTCGTTGCGCCCGATCTTGTGGTTCATGGCACTGCGCGGAGGGAGGGGGCTGAAATTTCAAACGCCAAGAAGTCCACCAGCCGCTTGTCCTCCGTCACCAGGTCATGCGGAATCAGCAGGTACTTCCAGGGCTTGGCGCCGATCTTGCGGGCGTGGTCTGCTGCATGCCCGCACCACACGGCGCCCGCCTCGGTTTTGGCCTTGACTTCATCGCTGCCCAGCTCATTGCGCGCCTTGGTCTCAACCATCAGCACAAAGTGGGCGGTTTCCGCCACGAAGTCGGGCACGTACTCCGACTGTTCGACCCCCAGCTTGTAGAACACCTGAAACTGTCCCTTGGCCGGCTTGAACCACTTGTCCGCATCGCGCTCCAGAATCACCGCGAAGCGGCGCTCCGTGTCCGAGTCAAACTTCTGCAGCGGGTACAGGCAGCGCGAGAAGTGGCCGAACACCATTTGCTTGATACGGCTGGGCTCATCCACCGTGTGGCGGTAATCGCGCACCGGCTGGCCCGCGCCCACGGTGTAGGTGGGCTCCTTCAGCGCGGTGAAGCCCCGGCTCACGACTACTTCATATTCAGTGGCCGCTTCATGGAAGTGACTCATCATCTGCGCGTGGATGTTCTTGGCAATCAGTTGCCGGTCCAGGTCCAGCACGTTGCGCACTTCGTCAGCGACCGGCAAGTAGCTTTGCAGGTGCGCCACCATTTGCCCCGCCAAGTCGTACAGCAAACCGGCATGGGTCGTGTAGTCAATGTCGTCGTAGTCGATCAGCGCGTGGACGATGTAGTCTTCCAGCCGATGCTCGGTGCGCCCGCTTTGTGCTGACAGCGTGAACTGCTCGTGCGTTCGCAGCGTCTGACCGACGAGCGAGCGGTCCTTGGGTTGCAGATGCAGGCCTGACACATCCAGTGTGAACGGCTTGAAGCCACTGGTGATATCGCCCTTGGGCACCACGGCGATGCGCGGAATGTCGATGCTCTGCTTCACCGCTTCTTCCACCGTCCGGCGCACCACGTCAGCCAAGTCCAGCTCTGGCGGCGCGTCGTCGCCCGTCAGCAGGCTGGCCTGCACCGGCGGCAGCTTTTCTTTCACCGCTTCGGCAATCCGGGCTTGCAGCTCGGGCCTCAGCAAGGCTTGCCGGGTGGGCGCGTCCTGCGGCCGCACTTCGTACCCGGCCAGCACCTCCATGACCACATGCGCCGCCTGCCGCTCGTGCGAGGTGGTGAATACCGGCGTCACCACAGGCAACCCACTGGACGCAGGCTGACCGGCGCCAGAAGCAAGGGAAGCCTCCGCGCCCTGGTTCAAACCCAGCGCTCCAGCCAGATTGGGTTGCACCGTCACGCTCTGCATCCGCTCGTCGCCCGCATCAGGCGCTTCCAGAATCAGCGTCTTGAGCTTGATCGGCGAATCGGCCCGGTTGGCGTCGTCAATGATTTCCTGGAACCGGTCGTGCGCAATGATGTTGAGCCGGTCCACCGCGTCCACGCCGGTGCGCTTGCCATAGGGCAGGCGCAAGCCGCGTCCGATGGACTGCTCCACCAGCGTGCGCGCATTGGCCGCGCGCAGCGGCACGATGGTGTAGAGGTTGGTCACGTCCCAGCCCTCCTTGAGCATGTTGACGTGAATCACGATCTCGGTCGGTTCGTCCACGCTTTCCACGGCCAGCAGGCGGCGGATCATTTCTTCTTCGTCCGCACCGCTCTTGCTGCTGTCCACCTGGATCACCTTGTGGCGGTAACGCCCGCCAAAGAAGGCATCGGACTGCAACAGCGCCAGCAAGGCACCCGCGTGCGTGGTGTCGCGCGCAATCACCAGCATGAAGGGCTTGACCTCTTTCACACCGTTGCTGCGGGCATAAGTTTTCAGCTCCACCTTGGTGGCCTCGTGCAAGCGCACACCGTCTTGCAGCTTGACACGCTCCACCTCATCTGGCGGCATGTTGCGCGCGTCAAAGTTGCGTTGCGTCACCACGGCGGGCTCTTTGACAAAGCCGTCTTCCATGGCGCGTGCCAGCGGGTAGTCCATCACCACGTTCTTGAACGGCACCGGCCCTTTGCTGGACTCCACAAACGGCGTGGCCGAGAGCTCCAGCCCAATCAAAGGTTTCAGTTCATTGATGGCGCGCACGCCCGACGTGGCGCGGTAGCGGTGCGACTCGTCCATCAGCAGCACCAGGTCCGGCAGGCCCGCCAGGTAGTCGAAATAGCTCTGGCCGATGTATTCGCTCAGCCGCTTGATGCGCGGCGCCTTGCCGCCGCGCACCTCGGAATTGATCTTGGAGATGTTGAAGATGTTGATGGTGACGGGCGACAGCAAATCACCCAGCGCCTGAGCCCGTTCCTCATAGTTGTCGCCGGTGATGATCTCGGGCGGGTAGGCGGCAAAATCGGCGATGCCCTTGAACACGTACTTGGGCGTGTTGGGCGTGAAGTCGGTGATCAGCTTGTCGTAAATCGTCAGATTGGGCGCCAGCACAAAGAAGTGCTTGATGCCGTGCGCCTGAAACAGGTAGCTGATGAACGCGCCCATCAGCCGCGTTTTGCCCACGCCGGTGGCCAGTGCGAAGCACAGCGAGGGAAAATCGCGCTCAAAGTCCTGCAGCGTTGGGAACTGGTTTTTCAGCGCTGCCAGCACGGCCGCCACCTCGGCCGCGTCGCGGTCATGCTTGAGCATGGCCGGCGCGGCCTCGATGGCGCGCGCCAGCTTGGCCAGCGACTCGGTTTGCGGCGGGCGCAGGCTCAGGCGGCCCGCGATGGCATTGACTTCGCGCTGGCTCATGCTTTTCCGCTCCCTGTCGTTTTTTTGGCCGCTTTGCAATCCCCTTTGGGGGCTTGTGACGGACTCAGGTAACGGACTTCCCGTTTCAGCTCCGCCTGAAGTTGCCCTTCTGTTGGCAAGTGCAGCTTGTAGCGGCTTGCAAATATTTTCTGCGCCTGGTCGGGACCGAGTGTGTATTTAACGACCGCATCGTTCTTGTTTGCACAGAGGATCAGACCCAGCGTGGGGTTGTCTCCTTCCGTCCGGCGCTCGATGTCGTAATAGTTCACGTAGAGCTGCAACTGGCCCAGATCCTGGTGCGTCAGCTTGGTCGTCTTCAAATCAATCAGAACGTAGCACTTCAGAACGGTGTGATAGAAAACCAGATCGATATAAAAATGATCGCCGTCCAGCGTGATGCGCTCCTGTCTGGACACAAAAGCAAAGCCCTTGCCCAGCTCCAGCAAGAAATGTTGCAGGTTGTCGATCAGCGCCTGCTCCAACTGGGTTTCCACCAATTGGGGCGACTCGGGCAACCCTAAAAACTCCATCACCACCGGGTCTTTGAACACATCAGCCGGCTGATGAATTTCATGCCCCCGCAGTGCCAGGCGCATCAAGCCCTTTTTGTCCTTGCTCAGGGCCAGGCGCTCAAATAACAGGCTGCTTATCTGCCGCTCAAGCTCCCGTGCAGACCAACTGTTGGCAATGGCTTCAATTTCGTAGAAAGCGCGTGCCTGCTCATTGCCCACACGTACCAGCAAGCGATAGTGCGTCCACGACAAGTCGGCGCTAAGCTGCCCGACTCTCCAGGATTCACCACGCACCGCGTGTTGAATGGGCAAGCTGCTGCCAACGCCACCCGATTTCCGACGCAGCGCGTCGGAAATCTCGGCGGGCAGCAGTTGGGGGTACTCCAGAAAAAAGCGGCGAAACATCTCCAGGTTGTCAACGCCATAGCCGGCCCCAAAATCAGCCTTCAACCGCACCGACAACTCTCTGAGCAATGCGGCGCCGTAGCCCGCACGGCGGCGGCCCGCTTGCTCATCTTGCACGATCTCGCGCCCAATCAGCCAGTTCGCGACCACCTGGGAAGTGTTGACACTGCGGGCTGCTTGCGTGCGTGCCGCTCGAACAATTTCGACGACACGCCCAAGAACCGGCGGCGCCGCGAGCTTCGTGACGGCCCCTTTCGACGCAACTTTCTTGGAAGCCAGGGTGCTCATGTCGTCCCTCCGTTGGCCGAGCCAAACAAATCATCCTGCGCGGGCGGCGCGTCCACCGGCTTCTGCGCCATCGGCAGGTTGGCCACGTTCAGGCTGTAGTCGTCATGGCCCCACTCGCAACGGTCTTTCACCATCTTGGGGATTTTCTTGAGGGTCAGGTTGGGCCAGCGCTGAGCGGCTTGCGCCGCCGTCACGCCCCGGTAGGCGCCGCAGCACACCAGCAGGCTGCGCGGGTTGTTGGGGTCGGCCCCCACCTCGTCGCTGAGCGCGGCCAGTTGCTCGGCACCCAGTGTTTGCGTGGTGACGTAGATAAAGTCGCTCTCGCTGCTGCGCCCCTGCTGCCACCACAGCACTTCGGACGGCGCGTAGCTAAAGCCTTCCAGCTTGCACATGGCGGCTGCCAGCATGCCTGCGTCGTACTCGGGGTTGATGACCAGGTTGCCCCAGCGGTCCGTGGCCAGCAGCGTGGGCGCCAGCTCGTAATAGCGAAAACCACCGCCGCCCTGCCAGCCCGTGGCCTGCGTCACGCCGCCGGGGTCTTGCCCGTCGATCACCTTCTTGAGGCGCGGCACGATGTGCGTGTGGCAATGCTCGCCCAGCTCCACCATGATCCAGCGCCGGCCCATTTTGTGGGCGACGGCGCCGGTGGTGCCGGAACCGGCGAAGGAGTCCAGGACGAGATCGCCGGGGTTGGTTGAAATATGCAATGCGCGGTTAACCAAGCCTTCGGGTTTGGGTGTCGAGAACGGTTCGATACCCACTAAAAGTTTTCGAAGGTGGTCTCTTTTCGCAGACTGGTTCGAACCGACCTCTGATGCCAGCCAGAGTGTCTTTGGAACAAAGCCATCCTGAACCTCAGAAAGGTAACTCTTAATGATCGGCAACCTGTCGCCATTCTTCCCGTAGTACACGCGGTTATCGAGTTGCGCTTGCTTCAATGTTTCTTCAGCGTAGCGCCAATAATTTCCAGGCGGCGGCTGTATTGGGCGTCCCGACGGCAGCATCACAGGGAATCTATTCTTCTCCGAGCCACTTTTGGCTGTACTGCAAGCCCCCTGTAACCATGGCCCGCGTGGGTCGTTGTCCGGATTTTTGTAACGAGCATTACCATCCTCTTCACGGGGAAGCAAATTTCGAATGCGCTTCCAAATGGACTGATCCTTGGCATACAAAAGCACTTGATCATGTGCGCCAGAGATCACTGCATCGTTATGTCGCGCTTGATCCTTTTCCCACGCAATAGACGCTACAAAATTCCGGCGTCCAAAAATCTCATCACACAACACCTTGAGGTAATGCGCCTCGTTGTCGTCAATCGTGATCCACAGCGAGCCATCGTCAGACAGCAAACGGCGAATAATCTCCAGCCGGTCGCGCATCAGCCCCAGCCAGATCGAATGCTCCAGCCCGTCGTCGTAGTGCGTGAACGCGCTGCCCGTGTTGTACGGCGGGTCGATGAACACGCACTTCACCTTGCCCGCAAACTCCGCCTCCAGGGCCTTGAGCGCCAGCAGGTTGTCGCCCTTGATCAGCCGGTTGTCAAAAATATCCTTGTCCGTCACCCGCGCCGCAGCGTGGTAACTGCGCGCCGGGTCCTCCAGGAAAATGCGCGGCTCCAGCCGCGGCCGCTGGTCCTTGCCGATCCAGGTGAGTTCTAGTTTTGTCTTAGCCATTGAATTCTTGTCTCACCCGGAGCTTTGAATAGCGACAAGAACGATTACGCCCGTGCATATCTGTATTTGCCCTTGATATCGCTAGCTAAAAACTGCCCTTTGGATGGCGCATTGCACATCCTTTGAAAATCACTTGGCGAAACATCGAAATAGTCATATGTCCCCCCATTCTTGAACTCAACCTTTAACACTCGCGAGACAGGGTCGTATGCGAAGCGCTCGATATTTGATGAGTTGGCGTTAATCCAGTCCATGGTTGATTCCTTCTATTCTTTGGGTAAATCTGCAATTTCTGTAACGGCCGGTTTGTGTGCATAGCGAGGCGTTTGCGCTCGCCACTGCCGCACCATCGCAGGGTAGTTAGGTGGGTCTCGGGGTTGATTCCAACCACTGGGACCGTGAAATCCGTCCACTGAGCGACGGACAGCCACTGTTGGGTCAAAGCTGTCAGGACGTCGATTGATCAGTGGTGGGGTAATAAGCGTTCGTACCGGGAGGCTTACCGCCTCACCCACAACAATTGCCTCCCCAGTTCTCAGTACAGGCAGCATGTCAAACAGCCCTTTAAGATTGTCCGATGCTGCGCTAGCGATGTGCCCTCTGTCGGTGTCATTTGCTAGCCGCATTGCAAAAATTGTTCCGCATTGCGAGAGTATCGTTGTGTCAATCTCTGACGGACGCTGACTAACGATCATCATGCCTACGCCGTATTTTCGACCCTCCTTTGCAATTCTGCGTACTGCGGCTGCCGCCGAGCGAGATTTTTCTCCAGGATTTTCTTTTCCGAGATAGGCATGCGCCTCCTCAAGCACGATCAACAATGGCCGCTCCCGTCCGCCTTCTGGAAGATCTCGGGCCCAGAAAATTGAGTCATACAGAATTCGAAGCAATGCGCCGATCAGATCATTCAAAATCGATGACGGAATACCGGACAAATCGAGAATAGTGATAGGGTTTGGGCCGCCAATCCAATCCTCCAACAGGCTGTCAATGTCCTTAGCCGTTGCACCATCAAGGGTTGGTAGCCATTGATCTGGATTGAAAAGAAAGGTCAGTCTTGGGTCTTTTAGTTTTGAGGCCAAGATAGATAACGACCTCTTTGGCACTGACTCATCCCTGCCATGTTGAACCCGTTCATTGGCGGGCCCAGTGGTCTTTACGGTTCGATACGCTGGCGGCGTAACAGTTGTGGCATCACCTCTTTGCACTGGTTGTCCATCGTCACCAAGCACGTAGGCGATTTCAACTTCATCGTTGGCACCACCTGGTTTTGGTATCAGTGTGTGATGAGCGCGCTGATGCAACTCAAACCAGAGTCTATTCAGCGAGAATGGAACAGGCGAGTCAACCGTTACTCTTGCCGCATCAACGCCATCTCGCGGGTGAAGCTTTAAAGATTCCTGTTTGAGCTGAACAATCGCGTCTCCGATGATGGTTTTAGCGTCGTCGCCCAACTCACCGAACGCAAGTGTTACCAACTCATCAAAGCTAAGCGCCCAAAAAGGAACATGAAGCCCTGTCTGGCCTTTAGAAGAATCTGCTGAAACACGAAACACTGATGATCGGTCGCTCAATGCCTTGGCGTACTCACCGTGTATATCCAAAACAATGATACGGGCCGAGGGGTAGCGATCAGGGTCTGAGAGAGAGTTCAATAGGCCAGCCACAGTCGTTGACTTCCCGGATCCAGTTGTACCAACAACTGCTGAATGCCTCGTTATCAACTTGTTGATGTTTATCAACGATGGAATTGATTCCGCACTTGCCAGGTGGCCAATGGCGACAAAGTCCCACGGATCGCCCGAGCCGTATATCGCGCGCAGGTCACCCTCAGTAACGATGTGGACCCGATCATCAATCGTGGGGTGTTGGGAGATACCACGCTCAAACAACCCGCCGCGCCGACTCTCCCCCACCATTTGAACCTTTATCCAGCGATTACCATAGATTTTTTCTTTCTCCTCGCTTGCCGGCGCCGCACCCGCGCCGACCTGCGAGACAACACCGTATAGGTCCACAAATCCGAGCGGGATGCGAACAAAACTACCGACTTGTCCAATCCGATATCCCTCTCCGTGAACAAAACTTAGCCCCGTCACTGTCTCACTGCCGAGCTCGACCGTTACAGAAGCACCCATCACGTCCTGTACCGTGCCAATGAAGGTGGGATCAAGCGACATCTTTGCTGCCTTCGTCCTCATCAGAACGCGAAAGTTGAGTCGCTAAGAATTCGCCTAATTTTTTGAAATCACCAAGTATGAATTCGCAACTACCGGTAGTCGGCTGCCTCAAGCTAAGGTCATTCAATGAATCACCGTCGCGTGCTTCGTTATGCCAGTCTTTTTCAAAAGTACCGAGAACTGCGCCATCTCTTGCTAAGAGGCTCAAGTTTTGGTGACGTTTTGCCTTTTCGACAGCTATTGGATAATCTGATTTTTTCGAATGTAGCAACCCGAAACACATCGCAGTCGGGTTGCTGCGTAATCCTTGGAGGAGGACCTCATTCAAGTGCTGATCGAGAAACGAATAGCCGCAAGTCACAAGTACAGCTTGACCACGGCTCAAGAATGATCTGAGCCTGTCCAGCATTGCAAGATATGGCATGCGCCTACTCTGATCGTATTTGAGGTGAGATGGATAAATCATCTGTTGAACTGCGTTCTCCGGCTTTTCTCCTCTGACAATCTCAAACTCTTCCTTCCCTTTGTCCGCAGTTTCCTTCTGTTGTTTCTCTACTGCTACTCGCCACCAATTAACGGAACCATGAACTTTCCACAACCGCGCCCAACGGTCAGGCAATGCATTTTTACCCTCTTCCTCCATTGAGGTCAAATCAAAAAAGGCTTGTTTGGAGCCAACAAATCCATCGAAATAAGGTATTTGCCCAGCTTCAAGCCCTTGCTCAAGAAGCAAGTCATAGTTCGGCGTAAATATTTCCACCGCGTTTGCGCGAGGTACTCCACCAATCCACGTTGCGAACTGGTGATACGCAGTTCGTGCCTGGGGCAATTGAACGTTCACCTTCTTGGTGGTGATGTCGCATATTGCGATGTCAAGTGCGGCGAGGTTTGCCTTATCCAGCCCATCAATGCTGCCCTCGCGAATCACATCTTGTAGTGAACGAATATGACTCAGAATGTCCTCTATGGTTACCTTACTTTCAGGTGCGTCGCCATCAAGCCGCTTTAGTACCGCCTCAAAACTGGTCTTGTACTTGTCATTGCCCCTGAGTTCTGCTTTTATTAATCCGGTTAGGCCAGCAATGTCCGGAATCAAAGGCGCTGAGCCAGCCGCAGTTTCATCGGTACAAAAAACACCCTCCTTCATGCGAATCGATACTGGACAGCCTGCGCCTAGCAAAAAAGCCACTCTCACCTTATCAGAGGTGAGTGCATCTTGTAGGTTTTTGGTTTGTCTATAGGGACAGTGAGTTTTAGTATTCATTCTTGAGTCAACACTTTCTGAGTTGTAGCGCTCGATTCAATTGCTTGAAAACTAAGTCCCTCAATTTCCTGCAACGACTTCCCCGCAATCCCCTGCAAATCCCCATACATCCCCACCGTCGCACCCATCACGCGCTCAATCTGCTCCTGGCGCTTGGCCCATTGTTTCATGATGACTTTGCGCTCCTTGTCCAGGTCGTCCTGCATGGATGAGAAGGACTCCACAATCGCCTCCACCCGCTGCCTGAAGCGCGGGCCGGTGAGGTACTGGTAAACCATCTCGGTCTTGGTTTGCTGGCCTTCGCTCAAGGCGCGGGTCTGGCTCAACTGCAGCAGGGCCTGGCGCAGCATGATGGCCACGGGGATGGCCACGCGTGGGGAGGTGATCCACACGCCATCCACCAGGTCAAAGGTTTCCACGCCTTTGGGCAACACCTGGCTGACCAGCACGCAGACTTCGGCCTTGGCGCTGCGCTGGTCTTCACGCAGCTTGGGCAGCCAGCCGTCGCTCCAGTTGCGGGTGCGTTTGGATTCCCACAAGATGCTGCCGCAGGGCACCCCGCCCTGACTGTTGACGCGGTGCAGGGCGTCGCCGCCAAACTCGCCCTTGGGCACGGGCTCGATCAGGTCAAACGGGAACTTGGCGCGCAGCAGGTTTTCCAGTTCCATCTCTTGCACTTCGCCTTGCAGTTGCTGGGAGCCTTGTTCAGCTTTTTGCTTGAGCTCTTCAATCTTCTGCTGCATGGAAGCGATGGTTTGGTCTTTCTCGGCCACCTTGAGCTTCATGCCGTCTTCGGCTTCGCGCCGGGCCTGGGTGCGCACTTCGCTCAAGCCGTCTTGCACGCGTTTTTCAACGGTCAGGTCCAGCTCGCGCCGGGCGTCATCCAGCTCACGCTGTTTTTTGATGACCTCGGCCTGGGCCTGCTGGGCCTCAAGCAGTTTGGCGTCGCGCACTTTCAGCACGTCTTGCAGTTCAGCCAGTTCGCGGGCTTTGGCTTCCAGTTCGTTGGCCGATGCCGCCTTGGCCTTTTTGGCTTCTTCTGCGGCTACGCGCGCGCGTTCGGTTTTGAGCTGACTCGCGACCTGGTCGGCCACCTGTTCGTCCAGGTCACGTTTTGCATCCGTCAGCGCTTTTTCCTTCTCGCGCATGGCCTGCTCGCGCTGCGCGATGTCGCTGTCCTTTTGGGCCAGTTGCACCTCGAACTGCTGGCGGGTGGATGCAATCAGCGGCGCGACCAGCGACTCGGTGAGTTTGATTTCTGCCCGGCAGTTGGGGCAGATGATGGTGGGTTCGGTCATGGTTTTTTCTCCTCCCCCAGCAAGCCACCGGCCTCGCGCTCGTCCAGCGTCAGTTTGGGTGCCGCTTGCTTGAGGCGTTTTTCAACGTCCTTGATGTGCTCGGCCGGTGGAATGTCTTCCGGCAGCGTGCCGCCGATGCGCTTGATGGCATCGCGCACTTCTTTGCCCACCTGCTCGTGCGTCTGGATGGCTTGTGTTTGGCCGCTGACGCCACGCGCCAGCTTGTCGCGGGTTTGCGTCATGCGAAACTGGTTGGCGGCCAGTTCGGTGGCGTTCATGCGGTCGAGCAGGTTGTCTTTGCCGGCAATGGTTTTGCGCTGTTTGATGGCGTCGCGCCCCAGGCCGCCGTACAGGCCTTTGTAGCCCGCATCATGAAAGACGCCAAACATCCTGCTCTGCACGCCCGCGTCTTGCGCAGCGCCCGACAGGGCTTTGAACTCTTCCGCGGTCTGCTTGCGCAGTTCAAGCCTTTCCACATCTGCGGCAGCTTGGTCGCTCAGCTCCTGGCGGCGGGCCTGAACGGCGAAGTATTGCTGGGCCTGGGCAATTTCGGGTTTGCGGGGGTCGCCGTTCTGGACGATGAGGTAGCAAGCAAAACGGGAGAGATGGTAGTCGTTGACGGGCCGCTGGCTGCCTGAGCCCAGACCGACCATTTTGCCAACGCCGGCAAAATGGTTGTCCGGGTTGTTGCCGGAGGTTTCGCAGGAGGCCATGGCGCGCTCGATAGCCTGCTCAAACCGCCGCCATTGGGTGTAGCCCAGCAGGGGCTGCAGATCACGGGCACGCCAGTATTCGGCGTTGTGCTCGTTGGTTTGCTTCAGCGCCTCGAATCCGGCGGCAACCGGTGTTATTTGCTTGGCACTCACGGGGACACCTCCTTGATTGCTGGCTGATTGGCGGACTTGCTTGCTTATGGGTACTCCGTCAAGACACCAGTCGATGGTATCCGACGGTTCGGCGGTACGCCGCCATGGTGAGCATTGTCAGCGTTTGCCAGTCCAAGGGACTGATCGACAGCGCACAAGCAACAAACTGCAACGATTTGTTGCGGCTTTTTGCTGTGCCGGCCCTGCCGCATCCGCGTGGCCGTGGCCGGGACGGCAAGCCCATGAAGCGCCCGCCGGGGTGCCGAAGATGCTATATAAACAATAGCGCCCTGCACTCATATCCAAAGAGCCGCAGGTTGACTGGCGTAAGCAGCCGGATTCCGCATGGAAGCAGCCGGCGCGCGGAAATTCCCTTCATCCGCCCGCGCCGGAACCAGCCCGTCAAGTGTCGGCAGGGGCTTTTTGATACTGGCCGGGTTGGGAATCGTTACAAGATACTTCGGCGTTTTCACCACCGGCGGCCCAGTTCGGCCCACACTTCCTGCTCGGTCTGAACCGGCGTTTTCACCCACAGAGCGACCCCGCACGTTTTTACCTCGTCATACACCTCGGTTCTCACGATGGCATCGCACTCCGACGTTTTTCACCGCTGTCTGCAGGAAGCCGCCAACGCCTCGGCACTTGCGCTTGAGTACTGCATTGACCATGCGGTTTCGGCGCTGCAGGTGGCTGAAGCCCAAAGCATCAAGGCGTCCGAGCGCGATGAGCTGGACCTGGCCTGGCGGGAGTTGCTCAAGCACAAGGACCGTTGGTGCGCGCAATACCCGCATGATCTGCTAACTGCCTTCAACAGCATGACGCCGGACGCCGCCAAACAGCAGGCTGTTCAGCCTCCCCCGCCACGCCCGTCCATGCACGCCAAGACGGCGGACGACATGTTCTCGCTGGTCGATAACGCCCAGGTCGAGGAAGACATCGAGTCCTCACGGCTGCTGCTGCAGGTGGCGCCGGCGGTCGAGCAGGTCCTGGCCGAACTCAATGGCTTGATGAGTTCGGCGCAGGGTCTGGGCAACGTCAGTCCCGAGCTCAACCCGGTGCGGCCCGAGGTGTACACGCAGGCGCTGCGCACACTGATGGCGGGCGCGCCGGTCGCGCCGGCCATCAGCGCCTTGTGGGTCAAGCATCTGGCCGAACCCCTGGGGCGCGAGCTCAAGCGGGTGTACGAACGGTTGGTCAATTTGCTGGAACTGGCCCAGGTTCGTGCCGCGAACTACCGGGTTTTGCCAACGTCGGCCAGTACCGGCAGAAAAAATGGCAGCCCCAAAGCAGATGCCAGCGTTGCGCCGGCGAAAGCCACTGCCGGCGGCAACGCGCCAGCCGGCCCCATCGGTTATGTGTCGGACGAGCCGATGGTCAGGCACGATTTGTCCAACTACGCCGTCAAGGACGAGTTGTTCCAGGACTTTCTGTTCCATGGCGGCAGCAACGCCGGCCACGGGCTGGCGCCGGCGTATTACGCGACCATTGAAGAAGAACTGATCGCGCTGAAGGCCGCGCGGGACTCGGCCCACGCCGCCTTGCAGCCCGAGCCGCCACCCGCCGACCGCGGCTACCGTGGTACCCGTAGCGACCCCGGCCGCCCGGCGCTGCCGGCGCTGGACGATGACACGGGCATGGACAGCCCTTCGCGCATGGTGGACGTGTTGAGCCAGCTCAGCTCGCAGGTTTGGGGCGTGTACGGGCGCGCCCGTGAGCGCGCTCTGGTACACACGCAACTGAAAAAAGACGCCACCCGCGTCGGCCAGGTGCTGGGCATGGAGGTGGTGGAAAAGCTGGTGAGCCAGGTGGCACAGGACCCGCGCCTGCTGGTGCCGGTGCGCGAAGCGATTGTCGCGCTGGAGCCTTCGCTGCTGCGCCTGGCGATGGTGGACTCGCGTTTTTTCAGCGAAGAAAATCACCCCGGACGGCGCTTTATGGAGCGCGTGGCGCAACGCAGCTTTAAATACAACGACGAATCGAGTCCCGAGTTCGGTGTATTTTTCCAGTCGGTGACCGAAACCGTCAACACCCTCAACGCGCTGACCATTGAGGACGCCCGGCCTTTCGACGCGGCACTGAGCAAGCTGCAAAACCTGTGGGCCGCGCAGGAACAGCAGGAACAAGCGCAACGCCGCAACATGCGCCAGACCCTCCAGTTTGCCGAAGAGCGGCAAGCGCAGGCAGACCAGATCGCCTTCGACATCAGCACGCGGCCCGACCTGGACCATGTCCCGGGGGTGGTGCTGGACTTTCTTTTCGGGCCCTGGGCGCTGGTGCTGGCGCACACCCGGCTCACCCACCCGGCGCGCCAAATTGACCCCGAAGGCTACGGCGCGCTGGTCAGCGATCTGTTGTGGAGCGTCAAGCCCCAGGTCACGCTCAAGCGCCCGGCTCAATTGATAGCGATGATTCCCGGTCTGCTGAGCAAGCTGCATTCGGGTCTGGCTTCTCTGGGGCAAGATGCGCGCGAAACTGAAACATTTTTCCAGACCATGGAAAAACTCCATCACCCGGTGCTCAAGCTGCGCCGCGTCCGCAGCCGGCGCGATGCCGCGGAGTCGGCGCCAGCGCCGCTGGAGGTGGCGCAGGCCGAAGCCGAAGAGTCCGACCTGAGCGACATCCTGCCGGCCACGCCCGAACAGAGAAAAGCCAGAGCGGCCAGCCAGCCCTGGCTGGCGCAACGGGAGCTCGATGCCGCCGGGTTTGAAGAGGCCGCGCCGTCCGGGGCGGACGAATTGAACTTGGAGCCGTCCGATGTCGAACCGGCGCCGCCACCGGCGGCTGAGGACAGCGTGCAGCAGACGTCTGCTGCCGGCGATACGCCCAGCCCCGAACAGATCTTGCTCGGCCTGCGCGAAGGCAGTTGGGTGGACCTGTATTCAAAACGCCGCTGGCTGCGCGCGCAATTGATATGGACCAGCAACCGCGGCGCCCTGTTCATGTTTGTCAGCCAGGGCGGCCAGCCGCACTCGATGACCAAGCGTAGCTGCGAGCGCCTGATCAGGGGGCACCTGCTGCGTCCCGTCGAGACGCACGGCGTCGTGGCCCAGGCGCTGGACTCCCTGGTCAAGGACGCGGTCCCGGCAGACACAGAGGGAACTTCGGCATAAGGAAGGCCTGCGTCTGTTCGTCCGGGCTTGCCGAAGCCAAAACGCCCGCCCAGATTCACTACTATTTTCATAGCAGTTTGCATCCGTCGATAATGGAGCCTGTCATGCTTCTTGCTTGGCGAGTTTCCATGTTTTTCAAATTTCTGCTCCAGCTTACCGACAAAGAACGCACGCGCCGCAGCAACCTGCAGTTTGGCGGGATATTGGCGTTTGTCGCCGGAGCCATCAATGCCGGCGGTTTTCTGGCGGTGCAGCGCTACACCTCGCACATGACGGGCATCGTCTCGTCCGTCGCCGATGATCTGGTTGTCGGCAGCATAGCGCTGGCGCTGGCTGGTGTGGTGTCTCTGGCGGCGTTTATTGGCGGGGCCATCACCACGACACTGATCATCAGTTGGGCGCGGCGCCATGCGCTGCGCAGCAAGTACGCGCTGGCATTGCTGCTGGAGGCGGCGCTGCTGCTGGTGTTTGGCCTGGTGGGCGCCAACCTGAAATCACTGGCCAGCTTGCTGGTTCCCACGGCGGTGCTGCTGCTGTGCTTCATCATGGGCTTGCAGAACGCCATCGTCACGAAAATCTCGCAGGCCGAGATCCGCACCACGCACATGACGGGTGTCATCACGGATTTGGGCATCGAGCTGGGGCGCCTGATTTACTGGAATTATTCGAAAAAAGCCAACCACATCCAGTTTGTCAAGGCAGACACTGACAAACTGTTCATTTATGCCACCCTGCTCGGGCTGTTCTTTGCGGGCGGCATCGCCGGCGCCCTTGCGTTCAAGGCGATGGGCTTTAGCGCTACCTTGCCGATCACATTGTTGCTGGTCGCCATGGCTTTGCCGGCCATCGCGCTTGACCTGCGCAATGCGGCGAATTCGCCGTGAAACCCTGGCCTGACGCATCCGCCATCGCGCCGGGGGAGCCGACCCCGGAGGCGCCGCTGGAGACCGCCGCGCCCGGCGGTTTTCAGTCGCTGCAATACATCAAACCGTTTGTGTCTGACGACGGCGCAGCCAAGTCGCTGCATTTCACGCTGGGCGAACTGCAAAGCCGCATGCTGACGCGCAGGCCCTGGCGCCTGGACGTGGACTACACCCGGACCATGATGGGATTTCTGCTGTTCAAACCGGCGCCGGCGCACATCGGCATGATCGGACTGGGCGGTGGCTCACTCGCCAAATTCTGTTATCGGCAATTGCCTGCGTGCAGGATGACCGTGCTGGAGATCAACCCGCATGTGATTGCCCTGCGCCGGGAGTTTCAGGTGCCCGACGATGAGGAACGGTTTCAGGTGATTGCTGCCGACGGCGCCCTGTTTGTGCAGACCGAAACACCGGACTTCGATGTGTTGCTGGTCGATGGCTTTGACCATCAGGGGCAGCCCGCTTCTTTGTGCTCGCAGCGTTTTTACGACGATTGCTTTGCGGCGCTGTCGTCCGACGGCGTGCTGGTGGTCAACCTGCACTACGACCACCCCGACTACCCGGTGTTTGCTGATCGCATCAGCCGCAGTTTCGGCGGCAACGCGGTCGAAGTCCTCGCCGTGGAAAAAAGCAACAGCATTGTGTTTGCGTCCAAAGGCAGCGCCATTTCACCGCGCAACATGAGTCTGCCACACAGCCTGTCGGGTCTGGATGAGGAGGCGCGCATGCAGCTCAAGGCGGAGCTGGTACGCATTGCCTGGGAAATGAAAGACCTTCCCTGAATGCGAAGGTAGACTGCTGATATGTCTTTAACATCCGCTTGCTGCCCCTCACGCTGCCCGCTGTGCGGCCAGCCGAACCGCTGCGCCATGGAAGTCGAGCGCGACACCGGCGTCAGGCAGCCGGCTTGCTGGTGCGCGCAGGTGAAGTTCGAGCAGGCACTGCTCGAACGCCTCCCCCCGCAGGCGCGCCGCCTGGCCTGCATCTGCCAGGCCTGCGCCGGCACCAGGGAAGAAACGCCCCGGTGAACGAGGACGCGACCCCGGCTTCCCTGCGGGAACGCTACGGCCCACGTTACCGCTGGCTATTGCTGCTCTCGGTGATGGTCGGCACGATGGCGTCCAACATGTCCTCGACCATTGTCAACGTGGCCATTCCCGACATGAGCCAGCATTTCACGCTGGGCCAGGAGCGGGCGCAATGGGTCAGCTCCGGCTTCATGATGGCCATGACGGCGTCCCTGCTGACGACGCCCTGGCTGCTGGGGCGTTACGGCTACCGCCGGATTTATGTGGGCGCCATGGCCCTGCTGCTGCTCGGCGGCATTGTCGGCGGATTTGCCAGCACCTTCACGCTGGTGCTCGCCGCGCGTGTGGCCGAGGGGCTGGCGGCCGGTGTGGTGCTGCCGATTCCGGCCATCATCATCATGCGTATCTTTGAGCCGCACGAGCAAGGGCGCGCCAGCGGCATCTTCGGCATGGGGGTGGTGCTGGCGCCCGCCATCGGACCCAGCATTGGCGGCGTGCTGGTCGACTTGTTTGGCTGGCGCTCGATTTTTTTCATGGTCGTGCCTTTTTGCCTGGCCTCGCTGTGGCTGGCCTACCGTTATGTGCCGGCCACCGCGCCGGGCGGCGTAGCGGCCAGCCGCCACGGCGCGACACTGGACTGGCGCGGCCTGCTGCTGGGCAGTGTCGGCACCTTGTGCCTGCTCAACGGCATGGTCGAGTTGCATGGCGGCGCACCGGGCCAAGCGGCGCTGCTGCTGGGCGCGGCCGTGCTGGCGCTGGTGGCTTTTGTCAGTTGGCAGCGGCGCATGAGCAACACCGGCCGGGAACCGCTGATGAACCTGGCATTGTTTGGCTACCGCCAGTTCGCAATGGGCAGCATCGTCGCGTTTATTTACGGCATTGCGCTGTTTGGTTCGACCTACCTGCTGCCGGTCTACATGCAACTGGGCCTGGGCCTGTCGGCCTCGTCTGTCGGCAGCATCCTGCTGCCCGCCGGTTTGGTCCTGGCCATCACGATTGCGTTGGTCGGCCGTCTCGCCGACCGCCAGCCCACCTACCTGCTGGTCAGCATCGGGCTGGCGCTGCTGGCCCTGTCTTTTGCGCTGATGCTGACAATCACGCTGAGCAGCGCGATCTGGTTGCTGGTGGCCTGGGCCATTCTGGGACGCATCGGCCTCGGCTTTATTTTGCCCTCGCTCAACCTCGGCTCACTGCAGGCGCTGGACGACAAGCTGATTTCGCAGGGCTCCAGCGCAATCAGTTTTTTGCGCATGCTGGGCGGCGCCATCGGCGTGAGCCTGTGCGGCATCGTGCTCGAATGGCGGCTGGCCGCACACGGTGATTCGCTGACGCAGGCGGCCAGCAGCCCGGCCCGGCTCGCTGCCTTCAACGAGTCTTTCATGATGCTGGCGGCGCTGTGCGCATTGGCGATGGTGGCGTCATGGCGGCTGCGCGGCGCCCCTGCGGCCCAACCCGTCCCGCCTCAAGACTGAGCCACCAACCCTGTGCCAGCCTGCTGGCGCCAGCATCAGTTTTTGAGGGCGGCTTCCAGCGCGTCGAGGAACATCGCCGCCACATCAAATCCGGTCTGGTCAAAAATTTCCTGAAAGCAGGTCGGGCTGGTGACGTTGATCTCGGTCACGCAGTCGCCGATCACGTCCACGCCGGCCAGCAGCAGGCCGCGCCCGGCCAGCACCGGGCCGAGTGCAGCGCCGATTTCCTGGTCGCGTGCCGAGAGTTTTTGCGCCACGCCCAGGCCGCCCGCCGCCAGGTTGCCGCGTACTTCGCTGCCCTGCGGAATACGCGCCAGACAGAACGGCGCCGGTTTGCCGCCGATGATGAGCACGCGCTTGTCACCCAGCGTGATTTCCGGGAGGAATTTCTGCACCATCAGGCTTTGAGCGCCGTGGCGGTTCAGCGTCTCGGTGATCGAGCCGAGGTTCAGCCCGTCGGGTCCGACGCGGAAAATGCCCATGCCGCCCATGCCGTCCAGCGGCTTGAGGATGATGTCGCCGTGTTGGGCATGAAAGCGCCTGATGTCCTCGGGGTCGCGCGTCACCAGCGTGGGGCCGATGAACTGCGCAAACTCCATGATCGCGAGTTTTTCGGGGTGGTCGCGCAGGGCGCGCGGCTTGTTGAAGACCCGGGCGCCATCACGCTCGGCCTGTTCCAGCAGATGGGTGCTGTAGAAATACTCACTGTCAAAAGGCGGGTCCTTGCGCATCAGCACGGCATCAAAATCCGCCACCACATCGCGGCCGTCGGGGCGTGTGGCATCGGCCACAAACCAGTGGTCAGCGTCGCCCGTCAGGGTGATGTGACGCGCCTGGGCCATGACTTTGCCGCCGGTTTTCCAGCTCAGGTCTTGCGGCTCACAGGCGCTGATGCGGTGCCCGCGCCTTTGCGCCTCACGCATCATGGCGACGGTGGTGTCTTTGTAGGTCTTGAAGGACGCCAGCGGGTCGGCAACAAAAAGAATGTTCATGACGGTTCAGCCAATAAAAACAAAAAACTTCAAATCTCGATTTTGCTGCCCAACTCCACCACAGCGTTGTTGGGCAAATTGAGGAAGCCCGCCGCGCCGCTGGCGTTATGGTGCATCTGCGCAAACAGCTTCTCGCGCCATGGCGCCATGCCGCCGCCTATCGTTGGCACCACCACATCGCGCGACAGAAAATAGCTGGTGGTCATGGCGTCCAGATCGCAGCCGCGCCCGCGCATCTGCTGCAGGGCGGTGGGCACGTCGGGGTCGTTCTTGAAGCCGTAGTGAATCACCACCTGCCAGCAGTTGTGGCCCAGCGACTCGATCGCCAGCCGCTTGTCCAGGCCGATCCAGGGCACCTCATGGTTGCGCACCGTGACGAACAGGTTTTGCTCATGCAGCACCTTGTTGTGCTTGAGGTTGTGCAGCAGCGCGTTGGGCACGGCGCCGGGTTCGGCGGTCAGAAACACCGCCGTGCCTTCGACGCGAGCCGGCGGGCTGATAAAAACCGCCTTCAAAAAGCCGGGCAGGTCGATGGCGTCGGCGCGCAACTTGTCGTTGAGCAGCGCTCGCCCCTGCTGCCAGGTCATCATCAGGGTGAAGATGACGCCGCCAATGAGCAGCGGGAACCAGCCGCCGGCAAACAGCTTCATCATGTTGGACGCGAAGAAGGCGACGTCGACAACGAAGAAAAAACCGGTGGCGGCAAAGCACAGCCACAGCGGGTACTTCCAGGCATGGCGAATCACATAGAAGGTCAAAATCGTGGTGATCAGCATGTCCAGCGTCACGGCGATGCCATAAGCCGCCGCCAGGTTGCTCGACGAGCGGAACATCACCACGGCCAGCACGATGGTGACAAACAGGCCCCAGTTGACCATCGGTATGTAGATCTGCCCGGTGTCGCGCACGCTGGTGTGCTGAATTTTCAGGCGCGGCAGGTAGCCGAGCTGGATCACCTGCTTGGTCACACTGAAGGCGCCTGAAATCAGCGCCTGCGAGGCGATCACCGTCGCCATGGTGGCCAGCAGCACCAGCGGAATCAGCGCCCATTCCGGGGCCATCAGGTAAAACGGGTTCTTGACGGCCTCCGGGTTCCTCAAGAGCAGCGCGCCCTGGCCGAAATAATTGAGGGTCAGCGAAGGCATGACGATGGAAAACCAGGCCAGCCGGATCGGCTTTTTGCCAAAGTGGCCGAGGTCTGCATACAGTGCCTCGGCGCCGGTGACACACAGCACCACGGCCCCCAGAATGATGAAGGTCGTGCCCGGATTGAACCACATGAACATCAGCGCGTAGTGCGGGCTCAGCGCCTTCAGGATGGCGGGGTGGGTGATGATTTGCGCCACGCCCAGCAGCGCCAGCACGACAAACCAGACCAGCGTGATCGGGCCGAAAAACCTGCCTATGCCGGTGGTGCCGCGCTTTTGCACGGCAAACAAGACGAACAGGATCACCAGCGTGGCCGGAATCACGTACTGCTTGAAGGCCGGAGAAATAACCTCCAGGCCCTCGACCGCCGACAGCACCGAGATGGCCGGGGTGATGACGCCATCGCCATAAAACAGCGCGGTACCGAAAATGCCGATGACCAGCAACACGCGCCGCAACTGGGGTTTGTCCTTGACCGCCTGCGAGGCCAGCGCCAGCATGGCGACCAGCCCGCCCTCGCCGTTGTTGTCGGCGCGCAGCACCAGCACCACGTATTTGATCGACACAATGACGGTCAGTGTCCAGAAAAAGATGGACAGGATGCCGTGAACATTGTCGGGCGTGAAAGCCACGTGCCCTGCGCCAAAGACTTCCTTGATGGCATACAGGACGCTGGTTCCGATGTCACCGTAGACGACGCCGATGGCGCCGAGGGTCAGCGCCGCAAGAGATGATTTTTTATTTGACACAAAAAAATTCCCGCGGGGACTGGCGGCCAGGAGTTGGCCCCGGCGGCGGGAATGGTTACCTTGAGGAACGCTATTTTGCGCCTCGGGCTGGCCGAAGCAAGTCGGCAAGAACGCCTAAACGCAAGAATTCGGCGTTCTGTTGCAGTGCAACAACTTGTAACACGGGCCGGCGCTGGCCGCAGCCTTGCGGGTGCCGGGCAGGCCTTTGCGTCAGTCGTAGACTTCGGCGTCCGGGTCGGTGGCTTCCAGCTCGTAGCTGGCCGCCAGCATGGCCAGGCGGCCGATCACGCCGTACATATAAAAGCGGTTCGGCCCGCTGGAGCCGGGTTTTTCCCCCGGTTGCGGCAGACGGCCGCTGTCGGCAAAAGCCAGCGGCACAAAACTCGAGCCCGGCGCGTTGAGGTTTTCGTCAATGCCGCGGCCGGCATGCACACGGTAAAAACCGCCGACCACATAACGGTCCAGCATGTAGACCACCGGCTCGGCCACCGCGTCGTTGATGCGTTCGTGGGTCTGCACACCTTCCTGGATGATGACCTCGGACAGCGCCTGGCCGTCCTTGGTGGTGCTCATCTTGTTTTTGGTCTTGCGGTTGATGTCGTCCAGGTCCTTCACGTCGCGCACCGTCATGATGCCCATGCCGTAGGTGCCGTTGTCAGGCTTGACCACGACAAACGGTTTTTCGTTGATGCCGTATTCCTTGTACTTGCGCCTGATTTTGGTCAGCAGCGCATCGACGTTGCTGCTCAGGCAGTCCATGCCGGCGCCCTCGGCAAAATTGACTTCGCCGCACTTGGCAAACATCGGGTTGATCAGCCAGGGGTCCACGCCCAGCAGCTTGCCGAAACGCTTGGACACTTCTTCATACGCCTGAAAATGACGCGACTTGCGCCGCACCGACCAGCCTGCATGCAGCGGCGGCAGCAGGTGCTGCTCGTGCAGGTCTTCCAGAATGCCGGGAATGCCGGCCGACAGGTCGTTGTTCAGCAAAATGGTGCAGGGGTCGAAGTCCTTCAGGCCCAGGCGCCGGTCGCTGCGGATCAGCGGCTCGATCGTGATGGTCTCGCCGGTCGGCAGGGTCAGCGTCGTCGGCGCCTTGATCTCGGGGGAGAGCGAGCCAAACCGCACATTGAGGCCGGCCTGGTGAAAGATGCGTTTGAGCTGCAGCACATTGGCCAGATAAAAGGTGTTGCGCGTGTGGTTCTCGGGCACGACCAACAGATTGCGCGCTTCCGGGCAGATTTTTTCAATGGCGGCCATCGCCGCCTGCACGGCCAGCGGCAGCATCTCGGGCGTCAGATTGTTCCAGCCGCCGGGAAAGAGGTTGGTGTCCACCGGGGCCAGCTTGAAGCCGGCGTTGCGGATATCGACCGAACTGTAAAACGGCGGCGTGTGCTCCATCCACTCCAGCCGAAACCAGCGTTCAATGGCCGGCGTCATGTCCAGGATGCGCTGCTCCAGCTCGTTGATGGAGCCGTTCAGGGCGGTAATGAGGTGCGGAACCATGCGGCCACTTTCAGAAGGGTGTTTTGTTGTTTGATTCAGTCCTGCTGGATGCTCAGGTGCGCACTTCGCCATTGCCCAGCACCACATACTTCAGCGAAGTCAGGCCCTCGATGCCGACCGGGCCTCTGGCATGGAACTTGTCGGTGCTGATGCCGATTTCAGCGCCCAGGCCAAACTCGAAGCCGTCGGCGAAGCGGGTGCTCGCATTCACCATGACGCTGGCTGAATCGACCTCGCGCAGAAACTGCTGGGCGTGCATGTGGTCCCGCGTGAGGATGGCATCGGTGTGATGGCTGGAATACTGGTTGATGTGGGCGATCGCTTCGTCCACACCGGCGACCACCTTGATGCTGATGATGGGCGCCAGGTATTCCTCGTACCAGTCCTGCTCGGAGGCGGCCTGGATATTGGCGCCCGACACGGCGGCGAGGAGAACCCGCGCTTCGGCATCGCAGCGCATTTCGACCCCTTTGGCCGCGTAAATCGCGCCAATTTTCGGCAGGAAGTCAGCGGCCACTCCCCGCGCCACCAGCAGACCTTCGCTGGCATTGCAGGGGCTGTATTTCTGCGTTTTGGCGTTGTCGGCCACCGTCACGGCCATGGCCATGTCGCAGGGGTCATCGACATACACATGGCAGTTGCCGTCCAGGTGCTTAATGACCGGCACTTTGGCGTCGCGGCTGACGCGTTCGATCAGGCCCTTGCCGCCGCGCGGAATGATCACGTCCACATGCTGCGGCATCGTGATCAGCAGGCCAACGGCTTCGCGGTCGGTGGTCGGCACCAACTGCACCGCCTCTTGAGGCAACCCGGCTTGTGCCAGGGCCTCTTGCACCAGCGCAGCCAGCGCCTTGTTCGACTCAATCGCTTCAGAGCCGCCGCGCAAAATGCAGGCGTTGCCGCTTTTGATCGCCAGCGAGGCGGCTTCGATGGTGACGTTGGGCCGACTTTCGTAAATCATGCCGAACACACCGATGGGCACCCGCATCTGGCCCACGCGGATGCCGCTGGGCTGTTGCTTCATGCCAATGATCTCGCCAATCACGTCGGGCATGGCGGCCAACTGCTCGCAGCCGACGGCGACGGTTTCAATGATTTTCGGGCTCAGGATCAACCGGTCGACCAGCGGTGCGGCCAGGCCGGCGGCCCGAGCGCGTTCCACATCCATGGCGTTGGCCGCCTGCAAAGACCCGGTCTGGCTGCGCAGCCGTGTGGCAAGCCCCAGCAATGCTTTGTTTTTGATCGCCGCAGGCGCCCGCGCCATCAGCGCTGAGGCCGCTTTTGCCTTTGAACCCAGGGCCTGCATCAGGGCCGGGAGTTCGCTGCGGGCAGCCAGGGCGTTGGAAGAGTCGGGCGCGTTCATGGATGTATTTTGCCCGCAATCACAAAGGGAAGGCAAAAAGCGCAGGCTGCTGCCGCATCAACGCCGCACCGCAGGCCCGGCGCACTGCACACACACCATGCCAGCGAGCCGGTGCAGCGCCTGCCAGCCCTCGGCCGGCCAGTCGGGCTGCTTCATGCCTTTGACGATGCCGTCGACTTTGTGCGCGGCATGAAGCAGGTGGGCCAGTGTGCTGTCGCCGATGTGGGGCAGCACCCGCTCGAACAGCTTTTCTTTCACGCCCCACACCCGATTTTCTCTCAAGGCCATGGGCATGGGCCGGCCGGCACTCAGGGCATCTTTCACGCGCTTCATGCTGCGAATGTCTTCGGCCAGCGCCCAATGCACCAGCACTTCGGACTCGCCTTCGGACTGCAGGCCGTCAAGCATACGCGCCACGCGCACCGACTGGCCGCTCAGCACCGCTTCGGACAGCTTGAACACGTCGTAACGCGCGACATTGAGCACCGCATTTTCAACCTGGTCGAAACTGAGCACCGCGGACGCATCGTCTGCGCCGGGCGGGTAGAGCAGGCCCAGCTTCTGGATCTCCTGGTGCGCGGCCAGCAGGTTGCCCTCGACCCGGTCGGCAAAAAACTGCAAGGTGCGCTGCCCTTCCTCGCCGGCCGCCACCCGCTGGCCCTGCTGCTGCAGGCGCTGTGCAATCCACTGCGGCAAGGTGCGCCGGTCAATCGGGTCGAACTTGACGGTGGCGCCGAAACTCTCCAGCGCGCCAAACCAGGCGCCCTTGGTCGTCATGCTGTCGAGCTTGGGCAGGATAACCAACGTGAGCGTGGCGTCGTCGCCCTGCGCGCGTTCGGCAATCTGCTGCAGCGCGGCCGAGCCGTCCTTGCCGGGCTTGCCGCTGGGAATGCGAATTTCGATGATCTGTTTGTCGGCGAACAGGCTGAGCGAGCCGCCGCTGGCCAGCACCTCGCTCCAGTCAAAATGCGCGCCCGCCACCGTGTGTACCGTGCGCTCGGTGTAGCCCTGCGCACGCGCCGCGGCGCGCAGCGCATCGGCAAACTCCTGCGCCAGCAGCGGCTCGTCGCCGTGCAGGGTGTACAGGGATTTCAGGCCACGCTGGAGGTGTTGCTGAAGTTGGGTCGGCGCGAGCTGCATGCCCTGAAGTTTACGCGGCCCGGCCGTGGTACCGGTTGTTGAGTTTGAGCGTCAGGCAGTAAGCCGCGCCGCCGGACCGGTTGAACGAACCGAGCGGCACCACATGCACGCGGTAGCCCCGTGCCGTCAGGGCCTGCCGGGTCGGCTCGCTGCAGTGGCACATCACCACGTCGCGGCCCAGGCACACCGAATTGACGCCCAGGTGCAGCGCGTCGTCTCTGGGCGCTTCCATCAGGCGCTCGCCCACCACCGCCCTGATCTGCGCGCGTCCGGCTTCGGTAAAGGCCGGCGGATAGTACAGCACCTCGCCGCCCGAGAGCAGGCAAAAGCAGGTGTCCAGGTGGTAGAAACGCGGGTCGCTCAGTTCCAGCGACAGCGTGGGAATGCCGAACACCTGCGCGACCGTTTCGCGCGCCTTCAGGCAGGAACGCTGGCCGTGGCCCATCCAGACGATGCCGCGACCGGCATCAAAAATAGCGTCGCCCGCGCCTTCAAAAAATACGTCGGGCGGCGGCTGGTGCAGCGAGTCGACCTCGCCGCGCAAGCGCAGTTGCTCAAACAGGCGGCGGCCATGCACTTCTTCACCCGCCCGCTCGGGCTTGAGGTAACGCGCCAGCAACACCTTGCCGTCCAGCACCACCGCGCAATTGGCGGTAAACACCAGATCCGGCAACCCGCGCACTGCCGGCTGGATCACGACCTGCGCACCCAGCGCCTCGTACTTGGCCTTGAGCGCGGCCCAACCGCTGCGCGCCTCCTGCGCCAACTGTTTCGCATCGAGCGCCCACTGGGCCGGGTCCATCCAGGGATTGATGGCGTAACTCACCTCGAAAAAATCCGGCGGGCTCATCAACAGTTGCGGCGCCGGAGTGGCGCCGGCCACCGCTGCAATGTCCGGCTGGGCTGAAGCCGCTCCCGAATTGATCGTTGCCTGCGCTTTCACAGCTCCTTGACCGCCGCCAGCCGGCGCAGGACCTGCTGCACGATGTCGCTTTGCATGTCGCGGTACAGCAACTGCTCTTCCGTTTCTTTGGCCAGCACGGCGGACTCGTTGAAACTGATGTCGCGATGGAGCACAATTTCAGTGGCGGGAATCAGCAGTTTGCCCTGCAGCGTGCGCAACTGGAACCTGAAACGGGTGCGCAACTGAAACTCACGCACCTGGCCGACGGCGTTGACGCCGACCACGGTTTTTTCACGCTGGTCGAGCAGCACGTCCAGAATCGCCTGCGCCTGATCGATCTGGCGCACATCGCGGATCACCTTCACCGTGCCGCTGGCTTCGAGGTTGCGGTTGAGCTCGGTGCCCAGGGTGGAAGTTTCGGCCGCGCCACTGTAAATAGTGCGGAACGCATAGTTGGGCGCCGTGCGCAGTGCAAAACCGCAAGCGCTCAGGCTTGAAGCCGCCACGGCGGCCAGCAGAAAGACGCGACGTTGCATGGTGTTCCCCTTCAGACGACGATGTTGACCAGACGGCCTGGCACGACGATGACTTTTTTCGCCGGCGCGCCGGCGGCCTGTTTGATAAAGGCGTCGGATGCCAGCGCAGCCGCTTCGATCACGGTCTTGTCGGCCCCGGCGCTGACGGTGATGGAACCGCGCAGCTTGCCATTGATCTGCAGCACCAGCTCGATCTCGTCCTGCACCAGCGCGGCGGCATCGACTTCCGGCCAGGGGGCGTCGAGCAGGCCGCCGTGCTCCTGTGCAAAGCCGAGGTCATTCCACAAGGCGTGCGCCACATGCGGCGTTGCAGGGTACAGGCAGCGCAGCAGGATGCCCAGGCCTTCACGCAGGGCAAACGCCGAACCCGCAGTCGCCGGCCCCTTGAAATCCTCCAGCGCGTTGAGCAGCTTCATGCTGCCCGACACGACGGTGTTGTACTGCATGCGCTGGTAGTCGTAGTCGATCTGCTTGAGCACCGCGTGGATCTCGCGCCGCAGCGCCTGCGTTTCCTTGTCAAAGACGGTTCCGGCCTTTTGGGGGCGGGTGCCGCCAGCGCCCAAATTCATGGCGTCGAACTTGACGCCGAAGTTCCAGACGCGGCGCAGAAAACGGTAGGCGCCCTCGACGCCCGCGTCGTTCCACTCCAGCGTCGCCTCCGGTGGCGAGGTGAACATGGTGTACAGCCGCGCGGTGTCGGCGCCGTATTTCTCGATCAGGTCCTGCGGATCGACGCCGTTGTTCTTGCTTTTGCTCATGGTGCCCACGCCTTCGTAGTTCACCATCGAGCCGTCACTTTTGAGCCTGGCGCCAATGACCTTGCCGTGCTCGTCATGCACATCATCGACATCGGCCGGCCAGAAGTATTCGACGCCGCCCTTGTCGCCCTTGCGCGAGTAGATGTGGTTGAGCACCATGCCCTGCGTCAGCAGCTTGGTGAAAGGCTCGTCGACCTTGACCAGGCCCATGTCGCGCATGACCTTGGTCCAGAAGCGCGCATACAGCAGGTGCAGGATGGCGTGTTCGATGCCGCCGATGTACTGGTCCATCGGCATCCAGTAGTCGGCGCCCCCGGCGACCATTTTTTCATCGTTCTTCGGGTCGCAGTAACGCATGTAGTACCAGGACGAATCGACAAAGGTGTCCATGGTGTCGGTCTCGCGCCGCGCCGGCTTGCCGCAGACCGGGCAGGTCACGCCGGCATGAAAGCCTTCGTGCTTGTGCAGCGGGTTGCCCGAGCCGTCGGGCACGCAGTCCTGCGGCAGCACCACGGGCAGGTCTTTTTCCGGCACGGGCACCGCGCCGTGTTCGTCGCAGTGGATGATGGGAATCGGCGTGCCCCAGTAGCGCTGGCGGCTCACGCCCCAGTCGCGCAGGCGCCAGGTGGTTTTTTTCTCGCCCAGGCCTTTGGCGGCCAGGTCGGCCGCGACCGCATCGACGCACGTCTTGAAAGACAGGCCGTCGTATTTTCCGGAGTTGATCGCCACACCCTGCTGCTTGTCGGCATACCAGTCCGCCCAGGCCTCCAGGCTGTAGGGCTGGCCTTTCACGTCCGTGACCTGCTTGATCGGCAGGCCGTATTTTTTGGCGAACTCGAAGTCGCGTTCGTCATGCGCCGGCACGCCCATGACCGCGCCGTCGCCGTAACTCATCAGCACGTAATTGCCCACCCAGACCTCGACCTTGTCGCCGGTCAGCGGATGCGTGACGAACAGGCCGGTGCGTTCGCCTTTTTTCTCCTGCGTGGCGAGCTCGGCTTCGGTCGTGCCGCCGGACTTGCAGTCTTCGATGAAGGCCGCCAGCCCGGGGTTCGATGTGGCGGCATGCAGCGCGATCGGGTGTTCGGGCGCCACGGCGCAGAAAGTCACGCCCATGATGGTGTCGGCGCGCGTGGTGAAGACGTACATCCTGCCGTCGCCGATCAGCGCGCCGGAGGCATCCCTGATCTCATGCGGAAACGCAAAGCGCACGCCTTCGCTCTTGCCGATCCAGTTTTCCTGCATCAGCTTGACGCGCTCTGGCCAGCCGGGCAGCTTGTTGCTGACGCTGTCGAGCAGCTCTTCGGCGTAGTCGGTGATCTTGAGGTAGTAGCCCGGGATCTCGCGTTTTTCGACGACCGCGCCGGTGCGCCAGCCCTTGCCGTCGATCACCTGCTCGTTGGCCAGCACGGTCTGGTCCACCGGGTCCCAGTTCACGACCTGGGTCTTGCGGTAGGCAATGCCCTTGTCGAGCATCTTCAAAAACAGCCACTGGTTCCACTTGTAATAACTCGGGTCGCAGGTGGCGACCTCGCGGCTCCAGTCGATCGCCAGCCCCATCGCCTGCATCTGCTTTTTCATGTAGGCGATGTTGTCGTAAGTCCACTGCGCGGGCGGCACGCCGTTTTTCATCGCGGCGTTTTCGGCCGGCAGGCCGAACGCGTCCCAGCCCATGGGCATCAGCACGTTGTAACCCTTCATGCGCAGGTAACGCGTGAGCATGTCGTTGATGGTGTAGTTGCGCACATGGCCCATGTGCAGCTTGCCGCTGGGGTAAGGCAGCATGGAGCAGGCGTAGTACTTCTTTTTGGACGCGTCTTCGGTCACGCGGTAGGCGTCGGCCGCGTTCCAGTGGGTTTGCGCACTGCGCTCAACGTCGAGGTGGTTGTATTTGTCTTGCATGGCGCACGGAAAATGGAAAGGGATGAAGCAGCCCGTTGCTGCCGGTTGCAGGGATTTTAGGCGTTGGGCCGGGGTTTCCCCGCCGGAGCGCCTTCAGGGCCGGGTCGCAGGGGCTGGCGCTGCGGCGGCGGGGGCGTTCGCGACAAAGCCGATGCGGTTCAGGCCGGCTTTTTGCGCGATGCCCATGACCTCGACGATGCGGCCATAAGGCACGGCCTCGTCGGCACGCAGTTGCACTTCGGTGTCGGGGTTCAGCGCAGCGCTTTGCCTGAGGCGCTGGTCCATCTGGGCGCTGGATACCGGCTGGTCGTTCAGAAAAGCCTGGCCGGCCCGGTCGACCACCAGCGTGACGTATTGCGGCGCCTCGTTCGGTCTGGCGGCATCACTTTTTGGCAGGTCGAGCCTGATCGAGCTGGCCAGCAAGGGCGCGGTGATGATGAAGATCACCACCAGCACCAGCATCACATCGACCAGCGGCGTGACATTGATCTCGCTCATGGGCTGGGCGCCCTGGGTGCGTTCGAGCCGGCCAAAACTCATGATGAATGGCCCCCACGCTCGTCACTGCGTGTACTTCGCTGCCCCCCGGGGGGGCCGTCATTTTCCTTGGGGCGGCCCGGCGGAAAATGGCCTTCCTCGCTTGCCGCTTTGTATGAAGCGCTGCGCATGGTCAGTCTTTGCGACTGAGCAACAGTTCCCGCAGGTCGCGCGCGAAACCTTCGAGGTCGGCCTCGATGCGGCCAATGCTGCGGCCAAAAACGTTGTAGGCCAGCACCGCCGGTATTGCCACCGCCAGGCCGGCGGCCGTCATGATGAGCGCCTCGCCGACCGGGCCGGAGACCTTGTCGATGGTGATCTGGCCGGCGGCGGAGATGCCCACCAGCGCGTGGTAAATGCCCCAGACCGTGCCCAGCAGGCCCACAAACGGCGCCGTGGAGCCGACGGTGGCCAACAGGACCTGGCCGTACTGCAGCTTGTGCAGCACCGCATGCAGCGCATCGCGCAAAACACGCGTCAGTTGCTGGGACTTGTCGCCGGCCGATGCCAGCGTGCCATTGGCCTGGATGTGGGTGGCGAGGATCAGCGGCAGCACCAGCCCTTCGCGGTCGAAGGCGGCGACTTTCGGCTGCGCGTCGGCCATGGCCGTGGACTGCCAGAACACCGCCGTGCTGCGGGCCACATCGCCGACCGCACGCTGGAGCAGCCAGGCTTTCCAGACAATCACGACCCAACTGGCCACCGACATCGCCAGCAGCAGCACGGCCACGAGCCCGGTCACGGCGTCGCCTTCGGTGACCAGCATCAGCACGTTCATTTCAGGTCGAGCACATCGAACATGTCGTACAGGCCGGCCGATTGGCCTGCCAGGAAACGCGCAGCCCGCAAACTGCCCTGGGCGTAGGTGGCCCGGCTGGAGGATTTGTGGGTGATTTCGATGCGCTCGCCGGCACCTAGAAACAGCACGGTGTGGTCGCCCACGATATCACCACCGCGAATGGTGGCAAAACCGATGGACGAGGGATCGCGCTCGCCGGTCACGCCTTGCCTGGCGTACACCGCGCAGTCTTTCAGGTCGCGGCCCAGCGCGCCGGCAATCACCTCGCCCATTTTGAGCGCGGTGCCGGAAGGCGCATCGACCTTGTGGCGGTGATGGGCTTCGATGATCTCGATGTCGTAACCGGTGGACAGCGCCTTGGCGGCCATCTCCAGCAGCTTGAGCGTGACATTGACGCCGACACTCATGTTGGGCGCCATGACGATGGCAATGTCTTTGGCGGCGGCGGCTATTTCGGCCTTCTGCGCGTCTGAAAAGCCGGTGGTGCCGATGACCAGCTTGACGCCGAGCTCGCGGCACTTGCGCAGGTGGGCCAGCGTGCCTTCGGGCCGGGTGAAATCAATCAGCACCTGCGAGCCGGTCAGACCCGCGGCGAGGTCGGCGGTGATTTTGATCCCGCTGGTTTTCCCCAGGAATGCCGCCGCATCGGCCCCCAGGCCGGGGCTGGCGGCCACATCGAGTGCGCCGGTCAACCGGCAGTCGCTGCTGGCGTACACGGCCTCGACCAGCATCTGGCCCATGCGGCCGCCAGCGCCGGCAACCGCGATGCGGTGGCGAGACTCGCCGCCGTCCGGATTCACCGCACTCACCTGGCCGCGCTTTCCAGCGGCGGATAATTGGCCGCCGGCGGCGGCGCCGGGGAAGCGGTGGCGCTGTCCGGCGTTTTCTTTTCGGTGACCTTGAGCTGATCTTGCGTCAGTTCCAGCACCGGCACCTTGCCCAGCTTGCGGCGGGAATCGAGCTTGGCGACAAAATCCGCTTCGCTGGGCATGTCGTCGCCTTCAAACCGGTCAAGCACATCTCCCTTGAAAAATACCGTGAGATTGAGCGCCTGCGGCGCTACCCCCTGCCGCTTGAGCGTGAAAACATAGTCCCAGCGATCAGCGTGGAACACGCTGGCCAGCAAGGGCGTGCCCAGCACCTCGCGCACCTGCGTCCTGGGCATGCCGGGCTTGAGCAGTTCTACCTGCTCCTTGGACACAAAATTGCCCTGAACGACCTCGATCTTGTAGGGCGTGATCCAGTTGACAGGGTTGATCTTGCTCTCGCTCAGCCCGCTGCCCATGCCTTTGACGCTGCCGCAGGCGGCCAGCACGGCACACGCTAAAACGGTAAGAACAGTTTGGATGCCGTGGCGGTATTTTGCAGACATGGAATAGGGTGTAGCGATATGATGGATCATTGTAGCGGCAGGGTGCCGCCCTGCGCGGGCACCCCCACCCTCCGGATGGCCAGCTTGAACGGCCCCCCCCAACCAGTGCTTCGACACAGAGGTATCGGAACACCATGGGTGCGAAGGCGCACTTTCATGTTTTGATATTTCCGGGTCGGCGCACCAGGGCCCACTTTTCCCCAGGATACTTCCTATGAGCAACATCGACGAACTCAAAAGCACCGGATTGAAAGCGACTTTGCCACGCCTTAAAATTCTTGAGATTTTTCAGGCCGGCAAGCAGCGCCACATGACGGCCGAAGATGTTTTCAGGGTATTGCTGGAAGACCGCTCCGATATCGGGCTGGCCACTGTTTACCGGGTGTTGACACAGTTCGAACAGGCCGGCCTGATCAGCCGCAGCAATTTCGAGTCCGGCAAAGCCGTCTATGAAATCAACGAAGGCCAGCACCACGACCACCTGGTGTGCCTCGATTGCGGCAAGGTCGAAGAGTTTTACGATGCCGAAATTGAAAAGCGGCAACACGCGGTCGCCAAGGCCAAGGGCTTTGCCATTGCGGACCATTCGCTGTCGATGTACGCCAACTGCACCAGGGACAAATGCCCGAACCGTCCGATATCCCCGCGGCACCCTGGCTGAGCCCGTCTGGCTCGCGCCTTTTTAAAAAATTCTAAAAAATAGGCTTGCATCCTTGGCGAAACGGACTACTAGCCACCCCGCTCCATCGCCTGGCGGTGCCGCTCGACAAACTCCTGGTAGGTGTTTATGCCGCGCAACTGCAAAATGACGTTGCGCACCGCCGCCTCCACCAGCACCGCGATGTTGCGCCCGGCGACCACCTGGATCACCACCTTGCGCACCGGAATGCCCAGCACGTCCTGCGTCAACGGCTCATAGGGAATGCGCTCGTATTCGCGCTCCAGCGTCTCGCGGCGCACCAGATGCACGATGAGCTTGAGCCGCATCTTGCGCCGCACCGCGGTCTCGCCAAAAATCGCCTTGATGTCGAGCAGGCCGATGCCGCGCACTTCCAGCAGGTTTTGCAGCAGCTCCGGGCAGCGGCCCTCGATCGTGGTCTGGTTGATGCGGTACAGGTCGACCGCGTCATCAGCCACCAGGCCGTGGCCGCGCGAAATCAGCTCCAGACCCAGCTCGCTTTTGCCCAGGCCCGATTCGCCGGTGATCATCAGGCCCACGCCGAGAATGTCCATGAACACGCCATGCATGGAGGTGCGCTCGGCGAAATGCTTGGACAGGTAGGCCCGCAGCACGTCAATCACAAACGCGGCCGACTCCCGGGTGGCGAACATCGGAATCTGGGCGCGCTCGCACATGGACAGCAGCGTGTCGGGCGCGACCTGCCCGTCGGCAATGATCAGCACCGGCGGCTCCAGCGTGACAATGCGTGAAATGCGGCGGGCGCAGTCGTCCGGACTGCCCGCGCTCAGGTAGGCGATTTCCCGCTCACCCAGAGTCTGCACCCGGTAGGGGTGGATGTAGTTGAGGTAGCCCACCAGGTCGGCGCCGGAGCGGGCGGCGCGCACCGCCACTTCGTCGAAGCGACGCTCCGAGGCGCCCAATCCGGCCACCCACTCCCACTTCAGTGCGGCGCGGTGATCCTCAAACAGGACGTCGGCGCTGACGACGGTGGGCTTCATGCCAACGGATGCGAAGAAACCTGTGTCACGGGCAGGCTTAGGAACTGACGGCGTGGCTGGATTGCCAGGATGCGATCAAGCGGTGCAGCCCGGCGGCATCGGTGCTGGCCTTGAGTTGCTCACGCAGCGTGCTGTCGCTGAGCAGCTCGGCGATTTCGGACAGGATTTCGAGATGTTTCTGGGTGGCCGCCTCGGGCACCAGCAGGAAGATCAGCAACCCGACCGCCTGCTCGTCGGGCGCATCGAAACCAATCGGGTCCCGCAACTGCAACACTGCCGCCATCGGCGCCTTCAGGCCCTTGATCCGTCCGTGCGGAATCGCCACGCCGTGGCCCAGGCCGGTCGAGCCCAGGCGCTCACGCGCGAACAGGCTGTCGGTGATCAAGGCGCGGTTCAGCCCATGCTGATTTTCAAACAGCAGGCCGGCTTCTTCAAAAGCGCGCTTTTTGCTGGTGGCTTCGACATTCACCAGCACTTGGGCAGGGGGCAAAATTTGCGAAAGACGGTTCATGACTTTTAGACGCCGAATTATGCACTTTCAATCAGCGAGCGGCCATCCGCACCATAAAAAAAGCCGCCTGACTGCGCAGGCGGCCTTCAGCCATGCGGCGAGGCACTGGCGGGACATAGAAACCCGCCGCGTGCAGCCCGGCTAGACTGCGTGGCCCTTTTCGGCCGGTAAAAGCGCTGCCTGCGGACCCGTGACGTTATATCTGCCGCTTGGCCGCGACGTGGTGGTGGTCCTGGGTTTTGGTTTTGTAACGCCCGACCTGACGGTCCAGCTTGTCGGCCAGCTCATCGACCGCCGCATACAGATCAGCATGCGAACTCTCGGCAAACAGGTCGCGGCCCTTGACATGCACATTGCACTCTGCTCTCTGGCGCCGCTCCTTTTCCTTCATGTTATCGACCGTCAACAAGACTTTGACATCCACAACCTGGTCAAAATGCCGGGTAATTCGATCCAGCTTGCTTGTCACATAGCCGCGCAAGGCGGGGGTAACTTCAAGATGGTGGCCGCTGATCGTCAAGTTCATAAAGAGACTCCTTTTCCATCGCTGGATTGGGGTTAAAAACACCGCATCGGTACTAGCACCAAAGCGGCAGACGGGACAACTTTCTCGGTTTCACTATGCACCCGAACCCGTGCAAACGCAATGATGTAGCGCAACAAAAAAATTCAACGGTCTGGCATGGCGCTGGACCGCCGCGTCGCGCAGGCGCCGGCGATGAATACAGGCTGTTGATTCGTAAGGATTTTCTGGAAATCCCGAAAAAAATGCCATGCATAGGCGCAGGCCGGTGAGCGCCCGAGCGGGGCGGCCCTGGGAGGACGGGACGCCTGTGCGCGGCAAGACGAGTTGATACGCTTTTTGGGTCGCGGTACGGGTGGATAAATAAGTTCCCAAGTGCCATAATCGCGGCAGATCCACTACGGAGAAATCCTTGGAAAGCAGCAGTCCTTGCTAGCTTTCAACACCGCAGACTGACGCTCAATGTCGTTGGGGGGGTTGAAAGCGATAGCACCCATATCCACCCACCCCTTCTTGCACAAGGCCCGCATCCATGGCGTCGGCCTTGAACCAACAGGCACGCCGTCATGCTCAATATTTTCACGCTCGCCAATGGGCGCCTCTTTCAGGAAGAGATCGAATCGCTGGAAGAGCTCTCCAAATTCCAGCCGATCTGGGTCGATCTGGAATCCCCCACGCTGGAAGAAAAACGCTGGATCAAACAGTACTACGGCCTGTCGATTCCCGAAGACGCGATGGACGAAGACATCGAGGAGTCCGCCCGCTTTTACGAAGAAGACAATGGCGAGCTGCACATCCGTTCCGACTTCCTGATCGCCGACGATGCCGAGCCGCGCACGGTGCGCGTGGCTTTCATCCTGAACCTGATCAACGACAACCTCAAAAGCAAGGGCGTGCTGTTTTCGATTCACGACGAAGACGTGCCGGTGTTCCGGCTGCTGCGCATGCGGGCGCGCCGCGCGCCGGGGTTGATCGAAGATGCCAAGGAAGTGCTGCTCAAGCTGTTTGACGCCGATGCCGAATACTCCGCCGACACCCTCGAAGGCATTTACGACGAGCTGGAAAAGGTCAGCACCAAGGTGCTGTCGGGCGACGTGACCGATGCGCTGGCCGGCGAGGTGCTGGGTGCGATTGCACGCCACGAGGACTTGAACGGCCGCATTCGCCGCAACGTGATGGACACTCGCCGCGCGGTCAGCTTCATGATGCGCAGCAAGATGTTGAATAGTGAGCAGTTCGAGGAAGCGCGCCAGATTTTGCGCGACATCGACTCACTGGATTCGCACACGGCTTTTCTCTTCGACAAGATCAACTTTTTGATGGATGCCACGGTCGGTTTCATCAACATCAACCAGAACAAGATCATCAAGATATTCTCGGTGGCCAGCGTCGCGCTGCTGCCGCCGACCCTGATTGCCAGCGTGTATGGCATGAATTTCAAGCTCATGCCGGAACTCGACTGGACGCTGGGCTACCCCTATGCGCTGGCGCTGATGGCGGCCAGCGCGGTGGTGCCGATGTGGTATTTCAGGAAACGCGGCTGGCTGAAGTAAGAAGTCAATCTTCATCCCTTTTAATACAAGCGCGATCAGCTATTACTTTTATAGCGACTTCAGCCAGCGATGAACAATCGCCTGGGCGTAGCGGCTGGCCACGTCTTTGACGAAAACCGGAAAGTCCACGTGCGCCTGGTCATCGGCGCGGTCGGAAATGGTGCGTACCGCCGCAAAAGGCACCCCATAGTCAAAGCACACTTGCGCCACCGCCGCGCCTTCCATTTCCACCGCCAGCACCGCGTGGCCGCCGTCCTGCAGCGCCAACCGTAGCGCCCGCGACTCCGTCGCCCCCGAAACGAAACGGTCGCCGCTGGCGATCAGGCCGCGGTGAACCGCGGCGTCCGACCATGCCCCCCGCGGGCCGCGGGCCAACCCCGTCAGGCCGGCCTGGCTGGCCTCGAACAGCAGCGCCGTCAGCGCCTCGTCGCAGCGAAACCGGGCCTGCCCGTACAGCGGCACCTCGTAGCGCGGGAAGATTGGCGACGCATCGAGGTCATGCTGCAAAAATTCGGTCGCCACCACGACATCGCCGACATGAACACCGTCCGCCATGCCGCCGGCCACGCCGGTGAAGACCATGCGGCTCACCTTGAAGCGCTCGATCAGCGCGGTGGCGGTGGTGGCCGCCGCCACCTTGCCGATGCGTGACAGTGCCAGCACCACCGCTTGCCCGTGCAATTGTCCCTGCCAGAAGTCGCGCCCGGCATGGCTGACTTTTTGCGGCTGCTGCAGCAGCTCCAGCAGGCCGAACTGCTCTTCAGCCAGGGCGCTGACAATGGCGGTTCGGGTCATCGCGGAAGTTGGCCCGGGCCGCCTTGAACAAGCTCGAAGAGGCGAGGCCTTATTTCTTGTCGCGCAGTTCGCGGCGCAAAATTTTGCCGACCGGTGTTTTCGGCAGCTCGGTGCGGAACTCCACCACTTTGGGCTGCTTGTAGCCGGTCAGGTTGATCTTGCAAAACTCACGCACCTGCGCTTCTGTCAGGTCCGGGGTTTTCTTGACGATGATCAGCTTGACGGCTTCGCCCGACTTGTCGTCCGCCATGCCGACACAGGCACACTCCAACACGCCCGCCAGCCCGGCCACCACCTCTTCCACCTCGTTCGGGTAGACCTTGAAACCGCTGACCAGAATCATGTCTTTCTTGCGATCCACGATCTTGAAAAAGCCGCGCTCGTCCATGGTGCCGATGTCGCCGGATTTGAAGTAGCCATCGGGCGTCATGGCCTTGGCGGTCTCGTCGGGGCGCTGCCAGTAGCCGGCCATCACCTGCGGACCCTTGATGGCGATCTCGCCCGGCTGGCCGGCCGGCACTTCGTTGCCGTCGTCGTCCAGCAGCTTGAACCAGGTGCTGGGGATGGGCACCCCGATGGTGCCGGTGAAGGTCTTGCTATCGGTCGGGTTGCAACTGGCCGACGGCGAGGTTTCCGAGAGGCCGTAACCTTCGCAAATCGAGCAGCCGGTTTTTTCCAGCCACAGTTTGGCTACCGCGCTCGTGACCGCCATGCCGCCGCCCAGCGAAACTCTCAGGTGCGACCAGTCCACGGTGTTGAAGTCGGGGTGGTTGACCAGGCCATTGAACAGCGTGTTGACCGCCGGGAAATTGTGTACCTTGTGCTTGGACAGTTCCTTGAGCACGGCAGGCAGATCGCGCGGGTTCGGGATCAGGATGTTTTTGCCACCGGTGCGCATGCCCAGCAGCATGTTCACGGTGAACGCAAAGATGTGGTACAGCGGCAGCGCGCAGACATAGACCAACTGCACGCCGGGCGCCAGGCTGGCCATCGCCGGGCGGTTCCAGGCTTCGGATTGCAGCACGTTGGCAATCAGATTGCGATGCAGCAGCACCGCCCCCTTGGGGGTCCCGGTGGTGCCGCCGGTGTATTGCAGCAGGGCCACGTCGTCGGGTTTGATGTCGGGGCGTTTGAGCGTGCCGCGCCTGCCCTGGGCCAGCGCATCGTTGAAACGCACCGCGCCTGGCAAATTGAAGGCGGGCACCATTTTCTTGACCTTGCGCACCACGTAATTGACCAGCGCCCCTTTGAGCAGGCCGAGCTGGTCGCCCATCGCCGCGAGCACCACATGTTTGGCCGGCGTGTTCGCGATGCACTGCGCCAGCGTATGGGCAAAGTTTTCGGCGATGACAATCGCCTTGGTCCCGGAGTCCTTGAGCTGATGCTCCAGCTCGCGCGGTGTGTACAGCGGGTTGACGTTCACCACCACAAAACCGGCCCGCAAAATCGCAGCCACCGTCACCGGGTATTGCGGCACATTGGGCATCATGACGGCCACACGGTCGCCCTTGGCCAGGCCCAGCCCCTGCAGATACGCAGCGAAAGCCTGCGACAGACTGTCGGTCTGTGCATAGCTGATGTCTTTTCCCATGAAGCTGTAAGCCACGCTGGCGCTGTTTTTCTGGAAGCTTTCTTCCATCAGGGCCACCAGCGAAGTGTACTGGGACGCATCAATGTCGGCAGGCACGCCCGAGGGATAGGCGCTCAGCCAGGGACGCTCAAGGGTGGATGCTTTCATGCTTGTCTTCTCCAGATGATTGAACCACTGCCAGGAATTTTCATTCCGCGATTTATTCGATCGCCTTGCCCATGTCTTCAATTACTTTTTTGGCATCGCCAAACACCATCATGGTTTTGTCCATGTAGAACAGCTCGTTGTCCAGGCCGGCATAACCTGCCGCCATGGAGCGTTTGTTGACGATCACGGTCTTGGCCTTGTAGGCCTCCAGGATCGGCATGCCGTAAATGGCGCTGCCCTTGACGTGCGCGGCAGGGTTCACCACATCGTTGGCGCCCAGAATGATGGCCACGTCGGCCTGGCCGAACTCGGCGTTGATGTCTTCCATCTCGAACACCTGGTCGTAAGGCACTTCGGCCTCGGCGAGCAGCACGTTCATGTGGCCGGGCATACGGCCCGCCACCGGATGAATCGCATATTTGACGTTGACACCCTTGTCCGTGAGCTTTTGCGCCAGCTCCTTGACCGAGTGCTGCGCACGCGCCACGGCCAGGCCATATCCCGGCACGATGATGACGGTTTCGGCATTGCCCAGAATGAAGGCCGCATCGTCGGCCGAGCCCGACTTGACCGGGCGCTGCTCTTTCGCGCCGGCCGCCGCCGTGCCCGCCTCGCCGCCGAAGCCGCCCAGGATCACGTTGAAGAAGGAGCGGTTCATCGCCTTGCACATGATGTAGGACAGGATGGCGCCGGAGGAGCCGACCAGGGAACCGGCGACGATCAGCATGGCGTTGTTCAGCGAAAAACCGATGCCCGCCGCGGCCCAGCCCGAATAGCTGTTGAGCATGGACACCACCACCGGCATGTCGGCGCCGCCGATCGGGATGATGATCAGCACGCCCAGCACGAAGGACAGCGCCAGCATCGCAAAAAACGCCGTCCAGTTGCCCGTGAACATGAACACCAGACCGAGCACCAGCGTGACCAGCCCCAGCATCAGGTTGAGCATGTGCTGGCCCGAAAACGTGACCGGTGCGCCCTGGAACAGGCGGAATTTGTATTTGCCGCTGAGCTTGCCGAAAGCAATGACCGAGCCGCTGAAGGTGATCGCGCCAATGGCCGCGCCGAGGAACAGCTCCAGCCGGTTGCCGGCCGGAATGGCCGCCGTGCTCAAACCCTGGGCCACGATGCCGAAGGCGTCGGGCTCGGCCATGGCCGCCACGGCAATAAACACCGCCGCCAGACCGATCATGCTGTGCATGAAGGCGACCAGCTCCGGCATCTTGGTCATCTCGACGCGCTTGGCCATCAGTGTGCCCACGCTGCCACCAACCACCAGGGCACCCAGTACATAGACCATGCCGACCACCTTGCCGCCCGAAATTTCAACAATCAGCGCACCGGTCGTCAGCACGGCAATGCCCATGCCGACCATGCCGAACAGGTTGCCGCGAATCGAGGTGGTCGGATGCGACAGGCCCTTGAGGGCCTGGATGAAACAGACCGAAGCCACCAGGTACAGCAGCGTGACCAGATTCATGCTCATTTGGCCACTCCTGCGGTGGCTGCGGGGTCAGCAGCGACGACTTTCTTTTCTTTCTTCCTGAACATCTCCAGCATCCGGCGCGTGACCAGAAAGCCGCCGAACACGTTGACCGCGGCCAGCGCCACGGCCAGCACGCCCATGGTCTTGCCCAGCGGCGTGACAGTCAGCGCAGCGGCCAGCATGGCGCCGACGATCACAATCGCTGAAATCGCGTTGGTCACCGCCATCAGCGGCGTGTGCAGGGCAGGCGTGACGGTCCACACCACGTGGTAACCCACGTAGATGGCCAGCACAAAGATGATGAGGTTGATGAGGGTGGGGGATACTGCTTCCATAGGGGTCTCCAGTTCCGTTCGCCCTGAGCTTGTCGAAGGGTTTTCTGCCAAGCATCCGTGGGCTTGGACAGGCTCAGCCCGAACGGTTAGTTTTTATTTCCTTTTCACTTCGCCGGCTTGGGTCATCAGGCAGGCCGCCACGATGTCGTCTTCGAGGTCGATGGTGAGCGCGCCGTCCTTGCTGACGATCAGCTTGAGGAAGTCCAGCAGGTTGCGGGCATACAGCGCGCTGGCATCGGCGGCCACCAGCGCCGGCACATTGGTCTCGCCGATCAGCGTGACGCCGTGCTTCACCACCGTTTTGCCGGGCTCGGTCAGCGGGCAGTTGCCGCCCTGCGGGGCGGCCAGATCGACAATCACGCTGCCGGGTTTCATGGCCTTCACCATGTCTTCGGTCACCAGCACCGGCGCGGGGCGGCCCGGAATCAGCGCGGTGGTGATCACGATGTCGGCCTGCGCCACGCGTTTGGCGACCTCGGCTTTTTGCCGTTCCAGCCAGCTCGGCGGCATGGGCTTGGCGTAGCCGCCGCTGCCTGCGGCCGCCTCGCGCTCTTCGTCGGTCTCGTAAGGCACGTCGATGAACTTGGCGCCGAGCGACTCGACCTGCTCCTTGACGCTGGGGCGCACGTCGCTGGCCTCGATCACCGCACCCAGGCGTTTGGCCGTGGCAATGGCCTGCAGGCCGGCCACCCCCACGCCAAGGATCACCACGCGGGCGGCCTTGACGGTGCCGGCGGCGGTCATCAGCATCGGGAAAAAGCGCTGATACTTGTCGGCCGCCATGATCACGGCTTTGTAACCGGCGATATTGGCCTGCGACGACAGCACGTCCATGCTTTGCGCGCGGCTGGTGCGCGGCGCGGCTTCCAGCGCAAACGCGGTCAGTCCGCCGCCGGCCAGGCGCTGCAGGCCGGCGGCGTCGAAGGGATTGAGCATCCCGACCAGCACGCTGCCCGGCTTGGTGAACGCCATTTCGCTGTCCAGCGGACAGCGGACCTTGAGCACGATGTCGGCGCCATAGGCGCCGGCGGCATCGGTGATTTCAGCGCCCGCGGCGGCGTAGGCGGCGTCCGGAACGCTGGCAGCCACGCCGGCGCCGGACTGGATGCGCACGGTGTGGCCCTGGCCCCTGAGTTTTTTGGCCGTCTCGGGCGTGACGGCGACGCGTGTTTCCCCTGCCGTGATTTCGGCTGGTACCCCAATCAGCATGGGTCTCTCCTCAGTGCATCGGTTTTTTTGACTTGATTGACCTGGGCTCTTCAACGAGCTTGTATGGAAATTTGTAGCTGTCAGGAAGCTTACATGAGATTTTTGGAATTTTTTGCCAGGGTCGTCTATCGTTTTTCGAGGCGGATGACGCGCTGCGACAACCTCACCTCCGGGCGCCCAGGCAGGAATGTGCCCCGCAGAGGGCTTGCAGACTGGCGAACGGGCATGGGAACAGGGATGGGCGGCCCATGGGAGGTGATGCCGAATCTCCCAAACCAGCGGCTATTTCGCAGTCGGCATCACAAACTCCGCCCCCTCGCCGATGCTCTCGGGCCAGCGCTGCATGATGGACTTCTGCCTGGTGTAAAAGCGCACACCCTCTTCGCCATAGGCATGCATGTCACCGAACAGGCTTTTCTTCCAGCCGCCAAAGCCATGCCAGGCCATGGGCACCGGAATCGGCACATTGATGCCCACCATGCCGACCTGGATGCGCCGGCTGAACTCTCGCGCCACATGGCCGTCGCGGGTAAAGCAGCTCACCCCATTGCCAAACTCGTGGGCGTTGATCAGGTTCACGGCCTCGGCAAGGTTTTCCACTCGCACGCAGCCGAGCACCGGGCCAAAGATTTCTTCTTTATAAATCCGCATGTCCGGTGTCACATGGTCGAACAGCGTACCGCCCATCCAGAAACCATTTTCACATCCGCCGCCTGCGTTCGCGCCGGTGAATGTGCGCCCGTCCACCAGCAGCCTGGCGCCTTCCTTGACGCCCTGCGCGATATGGCCCGTGATGCGCTGGTGCGCGGCGGCCGTCACGATGGGGCCCATTTCGGCGTCCGGATTCACACCGTTTTTGATGACCAGCGTTTTGACCCTGGCCTGCAGCATGGGAACCAGTTTGTCGGCCACATTGCCCACCAGCACGGCCACCGAAATCGCCATGCAGCGCTCGCCGGCCGAGCCGTAGCCCGCACCGATCAGGGCGTCAGCCGCCTGCGCCAGGTCGGCATCGGGCATGACCACCATGTGGTTCTTGGCGCCGCCCAAGGCCTGCACGCGCTTGCCGTGGCGCGCGCCGGTTTCATAGATGTCGTTGGCAATCGGCGTTGAACCAACAAAAGACACGGCTTTGACGTCCGGATGCACGAGCAGGGCATCGACCGCTTCCTTGTCGCCCTGCACCACGTTGAAGACCCCATCGGGCAGGCCGGCCTGTTGCAGCAGTTCGGCCATGAACAGGCTGGCGCTGGGGTCGATCGGGCTGGGCTTGAGCACAAAGCAGTTGCCGGCGGCAATGGCCAGCGGGAACATCCACATCGGCACCATCACCGGGAAATTGAACGGGGTGATGCCGGCGACCACGCCGAGCGGCTGGCGCAGCGTCCAGTTGTCAATGCCGGTGGAGACCTGGTCGCTGAAGTCGCCCTTGAGCAACTGCGGGATGCCGCAGGCAAACTCCACGATGTCGATGCCGCGCGCGACTTCGCCCTGGGCGTCGGTGAAAACCTTCCCGTGTTCGGCGGTGATCAGGTGGGCCAGCTTGTCTTTGTGCGTGTTGATCAACGCCAGAAACCTGAACAACACGCGGGCGCGGCGGATGGGCGGCGTGTCCGCCCAGGCCGGGAAGGCGGCCTGCGCCGCGGCAACTGCGGCATCGACTTGCGCTGAACCGGCCAGCGCGACGTGACCCGATACGGCACCCGTCGCGGGGTTGAAGACTTCTTGACTGCGCCCCGATGCCTCAGCCGTGACGCGCCCATTGAGGTAGTGGCCTATCGTTGCTTGCGGAGCGGTTGCGGCGGGCGATAAAGACATGGGCAATCCTTGGGGACGCGGGTGGGACGTGAATCGGCAACTTTCGCAGCGCAGTCTATGACGCCCCGCCTGATTTGATAATCCCCTGTTTAGTGATTACATTGTTCATATTCATGAACAATGAGCCCCCCCTATCCTCCCTATATATGTCCTCTGATCAACTCTCGCCGCTGGTGGCCGATCTTCACCTTCTGACCGTGTTGGCCGCCACCCGGAGTTTTACCGAGGCCGCGCGCCGCCTGGGCATTTCCAAAGCCTCGGCCAGCATGCGCCTCAGCGAGCTGGAGCGCGCGGCCGGCGTATCGCTGGTGCGCCGCACCACCCGCTCCGTCGGTCTGACCGAAGCCGGGCAGCAACTGGTCAACGACATGCAGCCGGCCTTCAACCGGATCAGCGAGAGTTATACCGCGGTCAAGGACCTCGTCGGCACCCCGCGCGGCCTGATCCGGGTGACCGCGCCGGTTGCGCTGGGGCGCCAGCACCTGGCGCCCTGCGTGGCCGCATTCCTCAAGCGCTTCCCCGACATCCACATCGAGCTGGCGTTGACCGACCGCTTCGTGAATCTGGCCAGCGAAGGCTTCGATCTGGCGATCCGGCACACCAACGCACCGCCGCAAACCCATGTGGCCTGGGTGTTGTGCGAAACGCGCTCCGTCCTGCTGGCGAGCCCGCAGTACCTGAAGCGGCGCGGCGTGCCGTCACACCCCTCGGAGCTGACCGCGCACGACTGCCTGCTCTACCTGGGTGGCAACCAGGCCGCAAGCTGGACTTTTGAGCGCCATGCAAAACGCAAATCCGCGGAACGGGTGAGCGTCGGCATTGCGGGCACGCTCAAGGCCAACAACAGCGAAGTGCTTCGCCACGCGCTGCTCGCCGGCCTGGGCATAGGTCTGCTGCCGGACTTCAGCATGCCGTCCGCCGCCAACCGGGAGGATCGCCGCCAACTGGTCCGGGTTTTGCCCGACTGGCAGGTTCAGGGATTTTTTGGCGACCGCATCTATGCCCTCCGGCCGGGGTCGCCGCAAGTGCCCAAGGCGGTTCGGTGTTTTGTTGAACACTTGCGCGAGAGTTTTTCGGAAGGTTTTCAACCGGCACGGATAATCACGCCATGAACACACGATGGAAACCCAGCGTCACGGTCGCCGCGGTGATAGCCCGCCCTGTTGACGGCACCCAGAAATTCCTGCTGGTGGAAGAAGAAACCCGCGACGGGCTGAAGCTCAACAACCCCGCCGGCCACCTGGACCCCGGCGAAAGCCCGCTACGGGGCTGCGCCCGCGAAACGCTGGAGGAAACCGCCTTTCACTTCACCCCGACGGCGCTGGTCGGCGTTTACCTGTCGCGTCGTGATCGGGCCGTCCCCGGACAAGATATCACCTACCTGCGCTTTGCATTTTGCGGTGAACTCGGCGAGCAGGTGGCTGGCCGGGCGCTTGACGCAGGCATTGTGCGCACGGTGTGGCTGACCCTTGATGAGATCCGGGCCTGTACACACTTGCACCGCAGTCCATTGCTTCTGACCTGCCTGGAAGACTACCTGGCCGGCAAACGTTATCCGCTGGGCCTGATCACGACCGACCCCAGTGTCTACGGCGCCAAGACCTGACTCGACCGGCCCCGGCCCCTCCCTCTAAAATTCCGCCATGCACAAGCAGCGTATTGTTGTCGGTTTAAGCGGAGGCGTGGATTCGGCGGTGACGGCGCACCTGCTCAAACAGCAGGGGCATGAGGTCATCGGCATTTTCATGAAGAACTGGGAGGATGATGACGACAGCGCGTTCTGCTCGGCCAACATCGACTTTGTCGACGCCGCCGCGGTGGCCGACGTGATCGGCATCGAGATCGAGCATGTCAACTTCGCCGCCGACTACAAAGACCGGGTGTTCGCCGAATTTTTGCGCGAGTACCAGGCCGGCCGCACGCCCAACCCCGACATCCTGTGCAACGCTGAAATCAAGTTCAAGGCGTTTTTGGACCACGCGATGCGGCTGGGCGCTGAAAAGATTGCCACCGGCCACTATGCCCGCGTGCGGCTCAATGAAGCCACCGGCCTGCACGAACTGCTCAAGGGCCTGGACCCGGCCAAAGACCAGAGCTACTTTTTGCACCGCCTGAACCAGGCCCAACTGGCCAAAACCCTGTTCCCGGTCGGTGCGCTGCACAAGACCGAGGTGCGGCGCATCGCCGACGAAATCGGCCTGCCCAATGCCAAGAAAAAGGACTCGACCGGCATCTGTTTTATCGGCGAACGCCCCTTCCGCGAGTTTTTGAACCGCTACATCGCCAAGGCGCCGGGGCCGATCAAAAACGACAAGGGCCGGGTGCTGGGCGAACATGTGGGCCTGAGTTTTTACACGCTGGGCCAGCGCCAGGGCCTGGGCATAGGCGGCGTGAAAGCGCGCGGCGCCGAACTCAAGGCCGCGCAGGCGCGCGGGCAGCGCGGCGTCGGCGAGCATGAACCCTGGTTTGTCGCACGCAAGGACATGGCAAGCAACACCTTGTGGGTGGTGCAGGGCCACGACCACCCCTGGCTGCTGTCCACGGTGCTGCAGGCGCAGGACTGCAACTGGGTCGCCGGCCCGCCGCCCGCGGCGGGGAAAATGGCCGCCAAGACGCGCTACCGCCAGCTCGATGCGGCCTGCACGCTGGTTCAGCCTTCGCTGACCCAGGCCGAGCTGCATTTCGAGCAGCCCCAGTGGGCCGTGACGCCAGGCCAGTCGGCCGTGCTCTACCAGGGCGAGGTGTGCCTGGGCGGCGGCGTGATTGCGGCCAGCAACGCCCCCAACCCGGCTTAGAACCAATGCTGTTCATTGAAGCGCTACAACCCCGTTCGCCCTGAGCCTGTCGAAGTCCTTCGCAAGTTGTTGATTTGCAAGGGCAGCGTTTCGACAGGCTCAACGCGAACGGACTTATTCAGCGTAGCCTTAGAACGGAATGTCGTCGTCCATGTCGTCAAAGCCGCTGGCGGCCTTGGACGGGGCGGGGGCGGGACGCGCTGCGGCAGGCGCCGGCGGACGCGAAGGCTGGCGCTCGCCGCCGCTACCGCCCTCACTGTCGCCACCGGGCGCGCCCATGCCTTCGCGGCTGCCCAGCATCTGCATTTCGCTGGCGATGATGTCGGTCGCGTATTTTTCAACGCCATCCTTGTCGGTGTACTTGCGCGTCTTCAGCCGCCCCTCGATGTAGACCGAGCGGCCTTTCTTCAGGTATTCGCCGACGATTTCGGCCTGACGGCCAAAAAAACTGACGCGGTGCCATTCGGTCTCTTCGACCATCTCACCGGCCTTGTTCTTGTACTTGCTGCTGGTGGCCAGCGTGATGTTGGCCACCGCGTCGCCGCTGGGCATGTAACGCACTTCGGGGTCGCGGCCCAGGTTGCCGACGAGAATGACTTTATTGACGGATGCCATGGCGTGTTCTCCTAATTTTTCACAGTTTAACTGGCCGGGGCCCTGCAGATTCAGCGTCCGGCAGCGCAGTGGAATTTTCCGACGGGCCGCCCCTAGGAAAATTAGCCCCCTCGGGGGGCAGAGAGCTACCCGCAGGGAGCGAACGTGGGGGCACAGTCATCGGCCAAGCCACCAGCAGCCACAACAGCATCAGCGCGCCGCAGGCGGCAAACAGGGCCTGCGCACCCGCGGTTTTGGTCAGCCAGCCGCCCAAGGCGCCGCCGGCAAAAAATCCGAGCGACTGCAAGGTGTTGTAGACACCGAGCGCCGCACCGCGCGAATGGGCCGGGGCCACCCGCGAAGCGAGGCTGGGCTGGCTGGCTTCGAGCACGTTGAAGCCGCAGAAAAACAGGAAGAGCCAGGCGGCCAGCCAAGCCAGACTGGGCGTGCCCTGCGCTGCGGCCGAGACCATCAGGCCGAACTGCACCAGCGCGATCAGCGTGACGGCGGCCAGGAAAACGGCGCGCAGGTAGCCGCGTTTTTCCAGCGGAAACAGCGTGAAGCCCATCACCGCAAAAGACGCCAGCACCGCCGGCAGGTAAACCTGCCAATGGTCGTTTTTGTCCAGCCCGGCCTGCACCAGCAGCGCAGGGATCGCCACCCACATCGCCAGTTGCACCGCGTGCAGCACAAACACCCCGAAATCGAGCCGCAGCAAGGCGCCGTGTTTCAGGACTTCGGCCAGGCTGCCGCGGGGACGGTTCACGTGATGTCGCGGCTCAGGCGGCACCCACCAGATCACCACGGCGATGCCGGTCAGCGCCAGCAAACCGGTCAACGCAAACAGGCCGCCCAGGCCGATATGCGTCGCCAGCACCGGGGCCAGCACCAGCGACAGCGCAAACATCAGGGCGATGCTGGCGCCCACCAGCGCCATGGCCTTGGTGCGCACCTCGTCGCGGGTGGTGTCGGCCAGCAGCGCGGTGACGGCCGCCGAAATGGCGCCGGCGCCCTGCAGCGACCGGCCGATGATCAACCAGTTCAGGTCGGGTGCCCAGGTGGCGACAAAGCTGCCCAAGGCAAACACCGCCAGGCCAAAAACGATGACTTTCTTGCGGCCCAGCCAGTCCGAGGCCATGCCGAAGGGAATTTGCAAGATGCCTTGCGTCAGGCCGTAAATGCCCATCGCCAGGCCCACGCGCGCCGGGTCGTCACCGCCGGGGTAACGCGCCGCTTCCAGCGCGAACACCGGCAACACCAGAAACAGCCCGAGCATGCGCAACGCAAAAATCATGGCCAGCGACACGCTGGCGCGCCGCTCGGTGGCGGTCATGGGGTAGGACGGCAGGGCGGGGAGGAGGGGGGGCACGGTCAAAAAATAGAAAAGCGTGGGGTTTCGGGGTATGAACGAGCGGTGCAAAGTGCCCTATTGTCTTTGAATTGGGGCCTGGCCTCGCGACGAATGCCGGAGGCGCCGGAAAATACGTATCAGTCTATGATGGAGGGTTTTGCGGCGCCCTATACAGTGAATTCTTCCACCGATGGCAAATACCTCGTACCCGCAGCAGCAGACGGCAGGCCGGTGAGCGCGCCCCGCCACCCCGCGCCATCGCCCGCCGCATCGAGCGACGCCGGGCCGTTCCAAGGCGCGAGAGCCCCCTCGGGAGGCAGCGCATTACACGAAGTGACAAGCGTGGGGGCCAATTCACTGGCTGCGCAACGGATCAGCATCCGCGGGGCGCGCACGCACAACCTCAAGAACATCGACCTGGACATTCCGCGCAACCAGTTGGTGGTGATCACCGGCCTGAGCGGCTCGGGCAAGTCGAGCCTGGCCTTTGACACCCTGTACGCCGAAGGCCAGCGCCGTTATGTGGAAAGCCTGTCCACCTACGCGCGGCAGTTTCTGCAACTGATGGACAAGCCCGATGTGGACATGATCGAGGGCCTGTCGCCCGCGATTTCCATCGAGCAGAAGGCCACCTCGCACAACCCGCGCTCCACCGTGGGTACCGTCACCGAAATCCACGACTACCTGCGCCTGCTGTTTGCCCGCGCCGGCACGCCCTATTGCCCCGAGCACGACCTGCCGCTGCAGGCGCAAAGCGTCAGCGAGATGGTGGACGCCGTGCTGGCCCTGCCGGAGGACACCAAGCTGATGATCCTGGCGCCGGTGGCGCGCGACCGCAAGGGCGAATTTTCCGACGTGTTCGCCGAGATGCAGGCCCAGGGGTATGTGCGTTTCCGGGTCGACGGCCAGGCCTGTGAGTTTGACGAACTGCCCAAGCTCAAAAAAACCGAGAAGCACGACATCGACGTGGTGATCGACCGCCTCAAGGTGCGGCCCGACATGCAGCAGCGTCTGGCCGAGAGTTTCGAGGCTGCGCTGCGCCTGGCTGACGGCAAGGCGCTGGCGATGGAAATGGACTCGGGCAAGGAGCATCTCTTCAGCGCGAAATTTTCCTGCCCGGTCTGCAGCTACTCGCTCAGCGAGATGGAGCCGCGCCTGTTTTCGTTCAACTCGCCGGTGGGCGCCTGCCCAAGCTGCGACGGCCTGGGCCACAGGGAATTTTTCGACCCGTCGCGCGTGGTGGCGTTCCCCTCGCTGAGCCTGGCCAGCGGCGCCGTCAAGGGCTGGGACCGGCGCAATGCCTATTACTTCGCCATGCTCGAGAGCCTGGCGAAACACTACGGCTTCGACATCGACACCGCGTTTGAGAAACTGCCCGCCCAAGTGCAGCAGGTGGTGCTGCATGGTTCGGGCGACGAAGAAATCAGGTTCAGCTACGTGATGGATTCAGGCGCCGCCGCCGGCAGGAAGCAGAGCAAAAAGCATCCGTTCGAAGGCGTGATCACCAATTTCGAGCGGCGCTACCGCGAAACCGATTCGTCCGCCGTGCGCGAAGAGCTCGCGCGCTACCGCAGCGTGCAGCCCTGCCCGGACTGCAAAGGCACACGCCTGCGCCGGGAGGCACGCCATGTCTACCTCGTCGGCGCCGCCGGCCGCAAGGCGATTTACGAAATCAGCCGCGTCACCCTGCGTGAAAGTTTTGACTATTTCAACACGCTGGCCATGGCGGGCGCCAAGGCCGAGATTGCCGCCAAGGTGGTGCGCGAAATCGGCCTGCGCCTGAAGTTTCTCAATGACGTGGGGCTGAACTACCTGAGCCTGGACCGCAGCGCCGAAACGCTGTCGGGCGGCGAGTCGCAGCGCATCCGGCTGGCCTCGCAGATCGGCTCGGGCCTGACCGGCGTGATGTATGTGCTCGACGAGCCCAGCATCGGCCTGCACCAGCGCGACAACGACCGGCTGATAGCCACCCTCAAACACCTGCGCGATATCGGCAACAGCGTGCTGGTGGTCGAGCACGACGAGGACATGATCCGCGCCGCCGACCATGTGATCGACATGGGGCCGGGCGCCGGCATCCACGGCGGGCGCGTGATGGCCCAGGGCAGGTTTGAAGACGTGCTGGCCAACCCCGATTCGCTGACCGGTCAATACCTGGCGCGGACCTTGACCATCCCCGTGCCCAAGCGCCGCACACCCTGGCTGCCGACGATTGTCAAAGCCCCTTACCGCGACCCGGACAAGCCGTCAAAATTCGCACCCAGCGCCGCCGGCGTCAAACGCGCGGCGCGCGAAGCCGCGCACCTCTTGAACCAAGGCGACCTGCAGGCCATCAAGGTCGTCAACGCCACGGGCCACAACCTTCAAGGCGTCAGTGTCGATTTTCCGGTGGGCCTGCTGACCTGCGTCACCGGCGTATCGGGCTCGGGCAAATCGACGCTGGTCAACGACACGCTGTATGCCGCCGTCGCGCGCACGCTTTACCGCGCGCATGAAGAGCCGGCGCCGCATGAGGCAATGGAAGGCATCGAGCATTTCGACAAGGTCATCAACGTGGATCAATCGCCGATTGGCCGCACGCCGCGCAGCAACCCGGCCACCTACACCGGCCTGTTCACGCCGATCCGCGAGCTGATGGCCGAGATGAACAGCGCGCGCGAACGCGGCTACGGCCCGGGGCGTTTTTCCTTCAACGTGGCCGGCGGCCGCTGCGAAGCCTGCCAGGGCGACGGCGTGGTCAAGGTCGAGATGCACTTCTTGCCCGATGTGTACGTGCCTTGCGACATCTGCCACGGCCAGCGCTACAACCGCGAGACGCTGGAAGTGCAGTACAAGGGCAAAAACATCGCGCAGATTCTGGACCTGACGGTCGAGGTTGCCGCCGAATTCTTCAAGGCGGTGCCGAACATCTCGCGCAAGCTGCACACCCTGCTCGACGTCGGCCTGTCCTACATCAATCTCGGCCAGGCCGCGACCACCCTGTCGGGCGGCGAGGCGCAGCGCGTGAAGCTGGCGCTTGAACTCTCCAAGCGCGACACCGGCCGCACCCTGTACATCCTGGACGAGCCGACCACCGGCCTGCACTTTGCCGACATTGCTTTGCTGCTCAAGGTGCTGCACCAGTTGCGCGACGCCGGCAACACGATTGTGGTGATCGAGCACAACCTGGACGTGATCAAGACCGCCGACTGGCTGATCGACCTGGGTCCGGAAGGCGGCGGCGGCGGCGGCACGGTGGTGGGCGTGGGCACACCGGAAGCGCTGGCGGCCAACCCGGCCAGCCACACCGGGCGTTATCTGAAGCGGCTTTTATAAGAACTTGCGAGAAATAGCGGCTCAACCCCGCGCCGCCTGCAGCACGTCGCGGGTTTTGATCGCTTCACGCCGCGCCGCTTCGGCAAAATCGTCGCCCGAAGAGGCGTAAAGAATGGCCCGTGATGAGTTCACGATGATGGGCGCTCCCGGCCGCCAGCCAGCCTTTACGGTGGCCGCCGCATCACCGCCTTGCGCACCGATCCCGGGAATGAGCAGCGGCAAGGTCGGCGCCACCGCGCGCACACGTTCAATTTCTGCCGGGTAAGTGGCGCCGACCACCAGGCCGAGCTGACCATTGAGATTCCACGGGCCTTGCGCGAGGCGGGCCACATGTTCGTAAAGCAAGGGCTGGCCTGCAACGGAGGCCAGACGCTGGTTCTGCAAATCGTCACCGCCGGGGTTGGAGGTGCGGCACAGCAAAAGAGCACCCTTGCCTTTGTACTGGAGGTAAGGCGCGACCGAGTCGAAGCCCATGAAGGGTGACAGCGTCACCGCATCGGCGCCGTATCGCTCGAAGGCCTCGATGGCGTACTGCCCGGCCGTGCTGCCGATGTCGCCGCGTTTGGCGTCCAGGATGATGGGCACCCGCGGCGCGGCGCGGCGCATGTGTTCGATCAGGCGTTCGAGCTGGCCTTCGGCACGGTGCGCGGCGAAGTAGGCGATTTGCGGCTTGAAGGCAATCACCAGGTCGGCGCTGGCATCGACAATGGCGGCGCAAAAATCGTAAATTTTATTGGCATCGCCCTTGAGCTTTCCGGGAAATCGGGTCGGCTCCGGATCCAGGCCCACACACAGCATGGAGCGGTTCTGACGCTCAGCCGCGTCCAGCATGTCGAGGAAAGTCATGCCCTATTGTAAGAACCCACGGAGGGCTGGGCGTGGCGCTGCGGCTCCGGCACGCGCCGACCCAACTGACGGGTCGGCCCATCGCCGGGTGTGCGCACAGACAGGTGCTCGGTCTCAACCGAGGTCGCCGCCAGCCACGGGCAAGGTGACTCCGGTGATGTAGGAGGCTTCGTCGGATGCCAGAAACAAAATGGCCGCGGCCTGCTCGTTCGGATTGCTGTAGCGCTTGAGAAACGAGGCGTCGATGGCCTGATCGACGATGGCCTGGTACCAGACACGCTCCTGGTCCGACATGGGCGCGGTGTTGCGCGGAATGCGCCGCGGACCCACGTCGGTGCCGCCCGGTGCGACGGCGTTGACACGTATGCCCTGGTGCGAGTACTCATACGCCAGGCAGGCGGTGATGGCGTTGACGCCACCCTTGGCCGCCGCGTAGGGAACGCGGTAGATCGCGCGCGTCGCGGTTGACGAAACATTGACGATGCTGCCCTTGCCCTGGGTGATCATGTAGGGCAGCACGGCGTGGCAGCACCACAGCGTCGGAAACAGCGAGCGGTTAATCTCGGCCGTGATTTGCTCTTCGTTGTAGTGCTCGTAAGGTTTGACCCAGATGGTTCCGCCGACGTTGTTGACCAAAACGTCGATGCGCCCGTTCAGCGCATGGGCCTTGGCCAGGGCCTTCTGGCAGTCTTTGTATTTCTCGACATCGGCCAGCAGGGCGGTGGCCTGGTGGCCCTTGGCCAGCAGCTCATCGCGCACTTCCTGCACGATCTTGGAGCGATCCAGCATGACCACATGGGCGCCTTCTTCGGCCATGGCCCATGCGACGGCGCGGCCTATGCCTTGGGCGGCCCCGGTCACCACGGCGGTCTTGCCGGCAAAACGTGATCGGCTGCCGATCAGTGCCTTTTTCAGCGTTCGTTTTTTGCTTGTCACCATGTTCAGACGCTGTAGATGTCGAGCACCGTTTCGATCAGGTCGTTCAAGACGATGATCTTCTTCTTGCGAATGCACCAGTCGCTCCCATGCGGGATCAGCAGGTATTCGTAGTATCCGTAGAAGCTCTGCGAGATGCTGTTCCTGAAAAGATGCGTGACCCAGTTCGCCTTGACGGCGCAACGGCCGTCGGCATCCAGGGTGGCGCGCACATTGGCCACCATGTGGCAAGTGCGCGGCAGCGGCGTCGAAGCGGCCGAGCGGCCGGTGCGCAGCCGGAACACGCGGTCCTCAAGACCGGTGCGGTCGCCGTAGTACATCAGCGAGACTTCGTTCTGCGGGTCGCGGGTGTACTCGTCTTCCGAGTCCCAGGCCGGTATCCAGTACTCAGCCTTGGGGTCGAACAGCGCAAGCCACTCATCCCAGCGGCGCTCGTCGACATATTCCGCCTCGCGGTGCAGCAAGGCCGTCACAGAGTTCAGAAGTGATGCATCGCTCATTGTTCGGCTCCCTTGGTTTGTGTCTTCATCAACTCGGCCCAGCGCTGGTGCTGGGCAATGAAGATGCCCTCGTCCGCCGCCTTCACGCCGCTGGCCGCCGGCGCGATGCCGAGTTCGGTAGCGAGGTCATCGGGGCCGGCGATCTCGTGCGCCACGCCGCGTGACATGTCGCTCCAGCGCATGACGCTGTAATTGCTGCAGCCCTTTTGCGTCTCGTTGAACTCGGACAGGTCGTCGGGCGTGGCCATGCCGGAGGCGTTGAAGAAGTCCTCGTACTGGCGGATGCGCTTGGCGCGCTCGATCGGCGCTTCACCCACCGGCGCAAAGCAGTAAATCGTGACCTCGGTCTTGTCGACCGACAGCGGCCGGAACATGCGTATCTGCGTGCCCATCTGGTCCATCAGGAACATATTGGGGTAAAGCAGCAGGTTGCGTGAGCGGTTGACGGCCCAGTCGGCCTTCTCCTGGCCCATGCGCTCGGCCAGCTCTTCGCGGCGGGCGTAGACGGGCCGGTCCTGCGGATTGGTGATGCTGGACCACAGCAGCGTGTGGCCCTTGCCGAGATCGTAGAAACCACCGCGGAAGCGGTTGAAGTCGCCCACCGCCATGACCTTGAGCGCCTTGCCCTCGGCGTTGATCTTGGCGCGGTTCTTGATCATCTGCACGTAGTTGGCATGGACCGAGTCGACGTGGTAGCCGTCGACGCCGTTTTCGGCCTGCAGCTTCCAGTTGCCTTCGAAGGTGTAGACCGAGCGACCTTTGAGCACCTCGATGCCATTGGGCGACTGCTCGACCACGATGTCGATAAAGGTCTTGCTCTCGGCCAGGTAGTCTTCCAGCAGTTCGGCCTGGGGGTTCAGCGTGGCGAACAGAAAACCGCGGTAGCTCTCCAGCCGCACCCGCGTCAGGCCGCGCTTGCTCTTGTCAAAGCCCTCCGGGTAGCCGGCCCCCTCCTCGTTCATCGCCGCCAGCAGATTGCCCTGCGCGTCGTAGGCCCATCCGTGGAACGAGCAGACGAAGTTGCTGGCGCTGCCTTTGGAGGTGCGGCACAGCGTGGCGCCGCGGTGTGAACAAATATTGACGAAGGCATTGAGCTTTCCGGTCTTGTCGCGGTTGACGACAATCGGCGCGCGACCGATCCAGCCGGTGAGGTAATCCTTGGGTTTGGGCAGTTGGCTTTCGTGCGCCACATAAACCCAGACCTTCTCCCAGATCTGGCGCTGTTCAAGCTCGAACAGCGCCGGGTCAACAAAGATGCGACGGTCAACGGCGCGCAGACTTTCTTCGTGGTGAATGAACTCGTCCAACAGGGGGTTCGGGGCAGCATCCATGACATTTTCTCCTTCAGGGTTGATCGACCGGAGGCGGATTGGCCTCTTCCATGGTGACAAAAACTCAGACCGGGGTATCGGCACAGGCGCCGGCATCGAGCGCCGCGAAAACCTGGTCATCTTCCACTTTGACCGGATAGACCGTCAAGGCCTTGACACAGGGAAACATCGTGGCGGCGCCGGTTCGAATATCGAAGCGGCCACTATGAAACGGACATTCGATCTCGCCGTCGATAATGTCGCCCTCCGACAAAGACGCTTCGCCGTGCGTGCAGGTATCGTTGATCACGAAAAACTCATCGGCGAGGCGCACCACTGCAATAGGTGGGCGGCCACTGATATGGACCTGAAGCGGGCAACCGGGTTCCACATCTCCGGTTCGCGCGATGAAGGTCATTGACTTGGAATTACTCACAAAAGACTCCTGATTTCCAGATAAAGTTGTTTCAGGGCACATGGTCGTGCTCATGTCAAGCTTGCGAAGCCGCGCCCGGCAGCACCAACCGGCACCCGGTTGCATGCCACCGTCGAAACAAACTGAACAGCGTCAGCCATCATGCGGCCCCCTGCATGCCCAGCCAGCGCGCCGCGTTGCCGTGGCGCAGCAGCGCCAGCACCGGCTCGTCCAGCGCCAGCGCCGCCAACCGGCCGACCGGGTCCGGGTCCATGATCGCGAACGGGTAGTCACTGCCGAGCATGAGCTGCGTCGGCCCGAATGTGCGCAGCAGGTAGGCGATGGTGGATGCGTCGTAAACCAGATCGTCGTAGTACATGGCGCGGGCGGCCTCGCGCGGCGCCGTCGGCATCGCCGCCTGCAGCGCCGGGAAGCACTCCCAGACATGCTGCAAGCGGGGCAGCAACTGAGCCAGCGTGCCGCCGCCATGGCTGAAGGCGATGCGCAGGCGCGGACAGTGCGCCAGCGTGCCGCCGGTGAGCATGGAAGCCGCCGCCAGGCCAACCTCGCCCGGGAAAGCCAGCGCCTGCTCAAGAATGGGTGGGCCAACCAGCCGATCCATGCCAGCCGGCCGCAGTGCATGCACGAAGATGGCGGCACCCCAACGTTCGGCGGCTTCGAAGAACGGCAGAAAACGCGCGTCGCCGATGCTCACGCCACTGACATTGCTGCCGATCTCCACCCCGGCCAGACCGAGCTGATGCAGCAGGAAATCAAGCTCCCGGATCGCCAGATCAACATCTTGCAGCGGCACTGCGCCCAGGCCTGTGAAGCGGGCCGGCGCGGCCTGCACCATCCCGGCGATCGCCTCATTCAGAAAGCGTGACAAGACCTGCCCATCGTCGCCGTCCAGCCCATACGACAGCAACTCGGGCATGGGCGAGAGCACCTGCCGCGCGATGCCCATGGCGTCCATGTCGGCCAGCCGCACGGCGCAGTCCCAGCACTGGTGCGACACGGTGCGATAGACCTTCCCGTCCAGCATCACGTGGCGGTGGCAGGGCTGCGCCTCGGTCATCGACGGCCAGCGCGCGCCCAGCCGATGACCAAGGTAGGGTGGAAACTCCGCCGGCACGACGTGCGTATGAATATCGACGTTGCCGACGAGAAGAGCGGTGGGTTTCATCGGTGGATATCCAGGGGGGGATCGACATCGGCGCCCGGTTGGCGCGGCAACGGGTCGATGGACTTGATGTAGGCGCCCACCATGTCCTGCCACAGCGACAGCAGTTGCGTCACGCGCTCGGGTTCGGGGGACCATAGCGCGCGAATGCCCAGTCCGCGCACCAGGCTGACGGTGAGCAGCAGCAGGTCTTCGGAGACCGCTTCGGGCAGGCCGAGTTCGCGCATCACCGACAACCACGCCTGCTCGACCGGCCGCCGGTAGTTGCGCACCACCCGCACAGCGGATTTCTTCAGCGCCGGGTCCTTGCCGCCGGCCAGCAGCATGTCCAGCCCGACATAAAAATAGTCGCTGAAATAAAACGCCGACGCGTCCTTGATCAAGGCTTCGAGCGGTCGATTCGACTGCTTCGCCGTTTTCGCCAGCGCCAGCCCATGGGCCAGCGCCAGTTCGAACACATGCTCCATGGCCGCGACCACGAGTTCGTGTTTGCTCGGAAAATGATGCACCTGCGCGCCCCGCGAAACGCCCGCGCGCCGGGCCACTTCGGACGTGGTGAAGCCGGCAATGCCACGCTCCTTCAATACCTCGAAAGCGGCGGCGAGGATGCGCTGCTTCATCTCGTCGCTGCGCGCCTCCTGCGTGCGACGCACCCTGGGCTGCGGCGTGGCCGAACCGGACCCGACCCGATCATGCCCGCGCGCTGCGCGTGAAGTCTTATCCATGGGACACCCTCGCGGCGGCACCGGGCCGCATTTCAGGCGCCCGCGCGGCCAGCACGATCAACAGCGCCGACAGCGCCGAGGTCAGCAGATAGGCCGGTCCGACTCCGCGCCAGCCGCTGGCCGCCACCAGCGCCGCCGCCAGCGGCGGGCCCAGCAACGCGCCGATATTCGACGCCTGCACCACCAGGCCGTTGACGGAACCAAAGTTCTGCCGCCGTGCGGCGACGGCGGGTACACAGGCATAGATGGAGGCCGGCAGCACTCCGCCGATGAAGGAGAAGGCAACGCACAGCGCAAAGCGCAGCCCCGGATCGAGATCGGCTGCGAAAGCGGCCCAGCCGGTGACCCCCATGACCAGACCGGAGGCCAGAATCAGGTGCGCGGGTGCCAGGCCGCGTTGCGACAGGTAGCCGCCCAGCCAGTTACCTGGCGCGTTGGCGATGATCACGACCGCGACAACGACGGTGGCCTGCCCCAGGCCCAGGTGGAATTCATCGTGCAGGAACGTTGGCAGCCACACCATCATCGCCATCCATTGCAGCGTGTAAACGGTGAAGCAGCCGGCCAGCAGCCACGGCGTGGTCACGCGCAGACCGTGCAACAGGCCGGGCGTGGTCTGCTGCGCTGCCGCGCGCCCGCTGCCTGGGAAAGCGCGCAGTACCGCCAGCAACAGCAGCGCCGACCCAAGCACCCCCATCCACCAGCCACCGCGCCAGCCCAGCAAGCCGATCAGCAGCGGCGCGGCCAGCAGCATCGCCGTCATGCCCAGTGCCATGTAGCTGCTCCACAGCCCGAGTACCAGGCGCTGGCGCGGCAGTCCGGCCGCCTCGCGCATCAGCGCCGGAGCGGCCACGACAATGCCGACAAAGCCGAGCCCTTCGACCACGCGCGACACGAACAGCAGACCGATGCCGTCACTGCCGGCGCCAAGCAGAGCGCCCATGCCCAAGGCCAGCAGGCCGAGCTTGAGCACCGTACGCCGACCGACACGGTCAGCGACCAGGCCGGCCGCCAGCGCGATGAGCGCGGCAATCAGGTTGAACACTGAAGATATCCAGCCGAGCTGCACCAGGCTCGCGCCAAAATGGTCGCGCAACGCCGGCATGGCGGGCGGCAGCTTGCCAACCTGGGTGGCCACAAACACGCCACACAGCATCAACAGGCCGACCCGCGGCCAGTCAGTGTCCGTCGAATCTGCCAGGGCAATCGCGGTTTTCACGGCAGTCATCATGGCATCGTGCTGCCGCCGTTGACGCTGATCACCTGCCCGGTCACGAACGACGCTTCGGCCGAGGCGACGTAGCTGACCATCGAGGCCACCTCAGCCATCTCGGCGGCGCGACCCATGGGAATGATGCTGATAAAACGCTCCACCAGCGCCGGGTCCTTGACACCCAACTCGACCAGTTGCGGCGTGCTGACCGCGCAGGGCGCCACCGTGTTGACCGTGATGCCGTCGCGCGCAAACTCGCGCGCCAGACCCGTAGCCAGCGCATGCGCACCGCCCTTGGCGGCGTTGTAGGCGGCGTGGTCCCACAGGCCGCTGTACACCGAGTCGGCGCCCAACGTCACGATGCGGCCATAACGCTGCGCCTTCATCGTCGGCAGCGCGGCGCGGCAGCACCAGAGCACCGTCCACAGGTTGCGGTCAATGGTCTGCTTCAGTGTTTGTGGCGTGTGCTCGAGAAACGGCAGGATCACGCCGCCGCCGGCGTTGTTGACCAGAATGTCGATGCGGCCAAAGGCGGTCAGCGCGGCGGCCATCAATTCGTTGGCCGTGGCTTCGAGCGACAGGTCGCCGACCTGCGTGATCACCTCGGCACCGGCTTCTCGCACCGCCAGGGCGCTGGCCGAAAGCCGCTCCCCATCGGTATCGGCCAGCGCCAGGCGGGCACCATCGCGCGCCAGCCGCAAGGCGATCTCCAGCCCGATGCCGCGCGCCGCGCCGGTCACCACCGCCACCCGGCCGCGGTGGGGTTGGGCCTGGGTGGCCCAGGGGGCCGCTTGTGGCCCTGGGTCCGCTGTATTCGTGGTGTTCATGTCCGCGCCTCCGGCTCAATCGCGCCAACCTTGCCGAAGTCCGGTTGGGGCACACCGCCCCAGGTATCGAGCGCCAGCGGATGCGCCTCCAGCATGCGCGGCTCACGCGCGCCCTTCTCCGGAAACTCCTCCATGCCGAAGCTGTATTCGATAGTCATGCCGTCGGGATCGAGAAAGTACAGGAAGATGCTGCCCGAGGGCTTGTGGCGGCCCGGCCCGAAGACGATCGGCACGTCATGCTTTTGCATCCGGTTCATCGCGACCCCGATGTCATCCATATCGCTGACCATGAAGTTGACGTGGTTGAGGTGGTTGCCCGCCACCGAGCGGCCAATGGCGAACGAGTGATGCAGCGGGTTGGGCTGGCAGCGCAGGAAGGCGAAGCGGCCCTCGACGAAATCGGACACCGCAAAGCCGAGCTGCGTGGTCAGGAAGTCCGTCATTTCGTCAAAGCGCTCGACCGACAGCACCACATGACCCAGGCGGACGATCTTGGTCACGCTCTGGCGAAACGGCAGCGCCATCTGCAACACCCGGGTGTACAACTCGAAGGTCAGGCCCGAGTTCGGCTCGACGAAACGCAGGCCGTCGCCCTGGCGCAGCGCGGCGCGCTCTTGCACCGGGATATCTTCGACCGCCAGCCCCAGGCTCGCGAGGTGCTTGCGGGCGTGCTCCATCTCGGCCCGGCTTTCGAGTTCGAACGCAACGCGCTTGACGCCCGGCGCGGCGGCCGGATACAACACCACATGGTGGTGGTCGGCGCCGCAGCGCAGAAACACCGGGCCGGCGCCGAGCGGCTCCGACAGATCGAGTCCGACCATGTCCGTATAAAAACGGATCGAGCGTTCGATGTCGGTCACGTTCAGGGCCACGTAGCCCAGCTTGCGATAGCGGAAGGGGATGCTCATGCAAACTGCCTTAAAGAATGATGCTCACACGCCCTTGCGGGCGCAAGGAATCGAGGTCAAGCGTACAGCGCTTGCTGGCGATGCGCAGGCCGGCCGCGGTGCGCACGATGGCATGTTCGCTGCTTCCGATATAGGTGTCGGTCACCCCGGACTTGGTGCGGTAGGTCACGAAGGCGCTGCTGACCCGGCAGCAGTCGCCGCTGCGCTCAAGAATTCGCACATTGCTGACCAGATGGCGCGTCTTCGAGCGCGGGTATTCCGAAAAAGCGGTTTTCTTCATCAGACGTTTGACGCGCTCGCTCAGGCGAAAGGCATCGTCGGCGATGTAGAACAGGTTGTTTTCCGGGGACGCGTCCTTGGGCAGGTCGGTGGCCGGCACCTCATAGCGGGCATCGGCGGTGTAGAGGGCCAGCCACTCCGGGAGCTGCCAATCGTCGAGCAGGGCCGCCTCGTGGTACAGAAAGTCTTCGATTTCGCTGCGTGTAAATGCTTGTGCTTGCATGATGGGGAACCCCTCTTCAGCGTGCGTTGTTGGCTTGTTCGATGCGGACGTTCCACTCGGTCCAGAACGCGCGCATCTGGATTTCGTCGTCCATCGCCGGCTGCGCCTTGCCCATGCCCTTGGAGATGTCGTTCCAGCCGGCCTCGCGCAGGTTCTCGTAGCCCGCCTGGCACTGCTGCAGCGCCTCGACGTCGTCGGGCGTGGCGAAGCCGCCCGGCCCCAGGAATTCGAGAAAGTTCTCCAGCCGCGACTTGCGCGACCATTCGCTTTCGTCCGCCGGGGCCAGCGCCCAGGCATTGACATGCAACTGGTTAGGGGCCAGCGGATAGAAAGTGCGCACCGTGATCGCCATGATGTCGTTGATGATCAGGTTGGGGAAGATCAGCAGGTTGCGGTTGTTCAGCGCGATGCGCTGGGCCCGCTCTTCGCCGAAGCGTTGCGTCAGACCGGCGACGATGCGCTCGATATCGGCCTTGCCCTGCTCGCCCCAGGCCGGAATCCACTGGCCGATCGGACGACCCCAGGGGGCGGTGTATTCGATCACCGCATGGCCGTTGCCAAGATCACGACCCACGCCGGAGAGCGGCGCGGACGCCAGCGAACCGGCCGTGCCTTTCAGGTAGTCGAGGTAGCTCGCATGGGTGGTCGCGGCGTGGTAGCCATCGATGCTGTTCTCGACCAGCAGCTTCCAGTTGGCGCGGATGCTGTATTCCTGCGTGCCGCCGACGATATCCATGCCGGCCTCGGACTGGTCGGCCACCAGGTCGAGGTATTCGCGCGCATTGCCCAGGTAGGTCGGCAGGTCAACGATGTCCTTGTCAAAGGCAACAAAATAAAACCCGCGGTATTCCTCAAGCCGGGGGGCCGGCACCAGGTTCGCGCCACCGTGGTCGTTGAAGCCCTCGCAGTAGGACTCCTTGCCCGGCTGGCTCTTGAGTGCCCCATCGTTGCCGAACACCCAGCCGTGGTAGAAGCACTGGAAATTCTTGGCCTTGCCCGCACGGTCGCGGCACACCGTGGCGCCGCGGTGCGGACAGGTGTTCATGAAGGCGTTGACCCGGCCGTCGGCATCGCGGTTGAAGATCAGGTTGCGCCCGGCCACCGTACGGGTGACGAACTGGGCAGGTTCGGTGACCTCCGAGGCATGCCCCAGATACAGCCAGCAGTGGCTGAAGATGGCGTCGCGCTCGGCTTCGAACACATCGGTGCTGACAAAGGACGCGCGCGGCACCTTGAACAGGTTTTGCGTGGTGTCGACATGCAGCTTGATGACTTTGGAAATGTCTTTCACGGAGTGTTTTCCTTTTGCAGGCGGGTAAGATGGCGGTCTGAAATTCGGGACAAGGCGGGTGTGGGTACGGCGGCGGCGCGTCACACCCCGAGGTAGTGGTTCAACAGGGCCTGATCGGCGCGCAGCGTGGCACTCGGCCCCTGCGCCACCACGGCGCCGCGCGACATCACCGCGATTTCATCGGCCACGTTGAACACGGTCTCAAGATTCTGGTCAACCACGATCATCGCCATGCCGCTGCCGCGCAGCGAGCGCAGTACCGACTGAATTTCGTGGACGATCAACGGCGCCAGTCCTTCGGTCGGTTCGTCGAGAATCAGCAAGCGCGGGTTGGTGAGCAGCGCACGGCCAATGGCCAGCATCTGCTGCTCGCCGCCGGACAAGGCGTCGCCGCGGTTGCGCCGGCGCTCACCAAGGCGGGGGAAGATGTCCAGCACGCGCTCCAGCGTCCAGCCGGTCGCCCCGTTGGCGGGCGGCCGCGCCGCCAGCGTGAGGCTCTCCATCACGGTCAGGGATGGGAACACCCCGCGGTTCTCGGGCACATACGCGATGCCCAGACGCGCAATCTCGTGCGTGGCCCGCCCGGCCAGCGGCTGGCCGTCGAACAGCACCCGGCCGGCGGCCAGCGGCATCAAGCCCACCATGCTGCGCAGCGTGGTGGTCTTGCCCGCGCCGTTGCGGCCGATCAGGCCGAGAAAGGTCGACGCGTCGGCGCGCAGACTGACGCCGTGCAGCACCGGGGTCACACCGTAAGCAGCGCAAATATCCTGCAGCTCAATCAAGATGGCGCCCCTTGAAGTAGATATCCTGCACCCGCGCGCTGTCGCGAATTTGACTTGGCGTTCCCTGTTCAAACAGAGCACCCTGCTCGAACACGAACACGTGGTCGGTCAGGCCCTCGATCACCTTGAGGTCGTGCTCGATGATCACCAAGGTCAGCGCCTGGGGCAGGCTGGCGCGCAGCATGTCGACCACCGCATGGGTCTCCTCTTCGCTCATGCCGGCGGTGGGCTCATCCAGCAGCAGCAGCCGGGGCTCGGTCGCCAGCGCCAGGGCCATCTCGAGTTGGCGCAGCTCGCCATACGACAGCGCCGTGGCCGGTGCCGCCGCCTTGACGGCCAGACCGACCTTCTCGACATAAGTCATGGCATGCTGGTCGAGGTGGTGGTCGCGCGAGCGCGGCGTCCAGAAATCAAAACTGCGCCGCAACTCGCGCGACTGCACCGCCAGCCGCACGTTCTCCAGCACACTGAATTCAGGGAACACACTGGTCTTCTGGAAGCTGCGGCCAATGCCGAGATGGCTGCGCCGCTCGGCTGGCAGCGCCGTGATGTCAGCGCCGTCGAGATGGATGGACCCCGAGGTCGCCGCCAAGGTGCCGGTCAGCAGGTTCAGCAGCGTGGTCTTGCCAGCGCCGTTCGGGCCGAGCACGCCATAGCGCTGGCCGGGCAGCAGTTGCAGGTCGACGTTGCGCAAGGCCAGGAAGCGGCCATAGGCCAGCGTCAGACCGCGGGTTTCGAGCACAGGTGCCGTCATGTCAGCCACCCTCTTTCGGCAACGCCGGTACTGCGTCGGCGCCAGACCGCTGCGAGCCCGGGCGGCACCAGCGGTGCCAGGCGTTGACCAATAGCGGCACCAGCCCGTTGGGTGCATAGAGCACCATCAGCACAAACACCATGCCCAGCACCAGGCGCCAGTGGTCGGTCAGCGCGCCCAGGTAATGAAACAGCGCCAGAAACAGCGCGGCCCCGACCAGCGGGCCGTACAGGCTGCCGATACCGCCCAGAATCACCATCAGAATGACCTCGCCGGACGTGGTCCAGAACAGCAGCGCCGGGTCTACCAGACTGAACAGGCTGGCGTGCAAGGCGCCCGCGACCGCGGCAACAGCCCCAGCCATCACGAAGCCGATCAACTGAAAGCGCCGCACCGGGTAGCCGAGCGCCCGCATGCGCATGGGGTTCTGGCGGATGCCGGCAAAGACCGCGCCGAGTGGCGAGGCATCCAGGCGCTTCAAGCCCCGCAGCAAGGCCAGCAACAGCAGCAGGGCGACGTAGTAAAACGTGATGCCATTGTCCAGCGACAACCACGCAGGCACGTCAGCCCCCGCCCATAGTGAAGGACGCGGAATCGACGAAATGCCGTTGATGCCCCCCGACCAGGCCTGCGTGGACAGCACCAGCACGTAGAACAACTGGCAGAAGGCGATCGTGATCATGACAAAGCCGACGCCCCCCAGCCGCAGCACCATCGCCCCCACGACCAGCGACACCACGACACCCACCAGCAGCGCCGCCGCGAGCAACACAAACAGGTTCTCGGCCACGTGGCGCAGCATGAAGGCGGCCAGATAGGCGCCGACGCCCAGAAACAGGCCGTGGCCGAAACTGATCAGGCCGAGGCGGCCGATCAGGATGTTCAGGCTCAACGCGAACATGCCGGTGATCAGTATCTCGATCACAAACTCGGTCTGCGTGCCGCGCGTGAGGTGCGGCAGCGCGACCGCGATGACCAGCAGCGCCAGGAGCGGCCAGTGCTTGTACTTGGGGTTCATCGGGCCACGCTCCCCATGATGCCTTGCGGCCGAATCAGCAACACCGCCACCAGGATCAGATAGATCACCGCGGTGGAGAACTCGGCGGCAAAGACCTGGCCGACCACGGTCGCCGCGCCGATCAGCAGGCTCGCGATCAGGGCGCCGGCCAGCGAGCCCATGCCGCCGACCACCACCACCACCAGCGCGGAGATCAGTATCTCGCTGCCCATGCCGGGATAGGCGTTGAAAATCGGCACCGCCAGCACGCCAGCCAGCCCGGCCAGCGCGGCGCCCACGGCAAATACGCCGCCGAAGAGCCGGCGTACATTGATGCCGAGGGCCTCGGCCATTTCACGGTCGTCAACGCCAGCGCGCACCATGGCCCCCAGGCGAGAGCGACCAAACACCAGCAGCAATGCCGCGATGACCAGGATGCCAACCACCACCACGAAGACGCGGTAAGTGGGCAGCGACACACCGGCCAGCACCACCGAACCGGCAAGCTCGGGTGGCGGCGTCAGCGTCTGGATCGGGGCACCCCAAATGATGCGCACCAGTTCGTCAAAACAGAACACCAGCCCGAGCGTCAGCAGCACCTGCGGATACATGCCGCGGCCGTAGGTACGCGAGAGCAAGGTGCGCTCGACCAGCACGCCTACCGCCGCCGTGAGCAGCGGCGCCAGCAGCACGGCAAGGTAGAAGTTGCCGATGCCACGTGCAATCGTGATGCCAAAATACGCACCCACCATATAGAGCGCGCCATGCGCGAGGTTGACGACGTGCATCAGGCCGAAAATAAGCGACAGCCCGGATGCGATGAGAAATAGCAGCACACCCATTTGCAAGGCGTTGAGAATCTGCTCGATGATGATCTGCATGGTGATTTGACGTATTCAGGGCCGAACCCCGCGCAGGCCGGCAACGCCGGCGCGCGGGGGGCCAGCTTGTCCGACTTACAGCGTGCAGCCCTCGCCCTTGTCAGTCACCTGCTCATAGGTTTTCAGGATTTTGTGGCCCAGCGTGCCGTCAGCGCGCTTGATGACCTCGCCGACATAGATGTTCTGCACCACGTTGCCGGTCCTCGGGTCGATTCGGAAATAGCCGCGCGGGCTGTCCACCTGGATGCTGGTCAAAGTCTTGCGCACCTTGGCCTTGTCGCTCAGATCACCCTTGAGCGCCTCCACGGTGGCAAGCATCAGCTTGGCCGTGTCGTAACCCTGCACGTGCATGACGTGCGCCACCTTGTTGTATTTTTTCTGGAACCGGGCCTGGAAGGCGCGGTTGCGCGGCGTGTCGAGGCTGGCCATGTAGTGGCCACTGACCAGCACGCCGAGCGCCGCGTCGCCCATCGCGGGGAAAAACAGCTCATCGGCCATGTAGACCGGCCCCATGAGCTTGAGCTTGGGTCCGCGCACGCCGGCCTGCGTGACCTGTGTGATGAATCGCGGCGCGGCACTGCCGGCCAGGAAGGACCACACCATGTCAACCTCAGCCTGCTTGGCGCGGATGCTGGTGATGATGGGCGCGAAGTCAGCCGTGCCCAGGGCCGGCCACTCCTCCTGCGGCGCCTTGCCGCCCTTTTCCATGAAGCCCTGGCGGAACGCGCCCGCCTGCTCCCGGCCGGAATCGTAGTTGGCACTGACCGTCAGCGCCGACTTGCCGATGTTTTCAGCCGCGTACTGACCCATCGAGTGATTGACCTGCCAGTTCGAGAACGAGGTGCGCACGATGTACGGGCTGCAGTTCTTGCCGGTGATCTCGTTGTTGCCGGCATTGGCCACCAGCAGGAAAGTCTTGGACCGGTGGACCTCGTCGCGGATGGCTCCCACCACGTGCGAGGCAATCGGCCCGACGATGAAATCAACGTTGTCATCCTTGGTGTAGCGGCGCACCAACTGCAATGAGAACTTCGGGTCTTCCTTGTTGTCTTCCTTGAGAACAACGATCTTCCGGCCCGCGACTTGCCCGCCGGCTTCCTCGATGGCAAGGTCAAAACCCTCCTTGACCGCCTCGCCATACACTGCAAAAACTTGCGAAAAGGGGAGCAATAGACCCACCTTGAGGTCTTTGCCTTGGGCGCCAACGGGCGCGCAAACCGCGAACGACAGAGCCATCGCAGATGCCAAAACAGTATTTTTGAATGCTTTCATGTTGTCTCCTTTTGTGGTTGCTGTGAAAGGGCTTGAACCAACTCTGAACTCGACCAGCACACAAAACAAACAGGTTAGCCTGTTTAAGTGCCGCCACATTCTCAAAACCCGGGTTGAAGCGGACAAGCCTTCTATGCCTCAAACGAGTCATCGTGATATTTTGTTTTTATTTTTTTATATTCATATAATCGATAACCCTAACATTTATCGAGATTCGACATTATCCAACTTCAGACCTTCCTGGCCGGTACGCTGGGGGATTCTCTTTTCCGTGCCCGACAGCGATGACGCCCGTTATGCCCACATCGTCTCAGTAGCCGATGACGAACGCGACCCTATGCAGGGTGACCCGCCTGTTTGACTATGCGGCGCCACGTGACGGTGAGGCGCACAACACGCCTGACCGCACCATGTTTACGGCGGTGGCGCAGAAGCGCTGCACCGACTGTTCCGCGCTGACCGGAAACCGGATCAGCCCGCGCCCAAACCAATGGGCGCGGGCGCCCGCATCACAATACGTGTGAATAACCGGTCATAGGCCGGGTCACGCGGGTACTTGCCGGTAAGGGGGTCACAGTTTCTGGCAAAGGCTGCGTCGAGCTCTTCCCAATCTGCGTCATTCAACACCCTTTGCGCGGCCGGGAGAATCACGGTTTCTTCCAGCCGCATGTGCTCCAGATAAAAATCAAGATAGTTTTTTGCCGCATGGTCAAACGCGGCGCGTCTTGAGTCACCCACTAGCTCCCAGGCCAACAACAAGTGCTGCAACTCACGCACCGCCGCCTCGCCACCCGCATGCTCCCGTTCCAGCCGAACAATCGTCTCCATAACCTCCGGCGCCATCCGGGCCACCTGGGGGAACAGCAGATTTGACTCTTTGGGATGATGCAGACGCTCGGGAAACTCGTCGATGTAGAACAGCATCGCCCGCAGCACATCGAAGAAGTTTTCCGGCTCGTTACCGGGCCCGCGCGCGACCATCATGCCGAGCGAACGCAGCATCGCCGCCAGCGCGGCGTGTTCGTCGCGAATAATTCCAATACTTTCATGAGTCATGCTGCATCTCCTCTTGGTAATTTATCTATTCAGCGTGCCCGGCCTTCTGCAGGCCGGCGACCACTTCACCGTTAATACGGTAGCTCTTACCCCGAAACAGGGCGATGGTTTTTCCGTCACGAATGCGCACCGTGACGTCATAGACGCCGGTGCGCCCGGATAGCGACCGCTCGATGGCTTCGGCCTCCAGAACGTCATGTTCTCTGGCCGGAGCCAAAAAGTCGATATGACAGGCCGATGCCACCGAATTCTGGTTGTGACTGTTGCAAGCATAGGCAAAGGCACTATCAGCCAGGGTAAAGATGTAGCCGCCGTGACAGATATGGTGCCCATTGAGCATGTCCGCCCGCACAGGCATGGACATCATGGCGTAGCCGGGTTTGACACAGAGCACCCGCATAGCCAACGCCTGGGTGGCGTGATCGCGAGACCACATGGCGGCGCAGACCTTTTCGGCCAGCGCCTGCGAATCGGGATGTTGTTCAGTCATGGGAATTCTTTTCGACAACAACTTTCAGGGAAATCGGAATCAAAGCCTACGCAATCAATCAGGCTGGGGCATCGGCGCAGGTTCCGGCATCGAGTGCCGCGAAAACCTGACCATTTTCCACCTCGACCGGGTACACCCTCAAGGCCCTGGTGCATGGAAAGGCGGTCACAGCACCGGTTCGCGCGATGAAGGTCTTGACTTGGCATTGCTCACAAAAGACTCCTGATTTCCAGATAAAGCTGTTTCAATGTGCAGGGTCATACTCATGTTCGCCCCTCCCCTCTATTGGCCTTGCGTCATGCGGGAGTAGACAGTGATTCGCCCAAACCGAAGTAGGCTTCCCGAACCGCTGGGTCCTGCATCAGGCTCTTGCCCTCACCGGCACACACGATACGACCGGTCTCAATGACGTAAGCCCAGTCCGCTATCGGCAGCGCCTCATGGGCGTTCTGCTCGACCAGCAGGATCGTCATGCCATCGCGCCGCAGTCCGGCAATGATGGAAAACACCTCCTGGACAATTAAAGGAGCCAACCCCATCGAGGGCTCATCCAGCAGCAACAGACGCGGCTGGCTCATCAGCGCTCGTGCAATCGCCAGCATCTGCTGCTGGCCGCCCGACAGCAACCCGGCCAACTGGCCGCGCTTGCCTGCCAGCGAAGGAAACAGGGCATACATGCGCTGCAGCTCGCGCTCGACCTCGGCGCGTGGCCGCAGGTAGCCGCCCAGGCGCATGTTCTCCTCGACCGACAGATCGCCGAACACGCGCCGCCCCTCCGGGCAGTGCGCAATACCCATCGCCACACGCCGGTGCGCCGGTGTACTCGCCAGCACCAAGCCGTCGAACTCGATGCTGCCGCGCTGTGCCGGCTGCAACCCGGAGATGGTCTGTAGCAGCGTCGTCTTGCCGGCCCCGTTGCTACCCACGAGCGCCACCAAACTGCCGGGCATCACCTCCATGGTCACGTCGTGCAGGCAGTGGATGTGGCCGTAGTAGGTATCGAGCCCGCGCACACGAAGCAGCGGCTCACCCGTGGGGCAGGCGAATGAATTGGTCAGCGTCTGTGTCATGGTCAACAGGGTTCAGTAGCGGGTGCCGAGGTAGGCCGCAATCACCTCGGGGTCGCGCGCCACCTCGGAAGGCGTACCCTGGGCAATCCTGCGGCCGTAGTTGAGCACCACCACATGGTCGGAAATGCCCATCACCAGTTTCATGTCGTGCTCGATCAGCACCACCGTGATCTGCTGCGCCGACAGGCGCTTGATCAGTTGTCCGATCTCCATCGTCTCGCGCTGGTTCAGTCCTGCCGCCGGTTCGTCGAGCAGCAGCAGCTTCGGTTCACTCATTAGCGCGCGCGCCACCTCGAGTCGCTTGAGCGCGCCGTACGACAGCGACTCGGGCATCGCCGTCGGATCAACATCCAAACCCACCAGCGCCAGCAGCTCGCTCGCAAGCGCAGTTCGCGCTCTCGCCGCGCCATGGCAGGCGAGCGGAAGATGCCGGCCCAGAGGCCGGTGCGCAAACCGATATGTGCACCCAGAAGCACGTTCTCCTCCAGCGTCATGTTCCGGCAGATCTTCAAGTTTTGAAACGTGCGCGCCATGCCCAGACCGGCCAACTGGTGCGGCGCGAGCAACGCCAGGTCGCAGCCCTCGACAAACACCTGCCCGGCGCTCGGCCGGTACAGGCAGCTCAGGATGTTGAGCAGTGTGGTCTTGCCCGCGCCATTGGGTCCGATCAACGAATGCACATGGCCGCGGCTGAGAACGAACGACACATCGTCGAGCACCTTCGGCCCGCCAAAATCCTTATGCAGGCTTTCGACGCGGATGATGCCCTGCGCGCCCTCTGCGGCAACCGGGCTGGTGTGCGAGAACAGGCTCATGCCTTCCTCGCCAGGCGCACGCGCAGCCAGGTCTGGAGCGTGGGCACGATGCCGCGCGGCATGAACAGCACGGTGGCAAACAACACGCTGCCGATCACCAGGGTCTCGTATTCGGCGGCGCCGGCCAGCAGGTTCGGCAACAGCGTGACGACCAAGGCGCCAAGCACAGCGCCGGCGATGGAGCCGATGCCGCCCACCACCACCATCATCAGGTACTGGACCGAGTGCATGAACGAAGCCGCGGCGGGCGTGATGAAGCCGGCGTAGTGTGCGTACAGCGCCCCCATCAGCCCGGCCAGCGTGGCCGACAGCACGAAGATGCGCACCTTGTAGCGCTGCACATCGACACCCACGGTGGTGGCGGCAATCTCGGCGTCGTGCAGGGCGCGCAGCGCGCGACCGGCCGGCGAGCGCAGCAGGTTGTAGGCGACGGCGATCACGATCAGAAGCACCGTCAGCAGCAACCAATACCAGGCGGCGTCGCCCCGTAGCGCGCGACCCGCCACCTCCAGCGGCCCGACTGACATGCCGTCCGGCCCGCCGCTAAAGCCCTGCTCGTTGCGCAGCACGATGCCGAGCAGCAGGCCGAAACCCAGCGTCGCGACGGCGAGGTAATAACCAGAAAGCCGCAAAAACAGACGCCCGACGCACCACGCCAGCAGCACGGTTCCCAGCACCGCCAGCAAAATCGACACCGGCACCGGCCAGGCCTTGGCACCCGAGAAATAGGCCGACAGGTAGGCGCCGCAAGCAAAAAATCCGGCATGGCCCAAGCTGAGCTGCCCGGTGGTGCCAATCAGCAAGGTCAGAGAGATCGCAACCACCGCGTTGATTAGAACGAGGTTGGCCACGGCCAGATAAAACGGGTTCGGCACGGCCACCGGCAGCAGCGCTGCGAGCACACACAGCGCCAGCAGGATCAGCGTGCTGCGCGATAGCCTGTACGGCAACGGGCCTTTGCGCAGCAGCACAGAGCCTGTCGTGATACCGGCCGCATGACTGGTCGCCTTCATCTAGACCCTTTCCACGGGCGGTTTGCCGAGCAAGCCGCTGGGCTTGACCAGAAACAACACCACGATCATCAGGAAGGGAACCGCATCCTTATAGGCGGAGGAAACATAGCCCGCGGTCATCGCCTCGCCCAGCCCGATCAACAGTCCGCCCAACACGGCGCCCAACGGGCTTCCCATGCCGCCGATGATCGCCGCGATGATCGCCTTCAGGCCGACCATCACGCCGACGTCGTAGTAGGTGTAGGTGATGGGCGCTGTCACGATGCCCGCCACCGCGCCCAGCACACCGGAGATGGCGAATGCCAGCAGCAGCACGTACTTGACGTTGATTCCCATCAGTTGCGCCGTGCTCGCATCGAGCGACGCAGCGACGAAGCCGCGGCCAACCCGGCTGTAGCGGAAGAACCAGGCGAGTCCGGCCAGAACGACTGTTGTGACCCCAATCACCCACAGCGCCTGCGGCAGGATCGTGGCCCCGCCCAACCGGATCGGATCGCTGCCGCTGAAAGCCGGGATCGAGCGCGTCTGCGTGCCCCAGGTCACCTGGACGATGCCGCGCACGATCATGCCGAAGGCCACGGTCAGGATGATCACCGGCAGCACACCCGAGCGCTGCAGCGTCCGCGTGAATAGCTTTTGCAACACCAGCGACATCACCAGCACCAGCACCACCGCCGCCAGCATGGCCAGGCCGAGCGGGGCGCCGGCCTGCACCAGCACGGCGGTGGTCATGCCGCCCAGCATGATGGACTCACCCTGCGAGAAGTTCAGCGCCCCGCTGGCGTTGTAGATCAGCGTGAAGCCCAGCGCCGCCAGCGCGTAACGTGCGCCTTCGGTCAGGCCCGAGAACAAAAACTGGATGAAAGCGTCCATTGAAGGTTCAAGCCAGGTTCATTCAACCAGCTTCCAGCGCCCGCTCCTGACCTGCACGATGCGCAGCGAGGCTGCGCTGAGGCCGACATGGTCGGTCTCGCTCATGCGAAACGGCCCGGTCACACCGATGAAGCTGCTCTTTTCGATCGCGTCGCGCAGCTTGGCCGGCTCGATGCTGCCGGCTCGCCGCAGCGCTTCGCGGATCGCGATGATCGCGTCATGCGCATTGCCGGCAAAAAATGACGGCGCTTCGTTGTACTTGGCCTGGTAGGCCTTGACGTAAGCCTGCACCACCGGCTGCAGCGGGTCATTGGCGGGCAACTGGTCCCATACCAGGATGGGGCCGTTGGTCATCACCATGTCTTCGGCCGCCTCGCCGGCGAGCTTGATGAACACATCCGAGGCCAGCGCATGGGTGCCGTAATGCGGCAGCGTGATGCCGAGCTGCTTGTAATTCTTGGTCAGGATCACCGCCGGCTCGCCGAAGCCGCAGTTCAATATGGCCTGGATGCCCGGTGCCTGGCGCAGATTGGTGAGCTGGGCCGTCATGTCG
>JAURVI010000049.1 GCA_030655515.1 Polaromonas sp. | reverse complement strand
AGCAGCAGCACCGAATGCGGCTTCTTCGTGACGGCCTCGGTCAGCAGGCCGCCCTGGTCGAAACCGACATAGCCCGGAGGCGCGCCGATCAGGCGGCTCACCGCGTGACGCTCCATGTACTCCGACATGTCGAAGCGGATCAGCTCGATGCCCATGATGTAGGCAAGCTGTTTGGCCGCTTCGGTCTTGCCGACGCCCGTGGGACCCGAGAACAGGAACGAGCCGATCGGCTTGTCGCCCTTGCCCAGGCCCGAACGCGCCATCTTCACCGCGGAGGCCAGCACTTCGAGTGCCTTGTCCTGGCCGAACACCACGCTCTTGAGATCGCGCTCCAGCGTTTTAAGCTTGCCGCGGTCGTCATTGGAGACATTGGCGGGCGGAATGCGGGCAATCTTGGCCACAATCTCTTCGACCTCGGCCTTGGTAATGATTTTTTTCCGTTTGGATGCCGGCAAAATGCGCTGCGCGGCCCCGGCCTCGTCAATCACGTCAATCGCCTTGTCGGGCAAGTGGCGGTCATTGATGTACTTGGCGCTGAGCTCGGCCGCCGCCTGCAGCGCCGCCACCGCGTATTTGACGCTGTGGTGCTCCTCAAAACGCGATTTCAGGCCTTTGAGAATATCAACGGTCTCCTGAACCGTGGGCTCCACTACATCGACTTTCTGGAAGCGGCGTGACAGGGCCGCATCTTTCTCAAAAATACCGCGGTACTCGGTGAACGTTGTCGCGCCAATGCACTTGAGCTGGCCCGAGCTGAGCGCGGGCTTGAGCAGGTTGGACGCGTCCAGCGTGCCGCCCGAGGCCGCCCCCGCACCGATCAGCGTGTGGATTTCATCGATGAACAGGATGCCGTTGGGCTTGTCCTTGAGCGACTTCAGCACGCCTTTGAGGCGCTGCTCGAAGTCGCCGCGGTATTTGGTGCCGGCCAGCAAAGCGCCCATGTCGAGCGAGTAGACCTGTGCTTCGGCCAGAATTTCCGGCACATCTTTTTGCGTGATGCGCCAGGCCAGGCCCTCGGCAATGGCGGTCTTGCCGACGCCGGCCTCGCCTACGAGCAAGGGGTTGTTCTTGCGGCGGCGGCAGAGAATCTGGATCACACGCTCGACTTCGTACTGGCGGCCGATCAGCGGATCGATCTTGCCGTCCCTGGCGAGCTGGTTCAAGTTTTGGGTGTATTGCTCCAGCGGCGACGCTTTTTCGTTCTTCTCGCCGCCCTCTTCGTTCTCCGCGGCGCTCTCGCCGGCCTTGGCCGGCTCGGGCGGGTCGCTCTTCTTGATGCCGTGCGCGATGAAGTTCACAACGTCCAGGCGCGTGACGCCCTGCTGGTGCAGGTAATACACGGCGTGCGAGTCCTTCTCGCCGAAAATGGCGACCAGCACATTGGCGCCGGTGACTTCCTTCTTGCCGTTGCCCGTGGACTGCACATGCATGATGGCGCGCTGGATCACGCGCTGAAAACCCAGCGTGGGCTGCGTGTCCACATCGTCGCTGCCGGCCACCTGCGGCGTGTTGTCCTTGATGAAATTGCTCAGGGCTTTGCGCAAATCGTCGATGTTGGCCGAGCACGCGCGCAGCACTTCGGCGGCGCTGGGGTTGTCAAGCAGCGCGAGCAGCAGGTGTTCCACGGTGATGAACTCGTGGCGCTGCTGCCGGGCCTCGACAAAGGCCATGTGCAAGCTGACTTCTAATTCCTGGGCAATCATTGCTTTTCCTTTCGGCTTGCTGCTTGGGTAGCTTATTGTGGACTCGGGTAACTGTCAAAGCCGATATGGGCTGTTTTTTCCATTATTCAATGGGCTCGCACACGCACTGCAGTGGATGGCCATTTTTTCGCGCGGCTTCCGTGACCTGATCCACCTTGGTGGACGCCACGTCCTTGGAAAACACGCCACACACGCCTTTGCCATCCAGGTGGATCTTCAGCATGATCTGCGTCGCTGTTTCGCGGTCCTTGTTGAAGAACTCCTGGATGACCACGACGACAAACTCCATCGGGGTGTAGTCGTCATTCAGCAGCACCACCTGAAACATCTGCGGCGGCTTGGTCTTTTGCGGACGCCGCTCCAGCACGACCGCATCGCCGCCGCTGGCATCATCGGGCTTGAAGACCGGTGCCTTGGGCGGTGCGGGAGACTTCGGGGATTGGGTTGCCATGGAAATCATTCTAGCGATCGAAATTGTCCAGTGTGACTGACAGGGAAATTGGTGGCGGGAACGCGACATTCAAGCAAGCACAATTGACTTTTGGGTACGCCCATGAAAAAAGCCGCCGCGGCGTGAACCCGAGGCGGCTTGGCGGCAGGCCTGCCCGATTGATTTGGCAGGCGGGCGGACTTACATGTGGTCGATCATCACCTGGCCAAAACCGGAACAACTGACCTGGGTCGCCCCCTCCATCAGCCGGGCGAAGTCGTAAGTGACTTTTTTCGACTTAATGGATTTTTCCATGCTGCTGATGATCAGGTCGGCCGCTTGGGTCCAGCCCATGTGGCGCAACATCATTTCGGCGGACAGAATCTCGGAGCCGGGATTCACATAGTCCTTGCCGGCGTATTTGGGGGCCGTGCCGTGAGTGGCTTCGAACATCGCGATGGTGTCGCTCAGGTTCGCGCCAGGGGCAATGCCGATGCCGCCGACCTGGGCGGCCAGCGCGTCGGACACATAATCGCCATTGAGGTTGAGCGTGGCGATCACACTGTACTCGGCCGGACGCAGCAGTATCTGCTGCAGAAAGGCATCAGCGATGGAGTCCTTGACGATGATGTCCTTGCCTGTTTTCGGATTTTTGAACTTGCACCAGGGGCCGCCGTCGATCAGCTCGGCGCCAAACTCCTTTTGCGCCAGCGCGTAGGCCCAGTCGCGGAAGCCGCCTTCGGTGAACTTCATGATGTTGCCCTTGTGGACAATCGTCAGGCTCGGCTTGTCATTGTCGATGGTGTACTGGAGGGCCTTGCGCACCAGGCGCTCGGTGCCTTCACGCGAGACCGGCTTGATGCCGATGCCCGAGGTGTTGGGGAAGCGGATTTTCTTGACGCCCATCTCGTCCTGCAGAAACTTGATGAGTTTTTTGGCCTTGTCGCTCTCGGCTTCGAACTCGATGCCGGCGTAGATGTCTTCCGAATTTTCGCGGAAAATCACCATATTCGTCTTGTGCGGCTCCTTCACGGGCGAAGGCACGCCGGCGAAGTACTGGATGGGCCGCAGGCAGACATACAGGTCCAGCTCCTGGCGCAGCGCCACATTCAGTGAGCGGATGCCGCCACCGACCGGCGTGGTCAGCGGGCCCTTGATGGAGACCACGTAGTCCTTGACCGCATGCAGCGTTTCTTCGGGCAACCAGACGTCGGGGCCATAAATCTTGGTCGATTTTTCCCCGGCGTACACTTCCATCCAGTGGATTTTTTTCTTGCCGCCGTAGGCTTTTGCCACCGCGGCATCCACCACCTTGAGCATGACCGGCGTGATGTCGGCACCGGTGCCGTCGCCTTCAATGAACGGAATGACCGGCTCGTCCGGCACATTCAGTGAATTGTCGGCATTGACAGTGATTTTCTGACCCTGGGCGGGCACCTTGATATGCTGGTACATGTAGACAAGTCTCCGGTAAGCGCTGAAAATAGCAATGAAAAAGACTGCTGGGCGCGGTTTAGGTAAAAACCCCTAAATTCTAGCCGTAAAAGGCTCTCTAAAAAGATTTTGAGGCGGGTCTGTCAACCAGTTGTGAACGGGTTCCGTTACGGTGAGGCCTCCGAAAAATTCGGGGTATTTTTTCCAATAACGTTATTAAGGAAATTTCAAATGAACAAGATCCTCGCTGCTCTGATCGCCGGCCTCTTCGCCGCTGGTGCTTTCGCCGCTTCCCACGCTGGCGCTCCCATGGGCGCGGCCTCCAAGCCGGCTGCCGCCGCAACGCCAGCGACGCCTGCAACCGCAGCGACGCCTGCAATGCCTGCTGCCAAGGTAGACGCCAAAGCCGAAAAAGCTGCTGCCGCCAAAGCCGCCAAAGCCGAAAAAGCTGCTGCCGCCAAAGCCGCCAAAGCCGAAAAAGCTGCTGCCGCCAAGAAGGCAAAAGAAGACAAAGCTGCTGCCGCCAAAGCCGAAAAAGCCGAAAAAGCTGCTGCCGCCAAGAAGGCAAAAGAAGACAAAGCTGCTGCCAAGAAGTAATTCTCGGCGCCCATGAAAAATGCCCGCTCTGCGGGCATTTTTCATGGGCGCCGTTTATGCTGGCAACCGACTCAACTTTTGATGACTTTATGCCTAAAAAACTCGCCGCCAATAATCTCGCCCAGGGCTTGATCAATGGACTGGCCGGCTGCGCCGTGCTGGTCTGGGGCAGTGCATTCGCCCAGGACACCCCCCAAACCAATCTTCAGCGGGTAGCACTGAGTGCGGGAATGCACCGCATCGACGCGCAGCTTGCAGTGACTCCTCAGCAACGGCAGGTCGGGCTCATGTTCCGGACCGAGATGCCACAGCACGAAGGCATGCTGTTTGTGTTTGAACAAGCCGCCAGACAGTGCTTCTGGATGAAAAACACGCTTCTTCCCTTGACGGCCGCCTTTGTTGCCGATGACGGCGCCATTGTGAATCTGGCCGACATGAAACCGCAAAGCACAGACGCCCACTGTTCGGAAAAACCGGTGCGCTACGTGCTGGAGATGAATGCCGGCTGGTTTGGCAAAAAAGGCATCAAGGCCGGCAGCAAACTGGCCGGCCCGCCGTTCGAGCCCACCCGTTGAGTCGCCACTGCTGCTGGCGCCCATAAAAAAGCCGACTTCGCGTCGGCTTTTTTTGTACAGGGCTCAGGCCCAGCTCACGCTCAGCCGAAGTTGGCTTCGGCAAATTTCCAGTTCACCATGTTGGACAGAAAGGTTTCGACAAACTTGGGACGCTGGTTGCGGTAGTCGATGTAATAAGCGTGTTCCCACACGTCAACCGTCAGCAGCGCCTTGTCGGCAGTGGTCAGCGGTGTGCCGGCCGGGCCGGTGTTGACGATGTCCACCGAACCATCGGCCTTTTTAACCAGCCAGGTCCAGCCCGAACCGAAGTTGCCGACGGCCGACTTCACGAAGGCCTCTTTGAAGGCCGCGTAGGAGCCAAATTTTGCGTTGATCGCTGCTGCCAGCGCGCCACCGGGCTCGCCGCCGCCGGCAGGCTTCATGCAATTCCAGAAAAATGTGTGGTTCCATATCTGGGCGGCATTGTTGTAGATGCCACCGCTTGACTTTTTGACGATCTCTTCGAGCGTCATGGACTCGAACTCGGTGCCCTTTTGCAGGTTGTTGAGGTTGACCACATAGGCATTGTGGTGCTTGCCGTGATGGTATTCAAACGCTTCCTGGCTGTAATGGGGTGCCAGCGCGTCGATGGGATAGGGCAGCGGGGGTAGTTTGTGTTCCATGTTTTTTTCCTCGTGTGGTGTTGTGGTGGTAAAAAAGGCGGACTGTCGGCGCCCATTGTAAAAACTAAATCAGCCGCGGTGCAGAAACGGTCAAATCGACCTCGCCGTCGGCAAGGGTAGCGCGCAAAGCCTGACCAGGCCGGGTGGCGCGGGCACTGCTGATTGCCTGGCCCCGCATATCGGCCAGCCAGGCATAGCCGCGCTGAAGCACGAGCCTGGGGTCCAGTGACTCCAGGCGCAACTGCGCCCGCTCCAGCCGGCGCTGCTGCTGTTGCAGCGACTGCGCCAAGGCTTGCGGAAAAGCCAGGCCCAGGCCCTGCAGAACATTTTTTTCGTGCGCAATGCCCGATTGCATCGCGTGCCGCAGGCGCTGCGCCTGGCCGGCGAGCCGGGCCTGCTGGCGCGTGACCAGATGCGAAGGGCGGCTGACGCGGGACGCGGCCCAGTCCAGCCGCTGGCCGTTGGCCTGCAGTTGCCGCTCCACGCTGCGCTGGAGCCGGCCCTGGGCCAGCTCCAGCGCGCCCAGCCAGACGCCCTGCGGCTGGGTACACATTTCCGCCGCTGCCGTCGGGGTAGGCGCACGCAGATCGACGCAAAAATCGGCAATCGTGAAGTCGGTCTCGTGGCCGACCCCACACACCACCGGCATCGGCGACGCCACCAGCGTGCGGGCCAGTTGTTCGTCGTTAAAGGCCCACAGGTCTTCCATCGCACCGCCGCCGCGCACCAGCAGCAGCACGTCCACCTCGGCGCGCTCATACGCCTTGCGCAAAGCCTGGCGCAGTTCCTCCGGGGCCTGGGCGCCCTGCACACTGGCCGGGTAAATCACCACCGGAATATGCGGCGCGCGGCGCTGCAGGGCCGTCACCACATCGTGCAAAGCCGCGGCGCCCAGCGAGGTCACGACGCCGATGGCCCTGGGCAGCAGCGGCAAGGCTTTTTTGCGGCCGGCATCGAACAGGCCCTCGGCTTGCAGCCTGGCCTTGAGCTTCAAAAATTCCTCGAACAGGTTGCCCTGCCCGGCTTGCTGCATGGCTTCGACGATCAGTTGCAGTTCGCCGCGCGGCTCGTAGACGCCGAGCCGACCGCGCACCTCGACCAACTGCCCGTCACGCGGCGAAAAATCCAGCAACCCAGCGGCGCGCCGGAACATCGCGCAGCGCATCTGCCCCTGCTCGTCTTTCAGCGAAAAATAACAATGGCCGCTGGCCGCCCGTGCAAAGCCACTGACTTCGCCCCGCACGGCCACCGGGTTGAAACGCGCCTCCAGGCTGTCGGCAATCGCGCGCAGCAGCAAGCCGACCGGCCAGACACGTGCGCCCGGCGCAGACCGCTCCGGTTCGACCGACGTCTCAAACACCGTCAAACCCCTTGATTTGCAGGGGGTAATACTCCACAGAAGCCCGTGTTGATACGGGCAAACTCACAGTTTGCCGGGGAAACGCAGATGAATTCGTGTAACTCATTGATTTTTAATAACTTTATTCTGACCAAATTTTCATCGCTTTGTCACAAACGCCAATTGGCGCGGCTTGCCAGTGCATTGCCTGGTACTTGCTCACAAAGTTATCCACAAGTTCTGTGAGTTAAGTCCTGCAAATCTGCAACAAGAAAACAAACAGCGGTGCAGTGCAACTGGCCGGCCTGCTGAAGTCGAGTGGGCCATAATCCACAGCAATTATCTGCTGGGAGGATTTGCCTTGTTTTCGATCATACAAGCCGCAGGCTGGCCAATTTGGCCTTTGGTGGCCTGCTCCATTTTGGCGCTGGCGCTGGTTATTGAGCGTTTTGCCAGCCTCAAAACGGGAAAAATTGCGCCGCCCCAACTGCTGGAGGAAGTCATGACCGTGTCCCGCAGCGGTGTACCCACCCCGGACGTGGTTTCACACCTGGAACGGAACTCATTGCTCGGGCAGGTGCTGGCCAGCGGTTTTCGAGCGTTAAGCATCAACCCGCGCATCAGCGAGGACGACCTGCGCTCCACGCTGGAAGGCGCAGGTCGGCGCGCCGCCCACACGCTGGAGCGTTACCTGGCAGCGCTGGCCACGATTGCCTCGGCGGCGCCGCTGCTGGGCTTGCTCGGCACCGTCATCGGGATGATCGAGATTTTTGGCTCGCAGGCCGGCAGCGGCGGCGTCGCCAACGCTGCCGGCGGGAACCCGGCGCAACTGGCGCAAGGCATTTCGATTGCGCTGTACAACACCGCCTTTGGACTGATCGTCGCCATCCCTTCGCTGATTTTCTGGCGCTACTTCCGCGCCCGGGTGGACGGCTACCTGCTGACCATGGAGATCGCCGCCGAGCGGTTTGTGCGGCACCTCAACACTCTACGCAAATCATGAGCCCCCACGCTGGTCACTGCGTGCATGACGCTTCCCCCCGAGGGGGCTTCGCCTCCTCGGGGCGGCCCGGCGGAGGCGCATCATGAAATTTCACGGCCCTTCGCGGGATGAACCCGAGATCAACCTGATCCCCTTCATCGACGTCCTGCTGGTCGTGCTGATTTTCCTGATGCTGTCGACCACCTACAGCAAGTTCACCGAGCTGCAGATCAAGCTGCCGGTGGCCGACGCCGATCAGCAGCGCGATTACCCCAAGGAAGTCATCGTGGCCGTCAGCAGCGATGGCCGCTACATGGTCGGCAAAATGCCTATCAACGGGCGCAGCATCGAAGCGCTCAGCGCCGCCATGACCGCGGCCGCGAAGGCCGGCAAGGACAGCGTCATCATCATCAGCGCCGATGCCAGCGCCACCCACCAGTCGGTGATCACCGTGATGGAAGCGGCCCGGCGCAGTGGCTTGACGCAAATCACCTTTGCCACCCAGAGCGCGGCCCAGGCCGGCGCCAAATAAACGTGAGGCAGGTTCTGCAACGGGCCTGGCTGCGACGCGGTGTGCTCGCCTGCTCGCTCTGGCCGGTGGCACAACTCTATGGCCTGCTGGTGCGATTGCGACGGATTTTTTACCAGGCCGGATTTTTCAAGTCCGAACGCGTGCATGTGCCGGTGGTGGTGGTCGGGAATGTGGTGGCCGGCGGGGCCGGCAAAACACCGGCGGTCATTGCCCTGGTCCAGCACCTGCAGGCCGGCGGCTGGCGGGCCGGCGTGGTCTCGCGCGGGTACGGGCGCTCCGGCAAGCATTGCGTGGAAGTCTTGCCGGCAACCCCGGTTGCCGAGTCGGGTGATGAGCCTGCCCTGATCCGGCGGGCGACCGGCGCGCCTGTCTTTGTAGCAGCGCGGCGCATCGATGCAGTCCGCGCCCTGCTTGCTGCACACCCGCGGACACAGGTGATCGTCTGCGACGACGGCCTGCAGCACCATGCGCTGCAGCGCGATATCGAAATTGCGGTGTTTGATGAACGCGGCGCCGGCAATGGCTGGCTGCTGCCCGCCGGCCCGTTGCGCGAGCCCTGGCCGGCCCGCCGCCAGCGCGGCGCGCGCGCTGGCGGCCGCGGCATGGACCTGGTTCTGCACACCGGCCCCAGCCCCGCCTTCGATGGTTTCAGCTCAACCCGGCACCTGGCCGATCACGCGCTGCGCGCCGACGGCCGCCGTGTTGCCCTGAGCAGCCTGGCCGGCCAGCCCTTGCTGGCACTGGCGGGCATCGCCAAACCCGAGGCTTTTTTCGCGATGCTCCGAGCTGCCGGCTTGCGCCTGGCCGAAACGCGGGCACTCCCCGATCACTACGATTTCGACAGCTATCCACGCCAGATGGATAAGGGCTACACTGTGATTTGCACCGAAAAAGATGCTGTCAAGCTGTTCCCCAAGCAAGCCGGCGTGCTGGCCGTGCCACTGGAATTTTCACCGGAACCAGCTTTTTTTGCGGCCTTCGATGCTTTGCTGCTGCCACTGCTTTGTCAATTACCATCTCCCCATGGACACCAAACTGCTTGAACTGCTGGTCTGCCCCGTGACCAAAGGCCCGCTGATCTATGACCGGGAAAAACAGGAACTGGTCTCCCGCAGCGCGCGGCTGGCTTATCCCATCCGCGACGGCTTGCCGGTAATGCTGGAAAGTGAGGCGCGGACCCTCACCGACGAGGAACTCGGCCTGTGATGAACCCGGCATGAGCTTTACCGTCCTCATTCCTGCCCGCCTCGCATCGACCCGCCTGCCCAACAAACCGCTGGCGGACATCGCCGGTATTCCCATGGTGGTCAGGGTGGCCCAGCGCGCCAGCCAAAGTGGCGCCTCCCGCGTCGTCGTGGCAGCGGACAACATGGCCATCGTGGAAAAATGCCAGGCTTTTGGCGTGGCCGCCGTGCTGACCCGAACCGACCATCCCAGCGGCAGCGACCGTCTGGCCGAGGCCTGCGACCTGCTCGGCCTGGACGATGCGGAACGGGTACTCAATGTGCAAGGCGATGAACCCCTGATAGACCCGGCGCTGATTAACGCAGTGGCCAGTCTGCTGGCGCGGCGCAGCGACTGCGCCATGTGTACCGCCGCCCATGCGATTGATACGCTGGCGGAGCTGCTCAATCCGAATGTGGTCAAGGTGGTGCTCGATGCGCAGAGCACGGCGCTGTATTTCAGCCGCTCGCCGATTCCTGCCGCCCGCGATTTTGCCGGCCAGGCCTGGTGGACACAAGGCAGTTCGTTGCCGCCACCGCTGCGGCATGTGGGCATTTACGGCTACCGGGCCGGCTTTCTGCGGCAATTCCCCACATGGCCCCAAGCGCCGCTGGAGCAACTCGAGCAACTGGAGCAGTTGCGTACACTCTGGCACGGCTACCGCATTGCGGTGCATGTCACCACACAGGCACCCGGCCCCGGCGTGGACACTCCCGAGGATCTGGAGCGCGTCCGCCGACTGTTTCTGTAAGCCGGGCGCACGGGTGCGCGTGCTATCCTTAAGTTCAAGAGCGTTGGGAGCTGGCGCTGGCAATCGGTGCCGCATGCTCACTGCCAAATTCATAAAAAATCCGAGGACATCCATGAGACTGATTTTGTTGGGCGCACCGGGCGCGGGCAAAGGAACGCAAGCGACCTTCATCTGCCAGAAATACGGCATCCCCCAGATTTCCACCGGCGACATGCTGCGCGCAGCCGTCAAAGCGGGAACGCCCCTGGGCGTTGAAGCCAAAAAAGTCATGGACGCAGGCGGCCTGGTCAGCGACGACCTGATCATCGATCTGGTCAAGGAGCGTATTGCCCAGCCCGACTGCGCCAAGGGCTTTCTGCTCGATGGTTTTCCGCGCACCATTCCGCAGGCCGACGCGATGAAGGCCGCGGGCGTGAAAATCGACTACGTGCTGGAAATCGATGTGCCCTTTGACGCCATCATCGAGCGCATGAGCGGGCGCCGTTCGCACACCGCCTCGGGCCGCACCTACCATGTCAAATACAACCCGCCCCAGGTCGAGGGCAAAGACGATGCGACCGGCGAGCCGCTGATCCAGCGCGACGACGACAAGGAAGAGACCGTGCGCAAGCGGCTGGAAGTCTACAGCGCACAAACCCGTCCGCTGGTGGATTATTACGCCAACTGGGCGAAAACCGCGGCCGACGCCGCGCCCCAGTACCGCGCCATCAGCGGCATGGGCGGTGTTGACGCCATCACTGAAAGAGCGTTCAAGGCTTTGGCGCGCTGAGACGATTTCCGCACCGCGTACCCACCATGCGTCAGCCCAGCAAACGAAGCATCAGCGCCACCCGCGCCTTCACCGGGCTCAAGCCGTTGGCGTCCGGGAGGGTGTCGCCCGGTTTGGGCACCACCCGGCCTTGAAGGCAGCGCGTCGCGCGAACAACCTTGACGCCCGCTGCCTGCGCTTGAAGCAAAGCCGCTTCCAGTGCATGGTGCAGCGTGCCATTGCCGGTCGCAGCCACCACCAGGCCTTCGACACCGTCAGTCACCAGCGCATTGACCATGGCAGCGCTGGCGCCAGCGTAGCTCATCACAATGTCCACCCGCGGCCAGGAATCGCCGCCCTTCAAATCCGCTATATTTTTAATGGCTGATTGCGCATGATGCGCGGCGACCGCAGGCCAATTTCGCATCATGCGCAAACGCCCCGCCCCAACGTAACCAAGCGGCCCGGCGTCGCCCGAACTGAAGGCATCGAGCCGATGGGTATGCACTTTTTGCACATCCAGCGCGCTGTGAATGGCACCGGCGCACACGGCAACCACCCCTTGTGCCCCCGCGTGGCGGGCCACCGTCACGGCATCCAGCATATTTTGCGGGCCGTCGGGAGCCGGCGCGGTTGCCGGGCGCATCGCGCAGGTCAGCACCACCGGCTTGGCCGGGTTCAGCAGCGCCTGCAAAAAATACGCGGTCTCTTCCAGCGTGTCGGTACCGTGCGTGATGACAATGCCCTGGACATCGGGCTGCACCAGGAAGTGGTTGACGCGCCCGGCAAGCTGCGCCCAGACCGCAAAACTCATGTCCTTGCTGTCAATTTGGGCGACCTGCTCGGTCACCAGTTCACAGGAGCCCTCGGCGAGTGCCGGAATGGCGGCGACCAATTGAGCGATGCCCACTTGCGCAGCGACGTAGCCCATGGGATCCGAAGCACTCGCTGCCGTGCCGGCAATCGTGCCGCCGGTGCCCAAAATGACGATTTTTTCATGCTTCATGGCAGCTTGCACTTGCGCCCTTTCAAAAACTGGATGAAAATACAGTTGCTGGATATTAAAACAGCTTCCAACCATTCTTCATGACGATCAACTGTTCGCCCAAGGAGTCCCAGCCATGAGCAGCCTCAACGACTTTTCAGAAATGCCCAAACTCACGGCACGCCAGCAGCAAATTCTGGAGCTGATCCAAAGCGCCATTGCCCGCACCGGTGCGCCCCCTACCCGGGCCGAAATCGCCAACGAGCTGGGGTTCAAGTCCGCCAACGCCGCCGAAGAGCACTTGCAGGCACTGGCCCGCAAAGGCGTGATCGAGCTGGTCAGCGGCACCTCGCGCGGCATCCGCCTGCGCAGCGACACCTTGCGCGCCATCCACGAATCCCGCATCAAGCAGTTCTCCTTGCCCTTGCAAAGCCTGGCCCAGCTCGCCCTGCCTCTGGTGGGGCGGGTTGCTGCCGGCAGCCCCATTCTCGCGCAGGAGCATATCGACCATACCTACTATTTTGAGAGCAGCCTGTTTCAACGCAAGCCCGACTACCTGCTCAAAGTGCGCGGCATGAGTATGCGCGATGTCGGCATCATGGACGGCGACCTGCTGGCCGTGCAGCAGGCCAAAGAAGCCAAAAACGGGCAAATTGTGGTGGCCCGCCTGGGCGATGAAGTCACCGTCAAACGTTTTCGCCGCAACAAGCACCTGATTGAATTGCTGCCCGAAAATCCCGATTTTGAAACCATTGTGGTCGAACCCGGCGAACCCTTCGAACTGGAAGGTCTGGCCGTCGGCCTGATTCGAAACACGATGCTGGTGTAGTCAACGCTCGGCTTCATACCGGGCGGGGCCAACCCCATGAACCGTCCACCCCATTTCGGCGCAGCAGGTGGCGGGCGTTTGGCCAAACGGATTGACCAACACCCTGCTGCGGCGAATCGCTCACAAGCCCTTGCAATCCTGCCTGTGTCAACCTCTAACTCCGGGAGTTCTCATGGGAATCGCCAGTTTTTCACGTTCACCGTTGCGGACTGTTCTGCAAGCGCCATTGCAGGCGCTGGCCGCTTTGTTTGCGCCTGCCCAATCCGCTTTGTCATTCCCCCGGCACCGGCGTTTCGTGCCGGGCGATGCTCAGTTCGCTATAAAAAACATAGCGTCTGGCGCACGCCATGCAGTGGCTACGGACCCAAAACCCTGTCAGGCCGTGGCAAAGCCGGCAGCGCCTCGCCGCTTGAGAATTGTGCGCGAGTTTGAGGCTGGCGTCAGCCCTTCATGTGCCGGCCGCATGGTTATTTCAGGTCGCATGGCCGATGTTTGTGCCGCGCTGGAGCGCATGACCTAAAAGCGGAAGCGGCCATCGCAGCAATCTCGGGGCTGCCCCGCTGCGGCGCCAGGCAGTCCGTGTCATGGCCCATCCGGTTTCTGTCTGTTACGCCATCACTGCCTCGTGGCGGCAGAACTTGCAGGCACAATATCGGCATGAACATTGTGATCCTTGACGATTACCAGGACGCAGTGCGCAAACTCGCCTGTGCCGCCAAGCTCGACGCTTACCAGGCCAAGGTCTACACCAACACCGTCAAGGGCATCGGCCAGCTTTCGGTCAGGCTCAAGGATGCCGATGTGGTCGTGCTGATCCGGGAGCGAACCCATCTGCCGCGCCAGTTGCTCGAAAAACTCCCCAAGCTCAAAATGATTGCGCAAACCGGGCGCATCGGTAGCCATGTGGATGTCGGCGCCTGCACCGAGCGTGGCATCGTCGTGGCCGAAAGTGCGGGTTCCCCCACGGCACCGGCGGAACTCACCTGGGCCCTGATCATGGCCGCCATGCGCCGCATTCCGCATTACGTCTCGCATCTCAAGCATGGCGCCTGGCAACAGGCCGGCCTGAAAACCGCCTCGATGCCGCCCAACTTCGGCATCGGTTCGGTGCTCAAGGGCAAGACCCTGGGCATCTGGAGCTACGGCCGGATCGGCCAGATCGTGGCCGGTTATGGCCGGGCTTTTGGCATGCGGGTTCTGGTGTGGGGCAGCCAAGCCGCTCGCGCACGGGCCCAGGCCGACGGGTTTGAAGTGGCATCTTCGAAAGCTGATTTTTTTCAGGACAGCGACGTTTTGACCTTGCATCTGCGACTGCAGGACGAAACCCGCGGCGTGGTCACCCTCGACGACCTGTCGCGCATGAAAACCACATCCGTGCTGGTCAACACCTCACGCGCCGAGCTGATCGAGCCCGAGGCGCTGATCGCAGGACTGAACCGCGGACGCCCCGGACTGGCGGCGGTCGATGTGTTCGAATCCGAGCCGATTTTGCAGGGCCATGCACTGCTGCGCCTGGAAAACTGTATCTGTACGCCGCACATCGGTTATGTGGAGCAGGAAAGCTACGAAATGTATTTCAGCGCCGCCTTTGACAACGTGGTCAACTTCATCAAGGGGACGCCCACCCACATTGTCAACCCCGGCGCATTGCAGGTGCGGCGCTGACGCCTTTCTCACCGGCACCAGGTGTCATGGTGGCGCCTGGCACCCGCAATGATTCCAGTATGGGCTGGCCTTATTGCGCCGCCCAGAACATCTGCTGAATGCGGTCCTCAGGAGCGGGCCGATTTGCCGAAGTCATCCGGCCTGAGGCCCGTGTCGTAGTCGTCAAAGTCGATCAGCGAATCCAGCACCGTCGGCTCGTTCGGATTGGACTTCCCTTGCAGGCTGGCTTTGTCCGCCGCCGGTGAGTTTGCCCCAGTACGGCTGTCGGCGGTTTCCCCGGGGCCGTCACTGTCACCCGAAAACTGGCTCAGATCAATGTCCAGCCCCAAACGCGGCGAGGCCCTTGGCCGCAGCATCAGATCAGGCCCATGGGAATCGCCGCCGTGTCCGGTCGCACCGGCCTCAATCTCAATGATTTCTCGTGCCACCCCATGCAGCAGCAGCAAGTCGCGGTAGGCCTCCATACCCAGCAGGTCCGCCGCGTTACCGGGTTCGCGGAACAGCGCGTCGTCAATCACGTCGAAGACCTGGCGAGTCGGCCACACGGCCTGAATCCGCGCCAGGGCGGCTTCGTGGGCCGCTGCGCCAAACCCGCCTGGCGTATAGCCGTCAAACGGCGCCATGCTGCCTTTGAACACCCGGTTGAAGTCGGCGCGCAAAACCTCGTAGTCCTCTTTGTTGCCAGTCCGGTGGTACAGATCAAGCAGGTCAAGATAAACCAGCGCACTTGTTTTGACATTGTCGACCAGATGCTTGCGAAGCAGCGTGATCGCTTTTTCATTTTGCCCCAGCGAGGTGAAAAACTCGACCTGCTGCTGAAGGTCAAACAGCTCCGGGACTTTCACCGTGCGCTGTACAAAGGGCACGCTGACCGAGAACCGGGCCCGGTCCCGTGCCGGCAAAGGCGGAATCGACTCCGGCGGCGCATGGCGGGAAGGACGCTTCAGATCGTCAACCAGCGATTCATGGATGTCGCTATCCGGCTCCAGACTTGTTCCGGGGCTGACCGGCGTTTCCGCCGATGGGCCGGATTCCGGGCTGGCTGCAAAAGCGCTTGGCCTCTGGCGCAGAAGAAAAATCAGACCGGCGAAGGCAAGTGACAGCATACCGGCCAGGCCATACACCAGCTCTTTGCGATACCCCTCCCGCTGGGCCTTTTCAAGCTGGATTCTTCCTTCCGCCAGCGCCGCCTGGCTTTTCTGCAGCTCTTCGCGCAATTGGCGCAGCTCGGCCTCCAGCGCCTGAACCTTCCCCGCGCCCGGAAAACTGTCCGGCGCGGGCGCGGCCAGGGCTTGCAGACCGCTATCGGCGCTCAGTCCCGACCGGGGTTTGGTCACCGCCAGCACCACATAACGCCGGGTCGTTTTCCGCACACATCCGGCGCGCAGATGCACTGTCACCACCGGCCCTTCGACCGGGGTCACGGCACGAATATGGATCAGCGCCGCCTGCGCGTTGACAGGCTTTTCTGCCGTCACCTGAACCAGCGACTTGTCCATCTGTCTGTCCGCGTAGAAAACATCCGCATCCAGACACAGCATCGCCGGATCATCGTCGGCTTCGGGCATCATCTGGACGGAAAGTGCCAGCGGCTGGCCCAGCACGGCAGAGCGTATATTGGGACCCAACGTGACGGCCAGGGCACCCGTTGTGGCGCATAGCCATAGACCCGCCATGAAAAAGAGGGGGCTTTTTTTAAGCAAATGAAAAAATATGTTCACTTGGCTGATTCTGGCATGGCCGATACAAAGAAAGGAATGCGCAGCGAAGGCCGTGCGCCGAACAACAGACATGGCTTCATGCTCTCTCGAAGATTCGCACCGAACGCCTAGTAGTCCGACCAGTACGCTCACAAGCACCAGTGTGCAAGTCTACCCCCGCGTACTGATGCGCGCAAACACATCGGCCCGCATCAGCGCATCAGAACCTCACAGGCAAATCCAACGGTCAAGCCTCGCAGGGACTGCGTGATGGTCTCCCGCCGAGCCGCCTCAAGGGAGACAGCACCCCCTCGGGGGGGCTCTATGCCGTTTAGTGTGGAACTTGACATCACAGGCACCGGTGAAGTAGCACGCCGGTCTGCGGCAAGGCGGTTTGCAGCGGGTTGGGTGGCAAATGCTTGAGCTTGGACATGCGCAAATAGGCGATGGCGATGAAG
>JAURVI010000039.1 GCA_030655515.1 Polaromonas sp. | reverse complement strand
AACATCATGAAAGTGATGGATTCGTACCCAGGGCAAGGCGCAAGCCGCAGCGAAGGCTGGCCGCCTTCGCAAGGGTTGCAACGCCGCCATGGGTGCGAAGACGCGCTTTCATGTTTCGATATTTTTGGGTTGCAGTACTAGCGCAGAGACGCAAGCTGCGGACGAAAATAAACCGGATCACTGGCGGACCGGAACTTTGTCACTTAAAAATCCTGTAAGAAAGCCGGCGCGGACCGGACTAAGCTTTAACCAGGCAGAACAAGTTCTCTGCGCTGGTTGGATTTTTCAACTTGTGCAAACCTACTGGAGATTTGAAATGAACCAACGCGCCCTGATCGCTGCAGCCGCAGCCTCCCTGCTGTCCACCCTGCTTGTTGCCACGCCTGCCCTTGCCCAGGAAAAAGAAAAATGCTATGGCATTGCCAAGGCTGGCCAGAACGATTGCGCCAACCTCAGTGGTAGCCACTCCTGCGCCGGCCAGTCCAAGGTCAGCGACGACGCCAACGAATGGAAATACGTCGCCAAAGGCACCTGCAACGACATGAAAGGCATGACGGCCGACCAGGCCAGGATGAAGGGCAAAGGCATGATGGACAAACCGATGATGGATAAAAAGAGCTGATGGCGTTTGGGGTGATGTCGTCTGAGCATCCCGCGACAGATCGGTCAAGATTGAATCGCCTCGCGCACAGGGCATGTGCAAGCGGGTTCACCGCCGGCATAGGCTGGCGGTACCCGCACTATGCGCAACTGCTGGAGTCAAAGCCGGCGCTGGACTTCCTGGAAGTCCACTCCGAAAACTTTTTTGGCCAGGGCGGCGCGGCATGGGCGGTGCTGCAGCAGGCCCGCCAGACTTACCCGGTCAGCCTGCATGGCGTCGGTCTGGCGCTGGGGTCTTCGGCCGGTGTGGATCCCTGGCATCTGGACCAGTTGGCCCGTCTGGTGGCGCGCATTGAACCGGTCCGCGTTTCAGACCACGCCTGTTTTGCGCGCGGGTCTTGGGGTGGCGCAAGCGTCCATGCGGCCGACCTGTTGCCGATTGCCTTTCACCAGCGCTCGCTCGATGTGCTGTGCGCCAATGTGCAGCAGGTGCAGGAGCGCCTGAAGCGCCCTCTGCTCGTCGAAAACCTGTCAGCCCATGTTCGCTTCAACAGCTCCGACATGCGCGAAACCGAATTCCTGACCGAGCTGGTCCGCCGCAGCGGCTGCAGCCTGCTGGTCGACGTGAACAATATTTATGTCAACGCGCTCAATGAACGCCTGGCAGGCCGCTCGGCCGACCCGGTGCGTGTCTGCACGGAATGGCTGGACCAGATACCGCCGCATGCGGCCGCAGAGTTGCATGTGGCCGGGCACACAGACTGCGGCGACATTGTCATTGATGACCATGGCAGCCGCGTATGTGACGAGGTCTGGCAAATATACCGCCATGCGCAGGCGCGTTTTGGTGGCGTTGCAACCCTGGTCGAATGGGACACCGACATTCCGCCGCTGCAGGTCTTGCTCGACGAAGCGGCCCGAGCCCGCGCGCTGCTGCCGGCCGTTGCCGAGGCGGTGGGCGCATGAACCTTCTTGAGCGCCGGCCGCAAGAGCCGCAAGAGCAGCAAGCTTTGCTGCAGGCCGTTCTGGGCGCAGGTGACGACGCAGCGCTATTGCGCTGGCTACCGGGTGGCAGCGCGGCGGAAAAGCAGCTTTGGCAGCGTGGCCTGCAGGCTTACCGCGCCAACGGCCAGGCCCTGGCCGAGCGGGCGCTGGCGGGCGCTTACCCGGTGCTGGCCCAGCTCATGGGCGAAGAAAATTTTGCGCTGCTGGCGCGCCATTTTTGGGCCGCCCACCCGCCGCAACGCGGCGACATCGCTTGCTGGGGCGATGCACTCGCGGGCTTTATCGACGCCGCTCCCCAACTCGCTGACGAACCCTGTCTGGGCGACGTGGCGCGGCTGGAGTGGTTGATGCATCTGGCCGCCAGCGCGGCCGACGTTGCCGCCGATCTGCCCTCGTTCACGCTGCTGGCATCACGCGATCCGGCGCTGATCACACTCACCCTGGGTGCCGGTGTGGCCTTGCTGGCGAGTCGTTACCCGGTGGTCAGCATCGTCAATGCACATCTGCTGGGCCGCCCGACGCTGCAGCAGGCCGGGCAACTTCTCAGAGAGCGCCGCGCCGAACCCGTGCTGGTCTGGCGTCAGGGTTTCAAGCCCCGTGTGCGCAACAGCCGTGCGGCGGAACACTTGCTGCTGGACAGACTGATGGCCGGCCGGCCCTTGCTTGATGCGCTGGACCCGCTGGCTGCGGTGAATCCGGTCGGCGACGGCGATGCGCCGGCATTTGATTTCAGCGCCTGGCTGGGCGAGGCGGTGCAAACCGGTCTGGTGACGGGCGTTCGTGATTTGAAAACAGGCAAAGAAAGCACATGATGACGAGTAGCCATTCTTCCTGGCTGACGCGCGGGCTGAGCGCGTGGGGCCTTCTGACCAGGGCCCTGGATTGCCTGCAGCCGCTGGCGGCTTTGCTGGCGCGCCTGTACATCGCGCAGGTGTTTTTTCTGTCGGGGCGGACCAAGTTGCGCGACTGGGACACGACCCTGGCGCTGTTCTCCGACGAGTACAAGGTTCCGTTGCTGTCGCCGGCCGCGGCCGCATTCATGGGGACCGCCGGCGAATTGGTGCTGCCGGTGTTGCTGGTGCTGGGTCTGGCCGGGCGGTTTTCGGCGCTGGGCCTGTTCGTCGTCAACGCGGTCGCGGTGGCGGCGCTCAGCGAGATTGCCCCAGCGGCTTTGCAGCAGCACATTTTCTGGGGCGCGCTGTTGGCAGGACTGGCGATTTACGGCCTGGGACCGTGGTCGCTGGACCGCTGGATATCACCCTGGCTCCAGCAGTCTTGCCGGTACTTTGATGCCAAAGGAGGGCCTGGCCGAATAAACACTGGCACTGACGACAGCAACCATTAATTCAGGCGTCAATCAATGCGCTGCCATGCCCGCTGCGCTACCGCTACCAGTTGACCTCGCGGTCCGGCGTGGACCCGATGCGGTGAATCGACAGGTCGGCGCCTTCATACTCTTCTTCCTGGGTCATGCGCAAGCCCATGGTCGCCTTGATCAGGCCATACACTGTCAAGCCCGCCAGCAAGGCCCAGGCGATGCCCAGCGCGCTGCCGATCAACTGCGCACCCAGACTCACGCCGCCCAGCCCGCCCAAGGCCTGGCTGCCAAAAATACCGGCCGCCACGCCGCCCCAGGCGCCGCACAGGCCGTGCAGCGGCCAGACGCCCAGCACGTCGTCGATTTTCCATTTGTTTTGCGTCAGCGTGAACATCACGACAAACACGGCGCCGGCGACGCCGCCAGTGACCAGCGCACCCAGCGGATGCATCAGGTCCGAGCCGGCGCACACGGCCACCAGCCCGGCCAGCGGGCCGTTGTGGACAAAGCCCGGGTCGTTCTTGCCCAGCACCAGCGCCACCAGCGTGCCGCCGACCATGGCCATCAGCGAGTTCACCGCCACCAGCCCGGAAATTTTGTCGAGGGTTTGCGCACTCATCACGTTGAAGCCGAACCAGCCCACCGTCAGAATCCAGGCACCCAGCGCAAGGAAAGGAATGTTCGACGGCGGATGCGCCGAGATGGCGCCGTCCTTGCGATAGCGGTTGCTGCGGGCGCCGAGCAGAATCACCGCCGGCAGGGCCAGCCAGCCACCGACCGCATGAACCACGATGGAGCCGGCAAAGTCATGAAACTCCGCGCCGGTCAGCGACGCGATCCACGCCTGCACGCCGAAGCGCTGGTTCCAGACCACGCCTTCAAACAGCGGGTACACCAGGCCAACGATCACCGCGGTGGCGAGCAGTTGCGGGTAAAAACGTGCTCGTTCGGCGATGCCGCCGGAGATGATGGCCGGAATGGCGGCGGCAAAGGTCAGTAGAAAGAAGAACTTGACCAGCTCGTAGCCGTTTTTGACGGCCAACTGCTCGGCACCGACGAAAAAACTCGTGCCATAGGCCACGCCATAACCGACGGCAAAATAGACCACGGTGGACACCGAAAAGTCCACGAGGATCTTCACCAGCGCATTGACCTGGTTTTTTTTGCGAACCGTGCCCAGTTCAAGAAATGCAAAGCCGGCATGCATGGCCAGGACCATGATGCCGCCCAACAAGATGAACAAGGCATCCGAGCCCTGTTTTAGTGCGTCCATAAACTCCTCTTTGTTTGGTTTGAGCTGTTTTAGTGCGAAAGCGAGTTGCGAAAAGCCGAAGCACCAAAATCAAGCAAAAACTGCGCCAGTTGGGTGCGCACCAATCTGGGCGGGTGGTTGACTGTCGGTTGCGCGCGAAAACGGGAGTTTGGCTCGAACCCCGCCAGTGCAGTGTTCCATCAAGCATGCAACACTGCACTAGAATGGGTGCCCGTCATCGGGGCGTAGCTACCCTGCACTTCTGCAAGGGGCTTGGGCCAACAGACTTGTCGGGCCTGTCAAGCAGTCCGGACATGGCGCCAGCGTACTGGCGCCCAGCGAGACCTTTGGCTGCACAGCCTCCGCTTCAGGCCGGGGACGCTGTGCAGTCACGGTGATCGGCCGGAGTTCCTCATGCAAGCTTTCTTCATTTCCACCGGCATCGTCGCTCTCGCCGAAATGGGCGACAAGACGCAACTTCTCGCATTGGTGTTGGCCGCCCGTTTTCGCAAACCCTGGCCGATTGTGCTGGGCATCTTTGTCGCCACCCTCGCCAACCACGCGATGGCGGGTGCCCTGGGGGCCTGGATCACCACCGTACTCAGCCCGCAAACCCTGCGCTGGATTCTGGGCGCCTCCTTCATCGCCATGGCGGCGTGGATGCTGGTTCCCGACAAGCTTGATGACGATGCCGCCGAGGGACGGCTGCCGCGTCTTGGGGTCTTCGGCACGACCGCGACGCTGTTCTTCCTGGCCGAAATGGGCGACAAGACACAGATTGCCACCGTGATGCTGGCCGCCCGATATGACGCCTACTTCGGGGTGGTGGCCGGCACCACGCTGGGCATGATGCTTGCCAACGCACCGGTGGTCTGGTTGGGCGCGCGCGTGACGCGATGGGTGCCGCTGCGAGTGGTTCATCTTGTGTCGGCCCTCATTTTTGCCGGCCTGGGGCTGGCGGCATTGCTGATCAAGGCCTGAGCGGGGCAAGGAGCCACTGCTGGCGACCGACCGTGGAGGTGTTTCCCTACAAGCAGGGGCCGCGGAACTGGCTCCGCCAGGCCGCAGGCGCAGCGACCCCCTCGGGGGGCAGGGAGCTACACGCAGTGAGCGACCGTGGGGGTATACTTTCGCCAGCGCCGATTTGCTCAGCTTGCGGGCGCTTAAAAAGTACCGCTAAAGACGATTCTGCCGAACCCGGACTCGCTTTTAGTGATGCCGGGTTTTTGTTTTTCTGCAGGTGATTTTTTTGACCTTAGTCGCAACACCCTTGACCATGCATTTCGCGGATGCCCTGCGCTTGCAAAGTGGCGCGAGCATTCGCGCCTACGACCTGAGCTACGAGACCTACGGCACGCTCAATGCCGACAAGTCCAACGCCGTGCTGGTCTGCCATGCGCTCAACGCTTCGCACCACGTCGCCGGCGTTTATCTCGACGACAGCGGCGCGATCCGGCCCAAGTCCGAAGGCTGGTGGGACACGATGATCGGCCCCGGCAAACCGGTTGACACGGACCGGTTTTTTGTCATCGGCGTGAACAATCTGGGCTCGTGCTTCGGCTCGACCGGACCGATGCAGCGCAATCCTGACAGCGGCGAGATTTACGGTGCCGACTTTCCGGTTGTCACGGTGCAGGACTGGGTTCATGCCCAGGCCAGGCTGCTTGATGCGCTCGGCATTCAAACACTGGCCGCGGTGATGGGCGGCAGCCTGGGCGGCATGCAGGCGCTGGCTTGGACACTGCAATACCCCAGTCGAGTCCGCCACGCGGTGGTGGTCGCCAGCGCGCCCAACCTGACCGCTGAAAACATCGCCTTCAACGAAGTGGCGCGCCGCGCCATCGTGACAGACCCTGACTTTCATGCCGGGCACTACGGCCGCCATGGCGTGCTGCCCCAGCGCGGTCTGCGCATCGCCCGCATGATTGGTCACATCACCTACCTGAGCGACGATGTGATGAATGAAAAGTTTGGCCGCCAATTACAAGCCTCCACGCTTGTCGCTCCGCGTGCCTGCGGTGGTGCGCTGCCCCTTTCCTCATACGAAGGGGCTGCTCTGCCCAAGGGCGGCCTGTCGGTGGAGCGTGCCTCTTCATTCGCCGTTTCGCCGTTTAAATACTCCACCCAGGAAGTTGAATTCCAGATTGAAAGCTATCTGCGTTACCAAGGCGACAAGTTCAGCGAGTACTTTGACGCCAATACCTACCTGCTGATCACGCGGGCGCTTGATTATTTCGACCCGGCCAGCGCTTATGGCGGCAATCTCACGCAGGCGCTGGCGCAGGCGACAGCCCAATTCCTCCTTGTGAGTTTCACCACCGACTGGCGCTTCTCGCCGGCGCGCAGCCGCGAAATCGTCAAAGCCCTGCTCGACAACCAGCGCGACGTGAGTTACGCCGAGATCGACGCGCCGCACGGGCACGATGCCTTTTTGCTCGATGACGCCCGCTACATGAACGTGGTGCGGTCGTATTTCGAGCGCATTGCCCTCGAAATCGCCCCGTCCGCGGGCCATGCGTCCCTCCCCGCCCCACCGGCCCCTCGCCCGGGGCGGGCTGCAAACGACGCGGGCACCGCTTCGCCATCGCCCGACCAGTTGTCGATTGCACGCCTGGTGCCGCAGGGCGCGCGCGTGCTGGATCTGGGCTGTGGCGACGGCACCATGCTGGCCCACCTGATTCGCGAACGCGGCTGCACAGGCTACGGCGTGGAAATTGACGACGCCAACGTACAGGCTTGCGTCGCGCGCGGCGTCAATGTGATCCAGCTCAATCTGGACGAAGGCCTGGCCATGTTTGGCGATGCAACATTTGATGTGGTGCTGCAGATCGACACGCTGCAGCACTTGCGCAATGCAGAAGTCATGCTGCGTGAAACCGCGCGGGTCGGGCGCACAGGAATCGTCGCCTTCCCCAATTTCGGTCACTGGCCGAATCGTCTGGCGGTGCTGCGCGGGCGCATGCCGGTGACCAGGGTGCTGCCTTACCAGTGGTACGACACACCCAATATCCGCGTCGGCACCTTGCAGGATTTTGCGGCATTGGCGCTGAAAAACCAACTGAAAATCCTCGACGCCTTCGGCTTGCAGGAGGGCCAGGAAATCCGCTTCTGGCCGAACGCGCGCGCCAGCCGCGCGGTCTTCAAGTTTCAAAGAAATTGAGCTTGCATTCCCTTGTTACAACGGGTAGATTCCCAGGTAACAAGGAAAATACAATGGGTGTTTCGGCGACTAGTTTTGCGGCAAAGTGGCGATCAGGTCCGACGCAGGTCATTCGGGTGCCTGAATCAATGGCCGAACGCTTGATGGCAATCGCCAGGCATTGGGACACCACTGGGATAGAGCCCCTCGCCGATCATGTACTTGCGGAGCCTTCGCCGGTCTATCAGCTAGGCTTGCCAAATATTCCCCGGCTTGAGCCGGGACGACCCGTGAACGTCTCATCAGTTCCGCAGCTCAGTCCTTTTCGATACCCTGGTGGCAAGACGTGGCTTATCCCAACTATTCGTGCCTGGCTGCTTCATACAAAGCCCAAACGTTTGTTCGAGCCGTTTGCGGGTGGCGCAATCGTCAGCTTGACGGCCGCATCTGAAAACTTAGTGGATGAGGTCGTTTTTTGTGAGCTGGATGATGGCGTGGCCGCCGTTTGGAAAGCAATCCTTTCTGACGATTGTCACTGGCTTATTGATCGCATACTTTCCTTTGATTTAAACGAAAAAACAGTACGTGAAGAGCTCTCTGTATCGGCAAGCGACACGAAAACGCGTGCCTTACAGACAATCTTGCGCAACCGCGTTCAGCGTGGGGGAATCATGGCGCCCGGCGCTGGCTTTGTTAAGACGGGTGAGGGCGGTCGGGGTCTGCGCTCCCGCTGGTATCCCGAGACGCTTGCTAAACGCTTGCTGGCGATTTATGGGCAGCGAGAACGGATGCACTTCATACACGGAGATGCTCTCAGCAAATTTCGACGCTACGGTAATGCACAAAGTAGTGCGCTGTATGTCGATCCACCCTATGTAAAAGCTGCGCGGCGACTTTACAGTTGTTGGAACGTTGATCACCAAGCTATATTTGAGCGGTGCCGGGACCTGCGCGGAGATGTTCTTATGAGTTACGACCACACCAGCGAGGTCACTAACTGGGCCATTCAGATGAACTTTGACACCCGCGCCATCTCGATGAAACACACACACCACACAACCATGAGTGAACTGTTGATTGGTAAAGATATGTCCTGGTTTGACTTGAGTAGCAAGGCCGCAGCCTGATTTTCTATTTGCCTATGGCGACCGAAGCTTTTGCTTTATTCGCTCCTCAAACACACCTCTAGAAACCGGAGTGCCCGCGGTCAGTCCCTTGACGGACTCTTCAAGCGTTGTAAGAAGAGTGTCACCACGTTTGATCTGATAGCGCTTGGTGACCGGATCCAAGAGAAAAGTTACCCGGAACCAGGCAATGTCTGCGTTCGAAAGGTCGTCTACTGCCTCCATGTGACCCGACCACTGAAATAAACCGCTTGTATCTCCGCTGCGACCCAGCGCAACTCATTCCCATTGATCGAGTCTGCATCGACCAAGATCATGTCTAACCTGCCGACGTCGTCACCGCCACCAGAATCCAAAGATTTGTCGGATTCGAGAAAGCCAACTTCACCCACTTTTTCGACGGTCGCGTTGTCAACCGCGAATTCGCCAATCCATTCAAAAGCAAGATTTTTTTCATGGAACCGGTAGGGACACAGCACGCGGATGGCGCCGCGCGCTCCCTCAACAGGACGCACCTTACCCGTCCCTTGGCGTCATCCTCCATCGGAGCAGTTTGCCAAAAAAGCGTTTTCGTCTCTACCGATCTGGGATAAAGTCAGAGCCAGCCATCGGGATTTCAGCCTTCCGACTCTTTACAGATAGACGGTGTCCCGTCCAGGCGCTGGCGTCTGACTGGGAGTTTTCCGTGGACATTCTCTTCTTTCTATTCCCTCCCCTTGAATGACCTTCCCGATGGCCGAAAAACCGGCTAGCGTTCCTTTTCGCGAGGCCTTGGCCTTCTGGCTCAAGCTCGGCTTCATCAGCTTTGGCGGGCCGGCCGGGCAGATTGCCATCATGCACCGCGAGCTGGTCGAGCAGAAACGCTGGATTTCTGAAAAACGCTTTTTGCATGCGCTCAACTATTGCATGATGCTGCCGGGGCCGGAGGCCCAGCAACTGGCCACCTACATCGGCTGGCTGATGCACCGCCGTTGGGGTGGCATCGTGGCGGGCGCGCTGTTTGTGTTGCCTTCGCTGTTCATCCTGATCGCGTTGAGCTGGGTTTACGTCGTCTTCGGCGACGTGCCGCTGGTCGCCGGGCTGTTTTACGGCATGAAGCCGGCCGTGGCGGCGATTGTGGTTCAGGCGGTTTACCGCATCGGCAGCAAAACATTAAGAAATCCGATAAAAGCCCCCGTCCCGTGGGCGGTAGCAGCGATCAGCTTTATAGCGATTGCAGTTCTTGGCGTGCCTTTTCCGTGGGTGGTGCTGGGCGCGGCGCTGACCGGCGGGCTGTGCGCGAAGTTCGCGCCGGGACAGTTTGCCGCCGGCGACGCGCACGGAATGGTGGCGGCGGCACACGGCCCGGCGCTGATCGATGACGACACGCCGACACCCGAGCACGCACGTTTCAGTAAATCGCGGCTGGCTACGGTGTTGGTGATGGGTGTCCTGCTCTGGCTGCTGCCGATGGGCGCGCTGCTGGCCTGGCAGGGCTGGGGTGGCGCGCTAAGCCAGATGAGCTGGTTTTTCACCAAGGCGGCGCTGCTGACCTTTGGTGGCGCTTACGCGGTGCTGCCCTATGTCTACCAGGGCGCGGTCGAGCAGTTTGGCTGGCTCACCGGCCCGCAAATGATCGACGGGCTGGCGCTCGGTGAAACCACGCCGGGGCCGCTGATCATGGTGGTGGCCTTTGTCGGCTTTGTCGGCGGCTGGACCCGGCAGGTGCTGGGGCCCGACGCGCTCTTCCTCGGCGCTGCGCTGGCGGCGACGCTGGCGACCTGGTTCACCTTTTTGCCGTCCTTCGTGTTCATCCTGGCCGGCGGGCCGCTGGTGGAGTCCACCCACGGCAAGCTGCACTTCACCGCGCCGCTGGCCGCCATCACCGCCGCAGTGGTCGGCGTGATCGCCAGTCTCGCTCTGTTTTTTACAGTGCATGTGGCACTTCCGGCGGGGGTTGAAACTGGTTTTCCTTCGAATGTGGCGTGGCCGGCACTGGCCATCATGGTGGCGGCGGGCATCGCGCTGCTGCGCTACAAGGTGGGCGTGATCCCGGTGATGGCCGCCTGCGCGGTGGCCGGTTTGCTGCTGCGCGGGTCCGGTCTGGCCTGAGGGGGCTGCCGCGCCGCGCAGAACGCGGCGCGGTATGCTCAAGCCTATGTCAGATCGTCCGGGAAACATGCAGGCCGCCGCAGCGGTGAATCTGCTGGAGCGCCTGTTCGGCGGCTGGGTGCGCGTGGTGTCGGCGGCGACCCTGCGCGCCGACGCGCAGGCCGGTCTGCTGGGTGCGGTGCTGGTGCTGCCGCAAGGCATTGCTTTTGCCACACTGGCCGGTCTGCCGCCAGAATACGGCCTGTACACCGCCATCGTCCCCGTCATCATTGCCGCCCTGTTCGGCTCCAGTTGGCATGTGCTGTCCGGGCCGACCAACGCCAACTCGCTGGCGCTGTTTGCCATGCTCTCGCCACTGGCCCTTGCCTTCAGTCCGGCGTATATCCAGATGGCGCTGGCCGTGACAGTGCTCGTCGGCGTCATGCAATGGCTGATCGGCGCTTTGCGGCTGGGCGCACTGGCTAATTTCATTTCGCCGGCGACGCTGTTTGGCTTCACCTCGGGCGCTGCGGTACTGATTGGCGTGTACGCGCTGCCGGACGTGTTGGGTCTGACCGCAGCCAGGGACCATGGCGCGGCGGCAGTGCTTGCCCACGTGATCGACCAGTTGAAAGCCGTGCAACTGGAGGCGCTGGCCGTGGCCGGCATGACCCTCGGGGTGGCCTTGCTGGTGCGCCGCCTGCGGCCGAACTGGCCCTACATGCTGGCCGGTCTGCTTGCTGCCACCGCGCTGGGCTGGGCCTGGATGCAATACGTCAGCGCGGTGCCGCCGCCTTTGCGCACGGTCGGCCAGATCGCGACGCCGTGGCCGAAATTTGCCGTGCCCAGCGTCAGTTGGGCGGCGCTGTCGGAACTGCTGGGGCTGGCGTTTGCGCTGACCATCGTGGCGCTGGGGCAATCGATCTCGATTGCCAAGGCGATTGCGGCGCGCTCGGGCCAGCGCATCGACGCCAACCGCGAATTCCGCGGCCAGGGCCTGTCCAACATCGTCGGTGGTTTCTTCTCTTCCTATGTGTCCTGTGGTTCGCTGAACCGATCACTGCCCAATCTGGAAGCCGGTGCCCGCACACCGCTGGCCGCGGTATTTTCTGCGCTGCTGCTCCTGGGGCTGGTGGCGGCCAGCGCTTCGCTGCTGGCGCAGATCCCGAGGGCGGCACTGGCGGCTTTGCTGCTGCTGGTGGCGGCGTTCCTGCTCGACCTCCATCGCTGGAAGCAGCTCTTCAAGCTGAGCCGGACGGAGTTTGGCGTGGCGCTGACCACGCTGGTGGCCACCGTCAGCCTCCGGCTGGAAATCGCGATCTTGCTGGGTACGCTGCTGTCGCTGATGTCTTTTTTGTACCGCACCTCCAAACCGGCGATGCGCACCATGGGTTTTGACAGTTGGGCGCTGGAGCGGCAATTCGTTGTGCTGGCCGACAGCAAGACCCCACTTCCGGAATGCCCGCAGCTCAAGCTGCTGCGCATGGAAGGCGAGGTGTATTTTGGCGCGACCCAGCATGTGGCCGACACCCTGCACGCGCTGCGCCATCTGCCCCGGCCGCAAAAACATTTGCTGGTGATGGGCAAAAGCATGAACTTCATCGACCTGGCCGGTGCGCAGTTGTGGGAGGCCGAGCTGAACGCGCGCCGCGCGATGGGCGGTGATCTGTATTTTCACCGCCCGCGTCCCGCAGTCGTTCGGATGTGGCAGACCACGGGTTTTACGCGCCTGCTCGGGCCGGAGCACCAGTTCCCGGACAAACGCAGTGCCATTGCCCGCATTTTTTCCAAACTCGACCCAGCCATTTGCAGGCAATGCACGGCCCGCATCTTCTGGGAATGCCGCAAGGCTCCCGGCCCCGACGCTGCCCCCTGCCCGGACCCTTCATCCCCGTCGCCGCCAATATCAGCCTGATAGCCAGGGTAGCGCGATGGGGCCGTCACGGGTACAGTAGCAGTTCGGCGGGATTTTGCCCGTTGCGCCAACTCCCGGAGCCTTCATGAACGCCCCCTTGCTGGCGCCCTTCACCGCCCGCGACGGCGAGAATCTGGCGTTCTACGAATGGCCGATGCAGGCCTTGCCGCCGGATGACGCTTGGCCCCTGCGTGCGTGCGTGCTGATTGTCCACGGGCTGGGCGAACATGCCGGCCGCTATGGCCATGTGGCGCGGTGCTTGCGCGACTGGGGTTTTGCGGTGTACGCCTATGACCAGCGCGGCCATGGCGAGTCCGGGGGCGCGCGTGGCGGCCTGTCCAGCGAGGCCCATCTGCTGGAAGACCTGGCCGAAGTGGTCGATGACATCCGCTTGCGCGCCCTGCGTCTGCCGCGCGCTGCCGGTGAGACGGGCGGGTCCTTGCCGCTGATTGTGCTGGGCCACAGCCTGGGCGGCCTGGTGGCGGGCCGTTTCGTATCGCTCAGGATCCGACCGGTCGATGGCCTGGTGATGTCCTCCCCGGCGCTGAACCCCGGGCTCAACCTGATTCAAAAACTGTTTCTGACCACCTTGCCGGCCATTGCGCCCGATCTGCGGATCAACAACGGCGTCAAACCCGAATACCTTTCGCACGACACACGGGTTGTCCAGAAATACCGGACCGATCCACTGGTGCATGCCAAGGTTTCTGCGCGCCTGGCCAAATTCATTGCGACCGCCGGGCCGGCAACCGTGGCCGCCGCATCTTCCTGGACGACACCGACGCTGTTGATGTATGCCGGGGCTGACAAGCTGGTCAACCCGGCCGGTAGCCGCGCCTTTGCCGAGGCGGCGGCAAGCCATGGCGGCGCCGGGGTCGTCACGGCCAAGTGCTTCGACGAGCTGTACCACGAGCTATTCAACGAGCTGGACGCCGCGCCGGTGTTTGCCAGCCTGAAGGCCTGGCTGGACGCCAGGTTTTGAATAAAATCGGCCCTTATCCGATGGGCGCAAGCAGCGATCAAATAAACAGCCGCTTAGGTTCCGGATGAGGCGCGTTGCTGGCGCGCCAGCCAGGCCAGCGCCAACCCCGTCAGCGCCAGCGGCAACAAGGCCCCCAGGTTCAGCAGCGTCCAGCCCTGCGTGGTGACCAGCACACCGGAGGCCAGTGAGGACAGGGCCAGCACCGCGAACACGCAGAAATTGAGCGCGCCCTGCGCCTTGTCTTTTTCTTCCGGACGGTAAGCGGTCAAGGCCAGTGTCGTGCTGCCGGTGAACAGGAAATTCCAGCCCAGCCCCAGCAAAAACAGCGCGACGAGAAACTGCTGCAAATCAACGCCCGACAGCGCAATGAGGACGCACAGGATGTTGAGCGCCAGCCCCAGCGCCATGACGGACAGGGCGCCGAAGCGCTTGATCAGGTGGCCGGTGAAAAAGCCGGGCGCAAACATGCCGATCACATGCCACTCCAGCACCAGCGCCGCATCGGAAAACGGCAGGCCGCAGACCTGCATCGCAATCGGCGTGGCGGCCATCAGCAGGTTCATCACGCCAAAGCTCAGCGCCCCGGCAGCGGCTGCGACGATGAAGACCGGCTGGCGCATGATTTCGCGCAAAGGCCGGCCGCCGGAGACGGACTGTTGCGCCGGCGGCGGCGGAAACTCAATGAAGGCAAGCAGCACCATGGCGAGCAGCGCGACACCGCCAAGGGCCAGGTAGGCGCCGGCAAACGGCACCTCGGTCAGGCTGCGCGTTCCTGCGGCGAGCCTGGGCCCGGCCACGGCGCCCAGCAGGCCGCCGGCCATGACCAGTGAAATGGCTTTTTCCCGGAAGGGGGGCAGAGCCAGTTCAGCGGCGGCAAAACGGTAAAGCTGCGCATTGGCGTTGTAATAACCGGCGATGACCGTGGCGGCGACCAGCAGCCAGAAATTTTTGCTGTAGGTCGCATAACAGCAGAGCAGTGCCGACGCCACCGCCACCGCCAGCCCGAGCTGAAACGATGTCTTGCGGCCAAATCGGCTTTGCGAGCGTGCGACCAGGCCGGTCGACAGCGCGCCACCGACGACATAACCCATGATCGGCAAGGTGGCCATCCAGCCCAGCGGCGCCAGGCTCAGGCCGACCAGGCCGTTGATCGCGATGAAGGTGACGTTGTTGGTCAGAAACAGGCCCTGGCAGACGGCCAGCAGCCAGAGATTGCGGTTCATGGTTCAGGCGTCCAGGGTGAGCAGCGCCAGCACAGCCAGCGGCGCGGTCTCGGCGCGCAGCACGCGCGGGCCGAGGGTGACGGGAACAAAGCCGCGGGCCATTGCGGCATTTTCTTCGGCGGCGCTCAGGCCGCCTTCGGGGCCGCTCAGCAGGGTCACGGGTGCTGCATGGTCGCAAGCGGCCAGCACTTGCGCCAGGGGCTGCGTGCCCGCGCGCAGCGACAGCAGCAGCCGTGGCGCGGCTGGGGTGGGCGCAGGCAGCGCGGCAACCCAGTCGCCGAAAGCGGCGACCTTGTGAATCAGCGGCAGGCGATTGCGGCCGCACTGCTCGCAGGCGGCCATGGCCACGCCATGCCAGTGCGCCAGTTTTTTCTCGGCCCGCTCGCCCTTCAGGTGCAGCACCGAGCGCTCGGCCATCAGCGGCGTGATGCTGGTTGCGCCGAGCTCGGTGGCTTTTTCCACCAGCCAGTCCATGCGCTCGTTGGCCGGCATGCCCACGACCAGATGCATGGCGCGGCGGGGTTCTCGCTCCACGGGGTCGTGCGTATTGACCATGACCTGCACCTCGCTGCGGCCCATGCGCTCGATGCTTGCCTCAAACTCTCCGCCCTGGCTGTTGAACAGCGTGACCGCATCACCCGGCTGCAGGCGCAGCACCTGCACATGGCGCGCCGCGCGAGCCGGCAGCGCGAGCGATTGCCCGGTGCGCAGCGGCAGGTCGGCGTAGAAGCGGGCCGTCATGGGCGAGCGCCAGGCGCGGCATAGGCGTCGCCATGACCATGAAATAGAGAGCTGCTAAATAGAGAGCTGCTTACGCTTCTCCAAAAAGGACGACAGCCTGATTTTGTAGAGGGGAAGGGGGTCAAAACGTGTAGCCCACCCGGGTTTCGTTGCCTTCAATCTGGTCCAGCAGCACCATCAGCGGACCGAGCTGACGGTAGCGGGCACAGGTTGCGCGGGCATATTGGATAAAACGCGGCGTATCGGCCAGGTACTTCGGCTTGCCGTCGCGCAGCGTCAGGCGGGCAAAAATGCCGAGTATCTTCAGGTGGCGCTGCAGACCCATCCATTCCACAGCGCGGTAAAACTCGCCGAAGTCTTCGCCCACCGGCAAGCCGGCTTTGCGGGCCTGTTCCCAGTAGCGCACCGTGATCTCCAGCACAAAGTCTTCCGGCCAGCTCAAAAAAGCATCGCGCATCAGGCTGGCGATGTCGTAGGTGATGGGGCCGTACACCGCGTCCTGAAAGTCCAGCACACCCAAAGACGGAGCCCCCACGCTTGTCGCTTCGCGTGCCTTCGGCGTTGCACGGTCCCTTTCATCACGAATGGGGGCTGATTTCCCCAGGGTCGGCCCGTCGGAAAATTGCGCGGCATCATTAACCATCAGATTTCGCGGCATGAAGTCGCGATGCACATAGACGCGGGCGCCGCCCAGCGATTGCAGGTTGCTCGCGATGATCTGCGCAAACAGGCCGTCGAGTTTGCCGCGCAGCGTGCTGTCGAGCGCAATGCCGCGGTGCTTTTGCACATACCAGTCGGGAAACAGCGCGAGTTCGCGCGACAGCAGGGCTTCATCGTAGGGCGGCAACACACCCGGTTGGGAGGCCAGTTGCCAGGTGATCAGCGCATCCACCGCGTCCCGGTACAGCGCGTAGGCCCGTTGCGGTTTGTCGGCTTCGGGTTGCTGCTCAATCACATCAAGCATGGTTTGCGCGCCCAGGTCACTCAGCAGCATGAAGCCCTGGGCCTGGTCCCAGGCCAGCACGCGCGGGGCATTCAGCCCGGCGTCTGTCATCAGGGCGGCGACCTTGACGAAGGGCCGGCAGTCTTCCTGCGCGGGCGGGGCGTCCATGATGATGCAACTGGCGCCCGCCTTTGTGCGGACCCTGAAGTAGCGGCGGAAACTGGCGTCGGCGGATGCCAACCGCAGGGTTTCGGGCAGCAGCCCGTGGACCGGCGCGCTGGCCTGAAGCCAGGCGTCAAAAGCGCCGGCGCGGTCGATGTCCGTCCAGACAACGGGAGCGTAATCGGTCATGCGGTCTTTCGGCCTGCTTCAGAGGGATACATCAAAAGATGGGGAAAGGGGTGGGCGGGCATAGGATAATCGAAGCTGATTTTATAAACGGGTTTATCTCATACTTCCGATGCATTGCGCATCCCGCTCGCGTTTTAATCCTTCTCCGGTGGCCCATGCCGCGCTCAGCCTCGTGTCCTGCACCGTGCTGGGCCTGGGGCATGGGGGCATGGCTTACGCCCAAAGTCCCGCACCATCCGGGGCGCAGGTGTTGCAGGCGCCGGGCGTACCCGGACCGGCATCGCCGAAGGGCGGCCTGGTGCCAACCCCGCTGAAAAGCTCCGCGATGCTGGCCGAGCAGCCGCCCGGCGGGCCGGGCGTTGAGTTGCCGACCTTTGTTTTCGGCAACCGCCTGTCGGGCCGCCCCGATCTGGAGACGGTGGTTGACGGCAATGCCGAGTTGCGCCGCGGCGGCTCGTCGATACGCGCCGACCGGCTCGAGTACGATCAGCCGACCGATGTCGTCAAAGCCCGGGGCAATGTGCGCGTCAACAGTTCCGGCAATCTGTTCAACGGGCCGGAGCTGGAAATCAAGCTCGACACCTTTGAGGGCTTTTTTACCCGGCCCGACTACCGGTTCTTGCAGAACGACGGGTATGGCGCGGCTGACCGGGTTGACTTTATTGACGACAAGCGCCTGATTGCCTACAACGCCACTTTCACGACCTGCCAGCGCGGCGAAGGCCCGAGCTGGATGCCGGCCTGGATCGTCAGGGCGAGCACCATCAAGTTCGATAAAGAGACGGACGTGGGCGAGGCCTCCGGCGGTGTCTTGCGCTTCATGAATGTGCCCATTCTGGCGGCGCCTGCATTCACCTTTCCGCTCAGCGACAAGCGCAAGTCCGGCCTGTTGCCGCCGACCTACGTCATCGACACCGTCAGCGGTACGGGCTTGACCGTGCCTTATTATTTCGACATCGCGCCCAATCGCGACGCCACCTTGTCGCCGACCGTCATGAGCAAGCGCGGGGTGGACCTGGCGGGGGAGTTTCGCTACCTCGAACGAAGCTACCAGGGCACGTTGCGCGCCAACCTGCTGCCCAATGACCCGTTACGCAACCACAGCAACCGCTGGTCCTACAACTACCTGCACGGCGGGGTTTTCAACACCGGGTTGAAGCCCATTGGCGGCGTAGGCATTGCCCTGAACTTAAACCGTGTCAGCGACAACAACTACTGGCGCGATTTCCCGCGCGCCGGCACCGTGTTCACACAGCGGCTGCTGGCCAACGATGCCAGCGTGACCTGGGGCCGGGGGTTTTTCGCGGCCACGCTGCGCGCCGGCAAGTGGCAAACCCTGCAGGACGTGACCTCGCCCATCACGCCGCCCTATGACCGGTTGCCGCAATTCACCGCCGCTTACACCCGCGTCAATGTTCCGGTGGCCGGCTTGAGTGGGCTGGACTATTCGATCAGCACGGACTACACGCGTTTTGACGCCGACCGCGTGCTGACCAGGCAGCCCAATGCCGACCGCGCCTTTGCGCTGGCCCAAATCAGCCGGCCCTGGATCCGGCCGGGCGGCTACATCACGCCCAAGCTGATGGTCCATGCCGCAACCTACCAGTTTGACGGGCCGCTGGTCAACGGTGCGCGTTCAGCCTCGCGCACGGTGCCGACCTTCAGCCTGGACAGTGGCCTGACCTTTGAACGCGAAACCGGTTATTTCGGACGAAACTTCACGCAAACGCTGGAGCCGCGCGCTTTTTATGTGCATACGCCCTACCGGGACCAAAGCTATTTGCCCAATTACGACTCGGGGCTCAATGCCTTCAACTTTGCCACCTTGTTCACTGAAAACGCATTTGTCGGTAACGACCGCATTTCAGACGCCAACCTGCTGACAACGGCCGTCACCTCGCGCCTGCTGGACCCCGACACCGGTGCCGAGGCCTTGCGCCTGGGTGTGGCCCAGCGTTTGCGGTTCAAGGACCAGCGGGTCACGTTGCCCGGTGCGGTGCCGGTGTCCGAGCGTCTGAGCGACCTGTTGTTCGGAGCCTCCGTCAATCTAACGCCGGCGTGGGCGCTCGATACCACGGTTCAGTACAACCCGAAAACCAACATCTCGGAGCGCTCGACCCTGGGCAGTCGCTACAACCCCAGCAACTACCGCGCCATCAGCGCCGCCTATCGCCGCCAGCGCAATGCCAGCGAGCAGTACGATGTGGGCTGGCAATGGCCCATCAACGACTTGTGGGGCGACAAAGGGCAAGCGCTGGGCGCCGGGCGGGGGCAGGGCGGGGGCCGCTGGTACAGCGTGGGGCGCCTGAACTACAGCGTGCCCGACAAAAAATTTGTCGACATGGTGCTGGGCCTGGAATACGACGGCTGTTGCTGGATTGGGCGGATTGTGCTGGAGCGTAACCAGCAAAGTAAAGTGACCAATGCCACCCGGCTTTTGTTCCAGCTTGAGTTCGTCGGCTTTTCACGCATCGGCGCCAACCCCCTGAAAACATTGAAAACCAATATTCCACGCTACCAGTATTTGCGTGAGCAGAGCGTGACGCCCAGCCGCTTTACCAACTATGACTAAATTCAGCTTTACCCACCGCATAGGTCTCCGTCCGTCAGTTGCCGCGGCGCTGGCGCTGGCGCTGGCTTTGCCCGCCACGCGGGCGCAGGTCCAGACACCCGGGCCTTCGAGCCCGTTGCTGCGCGTCCCCACTCTGGGCGCGCCGAGCCTGGGCGGGAGCGCCGGCGGACAGCAGCAGGCAGACTACATTGTGGCCGTGGTGAACTCCGAGCCCATTACCAACAACGAGGTGCGCGCCCGCTTGCTGCGCACCGAGCAGCAAATGGCGCAGCAAGGCGCGGTGGTTCCGCCCCGAAACGAGCTGGCGCGGCTGCTGCTGGAGCGCATCATCGTCGAGCATGCGCAACTGCAGCTGGCCAAGGAGCTGGGCGTGCAGATCAGCGAAAGCATGGTGGACGACGCCGTGCTCAATGTCGCCCGGCAAAACCAGATGTCGGTCGAAGAGCTGCGCCAACGCCTGGCCGCCGACGGTCTGGTTTTTACCCAATTTCGCGCCGACCTGCGCAATGAGATTTTGCTCACCCGCGTTCGCGAGCGCGAGCTGGAGTCCCGCGCCAAGGTCAGCGAGCAGGAGATCGACCAGTTCATCCGTGACCGGGAAGGCGCAGGCGAGCCCGCCTCGCTGGAGCTCAACCTGGCGCACATTCTGGTGGTCGTCCCCGAAAACGCCGGCCCCGAGCAGGTCGCCAGTCTTCAGGCCAGGGCGCAGCTTGCTCTGGAGCGCGCTCGCAGCGGTGCGGACTTTGCCGCGCTGGTCAAGGAGTTTTCCAATGCGCCGGACGGCAGCAGCGACGGCCAGATGGGCTTGCGCACGGCAGACCGTTACCCCCAGCTCTTCATTGACGCGACGCAAAACCTGGCGGCCGGTGGCGTGGCTGGCCCGGTTCGCAGCGGAGCGGGTTTTCATGTGCTCAAGGTGATCGAGAAAAAACGCGCCGGCCTGCCCGGCACAACGGTGGTTGAAACCCGGGCCCGCCACATTCTGCTGCGACCGAGCGCCCAGCTCAGCGAGGCCGCCGCCGTGGCGCGCCTGGCTGATTTTCAAAAGCGCATTGCCGCCGGGCAGGCCGATTTTGCGGCCTTGGCCCGCGAGTACAGCCAGGACGCCTCGGCCAAGGACGGCGGCAATCTGGGCTGGGCGGGTCCCGGCATGTTTGTGCCCGAGTTTGAAGAGCGCATCAGCCGTCTGGCGCCCGGACAGATCGGGGCGCCGCTGGTATCGCGTTTTGGTGTTCACCTGATCCAGGTGCTGGAGCGGCGCGCTACCCGACTGTCCCCGCGTGAGCAGCGTGAGGTCGTGCGCGGCCTGCTGCGTGAGAAAAAGCTTGAAGAGGCCTACGCCACCTGGGCGCAGGACGTGCGCGGCCGCGCTTATGTGGAATACCGGGAGCCGCCGCAATAATGGCGGCCCCCACGCTGCGCTTCGCGTGCCTTCGGCGGTACGCTGCCCCTTGCCCTGCGTTGTTCGTCCCGAGGCATTGCTTCGCATGAAACACATCCCGCGCAAGCGTTTTGGCCAGCACTTTTTGACTGACCGGGGCATCATCGAAGCGATTGTGCAGGCGATTGCGCCCCAGGCTGGTCAGGCCATGGTGGAAATCGGACCCGGCCTGGCGGCGCTGACGCAGCCGCTGGTCGAGCGGCTGGGCCACCTGACGGTGATTGAACTGGACCGTGACCTGGCGCAGCAGTTGCGCCAGCACCCCCGGCTCACGGTGGTCGAGTCCGATGTGCTGCGGGTGGATTTTGTCCATCTGGCCAAAGACATCGGTGCCGGGGCGCCCAAAATCAGGGTCGTCGGCAACCTGCCCTACAACATTTCCACCCCCATCCTGTTTCATCTGCTCGATGCGGCGGATGTGATCGAGGACCAGCACTTCATGCTGCAAAAAGAAGTGATTGACCGCATGGTGGCCCGACCCGCGACCCGCGACTACGGCCGGCTGAGCGTGATGCTGCAGTGGCGTTATGCGATGGACAACGTGTTGTTTGTCCCGCCGCGGAGTTTTGACCCGCCGCCCCGCGTTGACAGTGCCGTGGTGCGCATGGTGCCCCACGCCGCCCCGGAAAAAGTGGATGTCCGGTTGTTCAGTGAGGTGGTGCGCGTGGCCTTCAGCCAGCGCCGCAAGCTGCTGCGCCACTCGCTGGGCAAGTGGCTGGAGCAGCGGCAACACCGCCCGCCCTTTGATGTGCAGCGCCGCGCCGAAGAAGTGCCGGTGGCCGAGTATGTGGCGCTGGCCCAGGCGCTGGGACGGGAGGACGGGCCGGGCACGACATAAAAAAAGCCCGTTGTTCAACGGGCTTTTTTGTGGCCGGCTTACCAGGCGTCAGGCGGCAGCCAACCAGTACGCCGCGTTGAACGGGCTGCTCATGCGCAGCGCCAGCGGCGACACGTCGAGCAGTTTGTCGGTAGGCATTGGTTCTTCACCGTCTGCGCCGTTTGCTTGCTGGGCCTCATTTGCCCGCTCCCCTTGGCCAATGTCTGGGGAGCGGGCTACAGAAAAGAATAGAAGCATCTGAACGGGATCTTTCGATCAGCCCAGTAGTCTGCGGCATCCCTGAAGATGTCCAGCAATTGTTCCCTCGCCTCTTTGTCGAATTTGGCGTTGGCAGGAATCTGCTCGAGCACCACGATAAAACCGGGCTGCGGGCCGGACTTGTGAACCAGGTCCGTCATGCAGTCGTACAGTGCATCGAAGTTTTTGCCAAAGTGCGCGGGGAAGGTGTACTGCGCCGCAATCATGTCCAGCACCTCCTGCTTGCTCTGGGCGTTGCCCAGGTTGGCATACAGGAAATGCTGGCCCAGTTGTGTGGCGGCCTCCTGCAAATCCTGCACGCGGAAAGCGCGTATGGATTGCACGATATTCGGTCTAACGGTACGAAGTGGTATGTCCATCTCCGCTTCTCTTTCTTAAGTCAATAACTCAAAGTTGATGATCACTACCGAACTTATTGAACAATTCTGCGAAAACTCGCGTAGTGATCCTCGGTGTAATAACAAGCATCAGGCGTGGTGGCTACAAACCCCCCACAAACGATGCGCCGGGCGCCCCGACTTCGTTCACCGGGCGTTTGAACGGTGTATTCGCGGTAGTAACTGCGAATTCTGGCAGGAAGAATTCTTTCCCGATTGCCAAACACCGAGCCGTCCTTGTCGTACTTGAACGGCCCACCCCGGTAAATCAGCTTAACCATGTTGCGCCCCTGCACCGGCAACTCGGCGATCGCCACGGTGCTGATTCCGGCCTCGGAAGCGACCCCTTTGGCCTGCACCGCATCAGGGCTGAACCCTGCGCTCAAAGCGGTCAGCAGGACCGCCAAGGCCAGCCGCCAACCAGCGCCACACTTTCGCAACATGAAAAAACGTCTCTCTTGAATCGGGGCCAGCCACCCTGCTTTTTTTGCCGGTTCCGGGTTAACCCCTAAATTTCAAAAGGTCAAGTTTGACGCATCCGGGCGAAAAATGCAAGCGCTTGCTCAAAATTTAGGCAAGCCGGAGCCCGCCCATTCGGGTTTTTAAGTTAGCGCCAACTGTCTAAGAAGCGCTCATCTGGTCGCATTGGCGTCCGCCACCGTCAGCGCGGTCATATTGACAATCCGGCGCACGGTGGTGCTGGCGGTCAGAATATGCATCGGCTTGCTGGCACCGAGCAACACCGGGCCGATGGCGATGTTGCCGCCCGCTGCCGTCTTGAGCAGGTTGTAGGCGATATTGGCGGCATCGATATTGGGCAGCACCAGCAGATTGGCCGCGCCGGCCAGGGTGCTGTTAGGCATCACCACCAGCCTGGCTGCCGCGTCCAGCGCCACATCGCCATGCATTTCGCCGTCGACTTCCAGCCACGGGGCTTGCTCACGCAACAGTGCCAGCGTCCGGCGCATTTTCAAGGCGCTTGGCAGGTTGGACGAGCCAAAGTTGGAATGCGACAGCAGCGCGGCTTTGGGCTTGATGCCAAAACGCATTATTTCCTCGGCCGCCAGGGTCGTGATCTCCGCCAGTTGTTCGGCGCTCGGGTCGTCGTTGACGTGGGTGTCGACCAGAAACACCTGGCGGTGGGGCAGCATCAGGCCGTTCATGCAGGCGTAGGTGCAGACGCCCGGACGTTTGCCGATCACCTGGTCGAGGTAATCGAGGTGGAGGGCGGTGGTGCCCCAGGTGCCGCAAATCAGGCCGTCGACATCGCCCTTGAGCAGCAGCATGCCGGCAATCAAGGTCAGGCGGCGGCGCATCTCGATCTTGGCGATCTGCACCGTCACGCCGCGGCGTTCCATCAGGCGGTGATAGGTTTGCCAGAAGTCACGGTAACGGTGGTCCTGCTCGACGTTGACCACGTCGTAGTCGAGCGCTTCCTTCAGGTGCAGGCCAAACTTCTCAATGCGCTGGGCAATGATGGCGGGGCGGCCGATCAGCGTCGGGCGAGCCAGTCCTTCGTCGACGACGATCTGACAGGCGCGCAGTACGCGCTCTTCCTCGCCTTCGGCGTAAGCCACGCGTTTTTTGCCGGCTTTTTTTGCCGCCGCAAAAATCGGCTTCATCATCGTGCCGGAGGCGTAGACGAAACTCTGGAGCTTCTCGCGGTAGGCGTCCATGTCGGTGACCGGACGCAGCGCCACACCGCTGTCGGCCGCCGCCTGCGCCACGGCTGGCGCAATCCGCATCATCAGGCGCGGATCGAAGGGCTTGGGAATCAGGTATTCCGGACCAAACGCGAGCTGCGCGCCGGCGTAGGCGACGGCGACCACCTCGCTTTGTTCGGCCCGGGCCAGCTCGGCAATCGCATGCACCGCGGCAATTTCCATCTCGGTGGTGATGGTGGAGGCGCCGGCGTCCAGCGCGCCGCGGAAAATGTAGGGAAAGCACAGGACGTTGTTGACCTGGTTCGGGTAGTCGGTGCGGCCGGTCGCCATGATGGCGTCATCCCGCACCGATTTCACGTCTTCCGGCGTGATTTCGGGATTCGGATTGGCCAGGGCAAAGATGATGGGTTGGGCCGCCATCTTCTTGACCATGTCTTTCTTGAGTACGCCGCCCGCAGACAGCCCCAGAAAAATGTCCGCGCCTTCAATGATGTCGTTCAGCGTGCGCGCCGAGGTTTTTTGCGCAAACTGCACCTTGTCTTCGTCCATCAGTTCGGTGCGGCCCTCATACACCACGCCGGCCAAATCGGTCACGTAAATATTCTCGCGCGGAAGGCCGAGTTTGAGCAGCAGTCCCAGACAGGCGAGCGCGGCTGCGCCCGCGCCCGAGGTCACAAGCTTGATTTTCTTCGGATCCTTGCCAACGATTTTCAGGGCATTGAGGAGCGCCGCCCCCACCGTGATGGCCGTGCCGTGCTGGTCGTCGTGGAACACCGGGATCTTCATGCGCTTGCGCAGCTCGCGCTCCACGTAGAAGCAGTCCGGTGCCTTGATGTCTTCCAGGTTGATGGCGCCGAAGGTCGGCTCCAGCGAGGCGATGATCTCGACCAGCTTGGCCGGGTCCTTCTCGTCGATCTCGATGTCGAACACGTCGACGCCGGCAAACTTCTTGAAGAGAACGCCCTTGCCTTCCATCACCGGCTTGGACGCCAGCGCGCCGATGTCGCCCAGGCCGAGCACCGCGGTGCCGTTGCTGATGACGCCCACGAGGTTGCCGCGCGAGGTGTACTTGAAGGCGTTCAGCGGGTCCTTGACGATTTCCTCGCAGGGCGCGGCCACGCCGGGCGAGTAGGCCAGCGACAGGTCGCGCTGGTTGACCATCTGCTTGGTCGCCGCGATGGCGATCTTGCCGGGAACGGGAAACTCGTGGTACTCGAGGGCGGCACGGCGCAGCTCGGCGCGTTTGTCTTCGGGCGTGGGAGTCGATGAGGTCGAGGGTGTCGAATCGGACATGTGCCGTAGCTCCTGGTGGCGCTTCTTCTGGGGGCGCCGATTGTAGACCTGGGTCATGACGCCCTACGCCGGATGGCCGGGGCGGCACATGACCAAATGCACGGGCCCGCGTCAATTCGCTGTGGCAATATGCACAGTTCGGACAAAACCTGAAAAAACCTCAAGAGGAGCGACCATGGCGCTGATGGATTTCATCAAGAAACAGTTCATCGACATCATCCAGTGGACCGAGACCGGCGATGGCACGCTGGCCTGGCGCTTCCCGATGGCGGAGATGGAAATCCAGAACGGCGCCTCGCTCACCGTTCGCGAATCCCAGGTGGCCGTGTTCGTCAACGAGGGCAAGGTGGCCGACGTGTTCGGCCCCGGCATGTACAAGCTCACGACGCAGACGCTGCCCGTGCTCACGTACCTGAAGAACTGGGACAAGCTCTTCGAGTCCCCGTTCAAGAGCGACGTCTACTTCTTCAGCACCCGCCAGCAGGTCGACCAGAAGTGGGGCACGCCCCAGCCGATCACCATCCGCGACAAGGACTTCGGCGCCGTGCGCCTGCGGGCCTTCGGCAACTACAGCTTCCGCATCGGCGACGCCAAGCTGTTCCACACCGAGATCTCCGGCACGCGCGACATCTACAGCGTGGCCGACCTCGACGGCCAGCTGCGCGGGCTGGTGCTGCAGAACATCAGCAACGCCATCGCTTCCAGCGGCGTGCCCTTCCTCGACCTGGCGGCCAACCAGATCCAGTTCGCGCAGGCGCTGGCCGCGCAGCTGGTGCCCGAGTTCGAGAAGATCGGCATCAAGCTCGAGAACATCACGGTGCAGAACGTCTCGCTGCCCGAAGAGCTGCAGAAGATCCTCGACCAGAAGATCGGCATGGGCATGGTCGGCAACGACATGGGCAAGTTCATGCAGTACCAGACGGCGCAGGCGATCCCCAAGTTCGCCGAAGGCGCGGCCAACGGCGGCGGCATCGCGGGCGATGCGATGGGCCTGGGCGCCGGCGTGGCGCTCGGCCAGGTGCTGGCGCAGAACCTCGCGCAGGGCCTGAGCCCGAACGCGGCCGCCCAGGCGGCCGCCACGCAGCAGCAGCCCGCCGTGGCCGTGGTGAGCCCCGTTGACGTGATGACCACGCTCGAGAAGCTCGGCGAGCTCAAGACCAAGGGCATCCTCACGCAGGAAGAGTTCGACGCCAAGAAGGCCGAACTGCTCAAGAAGCTGGTCTGACCCGCCAGGCTTCGCGCACTTCGTGTCGTTCCTCCTTCCCCGTTGCAGGGGGCGTTGCCCGCGGGCCGGCGTAGCCGGCTGCGCGGCAGCCTCCACCTCGTTCGCCATGCCTTGCGCAGTGCACCATGGCTGAGGAAACCGGCAACCAACGCTACTACCGCGCGCCCTGCCCCGGCTGCGGCGCGCCGGTCGAATTCCGCTCGGCGCAGTCGACGCACGCGGTCTGTCCCTACTGCCAGAGCACCGTCGTGCGCCAGGGCGACACGCTCGCGCGCACCGGCAAGATGGCGGAGCTGTTCGACGACTTCAGTCCGCTGCAGCTGTTCGCCGCCGGCCGCATCCAGGACAAGCCGTTCACGCTGATCGGCCGGCTGCAGTACACCTACCCCGGCGGGCGCTGGACCGAGTGGATCGCCGCGCTCGACGGTGATCGCACCGGCGTGCTCAGCGAGGACAACGGCGCCTACGTCTTCGCGCTGCCCTTCGACATCCAGCGCGCCGCGCCGCCCTGGAACGAACTGCGCGTGGGCGCCACCACCGCCTTCGCGGGACAGAGCTACACCGTCACCTCCAACGAGCAGGTGGCGCTGACCTCCGCGCAGGGCGAGCTGCCGCACCTGCCCGAGCTCGGCAAGCCGTTCGCGATGGTCGAGCTGCGCAACGACAAGGGGCTGGTGCTCAGCCTCGACTACGGCACCGCGCCGGCCACGGCCTCCCTGGGCCGCTCGGTGCAACTGGAAGACCTGCAGCTCACCGGCCTGCGCGACGAGTCCGCGAAGAATGAGACCGGCCGCAGCTTCAACTGTCCGAACTGCGGCGCGCCCGTCACCGTCAACCTGGCCGACAGCAAGAGCATCACCTGCCGCTCGTGCAACAGCATCATCGACCTGTCGCAGGGCATCGGCGGCGAGCTGAAGCACGCCGCGCAGGACGAGCCCGTGCGCCCCCTCATCGCGATGGGCACCATGGGCCAGCTGCAGGGCGTGCAGTGGCAGGTGGTCGGCTTCCAGCACCGCATGGGCACCGAGCCCGGCGACGACGAGATGTTCGGCTGGGACGAGTACCTGCTCTACAACAAGAAGCGCGGCTTCAGCTTCCTGGTGGACGCGGAAGACGGCTGGAGCATGGTCAAGCCGACCACCGGCGCGCCGGTGATGGCCGAGAACGGCAGCAGCGCCAGCTACCTGAACAAGCGCTACCAGCAGCAGTACGCCTACAACGCCGAGACCACCTACGTGGCGGGCGAGTTCTACTGGCAGGTCGAGCGCGGCCAGAAGACTTTCAACCGCGACTTCGCCAACGGCCCCGCGCTGCTCTCGATGGAGCGCTCGGCCAACGAGCTCACCTGGTCGTCGGGCACCAAGATCGACAGCGGCGCGGTCGCCACCGCCTTCAAGCTCGACGCGAAGAAGGACATGTTCAAGCGCGCCGACGCGCTGCCCGTGAGCGCCGCCTCGGGCATGGGGTGCGGCACGATCATCCTGGTCGTCGTGGTGATCATCATCGTGCTGATCATCCTGAGCACCTGCAGCGGTGGCGGCTCGTCGAGCGGTTCGCGCAGCTCGGGCGGCTCGTATGGCGGCTATTCGAGTGGCGGCGGCCACAAATGACGGCGAAGATGCGCGCGACGCATGCGATACATGCAATGTGCGCGATGACTCTTACTACTACGACTGGAGGTCCCCATGGGATTTGAATGGCTGAAACCGGGCGTGGTCCTCGGATCGCTCGTGTACGCGCTGATCGGCGTGATCATCTTCTGGCTCTGTTTCCTGATCATCGACAAGATCACGCCCTATGACCTGTGGGCCGAAATCGTCGAGAAGCAGAACGTGGCGCTCGGCCTCGTCGTGGCTGCGATGAGCCTGGGCATCTGCATCATCGTGGCGGCCGCCATCCACTAGCCTGCGGCTTTGCGCTTCGCTTCGCGGCGCATCGTTCGCCGCTCCCGAAGGGCGGGCGCTCTCCGCCTTCGGGGCGGACCGGCGCCGACCACCTGATCCATGGACATTTCAAACAACACGGCGTTGCCGCCCAAGGGGCCGCAACCCGTAGAGATCGCGCTGCTCGCGAGCGTGTTCGTCGTCGCGGCCTGCGGCCTCGTCTACGAACTGAGCGCGGCCGCGTTGAGCAGCTACCTGCTCGGCGACTCGGTGCTGCAGTTCAGCACCATCATCGGCACCTACCTGTTCGCGATGGGCGTGGGCTCGTGGCTCTCGCGCTATTTCGACCGCCAGCTGCCGGCGCACTTCCTGCGCATCGAGCTGCTGGTGGCGCTCGTCGGCGGCGCGCTGCCGGCCATCCTGTTCCTGGCCAACGCCTACGTGCCCGGCGCGTTCCGCCTGCTGCTGTACGGCCTGGTGATGGTCGTGGGCACGCTGGTGGGGCTGGAGATTCCGCTGGTGATGCGCATCCTGAAGCGCAACATCGTGCTCAAGAACCTGGTGTCGCAGGTGCTCACCTTCGACTACCTCGGCGCGCTCGCGGTGTCGGTGGCGTTTCCGCTCATCCTGGTGCCGCAGCTCGGCATGATCCGCACCGGCCTGCTGTTCGGCTTCATGAACGCGGCCGTGGCCGTGTGGGCGCTGTGGCTGTTCCGCCATGAACTGCGCCGCATCGGCGCGCACGCGCTGGCCTGCTTCCTGACGCTGGCCGCGCTGCTGGCGGGCTTCGTGGGGGCCGACCACATCACCACGCTGGCGGAGGACAAGTTCTACCAGGACCACATCGTCTTCAGCGCCACCTCGCCCTACCAGCGCATCGTGGTCACGCGCGGGCTGCTCGGGCACCGCCTGTTCCTCAACGGCAACCTGCAGTTCGCGGAGCGCGACGAGTACCGCTATCACGAGGCGCTGGTGCACCCGGTGATGGCCGCGCAGGGCGCACCCAAGAAGGTCGCCGTGCTCGGCGGCGGCGACGGCATGGCGGTGCGCGAGATCCTGAAGTACCCCTCGGTCGAGTCGGTCACGCTGGTGGAGCTCGACCCGAACATGACGCAGCTCTTCACCACGCACGAGACGCTGGCCGCGCTCAACGGCCATTCGCTGTCCTCGCCCAAGGTGAAGATCGTCAACACCGACGCCTTCCAGTGGCTGCAGCAGCCGGGCGACACCTACGACGTGATCGTGGTCGACTTTCCGGACCCGACCAACTTCGCCATCGGCAAGCTCTACACCAACAGCTTCTACGCACTGCTCGAGAAGCGCCTGTCGGCCAGCGGCTACGCGGTGATCCAGACCACCTCGCCGCTGGTGGCGCGCAAGAGCTACTGGACCGTGGCCACCACCATCGAGTCGGTCGGCCTCACGGCCACGCCGTACCACGCGCACGTGCCCAGCTTCGGCGAGTGGGGCTACATCATCGCGAGCCGCCGGCCGTACCGCATGCCCGACGCGTTGCCCGCGGGCCTGCGCTTTCTCTCGCCTTCCACGCTGCCGCTGATGTTCGACTTTCCGCTCGACATGGCGCGCGTGCCGACGGAGGTGAACCGCCTGTCCAACCAGATCCTCGTCACCACTTATGAGCAAGAGTGGGGCAAGGTGATGGCGCACTAGCGCCGTCGACCGATCCATGCAAAGGCGCGAATTCCTCGGCGTGGCGGCAGGTGCCGCAGGCGCCCTTGCGCTGGCGGGCTGCGAGGCGCCGCCCGCGCCCATCGAAGGCGGCTTCACCGGTATCGACGTGGCGCGCGGCCACGCGATGCGCGACGGCGCGCTCCGCAGCGCATCGCCCGCCACGGTGAAGCGCACGCGCGTCGTCATTGCCGGCGGCGGCGTGGCCGGCCTGGCCGCCGCGCGCGCGCTGCGGCTCGCGGGCATCGATGACTTCACGCTGCTCGAACTCGAGGACACCGCCGGCGGCAACGCGCGCGGCGGCACGGTCAACGGCATCGCCTGCCCGCTGGGCGCGCACTACCTGCCCGTGCCCGGCGACGACGCGCGCGAGGTGCAGGACCTGCTGGAAGAACTCGGCCTGCGCCGCCGCGTGGCGGGCCGCTGGGAATACGACGAGGTCACGCTCTGCCACAGCCCGCAGGAGCGCCTGTTCTTCCACGGCGAGTGGCAGGACGGCCTGCTGCCCGTGCACGGCGTGGGCGAAGGCACCCTGGCGCAGTACCGCAAGTTCTCGCGGCGCATCGACGCGTTGCAGCACGCGGCGCACTTCGCCATTCCCACGCTCAAGGTCGCGCTCACGCCCGAGCTGCTGGCGCTCGATGCCATCACCTTCGCCAGCTGGCTCGACAGCGAAGGCTTCGGCGACGCGCAACTGCGCTGGTACCTCGACTACTGCTGCCGCGACGACTACGGTGCGGGCATCGCGCAGGTTTCGGCCTGGGCCGGCATCCACTACTTCGCGAGCCGGCACGGCTTCCACGCGCCGGGCGACCCGACCGGCAGCGCCAACGACGCCAACCCCGAGCGCGACGGCATCCTCACCTGGCCCGAAGGCAACGGCTGGCTCACCAGGCAGCTGGCCCGCCCGCTCGGCGAACGGCTGCGCACCGGCCAGGTCGTCACGCGCATCGCCGAGGTGCGCGGCGGCGTCGAGGTCGATGCGTGGGACGCGGCCAGCAAGTCGATGGTGCGCTGGCAGGCCGAGCGCTGCATCGTCGCGCTGCCGGTGTTCATCGCCGCGCGCGTCGTCGAAAACCCGCCCGAGGTGCTGAAGAACGCCGCCGCGCACGTGCGCTACGCGCCCTGGCTGGTGGCCAACATCCACCTGCGCGGCCCGCTGGCCGACCGCCACGGCGCCGCGCCCAGCTGGGACAACGTGATCTACGGCACCAGGGGCCTGGGCTATGTCGACGCGCGACACCAGGCGCTCGACCCCACGCCGCGCGGCACCGTGCTGAGCTGGTACCGCCCGCTGGGCCCGAGCGGCTACGACACGGCCGACGGCCGCAAGCTGCTGCTGGAGCGCCCCTGGACCGGCTGGCGCGACGACCTGCTGGCCGAGCTCTCGGTGCCGCACCCCGACCTGCCCTCGCTGGCCACGCGCATCGACATCACGCGCTACGGCCACGCCATGTCCATTCCACACCCCGGCCTGCTCGCGCGGATCGGTCCGCAGCGCAGCGCGGCGGACGACGCGCACCGCGGCAGCGTGGCCGCGGGCCGGCTGTCGTTCGCGCACGCGGACTGGTCGGGCTACTCGATCTTCGAGGAGGCGTTCACGCGCGGGCACGTGGCGGGGACCGCGCTGGCATGAAGACGCTGGTGCTCGGCGGCTACGGCAACTTCGGCGCGCGCATCTGCCGCGCGCTGGCCGCCGACCCCCACATCGAATTGCTGGTGGCGGGGCGTGACGCACAACGTGCCGCGGCCTTCGCGGATTCGCTCGCGAACACCGCGCGCGGTGTTCGCATCGACGTGCAGGCGCCCGCCTTCGCCGACACGCTGCGCGAGCTCGGCGCCGAGCTGGTGATCCACACCGCCGGCCCGTTCCAGGGCCAGGACTACCGCGTGCCGCTGGCCGTCGCGGCCGCGGGCGCGCACTACATCGACCTGGCCGATGGCCGGCGCTTCGTGTGCGACTTTCCGGCGGCGCTCGATGCCGCCTTTCGCGAAGCGGGCCGCACGGCGGTGAGCGGCGCGAGCACCGTGCCGGCCTTGTCGTCGGCCGTGGTCGACCATCTCGCGGCCGGCTGGCAAGCCCTTCGCGCCATCGACATCTGCATCGCGCCGGCGCAGGGCGCGCCGCGCGGCGAAGCCACGCTGGCCGGTGTGCTCGCCTACTGCGGCGAGCCGATCCGCGTGTGGCAGGGCGGCCGCTGGGTCGAGCAACCGGGCTGGGCGAATCCCGCGAGGGTCGAATTCGCGCGCATGAAGCCGCGCCGCGGCGCGCTGTGCGACATCCCCGACCTCGAGCTTTTTCCGTCGCGCTATGCCGGCGTGCAGTCGGTCATGTTCCGCGCCGCGCTCGAAGTCGGGCTGGCGCAGCACGCGTTCGCGTTCATGGCCTTCCTGCGTCGCGCGGGCCTGCTGCCCGCGCCGCAGAAGCTGGCGCCGTTGCTGCATTCGGCCGGCCGCGTGTTCGATGCGATGGGGAGCGCGCTGGGCGGCATGGTCGTGCGTGTCGAGGGCACGGATGCTCGGGGCAAGGCAGCGCGCCGCGCCTGGCACATCGCGGCCGACGACAACCACGGCCCGGAAATCCCCTGCATGGCTGCCATCCTGCTGGCGCGCCGCCTGGCGCGCGGCGAGGCCTTGCCGCCTGGCGCGCATGCCTGTGCCGGCTTGCTGGCCCTGCGCGAATTCGAGCCCGAGTTCGCGCGCTGGGGCATGGTGACCGACATCGCCGAAGAAGCCGCAGCTGCAACCGAAGCACAGGGCCATGGCGCACCGGCGCTTTGAGTTCGACATGCCGGCGCCCGCCGACGTGGTCTTCGATGCTTTCCATTACCACGTGTGGCGCGCACGCTGGGACTCGCTGGTCGGCAACGCCCGCGTGGTGGGCGGCGCGCCCTGCCCGTACGTCGGCGCGGAAACCGAGAACACCGGCGGCGGCTGGCTGCGCGGCCTGTCGATGCGAACCCGCTTCGTCACCTTCGACCGGCCCAACGTCGCGGCCGCCTCGATGATCGGCCGGTCTTTCCCCTTCAGCCGCTGGGCCGCGTCCATGCGGCACCGCGACACGCAGCCGGGCCATTCGGTGCTCATCTACGTCTACACCATCGAGGCCGGCCCGAAGGCCTTGCGCTGGCTGCTGGAGCCCGTGGTCGCGTGGGTGTTCGCGCGGCAGACACAGCGGCGCTTCGCGCGCATGCATGCGTTCCTGGCCAGCCATGCGCAGGAGGTCGCCGCATGGCAGCGCGCGCAGCACGGCGGCGAGCCGACATGACGAACGCCGCCGACGACACCCGCCTGCTGCGCTTCAGCCTCGTGGCGGTGTGGCTCTTCACCGCCGTGGCCAGCCTGGCCGAGCTGAACGGCCAGAGCCGCGACGTGCTGGCCGCCGCCGGCATCGCATCGCCCGCGTGGCTGGTGCAAGGCCTGGTCGTCGGCGGCGCGGCAGCCGACCTGGCCGTCGGCATCGCACTGTGGCGCTGGCCGTGCCGCGCGAGCTATGCCGCGGCCTTCGCATTGATGTTCGTCATGACCGCGGTGGCGACAGTGCTGCAGCCCGGCCTGTGGCTGCACCCGCTCGGCCCGCTGCTCAAGAACATTCCCATCGCCGCCCTGCTCTGGCACCTGTACCGCCGCGCGACCCCATGAACACCTACCTCGTCCTCAAGTGGCTGCACATCGTCTCCAGCGTGCTGATGGTCGGCACGGGGCTGGGCTCGGCGTTCTACATGTTCTTCACCAACCGCAGCGGCAGCGTGCCCGCCCAGGCGGTGGTCAGCCGGCTGGTGGTGCGCGCCGACTGGTGGTTCACCACGCCCACCGTCATCCTGCAGCCGGCCACGGGCTTCGCGCTCGCGCACATGGCGGGCTGGCCGATGTCGACGCCGTGGCTCGCGTCGTCGTTGCTGCTGTTCGTCTTCGCGGGCGCCTGCTGGCTGCCGGTGGTGTGGCTGCAGATCCGCATGGCTGCGCTTGCGGCGCAGGCCGATCGCGACGCCGCGCCGCTTCCGGCGCTCCATGCGCGCTACCAGCGCTACTGGGAGCTGCTGGGTTATCCGGCTTTCGTCGCCATGGTCGCGGTGTTCTATCTGATGGTGAACAAGCCGCAGCTGTGGGGCTGAAGTTGCAATTGCTCAGGGGCGCGATCCCGCCGACGGGGTGCCTTGCTGCGCGAATGTCCTCCGGCTTCGCCTCCCCCTTTATTTCGCTGCGCACGCCCCCCCCGCCTCCTGTGCAGTTTTCACGAAGACTTCACACGCCGCGCCATTGCTTCACAAGCCCTGAGCACACTCCCGAACGCCAACAAAAACAGCGGAGGCATCCATGCTTCAACTTGCCAATCGAAAACTAGCGTCCTTCAGCGACGTGCTTCTCACCGGACTGGGCCGCGTGCTCGGCTTCCTGCGTCCGGTGGCCCGTGGGGTCATCGGTTCCTGGCGCCCCCCGGGCTGGTTGCGCATCGCGGGCGCGTTCCTGCTGCTCGGCCTGCAATGGCTGCAGCAGCGGTTGGCCTGGCTGGTACTGCTCCTGTTGCTGGTGTTCGCCGGCTGGATGGCCAGCCCGCACCTGCTGAAGTGGTGGCACGGGCTCACGCCCGATCGCGTGGAGCCCGTCGTCGCCACCGCGAAGGCGCAGCCGCCGCAGCGCACGCAGATCGAATTCGACAAGGGGCCCAACCCCTTCGTCATCAACTTCTCGGCCTCCGTGGCGCCCATTGCGCGCGTCGGCCAGGAGGCGACCGGCGTCAGCATCGAGCCGGCCATTGCCGGGCGCTGGACCTGGACCCGGCAGAACCGGCTCGAGTTCCTGCCCGCGCAGGACTGGCCCGTCGGCCAGGCGTACAAGGTGCAGCTCGCGGGCAGCGCGCTCGCCCCGCACATCGAGATGGAACTGCGCAAGTACGAGTTCACCTCGCCCGAGTTCACCGCGCAGATCGCCGCCGCCGAGTTCTATCAGGACCCGGTGCAGGCCAACGTGCGCCGCGCCCTCTTCCAGGTGCGCTTCTCGCACCCCGTGAACACCGCGGAATTCGAAAAGCGCCTGGTGCTCACCTACGACCAGGCCTGCGGCACCTCGTTCTTCAGCGTGGGCAAGTGCCCGAGCGAGAAGTTCACCGTCAGCTACGACAAGCTGCGCCTGAACGCCACGGTGCAGTCCGAGCCGCTGCCCATTCCCGAGAAGACGCGCCCCGTGGTGCTGAGCCTCACGGCCGGCAGCGTCGCGCAGAAGGGCGGCCCCGCCCAGCGCGGCGACGCCTCGCGCGCCATCGACATTCCCGGCCTCTTCAGCCTGGCCGTGGCCAGCGTGGAGCCCACCATCGTCACCGGGGAGAACGGCGAGCCCGAGCACGTGATGCACGTCACCGCCTCCATGCCCGTGCACGAGCGCGAAATGGCGCGCGTGGTGCAGGCCTGGCTGCTGCCCGCCACCGAAGAAGCCAAGGGCAACAAGGACGACAGCGACGACAAGTTCGACTGGTCGGCCGACCCCGCGAAGATCACCGATGCGGTGCTGCGCCGCGCGAAGAAGATCAACCTGCAGCCCATCGCCAGCGAGCGCGAGGTGAGCGACATGGTCAGCTTTCGCATGCCGCAGGCCGAGGGCGGGCGCTACCTGCTGGTGCGCGTCGCCAAGGGCCTGAAGACGCCCGGCGGCTACCAGCTGGGTGCCGCATGGCAGGGCGTGATGCTTCTGAAGACCTTCGCGCCGGAGCTCACCATCATGAGCCAGGGCTCCCTGCTCGCGCTCTCGGGCGAGCGCAAGCTGCCGATCCTCGTGCGCGACCTGCCCGGCATCCGCCTGGAGATCGGCCGCCTGCTGCCGCAGCAATTGCAGCACCTGGTCACGCAGACCAACGGCGACTTCTCGCACCCGCAGTTCTACGGCGGCCTCACCTCGGACAACCTGGTCGACCGCTTCCAGAAGGAGATCCCGCTGAGCATTCCCGCCGGCAAGGCGCACTACGAGACCGTCGACTTCGCGGAGTACCTGCGCAGCGACGTGGCCGACCGGCGCGGCGTGTTCCTGCTGAAGGTGCAGGGCTACGACCCCGCCGCCAAGAAGAAGCCCGAAGCAAAGTCCGACGGCGACGGCGAAGCCCAGGCCGAAGACCCGCAGCAGGAAGAACAGTCTTCCGACAACGAAGACGGCAGCGATGGCAACGGCGAGGCCGGCAACCCCGAGCAGCAGCTCGACCAGCGCCTGGTGCTCGTCACCGACCTGGGCATCGTCGCGAAGAAGTCGCTCGACGGCACGCGCGACGTGTTCGTGCAGAGCATCGCCAACGGGCAGCCCGTGGCCGGCGCGCTGGTCGAGGTGTGGGGCCGCAACGGCATGATCGTCGCGTCGCAGAGCACCGACGCCACCGGCGCCGCCAAGCTGCCCAACCTGGCCGGCTACCAGCGCGAGAAGACGCCGGTGGTGCTGGTGGTGCGCAAGGACGGCGACCTGAGCTTCCTGCCGTTCAACCGCGCCGACCGCACGCTGGACATCTCGCGCTTCGACGTGGGCGGCCTGCGCGCGGCCGGCGTGCCCAACCAGATGACGGCCTACGTGTTCAGCGACCGCGGCATCTACCGCCCGGGCGACACCATGCACATCGCGATGATGGTCAAGGCCGGCAACTGGGGCACCTCGCTGCGCGACCTGCCGCTGGAAGCCGAGATCATCGACGCGCGCGGCCTCAGCGTGCGCCGCGAGAAGCTCAAGCTCGGCCCCGGCGGCGCGGCGGAAATCACCCACACCACGCAGGACACCTCGCCCACCGGCAACTACACCGTCAACCTCTACCTGCCGCGCGAATCGTCGCCCGGCACGCCCGAGGTCGAGGGCCTGCTGATCGGCAGCACCACCGTGAAGGTGCAGGAGTTCCTGCCCGACCGCACCAAGGTCACGGCCAGGCTCAGCAGCGAAGCGGCCGAAGGCTGGGTCAAGCCCAAGGACCTGAAGGCCTTCGTCGACGTGCAGAACCTCTTCGGCACGCCCGCCCCCGACCGCAAGGTGGAAGGCACGCTCACGCTGAGCCCCGGCTTCCCGGTGTTCCGCGCGTTCACCGACTACGCCTTCTTCGACCCGCAGCGCGCCGCCGACAAGCAGGTCGACGACCTGGGCAGCGTGCAGACCAGTGCCGAGGGCAAGGCCGAGTTCGACCTGCGCCTCTCGCGCTTCGACGCCGCCACCTACCAGGTGCACGTGCTGGCCAAGGCCTTCGAGCCCGAGGGCGGGCGCAGCGTGTCGGCCGAGGCGCAGACGCTGGTGAGCGACATGCCCTACCTGGTCGGCGTGAAGGTCGACGGCGACACCAGCTACGTGAGCAAGGGCGCCGCGCGCAACGCCACCGTGATCGCCATCGACCCGCAGGCGAAGAAGACGGCCGTGGCCGAGCTGAAGATCGAGCGCGTGGAGCGCAAGGTGCTCTCCGTGCTCATCAAGCAGGACAACGGCCTGTACCGCTACGAGTCGCGCAAGAAGGAAGTGGTGCTCGACGAGAAGCCCTTCGCCATCGCCGCCGCGGGCAACACGGTGGCGCTGGACACCGGCGCGCCCGGCAACTTCGCCTACGTGGTGCGCAACGCGCAGGGGCTGGAGCTCAACCGCGTGGAGTACAGCGTGGCGGGCAACGCCAACGTGTCGCGCTCGCTCGACCGCAACGCCGAGCTGCAGCTCACGCTCGACCGCAAGGACTACGAGCCGGGCCAGGAGATCGCGGTGAGCATCCGCGCGCCGTACGTGGGCGCGGGGCTCATCACCATCGAACGCGACAAGGTCTACGCGCATGCGTGGTTCAAGACCGACAAGACCGCCTCGGTGCAGAAGATCACCCTGCCCAAGGACTTCGAGGGCACGGGTTACATCAACGTGCACTTCGTGCGCGACCCGTCTTCGGACGAGGTCTACATGAGCCCGCTGTCGTACGGCATCGTGCCCTTCGCCACCGCGCTCACGCAGCGCACGGCCAACCTGCAGCTCACCAGCACCGAGCTGGTGAAGCCGGGGCAGACCGTGAAGATGAAGCTCACCAGCGACAAGCCCACGCGCGCCGTGGTGTTCGCGGTGGACGAGGGCATCCTGCAGGTGGCGCGCTACAAGACGCCCGACCCGCTGAAGCACTTCTTCCAGAAGCGCGCGCTCGAGGTGGGCACGCTGCAGACGCTCGACCTGATCCTGCCGGAGTTCAAGAAGCTCATGCAGGGCGCGGCACCCGGCGGTGACGGCGAAGGCGAACTCGGCAAGCACCTGAACCCGTTCAAGCGCAAGCGCGACAAGCCGGTGGCGTACTGGTCGGGGCTGGTGGACGTGAACGGCAGCCGCGAGTTCAGCTACACCGTGCCCGAGAGCTTCAACGGCAGCCTGCGCGTGATGGCCGTGGCCGTCAACGACGAGACCACCGCCGCCAAGAGCACGCGCACCGTGGTGCGCGGCGACATGGTGATCCTGCCGAACGCGCCGCTCGCGATGGCGCCGGGCGACACGGTGGAAGTGGGCGTGGGCCTGGCGAACAACATCGCGGGCTCGGGCAAGGAGGCGCCCATTGCGCTCACGCTCACCGCATCGGGCGGGCTCGAGGTGGTGGGCGAGGCCACGCAGACGCTGAAGGTCAACGAGCGCGGCGAAGCCAGCACCAGGTTCAACGTGCGCGCCAAGCCGGGCGCGCAGGCGGTGCTGGGGTCGTCCGCGCTGGTGTTCACATCGACGCACAAGACCTACAGCGCGCGCCTGTCCACCGAGGTCAGCGTGCGGCCCGCGTCGCCCTTCGTCACGCTGGTGCAGGCCGGCAGCTTCCAGCGTGCGGGCGAACTCGCCAGCAAGGCCGACCTGTACCCGAACTTCCGCCAGAGCGACGTGGCCGTGTCGGCCGCGCCCTGGGCCTTCGCGACCGGGCTGATGCAGTACCTGGAGGCCTACCCGCACGGCTGCACCGAGCAGATCACGAGCCAGACCTTTCCGGCCGTGCTGCTGTCGGGCCGACCCGAACTGGTGAAGGAAATGGCGCGCGGCCGCACGGCCGAGCAGGGCCCGCTGCCCGAGGCGCGCAAGACCTTCGAGCGCTACCTGGTGCAGCTGCGCGCACGGCAGACGGCCGACGGCGGCTTCTCGCTGTGGCCCGGCGCGGGCACCGACGCCTTCGCCACGCTGTACGCGGTGCACCTGCTGGTGGAGGCCAAGGACCACAAGCTGCCCGTGCCGCAAGACCTGCTGCAGAAGGCCGACACCTACCTGCAGGGCTGGCTCGGCAGCGGCGACACCACGCTCGACGGCTGGCGCCAGCGCACGCAGGCCGCCTACCTGCTGACGCGCCAGGGCATCATCGCGCCGGCCGCGCTGGCCAACCTGCGCGAAGCCTGGCGCAGCAAGAAGACGCAGGGCTGGAACGACGACCTGGGCGCCGTGTACCTCGCCGCGAGCTACCAGCTCGTGAAGCAGGAGCAGGTGGCCGCCGAGCTGCTCGACCCGGTGTGGAACGACCTGCTCGCGCGCACCGAGAAGAAGCAGCGCCACAACGTATGGGGCGCGTACTACGACCCGCTGGTGCACGACAGCATGACGCTGCACCTGGTGGGCCGGCACTTCCCCGCGCGCCTGAAGACGCTGAAGCCCGCGGTGTGGGAAGGCATGGCCGCGATGGTGCGCGACGGTTGGTACAACAGCCTGTCGTCGGCCTCGATGCTGCTGGCGGTGGACTCGTACTTCGAGGCCGTGGGGCAGAACGCGGAAGGCAAGCTCACGGCGAGCGCCGTCGATGCGCAGGGCCAGGCCACGGCGCTGGCGCTGGGTTCGGTGAACCCGATCACGCGCGCCGCGGTGCCGGCGGGCACGGCGAAGCTGAAACTCTCGAACGACAGCGACTTCAACCTGTACTACAGCTGGGCCGAGCAGGGCTTCGAGCGCAACGTGCCCGCCACGCCGGTGAACCAGGGCATGGAGATCATCCACGAGGTGCTCGACGCCAAGGGCAACCCGGTCACCAAGGTGAAGCTCGGCGACGAGGTCACGGTGCGGGTGCGCGTGCGCAGCCTGGAGCGCGCGCAGGTCAACGACGTGGCTCTGGTCGACGTGTTGCCCGGCGGGCTGGAGCCGGTGCTGCAGGCAGTGGGTGACGACGACGACACCAACGCCGACGCGCCGATCTGGAAGAAGCGCCTGGGCGGCGGGGGCTCGTGGCAGGTGCAGTACGCCGACATCCGCGAGGACCGCGTGGTGTTCTATGGCGGCATCGGCAAGGACCTGCTGGAGGTGACGTACAAGGCGCGCGCCACCAACGTGGGCGACTACGTGGTGCCGGCGGCATACGGCGAGGCGATGTACGACCGCCGCGTGTTCTCGCGCTCGGCGGGTGGGCGCTTCCAGGTGGTGGGCAATTGACCATGACGACTGTTCGCGTCGTCCCCTCTCCCGCTTGCGGGAGAGGGCCAGGGTGAGGGTTCGGCCTTCCCATGAACACGCTGCCTGATCCATCGCCGCTGCCCTCACCCCAACCCTCTCCCGCGCGCGGGAGAGGGGGCAAGACCCGCGCGCGCAAGACGCTCGTCGTCCTTGCTTTCATCGCCGCGCTGCTCGCCCTGCTGCGCCTCTGGCCCCACGCGGCATTGAGCGAAACCGTCGGCAGCTCGCGCGCCGTCTACGCCCAGGGCGGCGAGCTCATGCGCCTCACGCTCGCGGGCGACGAGCAGTACCGCCTCTGGGTGCCGCTCGCGCGCATCTCGCCCACGCTGGTCGATGCCGTGCTGCTCTACGAAGACCGCCGCTTCTACACGCATCCCGGCGTCAACCCCGCCGCGCTCGCGCGCAGCGCATGGCGCATCACCAGCGGCGAGCGCCGCCAGGGCGGCTCCACGCTCACCATGCAGCTCGCGCGCCGTGTGTACGGCATCGACAGCCGCACGCCCACCGGCAAGATCGCGCAGATCTTCGCGGCCCTGTGGCTCGAGGCCCGCTTCAGCAAGCACGACATCCTCGAGGCCTACCTCAACACCGCGCCCTATGGCGGCAACATCGAAGGCGTGCAGGCCGCGAGCCTCATCTACTTCCGCAAGGACGCCGCCAAGCTCAGCCTGCCCGAGGCGCTGACGCTCGCGGTGATTCCGCAGAACCCCGTCAAGCGCATCGCCGAGCGCGGCCGCAACACCGAGCTGCAGTCCGCGCGCGAACGCCTGTGGGCGCTGTGGGCCGAGCGCGATCCCGCCGCCAGGCAGCATGCGCCCGATGCGCAGCTCGCGCTCTCCGCGCAGTCGCGCGGCAGCCTGCCGTTCCTGGCGCCGCACGCCACCGACATGCTGCTCGCGCAGGAGCGCGGCGTGCAGGAGGTGCGCACCACCATCGACCTGCGCATGCAGTCCACGCTGGAGCGCGTGATGGCCCAGTACCTGCGCACGCACGCCGACGTGGGCATGACCAACGCCAGCGCGCTGCTGCTCGACGCATCGACCATGCAGGTGCGCGCGATGATCGGCTCGGCCGACTTCCGCAACGACGCCATCGCGGGACAGGTCAACGGCGTGCTGGCCAAGCGCTCGCCGGGCTCCACGCTCAAGCCCTTCATCTACGCGCTGGCGCTCGACCAGGGGCTGCTGCATCCGCGCACGATGCTGAAGGATTCGCCGACCTCCTTCGGCCCCTACACGCCCGAGAACTTCGACCATCGCTTCGCGGGGCCGCTGCCGGCGCAGGAGGCGTTGATCCGCAGCCGCAACATCCCCGCGGTGGCGGTGGCCGCCAAGCTCTCGAAGCCGGGCCTCTACGACTTCATGCGCCTGGCCGGCGTGCAGAAGCTGCAGAGCGAATCGCACTACGGCCTGGCGCTGGTGCTGGGCGGCGGCGAGGTCACGCCCGAGGAGCTCGCGGGCATGTACGCCACGCTGGCCAACGGCGGCCTCTCGCAGCCCCTTCGCTACACGCAGCCCGCGCCCGGCGAACCCCCGGTGCAGCCGCTGCGCCTGCTGAGCGAAGAGGCCTCGTTCATCACGCTCGACATGCTGCGCCACACGCCGCGCCCCGACACCACGCTGCCCGCGCGCCCCGCCATCGCATGGAAGACGGGCACCTCGTGGGGCTTTCGCGATGCGTGGACGGCCGGCGTGTTCGGCCGCCATGTGCTGGTGGTGTGGGTGGGCAACTTCGACGGCAGCAGCAACCCCGCGCTGGTGGGTGTCGATGCCGCCGCGCCGCTGTTCCTGCGCATGGTCGATGCGCTGCGCGCGGAGCGGCTCGATCCGGGCGAGGTCGCGTCGCGCCAGCCGCCGGACCTGCGCCAGGTCGAGGTCTGCGCCGCCACCGGCGGCCTGCCCGACGCGCTGTGCCCGGTGCGCGCGACCACATGGTTCATCGCCGGCAAGTCGCCGATCCAGGTCAGCAACCTGCACCGCGCGGTATGGGTCGACGAGACCACCGGCAAGGTGGTGTGCGGCCCGCAGCCGAACGCGCGCCAGCAGGTGGTGGAGCAATGGGGCAGCGACATGCGCCGCCTGTTCCGCCAGGCCGGCCTGCCGCGTGCCAGCGCGCCGGCCGACGGCTGCGAGAAGGACGGTGAAGCGCCCGAGGGTGCACCGCTCATCACCTCGCCGTTGCGCGGCGTGCGCCATACGCTGCGCGTGAAGAAGCCCGAGCCGCTGGTGCTGCGCGCCGAGGCCGCCGCCGGCACGCAGACGGTGTACTGGTTCGCCGACGACGCACTCATCGGCCGCGCCGCGCCGGGCGAAGGCATCACGTGGATGCCGAGCCTTTCGGAGTCGGGCCGGCGCTATGTGCTGCGTGCGGTCGACGACCAGGGCCGCGCCGAATCGCGCGAGGTGACGGTAGACATTGCGCCTTGAAAGGATGTCATGGGGACGTCATGCCTGCCCGGCATGGTCACGCGTTTTCGACTTGGAACTTTCCCGCTCATGACGCGTCTCGCTTCTCCTTCCTCCCTTTCCGTTGTCGCCCTGGCCACGGCGCTTGCCACCGCGCTCGCATGCGGCAGCGTGGCGGCGCAGACCGTCTTTCCGTCCACCCTCGCCGGCCATGCCGTGCTGCCCGCGCAAAGCTTCGTGGCCGCGCCGAAGGACGCACCGGCCGACCTGCAGGTCAGCGGCAAGTTCACGACACCCCGGCGCGTCGAGGCGATCGGCGCCGTCGAAGGCCTCTCCGGCGGGCGCGGCACGGGCGTGTCGCTGCCCTTCAAGGGCCAGCCGCTGCAGGGCCACTCGGGCATCAAGAAGATGGACGACGGCACGTTCTGGATCCTCACCGACAACGGCGCGGGCGCCAAGGCCAACTCGCCCGACTTCATGCTCTACCTGAACCACTACAAGGTGGACTTCAAGAGCGGCAAGTTCAACCGCCTGGAAACCGTGTTCCTGCACGACCCCGACAAGAAGGTGCCCTTTCGCATCGTCCACGAAGGCACCAAGCAGCGCTACCTGACGGGTTCCGACTTCGACCCCGAGAGCTTCCAGTTCGCCGGCGGCGCGCTGTGGATCGGCGAGGAGTTCGGTCCCTTCCTGATCAAGGCCGATCTCAAGGGCAAGGTGCTCGCGGTGTTCGACACGCTGGTCGACGGCAAGGCCGTGCGCTCGCCTGATCACCCCGCGGTCACGACGCCGGGAGTGCCTGGTGGCGCGGTCGATTTCCAGATCAAGCGCTCCAAGGGCTTCGAAGGCATGGCCTCGTCGAAGGACGGCAGCAAGCTGTACGCGCTGCTCGAAGGCCCGGTGTGGAACGCCGAGGCCAAGGACTTCGAGAAGGTCGAGGGCAAGGAAGCGCTGCGCGTGCTGGAGTTCGACGTGGCTTCGGAAAAGTGGACGGGCCGCCACTGGAAGTACGTGCTCGAAGCCAATGGCAACGCCATCGGCGACTTCAACATGATCGACGGCACCACCGGCCTGATCATCGAGCGCGACAACGGCGAAGGCACGAGCGACAAGGCCTGCCCCGAAGGCCAGAAGCGCACCGACTGCTTCCATGACATCGCGAAGTTCAAGCGCGTCTACAAGGTCGAGCTGGGTGATGCGAACGCGGGCGGCCCGGTGCGCAAGATCGGCTACATCGACCTGCTGAACATCGCCGACCCCGACAAGCTCGCGCGCAAGCCGCTGAACGACGGCGTGCTCAAGTTCCCGTTCTTCACGATCGAGAACGTCGACGTGGTCGATGCCACGCACATCGTGGTGGGCAACGACAACAACCTGCCCTTCTCGAGCAGCCGCGAGCCGAACAAGGCGGACGACAACGAGCTGGTGCTGCTGGAAGCGGGCGCGCTGCTGCAGGCGAAGTAAGCGAGCGCGTCCTCGGCCGCGGTCTTGGCCTTGGTTCAGGGCACCAGCACTACCTTGCCGGATGTGCGCCGGCTCTCGAGCGCGTGGTGCGCCTGCGCGGCGTCTTCCAGCGCGAAGCTGCCGCCGCGCACCACCTCGAGTTCGCCGCTGGCCGCGAGCGCGAAAAGCGACGCGAGGCTCTCGGCGAGCGTTGCCGCGTCTAGCAGCGGCAACAGCGCGAAGCCCTTGAGCGACTGGTTGTCCATGAGCATCGCCTCGAGCCGGGCCGGCGAAAGCGCGAAGCGGCCGAGCGCTGCGAAGACGAGTTCGCCGCCCGGCGCCAGCGCGTCGAGCGCCGCCTGCGTGAGCGTGCCGCCCACGGTGTCGTAGACGATGTCGGCGCCGGCCCCGGCCTGCCGGGGCCAGCCGCCCTCGCTGTAGTCGATGCCTACGTGCGCGCCCAGTCGGCGCGCGAGCGCCAGCTTGTCCGCGCCGCTCGCCGCCGCGATCACTGCGCCCGCGCCCGCGCGCCGCGCGAGCTGCACCAGCAGCGAACCGACGCCGCCGCCCGCGGCCATCACCAGCACCGTCTTGCCGGCCGGCGGGCTGTGTCGCAGCAGCAGCGAGGCGGTGAGCCCCTGCACGAGCAGCGCCACGGCATCCTCGAAGCCGAGCCGCCCGGGCAGGCGGAAGGCGAACGCGGCGTCCACCGCCACGTACTGCGCGTAGCCGCCCGCGCCGCGCCCGGCCGCGAACAGCGGCACCGCCACGCGCGCGCCGAGCAGGCCCGCGTCGGCGCCCGGGCCGAGTGCCTCGACCACGCCCGCGACCTCGACGCCGGGCACCATCGGCAGCACTGGCGCCTCGGCATAGCGGCCCTGCCGCACCAGGGTCTCGAAGAAGTTGACGCCCGCCGCATGCACGCGCACCAGCACCTCCCCGGGGGCGGGAACGGGCGCGGGCATGTCGACGGCGTGGAGCACGCCGGGCGCTCCGGTTCGGCTTAGCTGTACGGCTTTCATTGGCACTCGCGAAGGTGGGGAAATAAGCCGCGAGATTGCCGTACCCTCCACGCCTTTCATACACACAACGACGTGCCATAGGCACCGCGAGGTCACCATGGTGGATGCCATCAAGCAGCTTCCCACGCTGCCCGCAGAACGCGCGCTCAGGGTCTTGTCCGGCCGCTGGAAGGCGATCATTCTTTATCACTTGTTCGCCGGGCCGCGGCGGCTGTCGCAGCTCAAGCGGCAACTGCCCGACACCAGCCAGAAGGTGCTGGTGCAGCAGTTGCGCGAACTGCAGGCGCACGGGCTGGTGGCGCGCGAGGTGTTTGCCGAGATGCCGCCGCGCGTGGAGTATTCGGTGACCGAGCTGGGCCGCAGCCTGAAGCCGCTGCTGCGCGCGCTGTGCGAATGGGGCCAGCGGCACGCGGCGCAGGCCGACGAACTCGACCGCATGGCCGCCTGCGAACTCGACGCGCTGGCCTGAGCCGCCGAACCCTCGAGCCCGCGGGGCGACGGCGGCCGCCGCTTGGGAGAAATCGCCCAGATGAGTATGATTCTCATCTGGCTTTTTTCCCGGTTCCCTTCCCCCAATGAATTTCCGAACGATCCTGCGCGCCGCCAGGCCCGCGCTGTGACCGCCGGCGTGCGCCACCGGCTCGGCGTCGCATCCCGCGCGCTCGCCGCCATCCTCGGCGGCTACGGCGTGGCGGCCCTGTCCGCCGCCGCACTCGCCGTGTGCCTGCCCTTCGCAAGCGGCATGGCGCGCAGCGAGGCCGCGCTGACCGGCACGCTGGCGTCCTTCATCGTCTTCGCGCTCGCGGTGATGTGGGTGTTCGCCGCGCGCACCGCGGTGCGTGCATGGAGCGGCCTGGCCGCCGTGGCCGCGCCGCTGGCGCTCCTGCTGTGGCTGTGCCTGCCCGCGGCCGGAGGCGGCGCATGAAGGAGGGGTTCCGCCAGTCGATGGCGTGGCTGCACACCTGGTCGGGCCTGCTGGTCGGCTGGGTGCTGTTCATGGTGTTCGCGGCCGGCACGGCCTCGTACTTCAAGGACGAGATCACGGTCTGGATGAAGCCGGAGCTGCACGGCCTCTTGCGCGAGCCGGTGCCGCAGGCCCGCTCGGCCGAGACGGCCTTCGCCTGGCTGCAGCAGCACGCGGCGAACGGGCCGCGCTGGTTCATCACGCTGCCGACGCAGCGCGAGCCATCCACCAGCCTGTTCTGGACCAGGCCCGCGCCGCCCGCCGGCGCCGCGCCGGCGAGCCGCCGCGACCGCTTCGGCCGCGCGGTGCTCGACCCCGCCACCGGCGAAGCCTCCGCGGCGGTGCGCGAGACGCTGGGCGGCGAGTTCTTCTACCGGCTGCACTTCGACCTGCACTACATGCCCGCGATCTGGGGGCGCTGGATCGTCGGCTTCTGCGCGATGTTCATGCTCGTTGCCATCTTCAGCGGCATCGTCACGCACAAGCGCATCTTCAAGGACTTCTTCACCTTCCGCCCGAAGAAGGGCCAGCGCTCGTGGCTCGACGCGCACAACGCGACGGCGGTGCTGGCGCTGCCCTACCACGCGATGATCACGTACACGGGCCTGGTCACGCTGATGTTCATGTACATGCCCTGGGGCCCGCAGGCGGCCTACAAGGACAGCGGCGGCACGCAGGCCTTCTTTGCCGAAGCCTTCGCGGGAAGCACGCGCGACGCGTTCAAGGCCTCGGGCACGAAGGCGCCGATGGCGCCCATCGCGCCGATGCTCGCGCAGGCCTCGGCGCACTGGGGCGGCGCGCCGGTGAGCCGCATCACCGTCAATTCGCCCAACGACGCGAACGCGGTGGTCATCGTGCGCCGCGGCGACGGCGCGCAGATGGGCTCCGAGCAGCCGACGATGCAGTTCGACGGCGTCACCGGCGCGCCGATCGGCGCGTTCGGCGAGACCACGCCGGCCGCTGCCGAGACGCGCAGCGTGCTCTACGGGCTGCACATCGGGCGCTTCGGCGATCCGCTGGTGCGCGCGCTGTTCTTCGTGTCGGGCCTCGCGGGCTGCCTGATGGTGGCCACCGGCCTGCTGCTGTGGGCCGTGAAGGAGCGCCAGAAGTTCGCCAAGGCGCTCAAGCAGGGCGGCCGCGTGGGCTTCGGGCTGCGGCTGGTCGACGGGCTCAACCTCGGCGCGATCGCCGGCCTGCCGATGGCCATGGCCGCCTTCTTCTGGGCCAACCGGCTGCTGCCGCTCGACGTGGCCGGCCGCGGCGAGGCCGAGGTCCGCTGGTTCTTCATCGTCTGGGGCGCCGCCGCGGTGCTGGGCCTGCTGCGGCCCACGCTGCGCATGTGGCAGGCGCAGCTGGCGCTGGGCGCGCTGCTGTTCGTGCTGCTACCGGTGCTCAACGCATTCACCGGCCCTGCTCCGTTGACGGTGAGCCTGCGCTCGGGTCCGAGCGCGGTGGCGGGCTTCGACCTGGTGGCGATCGCGCTGGGGCTCGCGCTCGCGGGCGCGGCGTGGCTGGTGGAGCGCAAGCACCGCAAGCAGACGGCAGCGCGGGCGCAGGCATCGAATGGCGAGCCCATGCCCGCGAATGCCGATGGACTGGCCACCTCCACCGCGTCGGGTCAGCGCCCCTGATGGACACGCTGCTCCTCCTCCTGGTCTTCACCGCGTCGCTTGCCGGCTTCTGTGCGCTGAGCCTCGCGATGGACCGCCACACCGAAGACGTGTTCGGCCGCGGCAGCACGCCGGGCGCGTGGCGCCGCTGGCTGCAGCTGGGTGGCACCGCGCTGCTGTGCATGTCGCTCGCGGCCAGCCTGCAGTCGGGCGGCCGCGCGATCGGCTGGGTGCTGTGGCTCGGCGCACTGACCGTGGCCGCGCAGGTGACGGTCGGCCTCCTGAGCTACGCGCCGCGCCGCCTTCACTGGATCGCCTGCGCGGCCGCGCTGCTCGCGCTGGGCGGGGCGCTGGCCTGGCTGCTGCTCGCCGGCTGAGCCACGCGGCGAGGAAAGGCGAGACGCCCGCCCGTCATCGCGCGCCGCGCCGCCGCTGCGTCATGCCGGCCGCCGCGTCACCGTGCCGCCGGACACCACGCCCTGCGTCATCGGCAAGGCCATGAAGTCGTGCGGAAAGCCCTTGGCGATGGTGCTGGCCGCGTCGAGCCGCTGCAGCGCGGCGTCGTCGAGCCGCACGTCGAGCGCGCCCAGGTTGTCCTCGAACTGCGCCAGCGTGCGCGCGCCGATGATCGGCATCACCACCGGCGCCGTGCGGTGCAGCAGCCAGGCCAATGCGATCTGCGCGGACGAGCGGCCCTGTTCCTTCGCCACCTGCGCGACCACCTCGGCGATGGCCAGCGAGCGCTCGCTGAGCGCGCCGTTGCCGGCGGCCACGTCCTTGCGCGTGCCGGTCACGCCCAAGGCCGCGTCCTTCGTGTGGCCGAGGTCGGCGCGCGTGTACTTGCCCGACAGCACGCCGCTGCCCAGCGGCGACCACGCCATCACGCCCAGGCCGAGCTCGTGCGCCATCGGCAGCAGCTCGCGCTCCACGGTGCGCTCGATCAGGCTGTGCTCGATCTGCAGCGCCACCAGCGGCGTCCAGCCGCGCAGGTCCGCCAGTGTCTGCATGCGCGCCACCTGCCAGGCCGGCGTGTCGGAGATGCCCGCGTACAGCACCTTGCCCGAGCGCACCAGGTCGTCGAAGGCGCGCATCACTTCCTCCACGGGCGTGAGGTTGTCCCAGATGTGCAGGTACAGAAGGTCGATGTAGTCGGTGCCCAGGCGCTTCAGGCTGGCCTCGACCGAGCGGACCATGTTGCGCCGGTGGTTGCCGCCCGCGTTGGGGTTGCCGGGTTGCATGTTCAGCGTGTACTTGGTGGCCAGCACCACCGACTCGCGCTGGCCTTCGAGGAACTGGCCGAGCAGCTTCTCCGAGCTGCCGTTGGTATAGAAGTTGGCGGTGTCGACGAAGTTGCCGCCGCGCTCGCGGTACAGGTCGAACATGCGGCGCGACTCGCTCGCGTCGGCGCCCCAGCCCCAGTCGCTGCCGAAGGTCATGGTGCCCAGCGACAGGGGGCTGACGCGCAGGCCCGAGCGGCCGAGGGTGAGGTAGTGGTCGAGCTTCATGGTGGATGTCCTTTCGAGGTGGCTTGCCGGTTGGCGGCGCGGTTGCAGCGCCATGGCCTCGAAGGTAGTTCCGGCATTGCCTCGGAAACAGCCCCCTGGGCTTGATGCTTTGTGAAGCCAGTCTTCATAATGACCCGCATGTCGCCCGAACTGCTCCCCGCAATCGCCGCCTTCGCCCGCGTGGCGCACCACGCCAGCTTCACCCGCGCCGCGGAAGAACTGGGCGTGTCGCCTTCGGCCCTGTCGCAGACGGTGCGCACGCTGGAGCAGCGCCTGGGCGTGCGCCTGCTCGACCGCACCACGCGCCGCGTAGGCGTGACCGAGCTGGGCCAGCAACTGTTGAACGGCGCGCGCCCGGCGCTCGATGCGCTGGCGCACGCGGTCGAAGGCCTCGACGAGGCGCGCGACCGGCCGGCCGGCCTGCTGCGCCTGAACGCCGCGCGGGTGTCCACCGAGCTGCTGCTGTACCCGCACTTCGGCGACTTCGCGCAGGCCTACCCCGACATCACGCTCGAGCTGGTCTGCGACAACCGAATGGTCGACCTGGTGGAAGGCGGCTTCGACGCCGGCATCCGGCTCGGCGAAAGCCTCGCGCAGGACGTGGTGGCCGTGCCCGTGGGCGGGCCGCAGCGCATGGTCACCTTCGCCTCGCCGCGCTACCTCGCGGGCCGCACGCTGCCCCGATCGCCCGAGGACCTGCGCGCGCACCAATGCCTGAACTACCGCCTGACCACGGGCGGCCTGTATCGCTGGGAGTACGCGCAGGACGGCCGCGTGCTCGACATCGAGGTGGCCGGGCCGCTGGTGAGCAACGACAGCGACGTGCTGCTGGCGGCCGCGCGCTCGGGCGCGGGAATCATGGTGGCGTTCGAGGACGCCGTGCGCGAAGACTTCGCGAGCGGCCGCCTCGTGCCGCTGCTCGAGCCGTGGTGGCCGAGCTTTCCGGGCTTCTACCTGTACCACCCGGGCCGCGCGCAGATGCCGCGCAAGCTCAGGGTGTTCATCGACTTCCTGCAGGCGCGGCACGCGCCGCCGCCGGTGTCGCAGCGGGCGACCAAGCCGCTCAGGCCGGTCAGGCCCGCATCAGCGCCTCGATCTCGTCCGCGTCCACCGGCACGCCGCGAGAAATGAGCTCGCAGCCCTCGGCCGTGACGATCGCGTCGTCCTCGATGCGGATGCCGATGTGGTGGAACTGCTCAGGCACGCCTTCGCCGGGGCGCACGTAGATGCCGGGTTCCAGCGTCAGCACCATGCCCGGGTGCAGGATGCGGCTCGGGCGGTTCTTGATGACTTCGTTGGACAGCGGATCTTTGCGCTCGCTCACCTCGCCGACCTGCGTGGGCTCGACGTAGCTGCCGCAGTCGTGCACGTCCATGCCCAGCCAGTGGCCGGTGCGGTGCATGTAGAACTGGAAGTAGGCGCGCGAGTCGATCACGTCGTCCAGCCCGCCGATCTTGTTGGCGTCCAGCAGGCCCAGGTCGAGCATGCCCTGCGCCAGCACCTTCACGGCCGCGTCGTGCGGGTCGTTGAAGCGGTTGCCGGCCTTGGTGGCGGCGGCCGAGGCGTACTGGCTCTGCAGCACCAGGTCGTACAGCGCGCGCTGCGGGCCGGTGAACTTTCCGTCGGCCGGAAAGGTGCGGGTGATGTCGCTGGCGTAGCCGTCGAGCTCGCAGCCTGCGTCGATCAGCACCAGCTCGCCCGGGCGCACGGGCGCGGCGTCGGCGCGGTAGTGCAGCACGCAGGCATTGGCGCCGGCCGCGACGATGGAGCCGTAGGCCGGGTACTGCGAGCCGCCCAGGCGGAACTCGTGCAGCAGCTCGGCGTCGAGGTGGTACTCGCGCACGTCCTTGCCCTCGCGCAACATGCGCGCCGACAGCTGCATCGCGCGGATGTGGGCGCGCGCGCTGATCTGCGCGGCGCGGCGCATCACGTCCTGCTCGTGCGCGTCTTTCACCAGGCGCATCTCGTCGAGCGGGCCGCACAGGTCGCGCTGCTCCTCGGGGCACAGCGCGCCGTAGCGCACGCGCGCGCGCACAGACTGCAGCCAGCCGTCGATGCGCGTCTCCAGGCCCTTGTGCGTGGCGAAGGGAAACCACACGGTCGACTTGTTTTCCAGCAGCTTGGGCAGCTTCGCGTCGAGGTCGCTGACGGAGAGCGCGTCGTCCACGCCCAGCGCGGCGGGCGCGGCCTCGGGGCCGAGGCGGAAGCCGTCCCAGATCTCGCGCTCCAGGTCCTTGGGCGCGCAGAACAGCGTGGAGCGGCCGTCGCCCGACAGCACCAGCCACGCGTTGGGCTCGGTGAAGCCGCTCAGGTAATAGAAGTAGCTGTCGTGGCGAAACAGGAAGTCGCTGTCGCGGTTGCGCTGGCGCTCGGGCGCGGTGGGGATGATGGCGATGCCGTCCTTGCCCAGTTGGGCGGCGAGGCGCGCGCGGCGCTCGGCATAGATGGCGGAGGTGGTGGTGTCTGAAGTCATCTCGGCGTGTTCGGTTGATTCAGTTGATTGAGCTGACCGAGGCGCTCGGGCGTTCCCACATCGGTCCAGGCGCCGGTGTAGAGCTCGGCGCTCACCATTTCATTGTCCATCGCGGCGCGCAGCATCGGCGCCAACGGGGCTTTGCGGCCGGCGGGGTTGCCGGCCGGAATGTCGCCGTACGGCGGCGCGAAGAATGCGGCGCGGTAGAGGGCGATGGTCGAGAAGGTGAACTTCTCGGCGGCCGTGTCGAGGGCCAGGCCCTGCGGCGACAGGCCGAAGTCGCCCTTGAGGTTGTGCGCCGGGTTGGGTACCAGCCACAGGTGGGCGAGCTTGCCGCTGGCGACGAAGCGGTCGACCGCGGCCCGGGTGAAGCGGAAGTCGGGTGCGAACACGTCGCCCGCCGCCACCCAGAACACCTCGCCCAGCAGCGGCAGCGCGCGCACGATGCCGCCAGCCGTTTCCAGCGCGCCGCCGAAGTCGCGGCCTTCTTCAGAGTATGAAATTGATAGCGCGACACCGTTGCCCGTCAACGGATTCGAGCCGAAGCGCCCTGAAATCTGGTCGCCCAGCCAGTCGGTGTTGACCACCAGTTCGGTGAAGCCGCCGGCGGCCAGCGCCTCCATCGCCCATTGCATCAGGGGCTTGCCGCGCACCTCGAGCAGGGGCTTGGGGCAGGTGTCGGTCAGCGGGCGCATGCGCTCGCCGCGGCCCGCGGCCAGGACCATCGCGCGGATCGGGGCCGCGGTGCTCACGCTGCGACGCGCCCGCGCTGCAGCTCGTTGCGCTCGCTGTGCCGCGGCTGGAACAGCGACACCAGGCGTTCCATCAGCGCGTGCGCCTTGGCCGAGTGGTCGCCGCCGAAATTGCACACGTACACGTCCAGCGTCACGCCGCGCTGCTCGGGCCAGGTGTGGATGCACAGGTGCGATTCGGCCAGCAGCACCGTGGCCGTGACGCCGCCCGGCCCCATCGGCGTCGCGGGAAATCCGTGCACCAGCTTGCCCACCGCCTGCAGCCCCGCGGCGGCCACCGCCTTCAGGCAGACGGCGCCCAGCGCCTCCCGGTCGGTGAGCCATTGAAGGCCGCATTGGCAGTCGTGGAGGTCGGCGGTGAGGTGCAGCCCATGCATGGGGCGCAACTCTAGCAGCGCGGGAGCGCACAAGAGAACATCGGCGGGGTGTTCGGCCTGTATCGGCGCTCTGGTGGGCTCGCCCGGTAAAATCGCGGGTTCCCCCCTATCCCACCCACCCTTTTCCCCCGAAAGTCCCATGCCCATGGCAAACCAAGCCCTGATGGCCAACGCGATCCGCGCGCTGGCCATGGATGCCGTCCAACAAGCGAATTCCGGACATCCGGGTGCACCGATGGGCATGGCCGACATGGCCGTCGCGCTGTGGGGCGAACACCTGCGCTACAACCCCGCGAACCCGCACTGGTTCGACCGCGACCGCTTCGTGCTGTCGAACGGCCACGCCTCGATGCTGCTGTACTCGGTGCTGCACCTCACTGGCTACGACCTGCCGATCAGCGAGCTCAAGAACTTCCGCCAGCTGCACAGCAAGACCGCGGGCCACCCTGAAGTCGACGTGACCCCGGGCGTGGAAACCACCACCGGCCCGCTGGGCCAGGGCATCACCAACGCCGTGGGCTTCGCGCTGGCCGAGAAGCTGCTGTCGGCCGAGTTCAACCGCAAGGACCACGCCATCGTCGACCATCACACCTACGCCTTCCTGGGCGACGGTTGCATGATGGAAGGCATCAGCCACGAAGCCTGCGCGCTGGCCGGCGCCTGGCACCTGAACAAGCTGATCGCCCTGTACGACGACAACGGCATCAGCATCGACGGCCAGGTCAAGCCCTGGTACATCGACAACGTGGCCGAGCGCTTCCACGCCTATGGCTGGCACGTGATCGGCCCGATCGACGGCAACGACGCCAAGGAAGTGTCCAAGGCCATCGCCAAGGCCAAGCAGTCGAGCGACAAGCCCACGCTCATCAACTGCAAGACCGTCATCGGCAAGGGCAGCCCGAACCGCCAGGGCACCGCCAAGGCGCACGGCGAGGCGCTGGGCGCCGACGAGATCAAGCTCACGCGCGACGCCATCGACTGGCACTACCCGCCCTTCGAGATCCCGGCCGAGGTGTACGCCGACTGGAACCACAAGGAAGCCGGCGCCAACATCGAAGCCGAGTGGAACGCGAAGTTCGCCGCCTACGCGCTGGCCTACCCCGAGCTGGCCGCCGACTTCACGCGCCGCATGAAGGGCGAGCTGCCCAAGGACTTCCACCAGGTCGCGTTCGACACCGTGGTCGCCGCCCACACCAAGGCCGAGACCGTCGCCAGCCGCAAGGCCAGCCAGCTCGCGCTGGAAGCCTTCACCGCCGCGCTGCCCGAAATGCTCGGCGGCAGCGCCGACCTGACCGGCTCCAACCTCACCAACACCAAGAGCACGGCCGCCCTGCGCTTCGATCCGAAGACCGGCGCCGTGGTCATGAACATGCCCGCGGTGGACGCCAAGCAAGGCGCCGAAGACGAAGCCAAGCCCGCAGCCCCGGCCGAGGCCCCGCACGGCACCATCGGCCGCCACATCAACTACGGCGTGCGCGAGTTCGGCATGGCGGCCATCATGAACGGCGTGTCGCTGCACGGCGGCTACATCCCCTACGGCGGCACCTTCCTCACCTTCAGCGACTACAGCCGCAACGCCATCCGCATGGCCGCGCTGATGAAGCGCCGCGTGATCCACGTGTTCACGCACGACTCCATCGGCCTGGGCGAAGACGGCCCCACGCACCAGTCGATCGAGCACGCCGCCTCGCTGCGCCTCATTCCCAACCTGGACGTCTGGCGTCCGGGCGACACGGCCGAAACCGCCGTGGCCTGGGCCGTGGCGCTGCAGAACCAGTCGCGCCCGACCGCGATGCTGCTGAGCCGCCAGAACATCGCCTACGCGGCGAAGAGCGAACTCGGCGACATCAGCCGCGGCGCCTACGTGCTGTCCGAGCCGGAAGCCGTCGGCCTGAAGAACAAGAAGACCGTGGCGGTGATCATCGCCACCGGCTCCGAAGTGCAGCTCGCCATTGCCGCGCAGAAGCTGCTGGCCGAGAAGAAGATCGCCGTGCGCGTGGTGTCGATGCCCTCGACCACCACCTTCGACCGCCAGGACGTGGCCTACAAGAAGGCCGTGCTGCCCAGGAAGATTCCGCGCATCGCCGTGGAAATGGGCTGCACGGGCGGCTGGTGGAAGTACGGCTGCGCGGCCGTCGTCGGCATCGACACGTACGGCGAGTCGGCCCCCGCGCCGGTGCTGTTCAAGCACTTCGGATTCACGGCGGAGAACGTTGCCGCCACGGTGGAGGCAGCCTTGCGCGACTGATCGCGCGCAGGGCATTTCTTCCCGCCGGTCCACATCAAGTTTTTCAACCTTAGGAGCAAGTCAGATGGCTATCAAACTCGGTATCAACGGCTTCGGCCGCATCGGTCGCAACGTGCTGCGCGCAGCGGTCCAGAACTTCAAGAACGACATCGAAATCGTCGCCATCAACGACCTGCTCGAGCCCGACTACCTCGCGTACATGCTGCAGTACGACTCGGTGCATGGCCGCTTCAAGGGCGAAGTCACGGTCGACGGCAACACGCTGATCGTCAACGGCAAGAAGATCCGCCTCACGCAGGAGCGCGACCCCGCGAACCTCAAGTGGAACGAAGTCGGCGCCGACATCGTGCTCGAATCGACCGGCCTGTTCCTGACCAAGGAAACCTGCCAGAAGCACATCGACGCAGGCGCCAAGAAGGTCATCATGTCGGCCCCCTGCAAGGACGACACGCCCATGTTCGTCTACGGCGTGAACGATGCCAAGTACGCCGGCGAAGCCATCATCAGCAACGCCAGCTGCACCACCAACGCCCTGGCCCCGCTGGCCAAGGTGCTCAAC
>JAURVI010000037.1 GCA_030655515.1 Polaromonas sp. | reverse complement strand
CGGTGTCGGCATCGGTGATGGTCAGCGTGCCGCTGGCCGACAGGGTCGGGGTGGCCGCGTCCTCGGTCACGGCGCCGGTGACGGTGCCGCCGATCACCGCGGCGTCGTTGGTGCCGGTCAGGGTGATGACCACGGCTGGTGTCGGCGCTGGCGCTAATGTCGGCACCAGCACCCCGGAGCCCCCCGCAGAAGTCACACTAGCGATAGCCCCATCACCAACATCAGAAGCGCCCGCCGTATTGACGGACTGCCCCCCGCTCGTAGGCGAATCCTCTATAGATTGCCGATCAAGCGAGGTGTACTTATATGTCAACGGCGCAAGCGCCTCAACCGTCCGTATCAACTGAACGAAGCTATTGCCATCATTTGACCTGATGCTGGCATCACTGAGGCTAGAAGTCGGACTCAGTCCAGCCGATGTTTCCTGCAAAAGTCTGTCAAGACTGCTGCCTTCGGTGATTGCATTAATGATGCTGGCGAGTTCGCCCACCCGTGGCAAAAGAGCGCCGCTATTGCCGTCGGGCAATATATTGCCGAACACCGTCGAATCCAGCGTCACAGTTTCATTGGCATGGATGAGAAGCTTTCCCCCTTGATCGAAAGCCAGCTCCACACGGCCCCCGTCCGCCGTAACGACCACCTCACCTTCAAGCACGGCATCGCCCGACCTCAGCGGGCGTTTCTCGCCGTCTTTATTTTGAGCAAATGCTAAGCCTTCAATCAAAACCACATTGCCGACAACTTTGGCTGCATCTGCCATAGGAAATTCCAGACGGAGTTATTACATTGAGCCCAATGTAGTCCGTTTATCCCGCCGCGGAAACTGTACGGAGGTACTAGATGGAAACTGAAAACCGCGTTCAGGCCTGCTTGGATGCCCGCCCGTTGACGATCAGCGACAGTTGCAGGCGGTCCCGGACCTGAAGCTTGTCAAGGACAGCGCCGACATGCGCCTTGACGGTACGCTCGGTGATACCGAGCGCCCGCGCGATCTCCTTGTTGCTGGCTCCGCGGGCAAGCGTGCTGGCGACCTCTTTTTCGCGACCCGTCAAATCTTTCGACCAAGTCTCACCCTCTTGCGGCAAGGGGACGGTCGTTGCAGCCGCCTGAAGGCGGCTTGTGGCACTGACCAATCTTTGCATTAATGACTCGCCAATCCAGAGCCCCCCCTGCAAAACGACTGCAGCCACCTGGATCAAGAGCTGTGCTGCGGCGTGCGTATTGCAATATCCCCGTGCGCCGGCGGCAAAAGCAGCCAGCGCCTCCTCGTCTGTCGGTTGATCGCTTAGCACCACGCACGGGATCAGCTTCAACTGCGGTGCAAGTTGTTCAATTTGTACAGCCACGGGCAAGCCGTGCGCCAAACGCAACCAAACGAGATCCACCTTGCCTGATCTTGCACTGCCTCCTGCCGATTGAATTTTCCCGGCTTTTCCCGCCTGAAAAGCCTCGCGCCACCGAGGAAGCATGCGACCGTGCGGACAGAGGAATAAATGCACCAACTCCTGATTTTCCACTGCCATTTCAAGTCTAGCGCTCGGTAAAGGCGGCCTGTTTTGCCTTCAAGACAGGTTTGAGAAGGTAGGACAGTATGGATTTCTGGCCGGTAATAATATCTACCTCTGCCACCATTCCGGGAATGATGGGCAGGCCCTCGCCCAGCTTGGATTTTTCGGTACGAACACGCACCGTATAGAAGGTATTGCCGCGCTCATCGGTCACCGAATCGGCGCCAATGAACTCCAGCTTGGCCTCAAGACCGCCATAGATGGAAAAATCATACGCGGTAAATTTCACCAGCGCCCTATCCCCAGGCCGCAAAAAAGCAATGTCCTTGGGCGATACCCTGGCTTCAAGCAATAAATTCTCTTCGAGAGGCACAATTTCGATGATGTCTCTGCCGGGCTGGACCACACCACCCACGGTATTGACAAGAAGGCGTTTCACCGTGCCTCTGACGGGTGAGCGTAGCGAAGACTTGTCCACCTTGTCGGCAAGTCCGACGCTGCCAGCGGAACTTACATTAAGTTTTGCAAGCGTCTCTGACAATTCCTTGCGCGCTTCGCTCTGGAAGTTCAGGGTGATTTCCTGGATCTTGCGTGAAGCCTCACTGATGGCTGATTGCGTTTTCGATATTTGGGCGGAAGCCATTTCCCGCTCCCCCAGAAAACGCCCGGTTTCGCGCTCCAGCCTTAGTAATTCGACCTCGGATACGGCCCCATCCTTCAGCAAAGGTTTTGTATACCCCAATTCCTTGGCGGTCAATTCGTAAGCTCTGGACGCCTGCTCCCGCTTGGCGCGCATCTCAACGAGCTCTTGCTGCCGTTGCGCCAACTGCTGCTGAGCAATGCCCAGTTGTGCATTCAATGTCGACGTGCTGGATTCATACGCGCGCGACTCTTCTTCAACCGTCTTCGGCGCTTCGGCAAGCGCTTCAGGCGGCGGCACAAAAGGAACCCCTTCGGCAAGGGCCCGGACCCGTGCCGCCCTGGCGAGCAGCGCCAAATACTGCACACGGTTTTCCTTCACTGAAGAATCGAAACGTGTGGTGTCGATATTCACGAGGATTTGACCCGCTTCGACGACCTGCCCCTCCTGCACCAGAATCTCTGAAACTACGCCGCCGTCCAGGCTTTGCATGATCTGCAACTGCCTGGAAGGGATGACCTTGCCTTCACCTTTTGTAATTTCATCGATTTCCGAGAAGCCCGCCCACAAAACCGCCAGAACCAAAACTACACCGAGGCTCTTCACGAGCATCCGGGCGCGTAACGGCTCCTGCTCAAGGATGGCGCGGTCCGCGTCCCCGCTAAAACCCGCGTCCATGCGACCGCCGTCCTGCCGCCACGATGAAAGCGTGCGGTCAAGGCGAGGCTGCAACACTCGCCTGATCGCCTCCAGGACAGCAATCAGGGAACGAGCCCATGCCATCCAGCGCGGCTTCATGAGGCTTTTCCTATGCGACCGGCCTTCAAAGCCTCGATGACTTGCGCGTAGGGTCCGTCGGCAACGATGCGGCCTTCGTCAATGACAATGATTCGATCAGCCAAATCCAGCAGCGTGTTCCTGTGCGTCACCACGATCATCGTCTTGTGTTTAGCGTAGCTGCGCAAGCGCTCTTTGAATTGCGCTTCGGAAGAAAAATCCATGGCGCCCGTCGGCTCGTCCAGCAGCAGAATCGGCGGCTCAAGCAATACCGCCCGCGCGATCGCCACCCCTTGGCGCTGGCCACCCGACAGCGACTCCCCCCGCTCGCCGATGATCATGTCGAAGCCCTGGGGATGACGATTTGCAAATTCAATCAAACCACCGACTTCCGCAGCCGCAAGGATGGCGCCATCATTGGCATAAGGGGCCGCTATCGCGATGTTATCGCGCAGCGTACCGTAGAAAAGCATCGCATCTTGCTCGACATAGCCCACGTTGCGGCGCAAATCAGCCGGATCGAGCTGTCGAAGGTCAATCCCGTCCATGGTAATCGCGCCCTGGGTCGGCGTGTAAAGCCCGAGCATCAGTCTTTGAAGCGTGGTTTTGCCGGAGCCGACCCGGCCGATCACCACCACGTTCTCGCCAGGCTTGATCCTGAAAGAAACTCCCCTTAATGCATCCTGCGTGCGGCCGGGGTAACTGAAATGCACATTGTCAAATACGATCTCTCCGGCCAAATCCGGCCGATGGACGAAATTGATTTCATCAGATCGCTCGCCGGGTTTCTTCATGGTGTCTTCAAGCGATGACAGCGCCGTCCTGGCATTCTGGTATTGCATCAAAAGCGCAACAATTTGCCCCAATGGCGCCATCGCGCGCCCAGACAACATGGTGGCAGCGATCAGGCCACCCATGGTCAGCTTGCCCTCATGAATCAGGTAAACGCCGGCCACGACAATCACGATATTAACCAGTTGCTGCAGGCTGGAAACACCGTTGATCACCGAAGAGGACAGCAAGCGCAACTGCGCGCTGACGCGCGCCAGAAATAAGGCGGTGTCCTCGAGCTTGGACTGCATCTGGCTCTCGGCGCCATGGGCTTTGATGGCCTCCATCGCGGTGAGGGTTTCGACCAGCGTGGCATTACGCATCGCAGACGCCCTGAAAGTGGTCTCTGACAGCTCATGCATCTTGTGCTGGACGATGTAGCTGTAGATCACCACCAGAAGCACGCCCACCAGCGGAGGAATCACGAGCGGCCAGGAAATCCAGCCCAGCACAAGAAAAAAGAGAAGCGCGAATGGCAGATCGACGACAGCAGTGACCGTGGCCGACGCAATAAAGTCGCGGACCGACTCGAAAGAGCGCAAAGTGGCGGCATACGAGCCCACCGAGGCTGGCCGCTCTGACAGACGCATTCCCAGTACGCGCTCCATGATCAGCGTGGAAAGTTTGATATCTATGCGCGAACCGGCGAGATCGACAAAGTAGCCCCGCATGACGCGCAGGAAGTAGTCGATGACGAGTACAAGCAACAAACCAAAAACCAGCATCCAAAGAGTCTCTATCGCGAAGTTGGGCACAACGCGGTCATAGACGTTCATTGAAAAAAGCGGTAGTGCCAGCGCGAATAAATTGATAAGAAGCGCTGCCGCCAGAATGTCGCGGTAAAGCGGAAACTGATCGCGAAATGCCCCCCAGAACCAGTGGCGCTGCGGGATATCGGCCAATTCCGGTGTTCGCTGATCAAAACGAAAGTTTGGACGCGAAAAAATCGCGATGCCGGCATATCGGCCAAGCAATTCCTCACGCGAAAGCACGACCACGCCCTGCCCCGCCTCCGGGAAGAGCAGGTTTGCCGTCTTCCCTTTGTCGTCCCACCCCAGCAAGAGGCAGGCCTCATCGCCCTCCAGGAGCAGGACTACCGGCAACAAGGCGGCATCTATTTTCTCCAGGGGCCGGCGTAATATTTTGCATGACAAGCCTGCACGCGCAGCAGCGCGCGCAAACAGCGTCGGAGGCAAGCCTGCCTTGGGAAGCGGAAGGCCGGCGGACAAGGCAGCTCGGGTGCTTGGCCGACCGTGTATACGCGTTAGCTCCACCAGGCAATCAAGCAGGGGGTCATGATGCAGCAGATCTTCCCGCAAACCTTGAGCCAAATGGCTTGCTTCGTTTCTTACACCGGCTTGAAATGGCACGTTCATGTCACTCGTCGTTCCTGACCTTACAGATCGGCTCATTCAGAATTGAAAGCCTGCGAAGCAGGTCAGTAATTGTAATGGGGTCAATAGCAACGAACTCTGCCAGACGTCAAAAAAGCAAAAAACCCCCGCAGGCTGTTGATCTGCGGGGGGTTTTGCTGGTTTCCCGGACTTCTTTGGAAGCCTGCAAACTCATACTTATGGCGGAGAGGGTGGGATTCGAACCCACGGTACCTTGCGGTACGCCTGATTTCGAGTCAGGTACATTCGGCCACTCTGCCACCTCTCCAATGTCGAATTGCGTAGTCTATCAGGCGCCGAGAACCTGGATTCCGCCGAGGTAGGGCTGCAAGACAGTCGGCACTTCGACGGTGCCGTCTTCGCGTTGATAATTCTCCAATACCGCCACCAGCGTGCGGCCCACCGCCAGGCCGGAACCGTTGAGGGTATGCACAAATTCGTTTTTGCCCTGGGCGTTCTTGAAGCGAGCCTGCAGGCGGCGCGCCTGGAAGGCTTCGCAGTTGGAGACCGAGCTGATTTCGCGGTAGGTATTTTGCGCCGGCAGCCAGACTTCGAGGTCGTAGGTTTTGCTGGCGCCAAAACCCATGTCACCCGTACACAGCAGCATCACGCGGTAGGGCAGACCCAGCTTTTGCAAAATCGCCTCGGCGTGGCCGGTCATGGCCTCTAACGCGTCGTAGCTGTGCTCGGGATGAACGATCTGCACCATCTCGACCTTGTCGAACTGGTGCTGGCGGATCATGCCGCGGGTGTCGCGGCCGTAGCTGCCGGCTTCGGAGCGAAAACACGGCGTGTGCGCGGTGAATTTGAGCGGCAATTGCGCCTCGGGTACGATCTCGTCGCGCACAAAGTTGGTCAGCGGCACTTCAGACGTCGGGATCAAATACAAGGCCGCGCTGTCGGCCTCGACCTCGCCTTCCTGCCCGCCTTTTTTGGCGGCAAACAGGTCTTCTTCAAACTTGGGCAACTGGCCGGTGCCGCGCAAGGAGTCGGCATTGACGATGTAGGGCACATAACATTCGGTGTAGCCATGTTCGGCGGTCTGTACATCGAGCATGAACGCCGCGAGCGCACGGTGCAAACGGGCCAGCGGGCCCTTCATCACGGTAAAACGGGAACCCGAGAGCTTGCTGCCCAGCTCAAAGTCCAGCCCCAGCGGCTGGCCGACATCGACATGGTCTTTCGCGGCAAAGGTCAGGGCCGGAGGGAGCCCGCCCAGGCCTTGCACCGGGCTCCATTTGCGCACCTCGACATTGCCGGCCTCCCCCAGGCCCTGCGGCACGCTGTCGTGCGGCAGGTTGGGCACGGCGAGCAGCAGCGCCTGCATCTCGCTCTGGATGATCTCCAGTCGCAATGCACAACGGTCCAGCTCCGCCTTGAAAGCCGTGACCTGCGCCATCACCGGCGCCGCATCTTCGCCTTTGGCCTTGAGTTGGCCAATCTGCCTGGACAGGGTGTTGCGCAGGTTTTGCAGTTCTTCGGTGCGGATTTGCTGCGTCTTGCGCTCGGTTTCCAGCGCCTGAAAAACCTCGACGTTCAGAAAGGTTTGCGGGTTTTTGCGGGTTTGCAGGCGCGCAATCACCGAGGGCAGGTCTTTTCGGAGCAGGCTGATGTCTATCATGGGCTGATTTTAATGGGCCGCCCTCAAGGCTCGGCATGCAGGTCACTGCCAATGGCGTCCCGCCCGGAGCCGTCCAGCTTGAGCCCCTTGGGCAGCGGGAACTTGAGGGTCTCCTCGATGCCCGACATCTTGCGCACCGACACGGCGCCCAGCGCCCTGATGCGATCAATCACCTGCTTGACCAGAATTTCGGGGGCTGACGCACCGGCGGTCAGGCCGACACGGTTTTTGCCTTCGAACCAATCGGGCTGAAGCTCGCTGGCGTTGTCCACCATGTAGGCCTCGGTGCCAAGCTTGACGGCCACCTCGCGCAGGCGGTTGCTGTTGGAACTGGTCGGACTGCCGACCACGATCAAGATATCCACCTGCGGGCTCATGACCTTGATGGCGTCCTGCCGGTTTTGGGTGGCGTAGCAGATGTCCTGCTGCTTCGGGCTGCGCACCTGCGGAAAACGCGCTTTCACGGCGGCGCTGATCTCGGCGGCATCGTCCACGCTCAATGTGGTTTGTGTCACCACCGCCAGTTTTTCGGTCTGCGCGGGCGCAACGCGCGCCACGTCGGCCACGTCTTCGACCAGGTGAATGCCGCTGTCGAGCTGGCCCATGGTGCCCTCGACTTCGGGGTGGCCCTTGTGGCCGATCATGATGAACTCGTAGCCTTCCTTGTGCAGCTTGGCGACTTCGACATGAACCTTGGTCACCAGCGGGCAGGTCGCGTCAAAAATCCGGAAGCCCCGTGCCTGGGCTTCCCGCTCGGTGGCCTTGCTGACGCCATGGGCGCTGAAGACCAGTGTGGCGCCCGGCGGCACATCGGCCAGCTCTTCAATAAAAATCGCGCCTTTTTCCTTAAGCTCGTTGACGACATAGGTGTTATGCACGATTTCGTGACGCACATAAATCGGCGCGCCGAACTTGCCGAGCGCGCGCTCGACGATTTCTATGGCGCGATCAACCCCGGCGCAAAAACCGCGCGGCTCCGCCAGAATGATTTCCTGCGGAGAGCGCAGCGACGGGCCGCCCCGGGCAAGCTCAGCCCCCCCGGGGGGCAGCGCAGGACGCGAAGCGCCAAGCGTGGGGGCCTTCACAACGCACCAATCACAAACACTTCAAACACCACCGGTTGTCCCGCCAGCGGGTGGTTGAAGTCAAACAGGACCGCCTCGCCATCGGACTTGACCTGCTGCACGCTGCCTGCGTACTGTCCCATGCCGTCAGGCGTCGGAAACTGCACCACATCACCCACCTGGTACGGCTCGTTCGCACCGCCCAGTTCGTTGAGCAGCTTGCGGGCCACCCACTGCACCAGCTCGGGATTACGCTGCCCAAAGGCCTCGCCCGCTGCCAGCGCGAAGGTGGTGCGCGTGCCTTCCGGCAAACCGAGCAGGCGCTGCTCGATCACCGGCGACAACTCGCCGGTGCCCAGGCTCAGCGTGGCCGGCTTGCCGTTGAAGGTGTTGATGATGTCCGCGCCGTCCGGCCCGCTCATGCGGTAATGCAGGGTCAGGAAGGAATCTTGCCGGACAAGGGCTGGAGTGGGTGTCACGGTAGGCATAGGACTTTCGGAGGCCAACACGGTCGGCTGACAACTGTTTGTAAACTGCCCCTATTGTAGAAAGCGTAGAAAGCGCCGCCGGGCCGGGCAAAATCAGGCTTGTTGACCCCTATCCCCCATGCTTCTTAAAGACCTGCCCCAAGACGCCCGCCCGCGCGAAAAGCTGCTGGCCCGCGGCGCCGGCGCGCTGAGCGACGCCGAGCTGCTGGCCCTGCTGCTGCGCAGCGGCATTCCCGGCAAAAACGTGCTGCAAATGGGCCAGGAACTGGTGGATACATTCGGCGGCATTGCCGGGCTGCTGCACACCTCTGCCGCCGACCTCCAACGCATCAAGGGGCTGGGCCCGGCCAAACGCGCCGAACTGGTCGCCGTGCTGGAGCTGGCGCGGCGCGCGCTGGCGCAGCAGTTGCAGGACAAACCACTGTTCACGACGCCGCAGGCGGTGCGCGACTACCTGCAGTTGCAGTTGGGCAGCCGCCCGCATGAAATCTTTGCGGTGCTGTTTCTGGACAGCCAACACCGCCTGATTGCGCTGGAAGAGCTGTTTCGCGGCACCCTGACACAAACCAGCGTCTACCCGCGCGAGGTGGTGCTGCGCGCGCTGGCGCACCAGTGCGGCAGCGTGGTGCTGGCGCACAACCACCCGAGCGGCGCGGCGCAGCCCTCGCGCGCCGACGAAGCCTTGACGCAAACGCTCAAGGCCGCGTTGGCGCTGGTGGACGTGCGGGTACTGGATCATTTTGTCGTGACCCGCACACAGGCCGTTTCAATGGCCGAGCTGGGTTTTCTCTAAACCTTATGAGCCCCAAACCATCCGTCATCAAGGACTTGAAAGGTCTGAAAGCCGTCAAGCGCGAGCTCGAAGCCCGGGCCAGACAGCAGGCCGAACAACTGGCCGCACAACTGGCTGCTGCGGCAAAATCCAGCGCCGAAAAGGAACTCTTTTCGCGCGCCATCGGGCAGGTTTTGGCCTTGCCCGCCAAACACCTGCCCGGCCACCAAGCCAGGGTTTCCCTTACCCAGCCCGCCCCGATTCCGGTGCAGCGGCAGCGCGACGAACTGGCCGTGATGCGCGAGGCGATTTCCGACGAGTTTGACGTCGAAACCCTGCTGGACACCGACGAAGCGCTGAGTTTTCGCCGCCCCGGCATGGGGCCGGACGTTTGCGCCAAACTGCGCCGCGGCGGCTGGCGCATTCAGCGCCAGCTCGACCTGCACGGCCTGCGCCGCGAAGACGCGCGCGACGCGCTGTCGGCCTTTATCCGCGAAGCCCACAAGGCCGGCCTGCGCTGCGTGCGCGTGGTGCATGGCAAAGGCCTGGGCTCGCCCGGCAAAACCCCGGTACTCAAAGGCCGGGTGCAAAACTGGCTGATTCAAAAAACAGAGGTGCTGGCCTTTGTGCAGGCGCGCCCGGCCGAGGGCGGCGCTGGTGCGCTGGTGGTGTTGCTGGCGCAGCGTTGAGCCTGCTCCGACAATTCACAAGAAAAAAAATGGCTTCAACCAAAGCAGGGCCAACGCGAAAGGCTACTAAATCAATAGCAGATCAAACAGCTACCGACTGAAACTGTCGCGCGTTCAGCGTGCCTTTCCAGTCGCCGTCGAACACCAGGTCGCAGACCACCGATTGCGCCTGCCCCACCAGCTCCAGGCCGCCGACGGGCACCAGCGACTCATCGGCAAAAGCAGCCGTCAGGCGCTGCAACAGCAGTTGCTTGTAGGCTGTGTCGCTGGAGCCGGCGAGATGCAAGCCCTTGGTTTCCAGCACCACCAATTTTTGCCCGCCTTGCTCGGTCAGTCGCGCAAACACAAAGTCCGGATAAACCTTGTTGCGCTTCCAGCCTTGCAAGCCATATTGCGACTTGGCCACGTTGCGATGCCACCACTTCAACGCGGCCTGGCTGTCAAGGTAGCAGGCCACATCGCGCTCCAGCCCGCTGTCGGTCAACGCGGTCAGTGCCGGTTCAAACAGGCTTTTTTCGACCAGCTTTCCATCGTCGTTCCGTACCAGTGGCTGCTTACTCGAGACCTCCAGTGCAAACTCGTCGGGAATTTCGTAGTCCGTCGCGTCTGCCCGCAACCTGAACTCGACTTCGCCATTGGCGACGCAGGTCTCAAAAACAGACTGCGCGAGCCGGTCCCGCTCGGTTTCCAGATCAATGCGCAGGCGCTCCAGCAGCGATGCGCTGCTCGCAGCAATCACCTTCTCGGGATAGGTGGACAAAACCCGGCTCACCACCGCGTCCACCCAGCTCCACACCCACCAGGCATTGGGCGCAATGTCCAACAGCCCACGCACCAGCCGCGCCCGGTCCAACTCCGCAGGGGCGGCCGGCGCCAACTGGCTGAGAACCCGTTCAGGGTGTTGCAGCACGTCCAGTCCGACCTCCAATTGCCGGGATTGCGCATACAGCTCTCCCTGAGCAGCCGGCGCCCAGTCTTGCGCCAGCGCACCGGTTTGCACGGCAGACCAGTCCACCTGCGAAAGTATGTCGCTGTCATAAGCCAGTTCGCGGCGTCGCTTGCGCCCCAGTTCGTCAAACTCCACCCAGGTCACACGCGGTAAAAATATCCTTAATTGCCTGAACTCGGCGCGGCGCGTAAACGGCACGGGTTTAGCCGCAGCACTATCGCCGCCGCCCTGCACAGACAGCGCCAAGTCCCCCATGCCTTCCGTCTCCAGCGACTGCTTGATGGCCTTGATGACCTCGCCCGTCCGCGCGTCGTGGCACAGCACATAGCAGGCGTCCAGCGCAGCACGGCCTGTCTTGGCGACATGCGGCAAGCGCAGGATGCGCCCCATCAACTGCGTCATGGACCGCAGCTCTTTGCCTGCTGCCAGCGCACACAGCACATAGGCAAACGGGCAGTCCCAGCCCTCCTGCAAGGCCTGCTTGGTGATGATGGCGCGTATCTCGCAACTTGGGGCTAGCAGGTCGATGTTCTCGGGTGACTTGAGCTCGTCCTTGTCCGAGGTTTTGATGGCGATCTGTGCTTCAGTGAAACCCAATTGCATCAAGTACGCCTTGGCATCTTCGGCGTGGATATAGCCGCTGTCGCGCAGGTCTTTGCCCGTGCGCTCCACCTGCACCAGCAAAATGGGGCGAATGTAGCGGTTGGTTTCGCTCTGCAAAGTGGCCGCCTCAAGCGCCAGCCCCTTGAGCCGGTCCACACTGGCCGACAGGCAGCTTTGCCAGTCGCTCCAGCCGCGCATGTCCACATGGATGGGCAGCTTGATCATCTCGGCCTGCTCCAGATCGGTGCCGCGCACATCCACCAGAATGTTGGAGCCCGAAACAGCTTTGCCCCCCTTGTCACTTGAGACCCGTGGCGTGGCCGACAGCTCCAGCATGAAGCACGGGTTAAAGCCATCCAGCGTGCGCAGCGCGTTTTCGGTGTACGCGTGGTGGCCTTCGTCAATCACCACCATGGGCCGAACCAGCCGCAGCACATTGCCCAGCGAGCTTTTCACAATGCTGCCTTTGGTGGCTCTGGCCTCGGCCTGGCTGGCGCCCCAGGGGGCATAAGCATCCAGATTCGGTACCTCGGCCAGCAACTGCCAGTGCGCCTCAATGTCGTCCTCACGCGGCACGAAGCCCAGCACATTGCCCCGGTCCCTGAAGGCCTTGAGCTTCTTTTGCGCCTCGTCCTTGCGCGCCGCGGACTGGAGCATCAGCAGCATCACACACAGGTGCGAGTCGATGTCCAGCCGGGTGAGCGGCGAGTCCTTCTCCAGAATCTTCACCCGGCCTGCGCCTGCGATATTGAGCATCTGCCGGTAGGGGTGGTCGCGGTTGGTCAGGGTCTTGAGCGTCTGACGGTAGATGGCTTCATTCGGCACGATCCACAGCACCAGCCCGGTGTGCCGGTTCAGGTAGCTCGAAAACACCTGGCCCACGCTGGCCGCCGCCAACAGGGTCTTGCCGCCGCCGGTCGGTATTTTCAGACAGACGTTGGGAATGGCCCGGTCTGCGCCGTCGAAGCGGCTGGAATGGGGTTGCTGCGCAAATGTGGGCGGCAAAACCCCCTGGGCCTTCAAGGCACTCCAGGTTTTTTTCGGGAAATCCGACGCTTCACGCCGCAGGTCTTCCATGCCCTCCATGGCGCGCAGCGCCTGCTCGGCGGCCCCCGCCTGCGTCTGGTGCTTTTTCAGTTCGGTGATGTAGCGCGCAAGCTGGCCCAACACGGTGGACTGAAATGGCTTGAGCTGGATGGCACCAATGGATTCGACTTCGGCATTGTGGCGGCGCGGCTCCCAGAATAATTTCTTGTCTTGTTCAATCAGGCTGCGAAAACGCTCGTCCAGCGCGTCTTGCGAGCTCACCAGATCCACGCGATAGATCAGCCCCAGTTCATCCAGATGGCCAGACAGGCGCGAAACGTCGGCTTGGCTTGATGCTGGAGCGTCCACCATGAGGTCAATATCTGACTCGTTACGAAAATCCCCGCGCGCTCTCGAACCAAAAACCCAAACCCGTTCCAGCCCGGGCGTGCTCTCGAAAAGCCGAACGAGCTTCGCACGCGTACTCTCGGCAATGCCGGACGCCCGCCGGGTCGCAAACTGGTCCAGCCTTTCCTGACTGATGGGCTCGCTCATGGCCGTTTTTGCATTTCTGCCAAAAATGCATCAAAAGCCTGCACCGCATGGCTGCGAATGTAAGCAGAAAGCTCAATCGCGCGGAGCTCGTTGTACTCGTGCGAAGTGTCATTGCGGTAGGTACGCATCTGGTCCCACAACTGAGCATCAGCGATCAATAGCGATTGAAACGCCACAGGAATCACGTCCCATGCTTTGGGCGCGATCTTTTCGCCCTTGTCGATGAGGTAGCGAAACATGGTCTTCCAGGCCATCTCGAACGTCACCTCAAAGCGTTTGATGATGGAGTCGCGCACAAAGCTGGACTCATCTTCAGCCAAGGCTTCTTTCAGCCGCGCCAGTGCCTTCTGAAAATGTTCGAACTGCAAGTCCAGCCGGTCGATCTTTTCATTGCCCATCTCAACCCTCCCGGTACAGCGCGAATGGCAGCGGCGCATAGTCCACGCCATGCGCCAGCAACTGCTTGTTGCTCAGGTACTTGGCCGGTGCAAACACCAGATGCCGCTTGCCGTCGCCCTTGCCCTCGTTGCGTGCGTGGCCCCAGGCCGCAAAGGTCTTGGCGCGGCTGAGCGTCAGCGCCGCCTCGGGCGACTTCAAAAACATCAGATCGGGCTCGTACACCAGCCACACATGCGCGTCCTTCGCCTCACCCAGGTACCAAGGCGGCGCATCCTTGGGTTTGGGCAGCAGCGTGCCGCCGGTGGCAGTGTGGAACAGCCAGGCCCCGAGCGCTTCAAACGCGGGCAGCGACTCGCCCGACAGCAGCTTTTCAATGTTCAGCGGCTCGCCCAGCGTGCAGTAAGTGAACTCGCCGCCCAGGCCTTCGGCCATTTCAGAGATGCGTTTTTCTCCCTCGACGCGCAGCACGCCGTCCTTGAGTTCGACGTTGATCTTGTCGAACCGCTTTTTTTCTTTCGCCGTTCGGACTGAGCCTGTCGAAGGGTGGGCTTCGACAGGCTCAGGGCGAACGGGAGAAAGCTCCATCTGCGCCGACGCCTCCGCCCCGAACCCTTCTTTGGTCTTGATCGCCGCCACCTTCTTGAGCCACTCATCGGCTTTTTTGAACTGCGTGAAGTTGATTTTTTCTTCCAGCAGCGTCTCGCGCTGGTTGCCGACCCAGGCATACCCCTTGATGGCGCGGCGCACGCGCTCGGCAGTGAGATTGTCGGCGTACTCCTCACCTTCGACCAAAATGAATTTTCGGCTACCGCCGTCTTTGGCGTTGGCTTTGAGCACCGCGTGGGCGGTGGTTCCGGAGCCGGCGAAGCTGTCGAGGATGAGGGCGTTTTTCGAGGTCGAAATTTCGATGAGATATTCGATCAATGCACTTGGCTTTGGAAAAGCAAAATCTCTGTGCCCCATGATCTGCTCAAGCTCCAATGTGCCATCTCTTGTGAAAACCGGAAAATCGATAATGGAGGAAGCGTTGGTGCGTTCCGCCAAGTTCGACAAAAAGACTTTTTCACGGGGTCTGCCATCAGGGCTGCTGGGCCATAAAATTCGATTCTCTTCAATCAGTCCTGCAATCCGATCTTTGCTATAGCGCCACCCCATAAACGGGGGCGGATAGACTAAACCCGTAGAAGGATTGATCAAGTCAAAGTGCAGATTGGGGCGATTTTCCCTGGTCGCCAACCCCACCATATTGCTACTCGTCCACGCTCCACGAGGATCATTGTCTGTATTTGCAAACTGCTCCGGGTTTCGCCTGACACCCCGTAAAGACGAGCCAAACGCAAGCACGTATTCGTGATCGACAGACAATCCGTTTTCATTTCGGTTATCTTTGTTTTGACGACTTTTCCATACGAACTGCCCGAGGTAGCTTTCGGTGCCAAAAATCTCCGTTCCAATCGCTTTTGCGTTGTGTTGCTCGTTATCATCGAGAGACATTAACAGCAAACCTTCGGGCTTAAGCAACTCGCGCAGCAACACCAGCCGCGGCCACATCATGCACAGCCACTTGTCGTGGCGCAGCATGTCTTCGCCGTCCACCGGGTTGGTGCTGAGCCACTCTTTCATGATGGGGCTGTTGACGTTGTCGTTGTAGCACCAGGCTTCGTTGCCGGTGTTGTAAGGCGGGTCGATGAACACCAGGTCCACCTGGCCCGCGTAGCGCGGCAGCAGGCTTTTGAGCGCATGCAGGTTGTCGCCGTGAATCACCAGGTTGCTGCCCAGATCGGCCGGGCCGATGCCCTTGGCTTTGTCGACCAGCAGCGGACGGTAGGGCACCGTCAGGTGGTGGTTGTAGACGTACTCTTTGCCTTTGAAGACGATTTCGGGCATGGGCGTGCTCTCAGGTGGAGGAAGCGGGGGCCAGCACGGTCAGGCCCTTGAAGTGCTGGCGGTAAAAACCGCTGTCCGTCGTAAGCAGGGCGTCGGCCTGGTGCAGGGCGTGGGCGCCGATCAGGAAGTCGGGCGCCACGCGCTCGCGCGGCCCCTTGTTGCGGGCGTAGTCGCGCATGATGCGCGCCGCGCCCAGCGCGGCGGCGATGGAAAAGGGGTCGTGGTCAATCTGGCAGTCGGTCAAAAAATCCTGCAGATCGCCGTCTTTCCTGAAGTAGCGGCCCAGCTCGGCCACCACCACGGCGCAGACGCACAGGCCACCATGCGCAAGAGCGGCCTCCAGCGCGGCTTGCGCCGAGCGAGCGCCCGGCGCGCCCTTGACGATGTCGAACAGCACGCTGGAGTCCACTGCGGTTTTCATGCGGCCCTGGCCTTGGCGGCGGTGGTTTTGACGGCGGTCTTGGCGCGCACCTTGGCGCCTGCGGTCCGCCGGGCAAGCTTGGGCGCCACGGCTGCCTGCTCAGGCCACGGCACGGGGCGCCCGCGCAGCTCGGCCAGCGCCTGCTCGGTGCTCAGGCCGTCGTCAACGGCCGCGCCGATCCAGCGCGACAAGTCCAGTTGCACGCGTTTTTGGATCAGCAGGCGCCCGTCTTCGATGCGCAACTGCAAGCGGGCGCCGGGCTTGAGCCCCAGCGCGTCGCGCGCTTCTTTCGGAATGACGATCTGGCCCCGCTCGGCCAGGGTGACATCGGCGATTTCCATGGCATACCTCTCATTTCATACCTGGATTGTATGGCGAAAATAGTAGGTGTCGCAAGCTTGCTTTACCATCGGCCATGGCCCGTCTGTTCAAGATCGACGACGAATTCCATGCCGACCTGCTGGACGGCGATTTTCCCTCGTTCGAGGCCGCGCTGGCGCAAGTGCGTCGCCTGGCCGCTCTGCCTTGGAACAGTGAGCCGAACCAGGCGCTATGCATCAATTGGCAAGACTGCGGCCGCCTGTATCAAATCGTCGAGTACGACACCGCTGGCCCCTATTGGACGGAAATCAAGGAAACCCCGGTGGTGGAAATCTCTCGCCAAGGCGTGATCTGGCGAGAAGGTTTCGACCCCGCCGATGACATGCGCTAACCCGGCGTGTTCCGCATCCAATCCGCGGTCTGGAAGAACGAAGTCCGCAGCCGTGCGCGCAAATTTTCATCGACACCTGTCTCTCCCATGACCTGGTCCATGCAGGCCAGCCACTGGTCGCGCGAGGATACCGATGACAAACGGCATGTGCCGCATGCGCAGCCTCGGGTGGCCAAACCGCTCGGTGTAGTGCTGCGGCCCGCCCAGCCAGCCGCATAAAAACCAGAACAGGTGCTGGCGCGCCTTGACCAGATCGCTGCCATGCGCACCGCATACCCGGGCTCCAGGTCCATCAAATCGTAAAAGCGCTCGACCAGCGCCTTCACGCGTGCTTCGCCGCCTATCGAGCTAAGGGGCTGCGCGCTTTTGCGCAGTCCCGCTTGAGTGATGGGATGGACTCCCCCGTTTTTTTACGCGATATTGGCGTACTGGTCTGCATTGGCGTGGGGATCAGGTCTTCAAAACGTAAGGAGTCCGACATGAATGCTACTACTGTTGCCGTCGATCTTGCAAAGTCTGTTTTTCAACTCGCCGTGGCCGATGAACACTGGCGCGTGGTCGAAACCCAGCGCCTGACCCGCACCCAGTTCGAGCGCTGGTTTGCCAACCGGGACGTGAATCTGGTCATCATGGAAGCCTGCGGCTCGGCCCACCACTGGGCGCGCTGGCTCAATGGCCTGGGCATCGAGGTCAAGCTGCTGCCCGCTCAGTACATCCGGGCCTACGTCAAACGCAACAAGACCGATGCTGCCGATGCGGCCGCCTTGCTGGAGGCCGCCCGGGCCTCCGACATTCGCCCGGTGCGCGTCAAATCCGTTGAGCAACAAGCCCTGCAAGGCCTGCACCGCATCCGCTCCCTGTGGATGGGCACGCGCACCAGCCGCATCAACGCCCTGCGCGGCTTTTGCCGGGAGTTCGGCATTGCCATTCCGGTGGGGGCGCGCACCGGCATCGAAGCCATCAGCCGGGTGCTGGCCGACCCGGCCACGGCCGTGCCTGATCTGATCCGGGGCACAGCCAAACTGCTGGTGGAGGAAATCCGTCTGCTCGAAGCGCGTATTGCCCAACTGGAGCGAGAACTGGCCCAAGTGGCCAAACTCAGCCCGGCCTGCACCACGCTGCTGTCGATTCCGGGCATCGGGCTGCTCACGGCCACCGCGCTGGTGGCGGCCACTTCAAGGATGCGCGCCACTTCTCCAGCTGGTTTGGCCTGACGCCCAAGGAGTACAGCTCGGGTAGTTCCCGCTATCTGGGGCGCATCTCCAAGCGGGGTGACCGCTACTTGCGCATGTTGCTCACGCACGGCGCCAGGAGTGTGTTGCGCTCGGCCGCGGTGGCCAGCAACGCCGGGCGCGAGGTTTGTGGCGTGCGCCGGTGGGCGCTGGAGGTGCAACAACGAACAAACCACAACAAGGCGGCCTGTGCGCTGGCCAATAAGCTGGCGCGCATTTGCTACGCCACGCTGCGGGACAAGGAACCGTTTGGAGAGACTGAACGACTGAACAAGAAGATGAATCGTCAGGCGTTTGCGATGCCCGCTTGAATTGAAAGAAAGCCCAACAGCCGTCACCAAGAAGAAGCTTTGAACACCCATCACGCTTTGCGACGAGATTGATCGACCATTCAATGGCAAACCGGGTTCACCCCACATCGTTTGACGCCGATAACTCTGCCGGCTCAGTTGCAGCCGCTTGTAACGATTGGCGCACCGATGACGCAGATTCCATGTCGGCACGGGACAAATACGATCCCACCTCAGATGCCGGATATACGACTGCAGGCGCATCCCCAAAAGCCAAACTATCGGTCAGTTTCTTGCACTTGTGGGGGAGTCCATATACGTAGGGTTAGAGCGCATTGATGATGACCTCACTGCGAAATAACCGGGTACGCACCGAACCAAACGCAATGGCCTCAAGGCGGCGAGAAGACTCAACTTCAGCGACCAGTAGTGAGGCAAAGAAATCACTGAGTTCTTTTCCTTCGAGGCCGGCTACGGTGGCGCAAAAATCGAGCGATTCGTTATGCGTGAACAGGCGGCCAGGAACCGCCGTTTCGCTTGAAGCTACGATGCCATAGCGAAGATACGGGTAGACCTGTTTGTGTTTTGTAGCCTTCGCGCTGTAAGTGAGAACATCGTGAGTTGTGATGCGAGTTTTGAACTCCATGACCACGCGAGGGATAGAGACCTCTTCACTCTTCTTTTCGAAAATGCAGAGGTCGGTTTGGAACGCAGAGTTACCGCGAACTGGACGCTTCACATTTACGGTGAGCGACAGTTGATTATCCACGGTGACTTGGTATAGCAAGGCCGCACCACGCTGAACAAACAAAGGCGGCAGAAGAATTTTCTCCGCAACTTTTTGTGCAACTTCGACAAATGCGCTTTCAGTAGCCATAGTGTGTGCGCTCTATCCAGGAAAACGGGGTGTCAAAGGGCGGAATGCCGGTTGGTTTTTCTTCGATCTGCATTTTTGAAAAGATGATTATTGCGCCTTGCGCAGCGTTTCCACCACCGGCGTGTTCAGCACGGAACGCAGCCCCCACCACCCCGCGGCCAGCGCCAGCACTGCGCCGGCCAGGCTGCCCAGCAGCGGCACCGTCCAGGAGCCGGTCCAGATGAAGTCAAACACATAGCGCGCCAAGGCCCAGCCCACCGCCAGCGCGACCAGGGACGCCAGAAAGCCGGCCAGCAGGCCGACACCGGCCAGCTCGGCGCGCTGCACCTGGCGCAGCAGCGAGGCCCGCGCACCGATGGCGCGCATGATGGCGAACTCATGCGCGCGCTCTTCGCGCGTGGCGGTGATCGCCGCAAACAGCACGACCAGCCCGGCGGCCAGCGTGAAGCCAAACAGAAACTCCACCGCACGGATCACCTGGTCCAGCACCCGCTGCACTTGGGCCAGGGTGCTGCTCATGTCAACATTGGTGATGTTGGGGAAGGCCTTGACCAGCTCGTTGTCGAAGCTGCGCGGCTTCACGCCGTCCCGGGCGGGGGCGCGCTCGGGCGCGCGGAAGGCGCTGATGTAGGACACCGGCACGTCCGTCATCTTCGCTACCGGGTACATCACAAAGAAGTTGACGCGCATCGAGCCCCAGTCGACCTTGCGCAGGCTGGTGATCTTTGCTTCGCTGAGCTGGCCGCCGATGTCAAATCGCAGGCTATCGCCGAGATTGAGGCCCAGGGTGTTGGCCAGCCCGTCTTCGACGCTGATGGCGTTGGGCTCGTCGGGCGTCCAGCGACCGGCGACCACCTGGTTGTGCGAGGGCTGCTGCGCGGCGTGGGACAGGTTGAACTCGCGATCCACCAGGCGCTTGGCGCGGTCGTCCTCGAAATCGTCGGGCGTCACGGCTTTGCCATTGACCGCGATCAGGCGGCCGCGGATCATCGGATACCAGTCGAACTTTTTCACGCCGCCATCGCGCAGGGCCTGCTGAAAAGCGTCGCTCTGCTCCGGCTGCACATTGATGACGAAGCGGTTGGGCGCATCGGGCGGCGTGGCCTTGCGCCAACTGCTGATCAAGTCGGTGCGCAGCAGCACCAGCAGCATCAGCGCGAGCAAACCGACCGCCAGGCTACTCACCTGCACCACCGCGTAGACGGGCCGGGCCGACAACTGGCGCGTGGCGAGCACCAGCCAGCGCGGCGCCGTGGCTTCGCTGACGCTGGCGCGCAGCAATTTGACGGCGGCCAAGCTGGACACCGCAAACACCAGCACGGCAGCGGCAAATCCGCCGACCGCGATCAAGCCCAGTTTGAGGTCGCTGCTGGCGGCCACCAGCAAGGCCGCAAAACCAAGCACACCGACCAGCAACACGGCGAGCGAGGCCGGCCGCAGGTTGCCGACATCGCGGCGAATCACGCGCAGCGGCGGGACCTGCGCCAGTTGCAGCACCGGCGGCAGGCCAAAAGCCAGCAGCAGGGTCAGCCCCATGCCCATGCCGAAAGCGACCGGCCAGAGCGTGGCCGCCGGCAGGGCCGTTTCCACCAGGTCGGCCAGCAGCAGCACAAACCCGTAGTGAACCGCAAACCCGATCAGCACACCGAGGGCGCTGGCCAGCAGGCCAACCAGCACAAACTCCAAGGTGTAGGCCAGCGCGATGGTGCGCTGCGGCTGCCCCAGCACACGCAGCATGGCGCAGTCGTCCAGGTGTTTGGCGGCAAAACCGCGCGCGACAATGGCCACGGCGACCGCACTGAGCAAGGCGGCCAGCAAGGCCACCAGGTTGAGGAATTTTTCGGCGCGGTCCAGGGTCTGACGCATCTCGGGGCTGCCGCTTTCGAGCGATTCGAGGCGCACACCGCGAATGCCGGATTGCTCGGCGGGTTTTTTGATCTCCCCGGTCGCCCACCTCACATACTCTTTGACGGCCTGGTCGTCTCCCGCCACCGCAAAACGGTAGTGGGTGCGGCTGGCCGGCTGAATCAGGCCGGTGGCGGCAACGTCGGCCTGGTTGATCATCACGCGCGGAGAAAAGTTGATGAAGCCCGCGCCCCGGTCGGGCTCCTGGACAATCACGCGGGTCAGTGTGAAGCTGGCGTCGCCCATCAGCAGGGTCTGGCCGACTTTGAGGCCCAGCGCATCCAGCAGCGAAGCGTCGGCCCAGGCGGTGCCGGGGGCGGGGATGTCGCGGGTGGCCCTGCCGGCGGCCTCGATGCTGTCTGCCACCTGCAAAGTGCCGCGCAGCGGGTAGCCGTCGGGCACCGCCTTGAAGGCCACGAGCTTGCTGGCGCCGCCGTCTGCTTCCAGCGCGCGGCCCATGGTCGGAAAAGTCACGGTCGAGATCGCCTGCAGGCCCAGGCTGCGCGCCTTGGCGACAAACGCCTCGGGCGTCAACCCATCGCTGCGAATGACGGCGTCGCCGCCCAGCAACTGGCGCGCATCGCGCTGCAGGCCGCCCTTGAGGCGGTCCGCAAAAAAACCGGCGGCGGTGAGCGCCGCCACGGCCAGCGTCACGGCCACGATCAACAAACGCAACTCGCCAGCGCGCAGGTCGCGCAGCAGCGTGCGCCCGCCCAAGCGCCAAAAGGAAATGTTCATGGCGCCACCTTAGCGCATTTTGCGCGGAGCGACGGATGTGAGGGGAAAAGCTGTTTCGGGATGCGCGCTCGATGGCATGAGGGTTTTGCATCGAAGTAGCCGGGTCTCGCCCCGGCGGCGTGCAGGTGTCGGGATATGCGCCCGACAAAACAAAGCGCGCCGAACGACTTCCTCACCGGCACGACCTTGACCGCAATACCTTGTTCAGTGGAGCGCCGCCAGCGCCGCCTCGGGGGCTTTGTCCAACACCTTGAGCAGCGCCTTGGCGGCACCGGTCGGGCTGCGTTTGCCTTGTTCCCAGTTACGGATGGTGTCGAGCGGGACATCGATCCGCTGTGAAAACTCGGCCTGGCCCAATCCCAGGCGTTTTCTGACCCGGCGTGCGAATCCGGATACCCGATACCGAACACCACATCCGAAGGCTACATCTCCAGTCTCAAGCGGCAACCGGCCTGGCATGCAAGGGGCGCTTTCTGGGGGGCACTTTGAGCTTGGTAACTTTCACCATCGGGGCCATGCCCGCCGTGGCGGCCATGTCGATCAGGGTGTCGAGCGAAAACAAGTTCACCTTACCTCGCATCAGGTCAGAGATTCGGGGCTGGGTCACGCCAAACAGTGCTGCGGCTTCGCTTTGGGTCATGCTGCGCTCCTGAATGGCCGCGCTCAAGGCCATCATCAAGGCCGAGCGGGCCTTGATGCTGGCCGCTTCCTGCGGTGTGCGGCGGGCTCAGGTGTCTTTCGATATCTTGATGCTCGGGAACTTGCTGGAAAAGTCTTTCGCTTTGGCGGCAATCGTGATCGCCACCTGGCGCGCCACCGCCTTGTAGATGCCGGCCACCTCGCCGTCCGGATCGGCCACCACGGTGGGCCGGCCGTTGTCGGCCTGCAGCCGGATCTGCATGTCCAGCGGCAGCGCGCCGAGGTAACTCATGCCGTAGTCGGCCGCCATCTTCTTGCCGCCGTCTTCGCCAAAGATGTGCTCGGTGTGGCCGCACTGGCTGCACACATGCACCGCCATGTTTTCGACGATGCCCAGAATCGGCACGCCGACTTTCTCGAACATCTTGATGCCTTTTTTGGCATCGAGCAGCGCAATGTCCTGCGGCGTGGTGACGATCACCGCGCCGGTCAGGGGCACGCGCTGGCTGAGCGTGAGCTGGATGTCGCCGGTGCCGGGCGGCATGTCCACAATCAAATAGTCAAGGTCACGCCAGTTGGTCTGGCGCAGCAGTTGCTCCAGCGCCTGGGTCGCCATCGGGCCGCGCCAGATCATGGCTTCGTCCTGCGCCACCAGGAAACCGATGGACATGACCTGAATGCCGTAGTTTTCCATCGGCTCCATGTTCTTGCCGTCCACGCTCTCGGGCCGGCCCTCGATGCCCATCATCATGGGCTGGCTGGGGCCGTAGATGTCGGCATCGAGCAGGCCCACGCTGGCGCCCTCGGCGCCAAGAGCCAGCGCCAGGTTGACGGCGGTGGTGCTTTTGCCGACGCCGCCCTTGCCGGAGGCCACCGCCACGATGTTCTTGACATGGGGCAGCAATTGCACGCCGCGCTGCACGCTGTGGCTGGCGATCTTGACGCCGACATTGACCGAAACGTTGCTCACGCCGGCCACGCCCTTGGCCGCCGCGATCAGCAGCTTGCGGAGGCCGGCCAACTGGCTGTTGGCCGGGTAGCCGAGTTCCACGTCAAACGCCACATCGCCGCCGGTGATTTGCAGGTTTTTAAGCGCTTTGGTGCTGACAAAATCTTTGCCGGTGTTGGGGTCGAACACATCTTGCAGGGCGTTCAAAAGGGCCTGTTGTTCTACAGCCATGGGGGGAATCTCCGATTGAATCTGGAACGCCAGGGCGGCGCGGTGTGACGGTAAAAATTCATCCAAGTCTAACGCCGCCGCAGTGACAAGCCCCGCAGTGGGGGCTTGTCACTGCGGCCCGACTTAAAATCACCGGTCAGCCTCACCAAAGCCCCACCATGCCCCAGCGCCGCCTCTTCGTCACCACCGCCCTGCCCTACGCCAATGGCAACTTCCATATCGGCCACATCATGGAGTACATCCAGGCCGACATCTGGGTGCGGTTTCAACGGATGCAGGGCCACGAGGTGAACTTCGTCGGCGCCGACGACGCCCACGGCGCGCCGATCATGATCGCCGCCGAGAAGGCCGGCAAAACGCCGCAGCAGTTCGTGGCGGACATCGCGGCGGGCCGCAAGCCTTACCTGGACGGCTTTCACATCAGCTTTGACAACTGGCACTCGACCGATGCGCCGGAAAACCACCAGTTGGCGCAGCAGATTTACCGGGACCTTCAAGCCGCTGGCCTGATCGCCACAAAAACGATTGAGCAGTTCTTTGACGCGGAAAAGAACATGTTCCTGCCCGACCGCTTCATCAAGGGCCAGTGTCCAAAGTGCGGCGCCAAGGACCAGTACGGCGACAACTGCGAGGTTTGCGGCGCGGTGTACGCACCGACCGACCTGATCAATCCTTACTCGGCGCTGTCGGGTGCCACGCCGGTGCTCAAAAGCTCCGAGCATTTTTTCTTCCGGCTCTCCGACCCGCGCTGCGTCGCCTTTCTGGAAGAGTGGACGCAGGACGGCAAGCTTCAGCCCGAGGTTGCCAACAAGGTCAGGGAGTGGTTTTCGGTGCGCACGAATGCCGACGGCACCCAGAGCGAAGGCCTGGGCGACTGGGACATCAGCCGCGATGCGCCCTACTTCGGCATTGAAATCCCCGATGCGCCGGGCAAGTATTTTTATGTGTGGCTGGACGCACCCGTCGGCTATCTTGCCTCGCTGAAAAACCTGCTCGACAAACGCGGCGTGGACTACGCCGCCTACATGGCTGACCCGACGCTGGAGCAGTACCACTTCATTGGCAAGGACATCGTCACCTTCCACACCCTGTTCTGGCCCGCCATGCTGCATTTCAGCGGCCGCAAAACGCCCGACAACATCTTTGTGCATGGTTTTCTCACCGTCAACAACGGCGAGAAGATGAGCAAAAGCCGCGGCACCGGCCTGGACCCGCTGAAATACCTGAGCCTGGGCATGAACCCGGAGTGGCTGCGCTACTACCTGGCCGCCAAGCTCAATGCGCGCAATGAGGACATCGACTTCAATGCGGATGATTTCATGGCGCGGGTCAACAGCGACCTGATTGGCAAATACGTGAACATTGCGAGCCGCTCAGCTTCTTTCATTCACAAAAAATTTGATGGGCAGTTGGCAAGTAATCTTTCACCCAAGTCCAAAACCGCCCTCGATAATATCCTTCAGGAATTCACTACTGAAGGAGTCAGTTTCGACAGAGAAGGCTTTATTAGTGAACGTTTAAAAGAGCGTGAGTTTGGAAAAGCCATTCGCGAGATCATGGAGTGCGCAAATTTAGCTAATCAATATTTCGACGCATGTAAGCCTTGGGAAATGGCGAAAGACGAATCGAAACTTTTTGAGCTACATGAGGTTTGTACTGTCGCTCTGCTTGCCTTTAGGCAACTGTCGATTTTCCTGCAACCTATTCTCCCGACGACTGCGGAAAACGCAGCAAAACTTTTTGGCGAATCCAGTTGGACATGGGCAGATACAAGCGTCACAGCAGGAAAAGTTTACGAACATTTGTTAGGCAAAACCATTAACGAATACCAGCACCTCATGCAGCGCGTCACACCCGAGCAGCTTGAAGCACTTTTTGAGCCTCCAGCCCAAACAGAACCTGCACAAAATGCTGCAAATTTAATGGCCAATACGCTGCCCGGCGGCGAAGAACTCGCGCCCACCATCACCATCGACGACTTCGCCAAGATCGACCTGCGCATCGCCAAAATCGTCAACTGCGAGTCGGTCGAAGGCTCGATCAAGCTGCTGCGCCTGACCCTGGATGTGGGCGAAGGAAAACACCGCAATGTTTTCTCCGGCATTGCCAGCGCCTACAAACCCGAAGACCTGATCGGCAAGCACACGGTGATGGTAGCCAACCTGGCGCCGCGCAAGATGAAGTTCGGCCTCAGCGAAGGCATGGTGCTGGCCGCCAGCCACGCCGACGAAAAAGCCCAGCCCGGCATCTTTGTGCTGGAGCCGGGGCCGGGCGCCGTGCCGGGGCTACGCGTCCGGTAGCCAAAACGCGGGATACGCCATACAAAAAGTTGAGGCGTTTGATTTTTCCTTACTTTGTGCGTAGTCTTGCACTTTTGAAGCCGAGGAGAACCCCATGACGGCGAGCGAACCACGCTCGAAGCGGAACTGCCGATCAGCGCATACTGGGGCTTTCTCAAGCCATGCATGCTGCCGCCAGACATCGCCGATATCCCGAAAGAGCCGGATCGCTTCTGATGGCGACTGTCGTTGACTTGACCCCTGCCCGTGCGGTTGCCGCATCGAAAGTCGGGCAGGCGCATGAGCTGGCGTTGGCGTTGGCGGACGCAGTGATGTACAGCACATCGCTGGAGTTCAATGCAACGCTTTGGACGCAGGATGCGGATTACCAGGGACTTTCCGGCGTGCGCTATAAAGCGAAGTTCGTGCCGGACTAAAGCCAAACCGATCAACCCGTCTTATGCACCTACCCGCTTACCTTGCGCCCTTTCGCCCCCGCATTCTGTCGGCGCTGACCGGCTACACGCGGGAGCGCTTCGGCAAAGACCTGGGTGCCGGCTTCACCGTCGGCATCGTGGCCTTGCCCCTGGCCATGGCTTTTGCGATTGCCTCGGGCCTGGCACCCCAGGCGGGTATCTGGACCGCCATCATTGCCGGCGGGCTGATCTCGTTGCTGGGCGGCTCGGCTGTGCAGATCGGCGGTCCGGCAGGCGCTTTCATCGTGATTGTGTATGGCATCGTCGAGCAGTACGGCCTGCCAAACCTGCTGATTTCCACCGCCTGCGCCGGGATTCTGCTTTTCATGATGGGGCTGCTCAAACTGGGCGCCCTCGTGCGTTATGTGCCAGTCTGCATTGTGGTGGGTTTTACCAACGGCATTGCGGTGCTGATTGCGCTGTCGCAGCTCAAGGACCTGCTGGGTTTGCAGATCGCGAAGATGCCGGCCGATTTTTTCTCTCTGTTCAAAGCCATCGCCACCCACCTCGACGCCTTCAACGCTTACGCGCTGGGCCTGGGCCTGGCGTGCTTTCTGATCATGCTGGTCTGGCCCAAACTGTTTGCCGCCCGCGCCAAGCCCGGCAACGCCTTCACCGCGCGCCTGGCCAAACTGGCGCAGGCGGTGGAGGGTCTGCAACTGCTGCGCGCCACCCGCGTGGCGTCCCGTGTGCCCGGGCCGATCGTGGCGCTGATTACCCTGACGGCCTTTGCCTACTTCCTGAGCCTGCCGGTCGAAACCATAGGCTCGCGCTTTGGCGGCATTCCACGAACCCTGCCGGCCTTCGCGCTGCCGGATTTCTCCTGGGACACGGTACGCCTGCTGTTGCCTCCGACACTGACCATCGCCGTGCTGGGCGCGGTGGAGTCGCTGCTGTGCGCACGGGTCGCCGACCAGGTCTCCGGCCTGCCCAAGCACGACCCCAACCAGGAGCTGATGGCGCAGGGTGTGGCCAATTTCGTCGTGCCCTTTTTCGGCGGCATGCCGGCCACCGGAACCATTGCCCGCACCGTGACCAATGTCAGGGCCGGCGCCAGCTCGCCGGTCTCGGGGCTGGTGCATTCGCTGATGCTGGTAATGGTGGTGCTGCTCGCCGCGCCGCTGGCCGTGCATGTGCCGCTGGCCGTGCTGGCCGGCATTTTGCTGCACGTCGCCTGGAACATGGGCGAGTGGCGCGGGTTTTTGCACATGCGCCAGTACAGCAACCACTACCGGCTGCTGATGCTGGGCACATTTTTCCTGACGGTGGTGTTTGACCTGACGGTTGCGCTGCAAGTCGGCCTGCTGCTGGCCTGCGTGCTGTTTGTTCGGCGCATGAGTTCGCTGTTCCAGGTGGTTGAAACGGCCCGCAGCGACGAGTCGGTCAATTTTCAGCTTTACGGCTCGCTGTTTTTCGGGGCGGTCGCCAAGGTTGACCCGATTCTTTCGGTCGTCGAGAGCGCGCCGCAAGGCCTGCTGGTCAGGCTCGATGCGCAGTCGCTGCAGTCGCTCGATGCCTCGGGGCTGGATGTGCTGGAGCAACTGTACAAGGCGATTGTGCTGCGCGGGGGCCGGCTGCTCATCTCGGGCCTGAATGCCCAGCCGCGCCGCATGATGGAGCGCTCGGGCCTTCTGGCGAAAATTGAAGCATCATGAATCAGCGTTGCCGCTGCCGCCTTCCCCAGGAAAGCGCGAAAAGGCAGGTCATGGGAGTCCCCGGTAAAATCAACCAAATCAACGTTTCAGGCAGCCCCATTCCATGTCCATCTTCGCTAGAGCGCACTACACCTCGGAAGTAACCCGGTTCATTGACGAACTCAAGGCGAAAAAGCCCACGCTGGAAGCGGAGCAGCGCCTGGGGCGCGCGATCTGGTGGGACAAAAAGCTCGACCTCTCGGAGCAGGCGGACTACCAGAACGCCAGCGTGCCGCAACAAGCCTATGTCTACGGCACCAGCGGCCACCCGAACGGCAGATAGGCCAAAACAACAGAGAAAAAGGCCTTCGACCCTGGCAACGGGGTACAAACTGCTATAGTAACTATAGCAAAAGAGAAGCATTGCATTCCCCCATGTCCCCGATCACCGAACTGCCCCCCTCAGCGACGGAGCCAGGCATGCCGGCCGTGATCGACCAGGTGGCGCTGGCCCGCCTGTACGGCGAGCCGCTGTTTGCGATGCCGCAGGATTTGTACATCCCGCCAGACGCGCTACAGGTGTTTCTGGAGGCCTTTGAAGGCCCGCTGGACTTGCTGCTCTACCTGATCCGCAAGCAGAACTTCAACATTCTCGACATCCCGATGGCGGCGGTGACGCGCCAGTACCTGGTGTACGTCGATGAAATCCGCGCCACCAATCTGGAACTGGCCGCCGAGTACCTCCTGATGGCCGCCATGCTGATCGAGATCAAGTCGCGCATGCTGCTGCCGCCGAAAAAGGTGGCCGAGGGCCAGGAGCCGGAAGACCCGCGCGCCGAACTCGTGCGGCGCCTGCTGGAGTACGAGCAGATCAAGCTGGCCGCGCACAAACTGGGCGAAATTCCGCAGTTCGGCCGCGACTTCCTGCGCGCGCAAGTGTACGTGGAGCAGGCGCTGCAGCCGCGCTTCCCGGATGTGAACGTGGTCGACCTGCAGGAAGCCTGGCGCGATATCGTCAAGCGCGCCAAGCTCGTCCAGCACCATGTGATTTCTAGAGAAGAACTCTCGGTGCGCGAGCACATGAGCATCGTGCTGCGCAAGCTGCAGGGCCGGAAGTTTGTCGAGTTCGAAAACCTGTTCGACCCGGCCCGCGGCATGCCGGTGCTGGTGGTCACCTTCATCGCCCTGCTCGAACTGTCCAAGGAAGGCCTGATCGACGTGACCCAGGCCGAGGCCTACGCCCCGATTTACGTGCGCCTGGCCTACACGCCCGTCTGAAAGCCGCTGATCCGCATGGTGTACGCCAGTCCCACCCCCAACAGCGCCTACGCTTATGACGTCGTCATCGTCGGCAGCGGCCTGGCCGGATTGAGCTGCGCGCTCAAACTGCTGGAAGACCGGAGCGCATCGTCCGAAGGCGCGCCGTTTCGCATCGCCATTTTGACCAAAGGCTCGCTCTCGGACGGCTCCAGCAGTTGGGCTCAGGGCGGCATTGCCGCGGTGCTGGAAAACGGCGAACAAGGCGACAGCTTTGAGTCGCATATCCACGACACACAGATCGCTGGCGCCGGGCTGTCCGATCCGGCGGCCACCGCCCAGGTCGTCGAAGGCGCGCCGGCGGCCATTGCCTGGCTGCAGGCCCAGGGCGTGGCGTTCACGCAGGAGGGGTTTCAGGAGGGGTTATTGGGGTCGGACACCCATACTCCCCCCGCGCTGCACCTGACGCGCGAGGGCGGCCACAGCCACCGGCGCATTGTGCATGCAACCGATGCGACCGGCGCCGCCGTGCAGCAACGCCTGATCGCGGCGGTGCTGGCCAACCCTGCCATTGACGTGTTTGAGCACACCACGCTGGTCGATCTGATCGTGCAAAGCGATGCCGCCAGCGGCAAAGCCCGCTGCGTCGGCCTCTACGCACTTGACAGCCGCCATGGCAGCGGCACCGTCCGCACCTTTGCCGCCCGCCACACGGTGCTGGCCACCGGCGGCGCCGGCAAGGTTTACCTGTACACCAGCAACCCCGACACCGCCACCGGCGACGGCATTGCTGTCGCCTGGCGCGCCGGCTGCCGCGTCAGCAACATGGAGTTCATCCAGTTTCACCCGACCTGCCTGTACCACCCCGAGGCCAAGTCCTTTCTGATCAGCGAGGCGGTGCGCGGCGAAGGCGGCATCCTGCGGCTGCCTGAATCGGCGGGAGGCACCCGCTTCATGCCGGTACACGACGAACGCGCCGAGCTGGCGCCGCGCGACGTGGTGGCCCGCGCGATTGATTTCGAGATGAAGAAACACGGCGTGGACTGCGTCTACCTGGACATCTCGCACAAGGGCGAGGCCTTTGTGCGCGAACACTTCCCGACCATTCACGCACGCTGCCTGGCGCTGGGCATAGACATCGCGCGCCAGCCGATTCCGGTGGTGCCGGCCGCCCACTACACCTGCGGCGGCGTGCTGACCGACCTGGCGGGCCGCACCGACATCGAGAACCTGTATGCGGCCGGAGAGACCGCCTGCACCGGCCTGCACGGGGCCAACCGGCTCGCCAGCAACTCGCTGGTCGAATGCGTGGTGTTTGCGCAGCAGGTTTCGAACGCTATTAAGACAGTAGCCGCTTTGGCCCACTCGGAAAGGGATGTCGGCCAAAATAATTCAAAAAACCCGCTGCCGGCCTGGGACGACAGCCAGGTGACGGACGCCGATGAGCAAGTGGTGATTTCCCACAACTGGGAAGAGCTGCGCCGCCTGATGTGGAACTACGTGGGCATAGTGCGCACCAACAAGCGGCTGGAGCGCGCCGCGCACCGCATCACGCTGCTGCAAGGCGAGATCCAGGAGTTCTACGCCAACTTTCACGTCACGCGCGACCTGCTGGAGCTGCGCAACCTGGTGCAGGTGGCCGAGCTGATCGTGCGTTCAGCGCAATCGCGCCACGAAAGCCGCGGCCTGCACTTCAGCCGGGACTACCCGCAGACAGACGCCGTGGCAGTGCCGACTATTTTGGTGCCACCCGTGGCCTGAACCTTGCGGGGTGTGGAGGGGCCGGGCGTGCTTATTGATGAAATCTGGCTCCAGCGCTTGTCTGGCGTGCGCTGGCAAGGCGAGAGAGCCCCCACGCTTGTCGCTTCGCGTGCCTTCGGCGGTGCGCTGCCCCTTTCCTCACGAGAAGGGGTGTGCTTGCTCGGGGGCGGCTCAATCGGGTGCGTAGCGCTCTCACCTCCTTGGGGAGCAAGTTCGTGGGTACACAAGTCACCCGCGATTTGCTGGAGTGCCCGCCCACCAGGCCCGTAGTTCGTGTTACCGGGCAATGCCCAGAAACACCGCCAGACAACGCCCAATTTCAAGCATGACCTCATCACTGGCAGAACCAAACGCCTCGCCGAGTTTGTCTCGCTTGACGGTCATCGCCTTGTCAATCATCACCTGCGACGGCTTTTGCAACCCGTTCTTCTCGGTGGGTTGAACGGTCACACGTAGCAACGGCGCATCAACCAACATGCTGGACAGCAGCAAAACTGTCATGGTCGCGTGTTCGTTGAACTGGTCGGACTGAATCAGCAAAGCGGGTCTTGGCTTGCCGAAATCGCCTTGCATCGCGATGGTCACAAAGTCACCTCGAATCATCCTAGAAACGGCCGTTGGACGCACCGCGGGCTTACGAGGGTCATCAAGCGGTCAACTGCCGTTTTTAGGATCATGCTGCTTGGTCGTCCATATCGGACAAAGCCTCATCCATGAAACCCAACACTTCCACGTCTGCAATATCAGCCTGAGAGGCTATTTTTGATTGCCGTTTGCACTCTGCCGCAAAGTCGGGGCGCCGCGTATCCGGCACCCAAATTTGAACAGGGCGAAGCCCCGCCATGCGCAACGCATCACGCCGTTTTTGAACTCGTGCAGCAACCATGGTAGCCATAACAAAATCCATTTTTTAAAACGTTACATGTAACATATTATCATAAAAAGGCCGTTACATGCAACGAACCCTATGGGCAAACCCTCTGCGCCGCCATCCACCCCCGCAGGCTGTTCACAAACGCCCAGCCCTGAACCCGTGGCAAGTCTTCCACCCGCACCACGGCCTCGCTCAGCGCGCCATCCCGCAGCGCCAGCGCGCGCCCCACGCCCGGCAGCAAGCCGCAGGCCAGCGGCGGCGTCACCCAGCGGCCATCGATCCGCATTGCCACGTTGCCGCGCGTGCACTCGGTGATTTCGCCCTCGGCGTTCCACAGCACGGTGTCGAACACGCCGGGCTGGGTGGGCGTGAAGGCGTCGTAGTGGGCGCGGCGCGTGGTCTTGAAGCGCACGAATTCGCCGTGGGCCTCGTCCAGCGGACGGTCGGCCAGTTGCAGCCGCACCGGCCTGGGTGATGCAGCCATGGCAAAGGCTTCGGCGCGTGCCTGGCCTTGGACATCAAGCAACAGGCGCACGCGCCACAGGCCTTGCGGGTGAGCCTGCGCCAGTTCGTGCAGGCAGCGCTGCACTTTGGCCGCGTCCCACGGGGTGCCAAAGTGCGCGGCGGCGCCGGCCAGGCGCTGCAGGTGCTCGGCGGCGTGGCGCAAGTGGCCGCCCTCCAGTGCCAGGGTTTCCAGCAGATCAAAAGGCATGCTCGCCCGCTCGACAAAGGCGCGCTTGTGGCGCCACTCCTGCCATTCGGCACCGGCGCTGGCGTCCGCGGTGATGCCGCTGCCAATGCCGCAGCGAACGGCAGCGCCGTGCAGTGTAACGGTGCGGATGGGCACGTTGAACGTGGCTCTTATGCCCTGCTCGCCCGGCCGCACCACGCCGAGGGCGCCGCAGTACACGCCGCGCGCCTGCGGCTCCAGCGCGCGGATCATCTGCATGGCGCGCACCTTGGGCGCGCCGGTCACCGAGCCGCAGGGGAACAGCGCCGCAAACACATCGGCCAGCGTGGTGCCGGCGCGCGTGCGCGCCTGCACGTCCGAGGTCATCTGCCACACAGTGGACAGCGCCTCGGTGTGGAACAGGCGCGGCACGCGCACGCTGAACGGCTCGGCGATGCGCGACAGGTCGTTGCGCAGCAGGTCCACGATCATCACGTTCTCGGCGCGTTCCTTGGCCGATGCGTGCAGGGCCTCGGCCTGCGCGGCGTCTTCGGCGGGCGTGGCGCCGCGCGGGGCCGTGCCTTTCATGGGCCGCGCCAGAATCTGGCCGTCCTGCCAGTCAAAAAACAGCTCGGGCGAGACCGACAGCACCTGCTCGTCGCCGGTGTCGATGAAGGCCGCGTAGCCCCCCGGCTGGGCGCGCCGCAGGGCGGCAAACAGGGCCAGCGCCGCGTCGCCGCCCGGCTGGGCGCGCAATGACCCCCTCAAAGGCGCGGTGAAGTTCACCTGGTACAGCTCACCCTCGGCAATGGCGCGCTGGATGCGCTCCAGCGCCGCGTCAAAGACAGGCCGGGGACAGGTCGCCTGCCATTGCACCTGCGCCGTGCCGGCAGAGGCATCGTCATCGCGCGGCCACGGCAGCGCCTCGTCGTAAACCGCGAACCAGGCCAACGGCCCGTCCGCCACCGGCCCCGCATGCACGGCCAGCGCCGCGTCAAAGGCCGGCGCCGCCTCGTAGCGCAGGTAGCCCACGCACCAGAAGCCCTGTGCTGCCGCGGCCTGCACGGCATCGAGCACCGGACGCACCTGCGCCAGTCCATGCGCCACCAGCATCTGGCGGGGTGCGCCAAAAGCACGGCGCAGGCGCGGCCCGCCCGGATTGTCCGGGTCGGAAAAATCGATCCGCGCCGAGAGCGCCCGCATCAGGCCGCGCCGATGCGCGGCACCAGCCCTGCCGCCGGCTGGCCCAGGCGCTGCGCGGCGGTAAACGCCAGCATGCGCTCAATCGGCAGCCGGGCGCGCAAGCCCAAGGCCGGGTCGATGTGAACTTCATTCGCGCCGGTCTCCAGCGCCCGCGCCAGCCCGGCCAGCCCATTCATCGCCATCCAGGGACAATGCGCACAGCTTTTGCAGGTGGCGCTTTCGCCGGCCGTGGGCGCTTCGATAAACGTCTTGCCGGGGTTGAGCGTGCGCAGCTTGTGCATCATGCCGCTGTCGGTCGCGACGATGAATTCTTGCGCATCCATCTCGCGCGCGGCCTTCAGGATGGCCGAGGTCGAGCCCACCGCATCGGCCAGCGCCACCACATCGGCCGGCGACTCGGGGTGTACCAGCACCTTGGCCTTCGGGTGTTCTTTCTTGAGCGCTGCCAGCTCGAACGCCTTGAACTCGTCATGCACGATGCAACTGCCGTTCCACATCAGCATGTCGGCGCCGGTTTCGCGCTGGATGTAGCCGCCCAGGTGCTTGTCGGGCGCCCACAGGATTTTCCGGCCCTGCTCCTTGAGGGTACGCACGATGTCCAGCGCGCAGCTGGAGGTCACCAGCCAGTCGGCGCGCGCCTTCACGGCGGCGCTGGTGTTGGCGTAGACCACCACGGTGCGGTCCGGGTGGGCATCGCAAAACGCGCTGAATGCGTCGATGGGACAACCCAGGTCGAGCGAGCAGGTCGCATCGAGGTCGGGCATCAAGACCTTTTTCTCCGGAGAGAGAATCTTCGCGGTCTCCCCCATGAAGCGCACGCCCGAGACCGCCAGGGTGGTCGCGGCATGGTCACGGCCGAAACGCGCCATCTCCAGCGAATCGCTGACCAGCCCGCCGGTTTCCTCGGCGAGGTCCTGCAAGTCCGGGTGTACGTAGTAATGCGACACCATGACCGCGTTGCGTTCTTTCAGCAGGCGGCGGATCTGCGCCTTCAGTGCCGCACGCTCGTCGGGCGACGGCTCCACCGGCACCCGCGCCCAGGCGTGGCGGGTGGCGCAGGCCGGCTGCTCGTAGTCGACGCGGATCAGGGGATGAGCAGGGGTTTGCATGGTATTTATCGCTTATGTCACAGTTGCTGAAAACGCATGGAGAAATCAACCGCCTTGATGTCCTTGGTCAAGGCCCCGATCGAGATGCGGTCGACCCCGGTGGCCGCGATACCGGCCACCGTGTCCAGCCCCACGCCGCCCGAGACTTCCAAAATGGCCCGCCCCGCCGTAAGGCGCACCGCTTCGCGCAGTTGCGTCAGGTCCATGTTGTCGAGCAGAATCATTTTGGCGCCGGCACCGAGTGCCTCCTGCAACTGGGCCAGGGTCTCCACCTCAATTTCCACAAAAGCCGCCTGGCTGGCCACTTGCGCGGCACGCTGCAAAACGGCGGTGATGCCGCCGGCCGCCGCAATGTGATTCTCCTTGATCAGCACCGCGTCGTACAGCCCGATGCGGTGGTTGGTGCCGCCGCCGCAGTACACCGCATACTTTTGCGCCAGCCGCAGGCCAGGCAGGGTTTTGCGGGTGTCAATGATTTTGGCCCGATTCCCCGGCACACCCTGCACGGCCTGGACATACGCCGCGGTTTGCGTGGCGACCGCGCTGAGCAGTTGCAAAAAATTGAGCAGCGTCCGTTCGGCGCTGAGCAGCGCGCGCGCGCGGCCCTTGATCTCCAGAACGACCTGGTTGGCACGGCAGTGCTGGCCATCGCGCACATGCCAGACCAGTTCGGCCTGCGGGTCCAGCCGCCGCACGGTGGCCTCCACCCAGGGCAGACCGCAAATGACCGCGGCTTCGCGCGCCAACACCCGCGCGTGGCTGCGCCGCTCAGGCGCCACCAGGCCGGCGGTCAGGTCGCCCGCCCCGATGTCTTCGTCCAGCGCGCGAACGGCATCGGCCTGCGCAAGCGCCGACAGGCTGGCGGCGGAAAAGTCAAAAACTGCGTTCATTTTTTCATCGTTTCACGGAAATGAGGCGACAAGCATAGCGGCTTCGCGGTGGCGCCCCGGTTAGCACGCTATCGGCATGACAGCGAAAGAAATTGGACCCACGTGTCCGCTTGTACTAGAATTTGCTTGCTCCGGGGTGCTGCCCGGCCATTGTGGCCGAGCAGCTGAGATGGCCAACCCAAACCCGTGAACTTGAATCGGCTAGTACCGACGTAAGAAGAGCTGACTGCAACCGGCCCCCCGGTCTTCAGTCAACGATCAAAACCACCGCGCTGGTTTTGGCCACACCTTCGGAGCATTTTGTGTCTAGCCACACCGAAAGGATGCCCCGATGAATGCGCCTGACAAATTTACCCAACTGCTGGCGTTAACACGCGAGCCTTTTCCCGCGTCACGCAAGATTTACGTACCCGGCCAGCTACACCCCGACATCCGCGTGCCGATGCGCGAAGTGAGCCTGAGCAACGGCGAATCGGCCACGCTGTACGACACCTCCGGCCCCTACACCGACCCGACCGCCGACATCGACGTGCGCCGTGGACTCGATGCGCTGCGCGCGCCGTGGATTGAGGCACGCGGTGACACCGAGATTTACACTGGCCGCACAGCGCAGGCGGTCGATGACGGCACCCGCCGCGAGGATCGCACGGACCCCTCGGACCCGGAAGCGCAACGCATCGCGGCCCTGCGCGCCCAGGCCGCCGGCCTGCAGCGCACGCCGCGCCGCGCGAAGGCCGGCGCCAACGTCAGCCAGATGCACTACGCGCGCCGCGGCATCATCACGCCCGAGATGGAATACATCGCGCTGCGCGAAAACACCCAGCGCGAATGGATGGCCGAGTACCTTGGCGACGCCGAGCGCGCCAAGCGCGTGCGCGGCAACCCCATGGGCGCGCAGTTGCCCGAATTCGTGACGCCCGAGTTCGTGCGCGACGAAGTGGCCCGGGGCCGCGCCATCATTCCGGCCAACATCAACCATCCCGAGGTCGAGCCGATGATCATCGGCCGCAACTTCCTGGTCAAGATCAACGCCAACATCGGCAACTCGGCCGTCACGTCGAGCATTGAAGAGGAAGTCGAGAAACTGGTGTGGGCGATTCGCTGGGGCGCCGACAACGTGATGGACTTGTCCACCGGCAAGAACATCCACACCACGCGCGACTGGATCATCCGCAACTCGCCGGTGCCCATCGGCACGGTGCCGATTTACCAGGCGCTGGAAAAGGTCGGAGGCGTCGCCGAAGACCTGAGCTGGGAGATTTACCGCGACACGCTGATCGAGCAGGCCGAGCAGGGCGTGGACTACTTCACCATCCACGCCGGCGTGCGCCTGCCCTTTATTCCGATGACGGCCAAACGCCGCACCGGCATTGTTTCGCGCGGCGGCTCCATCCTGGCCAAGTGGTGCATTTCCCACCACAAGGAAAACTTCCTGTACACGCACTTCGAAGAAATCTGCGAGATCATGAAGGCCTACGACGTGAGCTTTTCGCTGGGCGACGGCCTGCGCCCCGGCTCCGGCGCCGACGCCAACGACGAGGCGCAGTTTGCCGAGCTGCGCACGCTGGGCGAGCTGACCCAGATCGCCTGGAAGCATGACGTGCAGACCATGATCGAAGGCCCCGGCCATGTGCCCATGCACATGATCCAGGCCAACATGGACGAGCAGCTCAAGCACTGCCACGAGGCGCCGTTTTACACGCTGGGCCCGCTGACCATCGACATCGCACCGGGTTACGACCACATCTCCAGCGCCATCGGCGCGGCGATGATAGGCTGGTTCGGCACCGCGATGCTGTGTTACGTCACGCCCAAGGAACACCTGGGCCTGCCGGACCGCAACGACGTCAAGCAGGGCATCGTTGCCTACAAGATCGCCGCGCACGCCGCCGACGTGGCCAAGGGGCACCCGGCCTCGCGCGCACGCGACGAGGCACTGTCCAAGGCGCGCTTTGAGTTTCGCTGGCACGACCAGTTCAACCTGTCGCTGGACCCGGACACCGCGCGCGAGTTTCACGACGAAACCCTGCCCAAGGAAGTCAGCAAGGTCGCGCATTTCTGCTCGATGTGCGGGCCGAAGTTCTGTTCGATGAAAATCAGCCAGGAAGTGCGCGAGTACGCTGCGGTGCAGGAGGGCATGGCGGCCAAGAGCAAGGAGTTCAAGGCGGCCGGCGGCGAGCTCTACATCTCTGTGCGGAAAGGCTGAATCATGCGTATCGGAATCGCGGGAGCGGGCCTGGTGGGACGGCTGCTGGCGTTGCAGCTCGCTCGCGCGGGCCACGCGGTCGAGGTGTTCGACCCGGCGCCGCACGCCGAGGCCCGCGGCGCCGCGGGCTGGACAGCCGCCGGCATGCTGTGCCCGGTGGCGGAACTGCAGTGCTCGGACGAGCATGTGTTCGCCCTCGGCCTGCGTTCGCTCGACCTGTGGCCGGCCATCGCGGGCCAGCTCGGCCTGGAGATGGAGTTCAACCGCACGGGCAGCCTGCTGCTGGCGCATCGCGGCGACGAAGGAGTTGCCGCCCGCAGCGTCGAATTCCTCACGCGCAAGGCGCCGCCAGGGTACGAGCCGCAGGCTCTGACGCCGGCCCAGTTGCGCGAGCTGGAGCCCGCCGTGCGGGGTCCAGCCCACGCCTGGCTGCTGCCGGGCGAAGGGCGCATCCACACGGTGCAGGGCATGCAGGCCCTGGCGGCCGCGGCCACCGCGGCGGGCGCGCGCTGGCGCTGGCGCACAACGGTCGAACGGCTGGAGCCTGGCGCGCTGTGGCTGGCCGGCGAGCGCCAGGCCTTCGACTGGGTATTCGATGCGCGCGGGGCGGGCGCCCGCCCCGAGCTGCCGGTGCGGGGTGTGCGCGGCGAGGTGTTCACGCTGCATGCCCCGGGTTTGAAGGTGCAGCGCCCGCTGCGGCTGCTGCATCCGCGCTATTTCGTGTACATGGTGCCGCGCGCCGTGGACCAGATCGTGGTGGGCGCCAGCGAGATCGAGAGCGAGGACCGCTCGCCCGTCTCGCTGCGCACGACGGTGGAGCTGCTGACCGCGGCCCACAGCGTGCTGCCCGAGCTGGGCGAGGCGCGGGTGGTGGCCAGCGAGGCCAACCTGCGCCCCGCCCTGCCGGACAACCTGCCGCTGGTGGACACCCAGGCCGGGCTGACTCGCATCAACGGGCTGTTCCGCCACGGCTGGCTGATCGCGCCGGCCATGGTGCAGGACGCGCTGGCGGCGCTGCCGTGACAGGCATCACCGTCAACGGCGAGCCGCGCCAGGTCGAGCCCGGCCTGACGCTGGCCGCCCTGGTGGCGCGGCTCGGCCAGCCGCCGCAGGCGCTGGCCACCGCCGTCAACGGCGAGTTCGTACCACGCGACGGGCGCGGCGGCGTGCAACTGCGCGACGGCGACGCGGTCTTCACTTTCCAACCAATCACCGGAGGTTGAGCATGGCATTTCGCATCGCGGACATGGCTATGGAGAGTCGCTTCTTCCTGGGTACTGCCGGCTATCCCTCGCCGCAGATACTGCAGCAGGCCATCGCGGCGGCCGGCGCGCAGGTGGTCACCGTGGGCCTGAAGCGCCAGATGGCCGCCGGTGGCGTGCCCGGCGATTTCTACCGGCTGGTCCGCGACAGCGGCGCGCGCCTGCTGCCCAACACCGCCGGTTGCCGCAGCGCGCGCGAAGCGGTCACTCTGGCGCAGATGGCGCGCGAGCTGTTCGACACCCACTGGATCAAGCTGGAAGTGATCGGCGACGACTACACGCTGCAGCCCGACCCCTTCGAGCTGGTGGAGGCGGCGCGCACGCTGGCGCGCGATGGCTTCGAGGTCTTCCCCTACTGCACCGACGACCTGGTGACCTGCCAGCGCCTGCTCGACGCCGGCTGCCGCATCCTGATGCCCTGGGGCGCGCCCATCGGCTCGGGCCAGGGGCTGCTCAACCCCCATGCGCTGCGCACCCTGCGCGCCCGTCTGCCCGATGTGCCGCTGATCGTGGACGCCGGCATCGGCTCGCCGAGCGACGCGGTGCAGGCGATGGAACTGGGCTTCGACGCGGTGCTGCTGAACTCGGCCGTGGCCCACGCCAGAGACCCGGTGCAGATGGCGCGCGCCTTCAGGCTCGGCATCGAGTCCGGGCGCCTGGCCTATGAAGCCGGCATCATGGCGCAGCAGGACATGGCGGTCGCCTCGACCCCGGTGACAGGGCGGCCCTTTATCTTATGACCGGGTTAGCCCACACCGCGCAAGCCTGGACCGTCCACGGCAACGCGAAAGAACTGGAACAGATGAGGCAAACCTGCCGTGAGCAACTGCTGCCTCGCCCCGCCCTGCTCTGCGTCAACCGCAGCGAAGCAGCCGCCTTGCTGGGCGTGGCCCCGCTGACCACCCGCAACGCCGTCGAGCAGGCTGCGAAAACATTGCGGACATGGGCTTGCCAAGCGGTCGTGATAACCGGCAACGATGATGCAGACTATGCCGATACCCCGCAGGCCAGCGGCTGGCTGTACCTGCCGGGGCTGGCCGCACAGCCTGTCGCCGACACTGGCGGCGACGCCGTGTTCGCCGCCAATGCAGCCACGGCGCTGGCCCGCGGTTTTGTGGCGATGGAAGCCATCATCCTGGCCAAGATGGCAACGGCCGATGCGCTGCGCCACCGCAATGCGGCGGGCGTGCTGCAGCCGCGTGCCGACTTTGCGCTGCACATCAGCAACCTGCCGCATTTCAGCTTGCCTCAACCCACATCGGTCAAAGGCTTTTCTGCGCTCAGTGATGCAAACCTCGGCCTTTACGCGGTGGTGGACAGCGCCCAATGGGTAGAGCGCGTGGTTGCCGCCGGGGTGAGCACCGTGCAATTACGCATCAAGAATGCCGAGCAGACGGGCCGGCGCGAATTTATCCGGCAGCAAGTGCGACAGGCCATCGCTGCGGCAAGGGCTGCTGGCGCGCAGTTGTTCATCAACGATCACTGGCAACTGGCGATTGAAGAGGGCGCTTACGGCGTTCACCTGGGGCAGGAAGACCTGCACATCGCCGATCTGGCAGCGATTCGCCAAGCGGGCTTGCGCCTGGGCATCAGCACCCACGCCTACTGGGAAGTCTGCCGCGCCTGGGCGCTGCAACCGAGTTACATCGCCTGCGGCCCGATTCACCCGACGCAAGCCAAAGCCATGCCCTGGATTGCGCAGGGCAATGACAATCTGGCTTATTGGCGCTTGCTGCTGCCACTGCCGGTCGTCGGCATTGGCGGCATGGACGCGCTGCGGACCGAACAGGCGGCGCAGTGCGGTGTCGCCGGTGTGGCGGTGATCAGCGCCATCACCGCAGCCGCTTCGCCGGAGGCAGCCATCGCGCAACTGCAAGAAGCGCTGAAGCGCGGAAGAAGCCGACCAAAGGCCGCCGCCGCGCCCTTTCTGCCAAAATCTACCCTTTCATCCCTTGCTTGACGATTGAAAACACCATGCAACGTACTCTTTTAGCCGGAAAAATCCACCGCGCCACCGTGACCCAATGCGAGCTGCATTACGAAGGCTCCTGCGCCATCGACGACGATTTGCTGGACGCGTCCGGCATTGCCGAGTTTGAACAGATCCACATCTGGAACATCAACAACGGCGCGCGTTTCGTGACCTATGCGATACGCGCTCAGCGCGGCAGCGGCACCATCTCGGTCAACGGCTCGGCGGCCCGCCAGGCGGCGGTTGGCGACCTCATCATCATTGCGGCCTTTGGTCAACTGCCGGCAGACCAGGTGGCCAGCTTTCAGCCCAAACTGGTGTTTGTCGATGGCGCCAACCGGATCAAGGAAGAACGCTCGACCATTGCGGTGCAGGTCCGCTGAACGCGCGCGCCGACCGTTGCGGAGCCTCTCCATGGACAACCAGGCTATGAGCCGGCGCAGCCTGCGGCATGTGTGGCACCCCTGCACGCAGATGAAGCAACACGGGTCGCAGGCTGTCCCGCTGGTACCCATTTCGCATGCCGAGGGCGTGTGGCTGCATGACTTTGAAGGCAATCGCTACCTGGACGGCATCAGTTCCTGGTGGGTCAACCTGTTTGGTCACAACCATCCGCAGATCAGGGCGGCCCTGGTTGACCAGTTGGGCCGGCTCGATCATGTGATGCTGGCCGGTTTTACGCACCAGCCGGTGGTGGAACTGTCCGAACAACTGGCGGCACTGACGGGTCTGGGGCATGCTTTTTATGGCAGCGACGGCGCCTCGGCCACCGAAATCGCGCTGAAAATGAGCGCGCACTACTGGCGCAACACCGGGCGGCCCGGCAAGTGCCGCTTTGTCGGCCTGGCCGGCGGCTACCACGGCGAAACCGTGGGCGCATTGGCCGTGACCGATATCGCCATTTTCCGGGAAGCCTATGCGCCGCTGGTGCGGCTGGCGGCGACCGTGCCCAGCCCCGATGCACGGGCGGCATTGCCCGGTGAAAGCGCGGCCGATGTGGCGCAGCGCGCCGCCGGCGCGCTGGAAGCCTGGCTGGCCGAGCATCATCACGAAACCGCCGCCCTGATCGTCGAGCCCCTGGTGCAATGCGCGGCCGGCATGGCCATGCACGATGCCGGCTACCTGCGCCGGGTGCGCGCGCTGTGCGACCGCTACGAGGTGCATCTGATCGCCGACGAAATCGCCACCGGCTTCGGCCGCACCGGCACGATGTTCGCGCACCAGCAGGCCGGCATCCGGCCCGACTTCATCTGCCTTTCAAAGGGGTTGACCGGCGGTACCCTGCCCTTGTCGGCGGTGCTCACCACCGACACGGTGTATGACGCCTTTTACGACGACGAGGTGGCGCGCGGCTTTCTGCATTCGCATTCCTACACCGGCAACCCGCTGGCCTGCCGGGCCGCGCTGGCAACCTTGGGCCTGTTTTCCGAAAACGATGTGCTGGCACGCAACGCCTTGCTGGCCCAGACACTTGATGACGCCTTCGCACCGCTGACAAGCCATGCGCGCATCCGGCATGCGCGCCAGTTGGGCATGATCTGGGCCTGGGACGTGGACACTGCGCTGCCCCACTTTGCGCAACGCTACGCCCAGCACGCGATGGCGCACGGCGTGCTGCTGCGCCCCATCGGCAACACCATTTACGCCATGCCGCCGTATGTGATGGACGAAGAAAGCAGCGCGCACCTGGCCCGCGGCGCGCTGGCCGCACTGCTGGCCACGCTGGCCGAAGAGGCCAGCGGCCATGGCTGAGCGCCGCGCCATCTCCTGCTTTGTGACCGGCACCGATACCGGGGTCGGAAAAACCCTGGTCAGCGCGGCGCTGCTGCATGCGCTGGCGCGGCACCACGCCCGCGTCGTCGGCATGAAGCCCGTGGCGGCGGGCACCTGCCTGATCCATCACACCGAAACCAACGACGATGTGCTGGCGCTGCGCGCGGCCTCCACCTGCAGCGTGCCCCCGGCGCTGGACAACCCGGTGCTGCTGCCCGACGCGGTGTCGCCCCATATTGCCGCGGCGCGCGCGGGCCGCCCCATTGACATCGCCCACATCGTGGCCTGCCATCGCCAATTGGTGCAGCTTGCCGACGCCGTGGTGGTAGAAGGCGCCGGCGGCTTTCTGGTGCCGCTGTCGGATACCGAAACCGGCGCCGACCTGGCGCAGGCGCTGGATCTGCCCGTCGTGCTGGTGGTCGGCCTGCGGCTGGGTTGCCTGAACCATGCCCTGCTGACGCAGGAGGCGATCCGCGCGCGCGGCTTGCGCCTGGCCGGCTGGGTCGCCAACCATGTGGATCCGGCCATGCTGGCGCAGGACGACAACATCGACTTTTTACGGCAGCGGCTCGGTGCGCCGCTGCTGGCGAACATGGCGCACCAGCGCGTGCCCGATGCCCGAACCTTGACCATTGAACTCCCCCCGGCATGGCAACAAGCCCCTCCCTGAAAAACTCCTGGCTTGACGAATTTCCGGCGCGCATTGCCGAGCTGGACCGCACCCACCTGCGTCGCCGGCGGCGCGTGGTCGTGCCCGAAAGCGGCGCCCGCCTGCAGATCGACGGGCAGAGCCTGCTCGCGTTTTGCAGCAACGACTACCTGGGCCTGGCCAATCACCCGGCGCTGATCGAAGCCGCCTGCACCGGCGCGCGGCGCTTCGGCGTGGGCGCGGCGGCCTCGCCGCTGGTCAGCGGTCACAGCGCGGCCAACGACGCGCTGGAGCACGCGCTGGCCGGTTTCGCCGGCCTGCCCCGCGCGCTCTATTTTTATGCCGGTTACGCCACCAACATCGGCATCATTCCTGCGCTGGTGGGTGGCGGCGATGCGATTTTTTCAGACACGCTCAACCACGCCTGCCTGATTGACGGTGCGCGGCTGTCGTGCGCGCAGATTCACCGCTACGCCCACGCCGACCTGGAGGCGCTGGATGCCGCGCTGGCGCAAAGCCGGACGCCGCGCAAGCTGGTCATCAGCGACGCCGTGTTCAGCATGGACGGCGACCTGGCCGACGTACCGGCCCTCCTGGCGCTGTGCGAGCGCCACGATGCCTTGCTGCTGCTGGACGACGCCCATGGTTTTGGCGTGCTGGGGCCGCAGGGGCGCGGCTGCCTGGCCCACTTTGGACTGAACGGAGCGCAGGCGTCGCCGCGCGTGCTCTACATGGCCACCCTGGGCAAGGCGGCCGGCGTCGCGGGTGCTTTCGTCGCCGGCAGCGATGCCATCATGGAGTGGCTGCTGCAAAAAACCCGCAGCTATATTTTTGCCACGGCCGCCCCCCCGCTGCTCGCCAGCGCCCTGCGCGCCAGCCTGCAACTGATCGAGCACGACGAGTGGCGGCGCGAACACTTGCAGCACCTCATTGCACGCCTGCGCCAGGGCCTGGCCACGGGTCTGCGGGGCAGCACCTGGCAACTCGGTGAGTCGCTGACGGCCATCCAGCCGCTGCTGATTGGCCGCAACGACGAGGCGCTGGCAGCGATGGCGGGTTTGCGTGAGCGCGGCCTGTGGGTACCCGCCATTCGCCCGCCGACCGTGCCCGAGGGCACGGCGCGCCTGCGCATCGCCCTGTCGGCGGCCCACACCGAGGCCCATATTGACCAGTTGGTCCAGGCCCTGAGCGAGTTGTCCGCGACTTGCCGGCCGGAAACGGCCTTCGGCTAGACTTCAAGCCTCATTGAAAATGTCGCGCCATCCCCGTCACAATTGCACAATTGATATCCATTTTGTATCGCTTCAAGGAACCAACCCATGTCCAGCGTTTTTGAACAATCCGTCACCCTGCACCGCCCTCGCCAGGCCGCGCCCGCCAACCCTCAGCCTGCTGAACGCTGGAGCGTCGATGCCATCGAAGCGCTGTTTAACCTGCCTTTCCCCGAGCTGATGCACCGGGCGCAGACCGCGCACCGTGAAAATTTCAGCCCGAACCAGGTGGAATTTGCCACCTTGCTGTCGGTCAAAACCGGCGGTTGCCAGGAAGATTGCGGCTACTGCCCGCAAGCCGCCCGCTTTGACACCGGCGTGAAGGCGACCAAACTGATGGAGCCCGACGAGGTGCGTCTCGCCGCACAGCGCGCCAAGGATGCCGGCGCCACGCGCTTTTGCATGGGCGCGGCCTGGCGCGCGCCGAAAGACCGCGACATCGAAAAAGTCGCCGAGCTGGTGCGCACGGTCAAGGCCCTCGGACTCGAAACCTGCGCCACGCTGGGCATGCTGGAAGACGGCCACGCCGAAACGCTGCAAAGCGCCGGGCTCGATTACTACAACCACAACCTCGACAGCGCGCCCGACTTTTACGGCGACATCATCACCACGCGCGACTACCAGGACCGGCTCGACACCCTGGCGCGCGTGCGCAGCGCCGGCGTCAAGGTCTGCTGCGGCGGCATCGTCGGCATGGGCGAGACGCGCCGCCAGCGCGCCGGCCTGGTCGCCGAGCTGGCGAATCTGACGCCTTACCCCGAGTCGGTGCCCATCAACAACCTGGTCAAGGTGGAGGGCACCCCGCTGGCGGATCAGGCCGATCTGGACCCGTTTGAATTCGTGCGCACCATCGCGGTCGCGCGCATCACCATGCCGAAGGCGCGCGTGCGCCTGTCGGCCGGCCGCCAGCAAATGGGCGACGCGGTGCAGGCCCTGTGTTTCCTGGCCGGCGCCAACTCCATCTTTTATGGCGACAAGCTGCTGACCACCGGCAACCCGGACACCGATGCCGATGTGGCGCTGCTGGAGCGACTCGGCATGACGCGTTCAGCCCCCGAAGCACAGCCATGACACAGCCATCGGCCAGCCCCTACGGCACGCTGCCCGCCGCGCCGGCGCCGGCCTCGCGCAAACCCATCAGCCTGCCGCGCCTGCGCGAGATGCATGCGCAGGGCGAAAAAATCACCATGCTCACCGCCTACGATGCGACCTTTGCGGCGGTCGCCGACGCGGCGGGGGTGGAGTGCATCCTGGTCGGCGACTCACTGGGCATGGTGTGCCAGGGATTGAGCAGCACGGTGGGCGTGACGCTGGAGGCCATGCGCCACCACACCGAGTGCGTGGCCCGCGGCCTGCGCCGCGCCCAGGCGACGGCCTGGCTGATCGGCGACCTGCCCTTCGGCAGCTACCACGAGTCCAAAGAGCAGGCGCTGCGCAGCGCCGCGGTGCTGATGCAGGCCGGCGCCCACATGGTCAAGCTCGAAGGCGGGGGCTGGACCACCGAGACCGTGCATTTCCTGGTGGAACGCGGCATTCCGGTCTGCGCCCACCTGGGCCTGACGCCGCAAACCGTGCATGCGCTGGGCGGCTACCGCGTGCAGGGCAAAACCGGTGAGGCCGCCGCCACCCTCAAGGCCCAGGCCCACGCGCTGCAGGACGCGGGCGCGGCCATGCTGGTGCTGGAGATGGTGCCGGCCGCGCTGTCGGCCGCGCTGACCACGGAACTCGGTCACTGCCCCACCATTGGCATAGGCGCCGGCGTGGGCACGGCGGGCCAGGTGCTGGTGCTGCACGACATGCTGGGCATGAACCTGGGCAGGATGCCGAAGTTCGTGCATAACTTCATGAGCGAGGCGCACAGCGTTCAGGGCGCCATGCAGGCCTATGTGCGTGCAGTCAAAGAGGGCCGCTTTCCGGTCGATGCCACCCATGCATGGTAACGCTTTTACTCCTTCCCCCAGCGGGGAAAGGAGTAAAAGCTCAAGGAGACTTCATGAAAATCGTCCACACCATCGCCGACCTGCGCGCGCAACTGAGCCCGTTCCAGCGCCCGGCGTTTGTAGCCACCATGGGCAACCTGCATGACGGCCACATCGCGCTCGTCAACCAGGCCAGGCCGCTGGGCGACGCGACGGTGGTCAGCATTTTTGTGAACCGCCTGCAGTTTGCGCCGCACGAAGACTTCGACACCTACCCCCGCACCTGGGAGGCCGACTGCGACAGGCTGCAGGCCGCCGGCTGCGATGTGCTGTTTGCACCGCGGGAAACAGACCTCTACCCCGAGCCGCAAACCTACAAGATGCACCCGCCGGCCGAGCTGGCCGACATCCTGGAAGGACACTTTCGCCCCGGCTTTTTTATCGGCGTCAGCACCGTGGTGATGAAGCTGTTTTCCTGTGTGTTCGCCGGCAAGTCGGGCGGCATCGCGCTATTCGGCAAAAAAGACTACCAGCAACTGATGATCGTCAGGCGCATGGTGCAGCAGTTCGCCCTGCCGATCGAGATCGTCGCCGGCGAGACTCTGCGCGCCGCGGACGGTTTGGCGCTGTCGTCCCGCAACGGCTATCTGACTACGCAGGAGCGCGCTGAAGCGGTGCAACTGTCCAAGGCGCTCAAAGCCTTGGGCGAAGCGGTCCGGTCAGCCGGCGTGGCAAATAGCGCAAAGCGGGAAAAACTGGAAACCGAAGCCATGCAGGCTCTGGCCGCGCGCGGCTGGCAGCCCGACTACCTCAGCGTGCGCCGCCGCGCCGACCTGCTGCCGCCAAGCAGCGCCGCGCCGGAACCCCTGGTCGTTTTGGGCGCCGCCAAACTGGGCACGACGCGCCTGATCGACAATCTGGAGCTCTGAGAGGCTGAGCCGGGCTACACCAGCGGCACATCGGCGTCTGCAGGCTGCTCCGAAGGCTGTTCAGACCGTCCGGCGAACCATTGGTAGCCCTTCCACGCCAGCAGGGCCGAGCCCGCACCCAGCAGCGCATAGCGCAGCAGGGGCCGGCGCGCGCCTGGCAGGGCCAGCGACAGCACCGAGCCGGCCCAGGGCGCGCGCTTGAGCAGTCCCAGGGCCAGCGGCAAGCCTTGGGCCAGAACCAGACCCGGCACACCGCTTTTGAAAAAAGTGGCCGACTCCCGCGCTGCGCCGATGGCGCGAACCATCTCGGCGCGCTCCGTCGCCGCGCGCATCAGCAAGAGCTGCTTTCCCAGCGCCCGCTGGGTCGTGGCATGGGCGGCTGGCTCACTCATCGGCTGGCCGTTTCGCGCGGTGCGGCGGGTGCCGAAGCAGCTTGCAAGGCGTCACGGTCTTGCGCCATCTCGGCCAGTGTTGCCTGCAAAAAAGGCGGGCGCGTCGCCAGCACACGCTGGATGCGCCACCAGAACCAGCCGCCCAGGCCCAGGTAAGCCGCCGCAAAGATCGCCAGCACCGCCACACGCTGCGCAGCATCCACGGCCAGCACCACCATCAGCGTGACCGCCAGCACGCCGGCCAGGCCAAACACCAGCAGCCCCAGCAGGCTCAGCAACAGGCCGATCAGCCGCTGCAGTTCCTCTTCCAGCTCCACGCCGGCCAAAGCCATGCGCGTATGCACCATGCCCAGCGCCGTGACAGCCACCTGGCGCAGCGATGCGAACAGGCGCGGCGGTTTGGCCGCGACGGTTGAGTCGCCAGGAATATCCGGACGGGGTGTATTCATGGTGCCAGCCATTCAAAGGCGCCGCCTGCCGGCCCGGCAGCCAGGCCGCCCGCCGCGATGCCTCTGCCCGCTGTCATTACTTGCGATTGACCAGCAAGCCAATCAGAAACCCGGCGGCGGCGGCAATACCGACAGCCTTCCAGGGGTTGGCATGCACATAGTCGTCGGTGAGCCTGGCCGCCTCTTTGCCCTTGAGCAGCGCCGCGTCCTGCAGCCCGCTCAGTTTTTCGGTGGCGAGCTTGAGCCGGGTCGCTGCTTTTTCACGCAGGGCCACGGCGGCGTCGCCGGTGGCCGAAGCCGCCGACTTCAGCAGGTCCTCCACGTCAGCGAGTACCACTTTCATGTCGGTGATCAACTTGTCTTTGCTGGTGTTTTCCATGGAATGCTCCCAAGTGCTGTTGCTGAAAATGTGGTGGGGTACGGATACGCGGCCAGTTTAGTGCAATCCGGAACGCAAAGCCACTCTTGCGGCGGTTCGCAAAATGCCCGCCGGATCGGCGCTGGTCGCAGCCTCAGTCGCTCTGCTTTTGATGGCTTCCTGCTCAATACCTACGAGGGAGAAAGGCCCGTCTTATCCGAAATTCTGGCGAAAACGAGTATGCGTGAACCGTCTCCATGAAGCCGGGGCTGTGGGCAAGATTCGGCACAGTCCATGATCTGCATCAACCCACGCGGCACGCCGGAGCGAGGCCCGGCTTCAACTCTGCTCAGTCGTCGGATCCCGCCCCATCAGCGCCGCCACCGCCTCGGCCGGTTTGATCTGGCCGTCGAGCAAGGCCACCACACTGCGGGAAATCGGCATGTCCACGCCCAGGCTCAGCGCGCGCTGCACCACGGTGCGGGCGCAATAAACGCCTTCGGCCACATGGCCCAGCGATTGCACGGCCTGCTGCAAGGTCTGGCCCTGTGCCAGCAACAGGCCGACTCTGCGGTTGCGGCTCAGGTCGCCGGTGGCCGTCAGCACCAGATCGCCCAGGCCCGACAGACCGGTGAAGGTTTCGGCCCGGGCCCCCAGGGCCAGGCCCAGGCGCGTCATTTCGGCCAGGCCGCGGGTGATCAGCGCGGCCCGGGCATTGAGCCCCAGACCCAAGCCATCGCACAGACCGGTGGCAATGGCCAGCACGTTTTTGACGGCGCCGCCGACCTCCACGCCGACGATGTCGTCGTTGGCGTAAATGCGCAGCGTGGGGCTGTGAAAAGCCGCGACCAGCGCATCGCGCACCTCGGCATGTTCGCTGGCGGCCACCAGCGCGGTCGGCTGGCCGCGCGCCACCTCTTGGGCAAAGCTCGGACCGCTGAGTGCGCCCGCTCTTAAATTAATAGCCACTTGCGCCCGTATCTCATGGGCCAGAAGCCCAAAAGACTTTGAAGATTGAGAAGACTCAGGGAGCGGGGCTTCAAACCCCTTGCACAACCAGGCCACCGGCACCGTGAGATGCTGCAGGCGCTGCAACATGCCGCGCAAGGCCGCGATCGGCGTGGCGATGACCACCAGGTCCTGGTTTTTCACCGCAGCGTCGAGCGACGCGTCGGACCCGCCGGCCAGCAGCAAGGCGTCGGGCAATGCGATGCCGGGCAGGTAGCGCTCGTTGACCCGCTGCGCCCGCAGGGCCGCCAACTGCCCGGCGTCGCGCGCCCACAAGGTGAGCTGATGCCGCGGCGGCGACGGGCCGGCCGCGCTGACGGCCAGCGCGCTACCCCAGGCACCGGCACCGATGACGGCAATTTTCATGGCGGTGAGAAGCCGGCCGCGTTCTTAAACGATGATTTGCGATGCTTCCTGCGCGGCCGAGACCGCGGCGGCCTGCTGCTGCTCAAACATGGCCTGGAAGTTGATTTCGGCCAGGTTGACGGGCGGAAAACCGCCACGCTGGATCACGTCGGCCACATTGCCGCGCAGGTAAGGGTAAACAATCTGCGGGCAGGCAATGCCCAAAATTGCGCTCAACTGCTCGTCGGGCATGTTGCGGATTTCAAAAATGCCGGCCTGTTTGGCCTCGACCATGAACACCGTTTTGTCTTCGATCTTGGTGTGTACCGTGACGGTCACGCTCACTTCGTAAAGACCGTCCGTGATAGGCGTCGCGTCCACGCCGAGCTGGATATCGACCGCCGGCTGCGCCTGATTGAGCAGGATTTCCGGCGAGTTGGGCTGCTCCAGCGACACGTCTTTCAGGTAGACGCGCTGGATCTGGAACACGGGATCGAGGTTGGCTTCGGCCATGAGGGTCTTTCGGATTGCTTTAAAAATAAAGCCGGCTGTTCAGACAGCGGGCACGGCACATTATCTCAGTTTGCCTGGACCCGCCCAGCCTTGGCGGGCCGGGTTGCAAATCGCTCAGGTGTTCAGGCCGTGAGCAGGGGCAGCAGGCCGCCCCGGCCGTCCAGCGCCACCAGATCGTCGCAACCACCGACGTGGGTGTCGCCTATGAAAATCTGCGGCACCGTCCGGCGTCCGGTGATTTCCATCATTTTCTGACGCTCGTCCGGCTGCATGTCGACGCGTACTTCCTCGATTTCGGTCACACCGCGCTGTTTGAGCAGGTGCTTGGCGTGATTGCAGTAGGGACAACTGGCGGTCAGGTATATCTTGACGGCTTGCATCGATGGCTCCGGTTCGGGTCAACAGGCCTCAGGCCTTCTCCAGCGGAAGCTTAGCTTCTTTCCAGGATTTCAGCCCGCCAGCCAGGCATTGAGCCTGCTCGTAGCCGAGTTTCTTGGCCACAGCCAGCGCCCGGTTGGCCCGTGCGCCGCTGGAGCACACCAGAATCAGCGGCAGCGCCTTGTTTTTCACGGTGGCGGGAAGTTTTTCTTCGAGCTGATCCAGCGGCAGGTTTTTGGCGCCGCCCACATGGCCGGCGGCAAACTCTCCGGCCTCGCTGACATCAATGACCACGGCTTTTTCGCGGTTGATCAACTGCACAGCCCCGTTGGCGCTGAGCGAGCCGGCGGCCATTCCACTGGAAATCAGCGGCCACAGCAGCATGCCGCCGGATGCCAGCGCAATGGCGATCAGCATCCAGTTATCGATGAAAAATTTCACTGTAGGTCCTTCTTGGGTGTTGCAATTAAGGAGTGATTTTAGAATGCAGGGAGCGCAACAGACTTTCACCGACACCTGTCGCCGTCTTTGCCCGCCCTTTTGACACTTTTTTCGCCTTCCCTTTTTTTTTAATTCCCACTGAATTGCCTCACACCATGTACAAACTTGTGCTCATCCGCCACGGTGAATCCACCTGGAATCTGGACAACCGCTTCACCGGCTGGACCGATGTGGACCTGACCGCCGCCGGCGTGCAGCAGGCCGTCAGCGCCGGCCGGCTGCTCAAAAGCGAAGGGTACGACTTTGACCTGGCCTGCACCAGCGTGCTCAAACGCGCCACGCGCACGCTGTGGCACACGCTCGACGAGATGGACCGCACCTGGTTGCCGGTGGTGCATAGCTGGCGCCTCAACGAGCGGCACTACGGCGCCCTGCAAGGCCTGAACAAGGCGGAGACCGCCAAAAAATACGGCGATGAACAGGTCCTGCTCTGGCGCCGCAGCTACGACACGCCGCCGCCGCCGCTCGACCCTGGCGACCCGCGCTGCGAACGCGATGACCCGCGCTACGCCCAATTGCGGCCGGGCGAAGTGCCGCTGACCGAGTGCCTGAAAGATACCGTGGCCCGGGTGCTGCCGTTCTGGAACGAATCGATGGCGCCGGCCATCCTGGCCGGCAAGCGCATTGTGGTGGCCGCCCACGGCAACTCGATTCGCGCACTGGTCAAGTACCTGGACCACATTGCCGACCAGGACATCGTGGGTCTGAACATTCCCAACGGCATTCCGCTGGTCTACGAGCTCGATGCCGGGCTCCAGCCGCTGCGCCATTACTACCTTGGCGACAGCGAAGCGGTCGCCAGGGCCGAAGCGGCAGTCGCCGCGCAGGGCAAGGCCTGATCGCGAGCAAAAACTTGTCCGTCATGCCGCCTGCATGTCAAGCCCCGGTAAAAGCAGGCAGTTTTTGAAACATTTTCTTCTGCACCCGCGCCCAGGGCGGGAACTGCTGGATAAGGCCTTTCTCCAAGGTGTATATTGGTTCGAATTCTGTGACAACGGTCTTAATCAGGCGAACAAGGGTGTTTTATGGGTCAGAAACTCAAGATAGCGGGATGGATTTCAATCGGTGCGGTAGCCGGTGCGTTGACCACCGTGCAGTTGCAGGCTGTCGCCCGGGGCGGGCTTGCCCCTTTGCCCCTGGAGGAGTTGCAGCAGTTGGCCGCGGTTTTCGGCATGGTCAAAACCGACTATGTGGAGCCTGTCGACGAGAAAAAACTCATCACCGACGCGATCTCCGGCATGGTTGCCAGCCTGGACCCGCATTCGGTTTATTTCGACAAAAAATCCTTCAAGGAATTCCGTGAAGGCACCACTGGCCGCTTCGTCGGCGTCGGCATCGAAATCTCTCAGGAAGACGGTCTGATCAAGGTAGTCTCGCCGATCGAGGGCTCGCCCGCCGACCGGGCCGGCCTCAAGCCCAATGACCTGATCACCAAAATCGACGACACGGCCGTCAAGGGCCTGAGCCTCAACGAAGCCGTCAAAAAAATGCGCGGCGAACCCAGGACCAAGGTCACGCTGATGATCTTCCGCAAGGATGAAACCCGGACCTTCCCGGTGACCATCACGCGCGAGGAAATCCGCACCCAGTCGGTGCGCAGCAAAATCATCGAACCGGGTTACGCCTGGATTCGCCTGAGCCAGTTCCAGGAGCGCACCGTCGATGATTTCGCCACCAAGCTTGAGCAGATTTACAAGCAGGAACCCAAGCTGAAAGGGCTGGTGCTCGATTTGCGCAACGACCCCGGCGGCCTGCTCGACGCCGCGGTCGCGGTGTCTGCCGCCTTTTTGCCGGAAAACGTCACGGTGGTGTCCACCAACGGTCAACTGGCGGAAAGCAAATTCACCTACAAGGCCGCGCCGGAGTTTTACCAGCGCCGCAGTGCCGCCGACCCGCTCAAGCGCCTGCCCGCCGCCATCAAGACCGTGCCGCTGGTGGTGCTGGTCAACGAAGGCTCGGCCTCGGCCAGCGAAATTGTGGCCGGCGCGCTGCAGGACTACAAACGCGCCACCATCATGGGCAACCAGACCTTTGGCAAAGGCTCGGTACAGACCGTTCGTCCGCTGGGCCCTGATACGGGTCTGAAGCTCACCACCGCGCGCTACTTCACGCCCAGCGGCAAGTCGATCCAGGCCAAGGGCATCGTGCCTGACGTGATGATCGACGAGACGCTCGAAGGCAGCCCGTTTGCGGCCTTGCGGACCCGGGAAGCCGACCTGGAAAAACACCTCGGCAGCGGCCAGGGCGCCGAGGTGAAGGACGCGGGCCGTGAAAAAGCCCGCGAGGAAGCGCTCAAACGTCTGGAAGAAGAGTCCCGAAAGAGCCCCGAGCAGCGCCGGACGCCGGAGTTCGGCAGCGACAAGGACTTCCAGCTCGCGCAGGCCCTCAACCAGCTCAAGGGCCGCCCGGTGCTGGTCAGCAAAACCATGGTTGAGCGCAAGGAAGAGAAGAAGGAAAACTGATCGGCCCGGTCAAGGCCGCGCCATGAACGATACCCAACTGCTGCGTTATTCCCGACATATCCTGCTCGATGAGGTGGGGGTGGAAGGCCAAGGCAAACTCCTGTCGTCGCACGCGCTGATCGTGGGCGCGGGCGGCCTGGGCTCGCCGGTCGCGCTTTATCTGGGCAGCGCGGGCGTCGGGCGTATCACCGTGGTGGACGACGACTGCGTGGACGCCACCAACTTGCAGCGGCAGATTGCCCACACGCTGTCGCGCATCGGCCAATTCAAGGCGCACTCGGTGCAGCAGTCCATTGCCGCCATCAATCCCGATGTCCGGGTGTCGCCCGTCACCAGCCGCGCCGACGAGGCCGTGCTCGACGAACTGGTGCCGCAGGCCGATGTGGTGCTGGACTGTAGCGACAATTTTGCCACGCGCCATGCGATCAACCGCGCGTGCGTGAAACACCGCAAACCGCTGGTGTCAGGGGCGGCCATCCGTTTTGACGGCCAGGTGTCGGTGTATGACCCGCGCCAGGCCGCGTCTGCCTGCTATGCCTGCGTGTTTCCGCCCTCAGCGGCGGTGGAAGAAGTCAACTGCGCCACCATGGGCGTGTTTGCGCCGCTGGTAGGCATTGTCGGAACCGTGCAGGCCGCCGAAGCGCTCAAGCTGCTGTGCGGCATCGGCCAGCCGCTCACAGGCCGCCTGCTGATGCTCGACGGACGCGGCATGGATTGGCATGAAGTGCGCATCGGGCGCGACCCCGCCTGCCGGGTCTGCGGCCGTCCCGAGGCTTATTAAGCCCGGCAGCTTATTGGGTCGCGCGGGCGGTGGGGAAAGCCGACCGTAGGAAACATCCTACAGGCAAGCCATCCCCGCCCTGTCACAATCAAGGCGCAAACGTAGATACATTGGTTCACAGTGTGTTTATCAGGTCAGTTGACCATCGCAACCGTTTTTACAAAAACTGCTGAAGTCAGTTATTTCAGACCTTGATTGAAGATCAGTGGGACTCAAAACTTACATCGTCGAAGACAACGCCACAATTCGTGACAACCTCATTGCCACGCTTGAAGAACTTGCCAGCATTGATGCAGTCGGCACAGCAGAAACCGAAAATGAAGGCAAGGCGTGGCTGGTGGAAAAAGGCCAGCCATGGGATCTGGCCATTGTGGATCTGTTTCTGAAGCAGGGCAGCGGGCTGGGGGTGCTGGAAGCCTGCCGCAACCGCCAAGCGCATCAAAAAGTGATTGTGCTGAGCAACTACGCCACGGCCGACATCCGCAAACGATGCGCCCAGCTCGGCGTGGACGCCGTTTTCGACAAGTCCAATGAAATCGATGCGCTGGTCGACTATTGCATTGCGCAAGGCGATTCATCCGGCGCAGAAAATTAAGCCATCAATCAATCAGCTTGTTTTTCAGCGCGTAGTAAGTCAAGTCGCTGTTGGAGGCCAGGCCCATCTTTTCCATCACACGGGTTCTGTAGGTGCTGACTGTTTTCACGCTCAGGGACAGCGCTTTGGCGATGTCGCCCGCGGTCTCGCCCTTGGCCAGCTTGAGAAAAACCTGAAACTCCCGATCAGACAGTTGCTCATGAGGTGTGGCGTCATTTTTGCGATTCAACTGCTGCGCCAACAGCTCCGCCACGGCCGGGGTGATGTAGCGCTTGCCCAGAGAGATGACGCGAATCGCATTGACGATCTCCATCGGATCGCACTCTTTGTTCAGGTAACCGCTGGCGCCCTGGCGAATCAGGCTCACCGCGTAATGCGCTTCCGGATACCCGCTGAGAATCAGGATGCCGACATCAGGGGCCTTCGCGCGAATCATGGCCAATGCGTCAATGCCGCTCTGGCCGGGCATGGAAAGATCCATGACCAGAATGTCCAGTTCCACGTTGCGAACCAGATCAATGGCTTCGCGGCCACTGGCGGCTTCGCCAACGACACGCAAATCGACCTGATCGGAAAAAAACTGCTTGAGCCCGCAACGCACGATGGCGTGGTCATCAACAATTCCGACCTTGATCATTTCATTTCCTTTTTTATAAGGTCTGCACCGCCCCAGGCGGCACAATGCGTCAACACAGCCGCGTTGTTTTATGGCGGGCTATTGGTTTTCAATAGCGATTATTCACGAATAATTGATCAAAATACCGGCCGGAGATCCAGATGAGATGGTTTGCAATACCCAAAATGGCGATCAGCCTGCCTTTGGCAGTGCTCGCGGCCGCCATTCTGATTTTCATCAACGAAGCCGGTTTTCACCTGTCCACCCAGGCCGCCACCAGCATGGAAGAAGCGCAGGAAATACGAGGATCGGTCAACAAGCTGCTGCAGCACATGCTCGATGCCGAGACCGGGCAAAGAGGCTACCTGCTGACGGGCGATCCCAAGTACTTGGCGCCCTATGACGTGGCAACCGCAGACATCAACCAGACCCTGGACACCCTGCGCCGACTCTACACCCCTTACCAGGATGAGCTGGCAACGTTCGGCGCCCTGTCACGCAACGTGTTGCGCAAACAGGCAGAGATGGACTTGAGCGTACGCATGCGCAAACAGGGCAACGACAAAGCCTGGAAGTTTGTGCTGACCACCGACGTGAGCATGGACCCGATGAATGCCATCCGCAGCCAGATTGGCAAACTGGTGCAGTCAAGCAACAACAAGATGCGCTTGGCTCAGGCCCAGATTGCCAGGTCGCTGCAACTGTCGCGCATTGGCATCGCGCTGATGGCTCTGGCCGGCTTGCTGGCGTTTTACACGTATTTGCGGCAAACCAAGGCCTTGCTCGACTCCGGCAGGCGCGAGCAGGCGTCCCTGCAGCGGGAGCGTGACCAGTTGGACAAGGAAGTGCGGGACCGTACCGCGACACTGGCCGAACTGGCAACCCACCTGCAGGAAATGCGGGAAGATGAGCGTGGCCACCTGGCCAGAGAGCTGCACGATGAACTGGGCGCCCTGCTGACGGCGGCCAAGCTCGATGTCGCCCGCATGAAGTCGCGGCTGGGAGTCACCTCCCCGGAAGTCAACGAACGCATACAGCATCTGATCGAAACACTCAATAGCGGCATCGCGCTCAAACGCCGGATTGTGGAGGACTTGCGGCCTTCTTCGCTGTCGCACCTGGGGCTGGTTGCGTCCCTGGAAATTCTGGCGCGCGAGTTCGAAAACCGGTCCGGACTGAGCATCACCACCGATCTCGAAACGGTTGACCTCGGCGGCTCGGCACAGCTCACCGTCTACCGGCTGGCGCAGGAGTCGCTGACCAACATGGGCAAATATGCCGAAGCCAAGCACGCGGAAATCAGCCTGCATGACTTTGACGGCTACATCACTGTCGAGGTCAAGGATGACGGCAAGGGTTTCGACACCACGCAGGTCAAGGCCTCCAGTCATGGGCTGTCCGGCATGAAGCACCGGGTGGAAGCAGCGGCAGGTCGACTGACCGTCACGTCCAGCCCCGGCAAGGGCACACGCATTTTTGCCGTGTTGCCCAAAACGCTCTGACTGCTGTAGCCCCCACGCTTGTCACTGCGTGAACTGCGCTGCCCCCCCCGAGGGGGCTGTGCTTCCTCGGGGCGGCCCTTCGGTGCGCACGCCAAGGATGCTTTATACCCCTGCCGTCACAGATCAATCGGCGGCGTCCTACACAGCGTCATCCCGCTTGCCGACAGAGGCAACCGGCACTCACCGATGAGCCGATTCGCGGCCGCCAATTAACCTTGCGGCAGGTGTTTCATTTGCGAGCGCCGCGACCCAAGGGCGTGACCCTTCAAGGAGATGGACATGCTGCACTATTCCGTTGTGTTCCTGGTGATTGCATTGATTGCGGCCTTGTTCGGCTTCGGCGGACTCGCTGCCGGTGCGGTTGAGATTGCCAAGATCCTGTTTTTCATCTTTGCGATCATGGCTGTGGTCAGCTTTGTGGTCGGTTTGATGAAAAGAAACTGATGCGGACATCCACCGCCGATGCCCCACCGGTCCGGCCAGGTGCTGTCGCCCGGTCGCCAGCCGGACCAGCTCCGATGAATTTCATTCGCAAACCGACCGGCGTGGTGCCGTCAGTCGGCCAGCTTTTCAACCCAACGCACCAAATCCTATCCATCCACTTCAAGGAAAAATTATGAAATACGCTCGCGCAATTGCATTTGCCACCCTGGCCGGAATCACCATCATCAGCGCCGGATGCGCCGTCGGGCGGGGTCAGGAGACTGCCGGCGCCTACATTGACGACGCCGCCATCACCACGGCCATCAAGGCCAAGTTTGCGCAAGACAAGACGGTCTCCATGACTGCCCTCAGCGTTGAAACGCTGAACGGCACCGTGCAATTGTCCGGTTTTGCCAAATCGGCCGCCGAGAAAGCACAAGCCGAAAACCTGGCACGCGACACCAAGAATGTTCGCGCAGTGCGAAACGACATCGTGGTTCGCCCTTGATTTGACCTGTCGGACTTTGGAATCGTCGGCTGCAAATTGACCGCAGCAAGGATCGACGGTAGCACGAACCGTGGCGCTTGCGAAATACACGCGGCGGCAAGGCCGCAGGGTCGGCAAACAGGCCGCGCCGCGCTGATTGCGCCTGTAATTGCAGCGCCAGGTAAGGGCCGCCATCACCACGGTAACGGTAAGACCAGGCATGGCCCTGGCTCACCATCCAGCCGGCAATGTCTTCGCCGTCCAGGCCGATGGCAACCACGGCGCGCCCGTAGTCGTCATGACGACGCGTTGACACGGCCACCGTGCGCCCGGCAAGCCGGGCTGCAAGGGCCGCGCGCGCAGCCCGGCCGCCGGCTTGGCAGATTTCCGGCGCATCGATGCCGTCGAGCCGGATCTTGACCGGTTTGCCACCCTGGCCGGGCCGGACCCAGAGCGTGTCCCCGTCCGTGATGCGCGTGACTTTTGCGTCCCACGCCCATGCCGGATAGACGCTGATAGCCATCAAGACAATAGCCATCAACATCCTGGCCGGTATGGGCAGAAGAAGCTTCATGCGCTGACGATCCAGCCTTCCACCGGATCGACGTCGGCCGGCAGTCCGTAACATGGTGCGCCGCGCTCATGCTGCGTTTGCGCCCAGGCCGCCTGCACCAGGCACAGCACCGCGTCCAACCCGTCGCCGCTGGCGTCGTCCACCAGCATGTCGCGCTGGGCATGGGTCAGCTTCAGACGCAGACCCAAGCGAGTCTGGCCCATTTCCAGCGCGGTGATCAGGTCTTTGCGGGCGATCAGTCGCGCCGCCGTCTGTTTGAGCCGGTCATCGCTTTTGTAGGAACGCTTGCCGAGCACTTCACGCGCCAGCAAGCCGGGGTAGGCTTCCAGGGCGACGCGCGCCTGGTCGCCATCCTGCAGCCCCGGCAGATGCACGCCGGCGGCGCGCAAACGCGGCACCCCGGCATGCAGCATGTAGGCCACCGGCGGGTTGACCCATTTCATGGCCGGGCTGGAGCCGGCCGGCCTGTCGGTGGCGCGGTGGGCAAACTTCCCGCCGACGGGCCGCCCAGCGCAAAACTCGGCAAAGGTGCGGCGGATATCGGCGCGGCTCAGACTGGCGTAGTGCGCCATCAGCGCAGGCCAGCCGGTGGGCCAGCCAAGTTGCTCGACCAGTTCGCGCGGCAGGCCAAACGGGAAATCGAAGGCGCCCAGCCAGCGCGCGGGCTGGCGCAGCCAGGCCTCGAAACCGTCCAGAGAATCAATAGGCTCCAATTTTAATAGCATGATGCACCCGTTCTCGCTGGCGCCACAGGCGAAAACAATGGGTTTTCTGCGTGTCGGGGCACTGGAAAAATCGCATCCGACCAGCAGGCTCATGGGTGCATTTTCCGATCAGTCCAGCAAGCACCGCACGACCAGACACTTCAGGTGCGGCCGATGATGGAGGCGGTCGCCATCAGGTCTTCCAGCAAGGCCAGCGACACCTTGCCCGAAACCGAGTAGGGATCGAGTTCCGGCCTTTCCGAGTACTTCAGCAAAATCGACGCATTGATTTTGGCGATGTTGACCTGGCCCATGGTCCAGCCGCCAAAACGGCGTTCGGTGATTTCTTCGTAATGCAGCAGCACCACGTCTTTGTGGCGAGGGTCTTTCTGGATGTGACCATACAGCGCGCTGACCTGCATGCGCCCACCTTCGAGGGCCTGCAGAAAAATGCCGCCGCCGTAACACAGGATGCCGGTGATGCCGCAGGCCGGATTGTGGCTGCGGGACTGTGCGAGTATGGACTCGGTGACATCGCTGGAGCCGGGGTCGGCCGAGCGGCTGGCGTAAAGAAGGCGTACCAACATCGCGAAGCCTTTAGTGACTGCTCTTTTTGGGGATGAGGGATAAAAATTCGCGGCGCAGGTTCGGGTCCTTGAGGAAAACGCCGCGCATGACGGAGTTGATCATTTTGCTGTCCAGGTCTTTCACGCCGCGCCAGCCCATGCAGTAGTGGGTGGCCTCCATGACGATGGCCAAGCCATCGGGCTGGGTTTTCTCCTGGATCAGATCGGCCAGTTGCACCACCGCTTCCTCCTGGATCTGCGGCCGCCCCATGACCCACTCGGCCAGCCGTGCGTATTTGGACAGACCGATGACGTTGGTGTGTTCGTTGGGCATCACGCCAATCCAGATCTGGCCGATCACCGGGCAGAAATGGTGCGAACAGGCGCTGCGCACCGTGATGGGCCCGACAATCATCAGCTCGTTCAAGCGCTCGGCGTTGGGAAACTCGGTGATGGTGGGCCCCGTCACATAGCGGCCCTTGAACACCTCGTTGAGGTACATCTTGGCGACACGACGCGCGGTGTTGCGGGTGTTGTGGTCACGCTCGGTGTCGATCACCAGGCTGTCCAGCACGCCTTGCATCTTGCCTTCAACCTCGTCGAGCAGTTTTTTCAGCTCGCCGGGCTCGATGAATTCGGCGATGTTGTCGTTGGCGTTGAAGCGTTTTTTCGCCTGTGCCAAACGCTCGCGGATCTTGACCGAGACGGGGGTGCCTTCGTCGATGGCATCGGGTGCATCTGGCCGCCGCGCCGGGCCGCGCAAGCCCGGTTCCGCGCCTTCTTCTGGTGAAAGAGGCCGCGCAACGCCAGAGGCACGCGAAGCGACAAGCGTGGAGAAAACAGAAGATTCAGGCGTATTTGATTTCATAAGCATGGTCAGATGTTACCAGCCTGCCCAAAAACGGGCATTCCCCGTTTTTACAGGGGTTTTCGGCCTTCAACCCTTTCTACACATGCAAATACAGCTATTAATTTAGGAGCAAATTCGGTTCATCCGGGGGGATTCATCCGGTCTTGCAGGGGCTGCATGACGGCCTTGTGCGGTCAGTAGCGCTGACCGGCCACCAGCAGGGCCAGGCGCATCAGGGCATAGGCGATGTAGCCCAGCACACGCTGGCGCACCGACCGCTGGCTGTACATGGCCGGGTCCACGCGCAACCCCTGACTGGCCATCGCCTGGACCAGGCGCCCACGCAGATCCAGCGCAAAGGCCCGGTCTTCCACCACCACATTGGCTTCGCGCGCCAACAGCAAGCTCAACGGATCCAGGTTGGACGAGCCCACCGTGGCCCAGTGCCCGTCGATGACGGCCACCTTGGCGTGCAGAAAGCTGGGTTCGTATTCATGGATCTCGACGCCGGCGGCCAGCAATGCGCCATAGACCGGCCGCGCCGCATGGTATTGCATGAAATATTCGTACTTGCCCTGCAGCAGCAAACTGACCCTGACCCCGCGCCGTGCGGCTTTGACCAAGGCCCGGCGCAACTTGCCGCCCGGCACAAAATAGGCATTGGCAATGATGATCTCATCACGGGCCTGGCCAATGGCCTTGCGGTAGGCGCGCTCGATGCTGCTGCGGTTCAGGAGGTTGTCGCGCAACACCAGCGCGGCTCTGGATGCCGGTTTTTGCCGTTGCGCGGCGGCGCGGATCAATCGGTCCGTGCCGGTCCGGCGGCCATACCCTGCGGCTTTGACCGCCTCCCAGGCGGCGCTCAGATGATGCTGGCGCGCGCTGTAGCCCGCCTGCACGCGCCACCAGAGCAGGGCCATGGCATCGGATGCCTCCACCGCCAGCGGCCCGGTAACTGCCACGGCAAAGTCAAAACGCGGGGCCGTCAGCGGCCCATGGTTGGGATCGTAAAAATCATCCAGGATATTGATGCCGCCACAAAACACAAGCTGCTCATCGACAACACACAGCTTGCGGTGCAGCCGGTGCCAGCGCTCGGGAACCAGCAAACCCAGCGCCGCAAACCTGCCACGGCCAAGCGGCTCGTAAATCCGCCATTGCACACCGGCATCGGCAAACTTTGCCTGCCATTCGGCGCTGATGCTGCCGGCACCTATGCCGTCCACCAGAACCTGAACCAGCACCCCGCGCCGGGCCGCGCGCGCCAGGGCCTCGGCGACATCCGCACCCAGCCCATGCACATTGAAAATATAGGTTTCGAGCTGGACCCAGGCAGTGGCCTCGTCGACCGCCCGGATCAACGCCGGGAAAAGCGCCTGCCCCCCCTGCAGCAGTCGCAGTGCCTGATGGTTTTTAAGCGAAGGCATGGCGCTCCAATGTTCTTCGTGGAAGGACCGGACTCTGCGCTGATTCGCCGTCATGCCTGCGGCGCAGCAGCCTCTGCCTTTATGGCACGAATTGTGGCAGCATCAGCACAGCTTCGGCATTGGAGGGGGAAAAGCACCGGTCGGCCGCCGCCAGGCAAGGCAGCCACTGGCAGGCCACATGTTCGCGGGCATTGAGCCTGACAGCCGTGCCAGGCGGCACGCACAGACTGAACACATGCTCGGTGTTGCGGGTCACGCCGGGAGCATAGCGGTGACGCCAAACCGGGTAGATTTCGTAAACATTGGAGATCGCCCAGTCGCGCAAATCCTGCGGTCTGGCTGAAATACCGGTTTCTTCCAGCACCTCGCGCACAGCGGTTTGCAGCAGCGGCTCGTCCACCGCATCCTTGGAGCCGGTGACGCCTTGCCAGAAACCGGGATGATCGGCGCGCTCGATCAGCAACACTTCCAGCATCGGCGTGTGAATGATCACCAGGACCGACTCGGGAATCTTGAAGGGGCGCGCTTCAGAAGCCACTGATGACCGCATCCAGGGCAGCGCTGACCTCGCTGGCGCGAAGCCGGCTGCGTATTGGCATAGACATCAAACTGCGCCAAGCCTGAGCGCAGATGTAGCCGAAACGGTTTTTGGCTTCCGTGGCAGTAACTTGCATGAACCACTCCGATTTTGCTAATTGACCGTTTTAGCCACAATACTGTTCGCTTAACCGTTCGGGCTGAGCTTGTCGAAGCCTGTTTGCACTGTGACGACCCTTCGACAGGCTCAGGGCGAACGGGGTTGTAGCGCTTCAATGAACAGCATTGGTTTTAGCCATCAATCATTTAGACTGGCTTGCTCCCCAGAAACCCCCGCCAGTTCCCGTGCTCGTTTGGAAAAAGTGGCATGAAATTTCTCCAGCCGCTCGCGCATCCACGTCAACAGTTTTCATGTTCCCAGACCTCTTTGAGGTCATCGATACGTTGCAAGAGGCCGAGTTGAGGAATTGCCATGTTGAATCCTGAAACAAAAAGGACGCTGAACCAGCGCCCTTTCATTTTGCCTCAACCCCTGTTTAGGATACCTTGACCAGATCCGCATTGCGCAAGCGGATGTGCAGTTCGCGCAGTTGCTTTTCATCAACCGGGCTGGGCGCGTGTGTCAGCAGGCATTGCGCGCGCTGGGTCTTGGGGAAGGCAATCACGTCGCGGATCGACTCGGCGCCCGTCATCATGGTGACGATGCGGTCCAGGCCAAAGGCCAGGCCGCCGTGCGGCGGCGCGCCGTACTGTAGCGCGTCGAGCAGGAAGCCGAACTTCTGCTGCGCCTCTTCAGGACCAATCTTCAGGGCATTGAAGACCTTGCTCTGCACCTCGGCACGGTGAATCCGCACCGAGCCGCCGCCGAGTTCCCAGCCGTTGAGCACCATGTCGTAGGCCTTGGAAATGCACTTGCCCGGATCGGTGTCCATCCAGTCTTCGTGGCCGTCCTTGGGCGCCGTGAACGGGTGATGCACCGCACTCCAGCGCTGGCCTTCTTCATCGAATTCGAACATCGGAAAGTCAACCACCCACAGCGGCTTCCAGCCGGCCGTGAACAGACCGGCCTTCTTGCCGAACGCGCTCAGGCCCACCTTCAGGCGCAGCGCGCCGATGCTGTCGTTGACGATTTTGGCCTTGTCGGCGCCAAAGAAAATCAGATCGCCATTTTGCGCGCCCGTGCGTTTCAGAATTTCAGCCATCGCGGCATCGTGAATGTTCTTGATGATCGGGCTTTGCAAGCCCTCGCGCCCCTTGGCAATGTCGTTCACCTTGATCCAGGCCAGGCCCTTGGCGCCGTAAATCTTGACGAATTCGGTGTAGCCGTCAATCTCGCCGCGGCTCATCTCGGAGCCGCCGGGTATGCGCAGCGCCACCACGCGGCCGCCCGGCGTGGTGGCGGGCGCGCTGAAGACCTTGAAGTCCACGTCGGCCATGACATCGGTCAGTTCGGTGAACTCGAGGTTGACGCGCAGGTCCGGCTTGTCCGACCCGTAGCGGTGCATCGCGTCGGCATAGGCCATGACCGGAAACTCGCCGAGGTCGGTGGCCAGCACGGTCTTGAAGATGCTGCTGATCATGCCCTGGAACAGGTCGCGGATGTCCTGCTCACCCATGAAGGACGTTTCAATATCGATCTGCGTGAATTCGGGCTGGCGGTCCGCGCGCAGGTCTTCGTCGCGAAAACACTTGGTGATCTGGTAGTAGCGATCAAACCCGGCCACCATCAGCAACTGCTTGAACAGTTGCGGGCTTTGCGGCAGCGCAAAAAACTGCCCTTCGTTGACGCGGCTGGGCACCAGGTAGTCGCGCGCGCCTTCGGGCGTGCTCTTGGTCAGCATCGGTGTTTCGATGTCGATGAAGCCGTTGGCGTCGAGGAACTTGCGCGTTTCCATCGCCACGCGGTAGCGCAGCATCAGGTTGTTCTGCATATAGGGGCGGCGCAGGTCCAGCACGCGGTGGGTCAGGCGCGTGGTCTCCGACAGGTTGTCGTCATCGAGCTGGAATGGCGGCGTCACGCTGGGGTTGAGCACCGTCAGCGCGTGGCACAAGACTTCAATCTTGCCGCTTTTCAGCGCTTCATTGACCGTGCCTTCAGGCCGCGCACGAACCAGCCCCTCGATCTGCACGCAAAACTCATTGCGCACACCTTCGGCCGTCTTGAACATGTCGGCCCGGTCCGGGTCGCACACCACCTGCACATAACCCTCGCGGTCGCGCAGGTCGATGAAAATCACGCCGCCGTGGTCGCGCCGGCGATTGACCCAGCCGCACAGGCTGACGGTTTGACCCATCAGGGCTTCGGTCACCAGACCGCAATAATGGGAACGCATTTGGGAGGACATAAATATTTCGATATTTCCGGGTTGCCGTACTTGGTTACTTCGGTTTGTAGTTGGCGGCGCTGCCGGGCGCCACGACACCCATGGAAATCACATAGGTCAAAGCCTCATCCACGCTCATTTTGAGCTCGACGCAGTCTGCTTTTTTGAGCATGACAAAGTAGCCGCCGGTGGGATTGGGCGTCGTCGGAACGTAGACGCTCAGGTACTCGCCCTGCAAGTGGTTGACGACATCGCCGCCCGGCATGCCGGTCTGAAACGCGATGGTCCAGACGCCTTCGCGCGGCCACTGCACCAGCAGCGCCTTGCGAAAAGCATTGCCGTTTTCCGAAAAAAGCGTGTCCGACACCTGCTTGACACTGGAGTAGATCGACCGGACGATGGGAATTCGGCTGAGCAGCGCATCCCACCAGCGCACCAGTTTTTTGCCGAAAAAATTGCTGGCAATGGCGCCGATCGACAGCACGATGGCCAAGGCCAGTAAAACACCGAAGCCCGGGATGTGAAAACCCAGCAATTTGTCGGGGTGCCAGGTGCCCGGGAGGATTTGCAGCGTCTGATCCAGCGTTCCGATGATCCAGTTCAGCAGCCACGCGGTGATGGCCAGCGGCACCAGCACCAGCAGCCCGGCCAACAGCCAGCGGCGTACGGCGGCCATCAGCTCGCCTTGGAGACGGCGCCGCCCGCCGGTGTTGGTGTGGCCGCGGGGGCCGGTGTCGCCGCCGGCTTGCTGTCCGCCGCCGCGGCGGCGGCCGGGGCCTCGGCTCCGGCCACCGGAGGAACCGCCGCAGCGCTGCCGCCGCCGCGGAAATCAGTCACATACCAGCCCGAACCCTTGAGCTGGAAACCGGCTGCAGTGAGCTGTTTTTTGAAAGCGGGCGCGCCGCACTGGGGGCAGCCCGTCAGGGGCGCATCGGACATTTTTTGCAAAACGTCCTTGCTATGCCCGCAGGACTCGCACTTGTAAGCGTAGATTGGCATGGTTCTAGAGGTTTTGTCGCAGATGTTTTATCCTGAAGTGGCCCACAGGATGCAAAACCTCCAATTATAGGCGCAGGGTCAGCCTTCGGTGGACAGCCGATGGTGGCTGCCGTGGCTGTTTTCAATGAACTGGGGGGCCAGGGAGCCGACCAGCATGCCCACCGTTGCCGCCAGCACCCCGGCCAACTGGGCCGGAAACTGCTGGCCCAGCGCGGTAAAGGTAAAAAGCAGCCAGGTCGCCATGCCGCAAACCACCGAGAAAATCGCGCCCTGGGTACTGGCTTTTTTCCAGTACAGACCGGCCACCAGCGGCACAAAAGCGCCGACCAGTGGCACCTGGTAGGCCCCCGAGACCATCTCGTAAATCGACGTGCCCTGCATCGATATGGCGTAGCCGAGCACCAACCCGCTGAACACCAGGACCGTGGCACGCATCAGTTTGAGCTCATGCTTGTCGCTCATCCTGGGCTTGAACTGGCGCCAGATGTTCTCCACAAAAGTCACGCTGGGCGCCAGCAGGGTCGCCGACGCGGTGGATTTGATGGCGGACAGCAAGGCGCCAAAAAACAGCACCTGCATCACGAAGGGCATTTTTTTCAGCACCAGCGTCGGCAGGATTTTTTGCGGGTCTTCCTTGAGCAAGGTGGCGGTCTGCTCGGGCATGATGATCAGGGCGCTGGCGACCAGAAACATCGGGACAAAGGCAAACAGGATGTAGAAAACACCGCCGATGACCGGCCCCCTGGTGGCTGCGCTGCGGCTGTTGGCCGACATCACGCGCTGAAAAACGTCTTGTTGCGGAATCGAGCCGAACATCATGGTGATGGCCGCGGCCAGGAAAAACACCAGGTCCCGAAAGTTCGGTTCGGGCCAGAACTTGAACAGCTCCCGGCTGGTGGCCAGCGCAACCACCTTGTCGGCGCCGCCGGCCAGATTGCCGGCAAACACGGCCAGCACGGCCAGCCCCGCGACCAGCACGATCATCTGGATAAAGTCGGTGACGGCCACCGACCACATGCCGCCAAACAGCGTGTAAGCCAGCACCGAGGCGGTGCCTATCAGCATGCCGGCCGTCGTACTGATGGCCCCGCCCGACAGGATGTTGAACACCAGCCCGAGCGCCGTCACCTGCGCCGCGACCCAGCCCAGGTAGCTGATCATGATGATGAGGGAACAAACCACCTCGGTGCTGCGGCCAAACCGCTCGCGGTAGTAGTCGCTGATGGTCAGCAAGGACATTTTGTACAGCTTGCCGGCAAAAAACAGGCCCACCAGAATCAGACAGGCGCCGGCGCCGAAAGGGTCTTCCACCACACCGCCCAGGCCGTTGCTGACGAACTTGGCGGGGATGCCCAGCACCGTCTCCGACCCGAACCAGGTCGCAAAAGTCGTGGTCACGATCATGATCAGCGGCAGATTGCGCCCTGCAATGGCGTAGTCCGTGGTGTTCTTGACGCGCCTGGCGGCGTACAAACCGATGATGATCGTAACCAGAAGATAGGCAAAAACCAGGGTTAAAAGCACAACGGCCTCCTCAAGAATGCGTGATTATCCTCATATTTCCGTTTTCAAAAAAGGCGGATTCGCAGCACCCACTGCATGGTCAGCAAGCCCAGCGCAAAACCCAGGCCACCGTAGATCAGGCTTTGCAGCAGCTTGTTGGTGCGCCGCTGTTCCTGCAGCAACTCCTGAAGTTCGCGGCGGTTGCCGCCGGCCTGGTTTTTCAGGTACTGCTGCAGCAGGCGCGGCAGAGCGGGCAGCAGCTTGGCGTAAGTCGGCGCCTCGGCCTTGAGCTGCGCCAGCAGTTTTTCGGGGCCGACCTGCTCCAGCATCCACTTTTCGAGAAAAGGCTTGGCCGTGCTCCACAAGTCCAGATCGGGATCGAGCTCACGGCCCAGGCCCTCGATGTTGAGCAGGGTTTTTTGCAGCAGCACCAGTTGCGGCTGGATATTCACATGGAAGCGGCGCGAAGTCTGAAACAGGCGCAGCAGCACCATGCCGAGAGAAATCTCCTTGAGCGGCCGGTCGAAATAGGGTTCGCAGCAAGCGCGTATCGCGGCTTCGAGCTCGTCCACCCGCGTGCTCGCAGGCACCCAGCCGGACTCGATATGCAGCTCGGCGACCCGTTTGTAGTCACGCTGAAAAAACGCGCTGAAATTCTGCGCCAGGTACTCCTTGTCGACCTCGGTGAGCGTGCCGACGATGCCGAAGTCCAGCGAAATATAGCGCCCGAAGGTGGCACTCGCCAGGCTGACCTGGATGTTGCCGGGATGCATGTCGGCATGGAAAAAGCCATCCCTGAAGACCTGGGTGAAAAAGAGGGTGACACCGTCGCGTGCCAGTTTTTTCATGTCCACGCCGGCATCGCGCAAGCGCTGGGTCTGGCTGATGGGAACGCCGTCCATGCGCTGCATCACCAGCACGTCGGGCATGCAGAAGTCCCAGATCATCTCCGGAATCAGCACCAGATTGAGGCCTTGCATGTTGCGGCGCAACTGGGCCGCGTTGGCGGCTTCGCGCAGCAAGTCCAGCTCGTCATGCAGGTATTTGTCGAACTCGGCCACCACTTCGCGCGGCTTGAGGCGCTTGCCATCGGCCGACAGGCCTTCGACCCAGCCGGCCATCATGCGCATCAAGGCCAGGTCTTTTTCAATGGCCGGCAGCATGTCGGGTCGCAGCACCTTGACCGCAACTTCGCGGCCATCGGGCAGCGTGGCAAAGTGAACCTGCGCAATCGAGGCGCTGGCCACGGGTTCGCGCTCAAAGGTCGCAAAAATCTGGCTGATAGTCCGGCCGAAGGCTTTTTCAATGATGGCTATGGCCACGGCCGAGTCAAACGGCGGCACCCGATCCTGCAGCTTCGCCAGTTCGTTGGCGATGTCGATGGGCAGCAAGTCACGGCGGGTCGACATGACCTGGCCAAATTTGACAAAAATCGGCCCCAGGCTTTCGAGGGCTTCGCGCAGGCGCTCGCCGCGCGGGGCTTTCAGGTTGCGGCCGACCGACACGACGCGGGTCAGCCTGCGCAGCCAGGGCTGCTGAAAGCTGGACAGAACCAGTTCGTCAAGACCGAAACGCAGCACCGTCCAGACGATGAAAATTCCCCTGAAGAGCCGGGTCATGAGACAGCCTTTGGCGGCTCCGTCCCCGTCGGCACGGGTGGCGACGCGGATGCTGGGACGGGCGGCACCGGAGCCAGAAGCTGCCGCAAACCCGCCAGCGTCCGGCGCGCCGCCGTGGCGAGCATGTGGGCCGGCACGTCCCCGATCAGGCGCGACAGGTCTTCTTCCACATCCCAGCGCAAGTTGTCGGCCAGCCAACCCAGCTCGGCGGCCAGTTGGACATCGCCTTCGATGTTGACCGGCGGCGCTTTGCCGGTCAACATCGACTGCAGCACCTCCACCGGTGATTCGGTAGCGATGGTCAGCAACAGGTCCGGCTTGGCGACAGACAAGGCACGGTCTGCCAACCCCGCTGGCGTGATGACCAGATCCAATGCGAACAAGCCCCAGCGAACATGAACGACGCTGCCCTTTTTGCGCAAAAGGCGGTTTTGCGCTTCTTTTTCCTGCATGAGCACATGGTTCAGCAGCAGGACAATTTTCTGCTGCCCTTCATCAACGACCCAGACGGGTGGCTGAAAACGGCTGGCGAAGGACTGCAAAAAAGAAAATGGGGGCGCGGTATTCATACGTCCCCGATTTTGCAGCATAAATATGGCCCCCACGGTCGCTCACTTCGTGTAGCTCCCTGCCCCCCCGAGGGGGCCGCTGCGCCTGCGGCCCGGCGAAGCCGGTTCCGCGGCCCCTGCTTGTAAAGACAGTCCTTTGCGCTCGCAGCTTATTGCAAGGCTTGGACGCCCGCCACCAGCCAGCCACCACCGTTGCGCGGCTTGGTCATGTTCCACACTTCACGGAAGGGGCTGGGGCCGGCCGAGGCGTCTTCGCGGATCATGCCGGAAAACTCCACGCTGGCCATGTAAACATCGCTGAGTTCTTCGATGCCCAGCAGCTTGGCGTCGAGCATGACGACATCGGTTTTATTGGTCACGCCCCCGGTGTGCAATTCGCGGTCAGCCAACTGGGCCTTGATCTGCTCCAGCATCTCGTCGGTCATCATGGCGCGCAGGCTGCCCACGTCCGAGCGATCCCAGGCGTCCTGCAGAGTCACGAAGTTGGTCTTGCAGGCCTTCAGAAAGCCCTCGGCGTCAAACCCGGCAGGCACACCCCAGGACTGCGAACCGATCAGCGAGGAACCGATCAGCGAGCCGCTGGCCGCTGTGCCGGCGTCTGGCTTGTTGGCGTCGAATGCCATGCTGCCGCGCTCCCAAGGGCGGGCCGATGCATCGTTGCCGACATGGTCGGGGTTGTAATCGCGCGGGGTTGTTGCACTGCCCGCCCCCTGCAGCGCATACGGCGCCGGACTCTGGCCGTTGCCGCTGCCGCCTTTGAGCTTGCGAATGATGAAGCCGCCCACCACCATCACCACCAGGGCCAGCAGTGCAAACATGATGATCTGGCCGAACGCACCGCCCAGGCCGAGCGAGGAGGCCAGCCAGGCCAGGCCTAGGCCAGCGGCCAGGCCACCGAGCATCGCGCCCCATGGTTTTTTGGGGGTCTGCGCAGCCGGTGCCGCCGGCGCGGCTGGCGGGGCCGCCTGGCGCTGCGTCACATTGGACGATTGCTTCCCGACGGAGCCGCCGCCGCCCAGGCGTTTCGCGTCGGCAGGCGAACCGGTCATGAGCAGGGTGGCGGTCAATGCAGCCGCCAAAATCGCAGACCAAAGTTTCATATCGTTTCCTCTAATTAAAGTCGACACTTGATAAATTCAACACTTGATTCCAACATGCAATGCCACGACCCCGCCGGTCAGGTTGTGATAGTCCACATGGTCGAAACCACCTTTGTGCATCAGGGTCTTTAGCTCTTCCTGGCCGGGATGCATGCGGATGGACTCCGCCAGATACCGGTAACTGGTGTCGTCATTGGCCACCAGCTTGCCCAGTTTGGGCAAGACCTTGAACGAATACCAGTCGTAGGCTTTTTCCAGCGGCTTGGCAATTTTGGAAAACTCGAGCACGAGCAGTTTGCCGCCCGGCTTGAGCACGCGGTTCATCTCCTGCAGGGCCCGGTCTTTGTGCGTCATGTTGCGCAAACCGAAGGCCACGGTCACCAGGTCAAAACCGGCGTCGGCAAACGGCAGGTGTTCGGCATCGCAGACCGTTGTCGGCACGACCATCCCGGCATCGAGCAGCCGGTTCCGGCCTTCCCGCAGCATCGCCTCGTTGATATCGGTGTGCATGACACAGCCGCTGCTGCCCACTTTGGGCGCAAAGGCCAGCGCCAGGTCGCCGGTGCCGCCGGCAATGTCCAGCACGCGCTGGCCGGGCCTGACGTCGGCCACCATCACCGTGTAGGCCTTCCAGACGCGGTGCAAACCCATGGACATCAGGTCGTTCATCACGTCGTACTTCGGCGCGACGGAGTCGAACACGCCGCGCACGCGGCGCGCCTTGTCCTTCTCGTCGACGGATTCAAATCCGAAGTGGGTGCTTGTCATAAGCCAATGCTAGGGGTGAAAGCCGACAATTCAGGCGACAACCCTGTCCTTGCGTGGGGCATTGCCCCCTCTTTATGTTGAAAAACAACACCCGCCGCTGGCAACACGGCGCAAGCAGCTATGAGGCTATGAAGTTGATGGCGGACTGGCAGGTGTTTCCGACAGGCGTCAATGGCTGCTGCAAGCGTGGCCGGCGGCCGCGGCCATGGGCGCGTCGCGCTGCATGCCGGCTGCCTCCAGGCGCTGCACGTACTCGGCCCACAAACGCGCCTGCTCGGAACCCAGGAAGTAAAGGTAGTTCCACGAAAAGATGCCGCTCTCATGGCCGTCCGAGAAAACCGGCTTGACGGCATAGTTGCCGACAGGCTCCAGTTCGACCACGTTGACCTCGCGCTTGCCGGTCTGCAGCACCTCCTGGCCCGGACCATGGCCCTGGACTTCGGCCGACGGCGAATAAACGCGCATCAGCTCAAAGGGAATTTTGAACTCGGCGCCGTCTGCAAACGCAATTTCCAGGACCCGCGACCGGGTATGCACAGTCAGTGCCGTGGGATTCGGTGTGCCGGGCTGAAGACCTGCCATGGTGGTCAATCGTTTCCTGAAAAAATATGAGCGGGCACTAAACCAGCACCCGCTCAATGCCGCCGTGGTTGGCCGCGGCCACATAAGCGGGCAGCCACTCCTTGCCCAGAATCCGGTTGGCCATTTCGACGACGATGTAGTCGGCCTCCAGCAAGCCGTTTTGCAAGTCGTTGCCGAAGCGTGACAGGCCCTGCAGGCAACTGGGGCAACTGGTCAGAATCTTGACATTGCCGGTGCCGCCCACCGCGCCGCTGGCCCGCAATCTGGCCTCGTCCTGTTGCAGCTCTTCTTCCTTGCGAAAGCGGATTTGCGTGGAGATGTCCGGGCGCGTCACGCCCAGCGTGCCCGATTCGCCGCAGCAGCGCTTGCTCTCCAGCACCTGGTCACCCAGCAGGGCCTTGACGGTTTTCATCGGTTCCTGCAGCTTCATCGGGCTGTGGCAGGGGTCGTGGTACAGGTAACCCTGGCTCGCGTGCAACGTGATGCCCTTTTCGAGCAGATACTCGTGAATGTCGATGATGCGGCAGCCCGGAAATATCTTGTCGAATTCATAGCCCTGCAACTGATCGTAGCAGGTGCCGCAACTGACCACCACCGTCTTGATGTCCAGGTAGTTCAGCGTATTGGCCACGCGGTGAAACAGCACGCGGTTGTCGGTGATGATTTTTTCGGCCTTGTCGAACTGGCCGCTGCCGCGCTGCGGATAGCCGCAGCACAGATAACCCGGCGGCAGCACGGTTTGCACACCGGCGTGCCACAGCATGGCCTGGGTGGCCAGGCCCACTTGCGAAAACAGGCGCTCTGAACCGCAACCGGGAAAATAAAACACCGCTTCGGTTTCCGACGTGGTGGTTTTCGGGTTGCGGATGATGGGAACGTAGTCCTGGTCTTCGATATCGAGCAGCGCGCGTGCGGTTTTCTTCGGCAAACCACCCGGCATTTTCTTGTTGATGAAGTGGATGACCTGCTCTTTCACCGGCGCCCGGCCTACCGTTGCAGGCGGTTTGGCCGTCTGCTTTCTGGTCAGCGTCCGCAAGACATCGTTGGCGGCACGCTGGACCTTGAAGCCGATGTCCACCATCGCACTGCGCATGAATTTGATGGTTTGCGGGCTGGTCGCGTTCAGGAAAAACATGGCTGCCGCATTGCCGGGGCGGAAAGACTTCTGACCCATCTTGCGCAGCAGGTTGCGCATGTTCATGGACACATCGCCAAAATCGATGTCCACCGGGCACGGGCTCAGGCACTTGTGGCAGACCGTGCAATGGTCGGCCACATCCTCAAACTCTTCCCAGTGGCGGATAGAGATGCCGCGCCGCGTCTGCTCTTCGTACAAAAAGGCTTCGATCAGCAGCGAGGTCGCCAGAATCTTGTTGCGCGGGCTGTAGAGCAGGTTGGCGCGCGGCACATGGGTGGCGCACACCGGTTTGCACTTGCCGCAGCGCAGGCAATCCTTGATGCTGCCGGCAATCGCGCCAATGTCCGACTGCTGCATGATCAGCGATTCGTGGCCCATCAGGCCAAAGCTGGGCGTGTAGGCGTTGGTCAGGCCCGCCGGAAAACGCGCGTCCCGGAGCAGCTTGCCTTTGTTGAAACGGCCTTGCGGATCGACCCGGTGCTTGTAGTCGGTGAACGGCTGCAGCTCTTCGGTCGTCAGGAAATCGAGTTTGGTGATGCCAATGCCGTGTTCACCGGAGATCACGCCGTCGAGCGAACGCGCCAGCACCATGATGCGCGCGACCGCCTGGTGCGCGGTTTGCAGCATTTCGTAGTCGTCGCTGTTGACCGGCAGATTGGTATGCACATTGCCGTCGCCGGCATGCATGTGCAGGGCGGCCCAGACCCGGCCCTTGAGCACGCGCTTGTGAATGGCATTGCACTGATCGAGAATCGGCACAAACGCCGCACCGGTAAAAATCGTTTGCAGCCGGACCCGGAGCTGGGTTTTCCAACTGGCGCGCAGACTATGGTCCTGCAACTGCGGAAACAGCGTATCGATGTTGTGCAGCCAGCCCGACCACAAGGAGCGAACCTCGGTGACCAGCGCAAGCGCCTGGCCGACCCGGTCTTCCAGCAGCTCGGCCGACGCAATCTCGCCGGCATCGTCCGACTTGCCCAGGGGCAAATTGCCTTTGAGAAAAAAGGACTCCAGCGCATCGCAGAGTTTGATCTTGTTGACCAGGCTCAGCTCGATGTTGATGCGCTCTATGCCGTCGGTGTACTCGGCCATGCGCGGCAGCGGAATCACCACGTCTTCGTTGATCTTGAAAGCATTGGTATGCCTGGAAATCGCCGCGGTGCGCTTGCGGTCTAGCCAGAATTTCTTGCGCGCGTCCGGGCTGATGGCGATAAAACCTTCTCCCTGGCGCGAGTTGGCAATCCTCACCACTTCCGAGGTCGCACGCGCCACCGCATCGGCATCGTCTCCGGCAATGTCGCCCACCAGCACCATTTTCGGCAAACCACCATGCTTTTTCGATTTGGTCGTATAACCGACCGCCTTCAGGTAGCGGTCGTCCAGATGTTCCAGGCCCGTCAGAATCGCGCCGCCGCGCTTTTGCTCGGCAAACATGAAGTCCTTGATCTCGACGATGCTGGGCACGGCGTCCCTGGCATTGCCGAAAAACTCCAGGCAGACGGTGCGCGTGTGCGCCGGCATGCGATGCACGATCCAGCGCGCGCTGGTGATCAGGCCGTCGCAGCCTTCTTTTTGAATGCCGGGCAGGCCGCTGAGGAACTTGTCGGTCACGTCCTTGCCCAGGCCCTCTTTGCGGAAGGTTTTTCCGGGAATATCGAGACGCTCGGTGCGTACCGGCATCTTGCCGTCGGCTTCGAAATACTTCAGCTCGAAACTGGCCGTCTCGGCGTCGTGGATCTTGCCGAGGTTGTGGTTCAGGCGCGTGACTTCCAGCCACTGGGCATCGGGCGTCACCATGCGCCAGGAGGCGAGGTTGTCCAGCGCCGTGCCCCACAGCACCGCTTTTTTCCCGCCGGCGTTCATCGCGATGTTGCCGCCAATGCAGGACGCTTCAGCCGAGGTCGGATCGACGGCGAACACAAAGCCGCCGCGTTCCGCCGCATCGGCCACGCGCTGGGTCACCACGCCGGCTTCGGTCCACACCGTTGCCACAGGCTGTGCAAGACCGGGCAGCGACACCATTTCCACGCCGGTCATGGTCTCCAGTTTTTCGGTGTTGATGACCACCGACTTCCAGCTCAGCGGAATCGCGCCGCCGGTGTAGCCGGTGCCGCCGCCGCGGGGAATGATCGTCAGCCCCAGTTCAATACAGCCCTTGACCAGGCCGGCCATTTCGACCTCGGTGTCCGGCGTCAGCACCACGAAGGGGTATTCGACGCGCCAGTCGGTCGCATCGGTCACGTGCGAGACGCGCGACAGCCCGTCGAATTTGATGTTGTCCTTGCGCGTGAACTTGCCCAGCTTGCGCGCGGTCTGGCGGCGCAGCTCGGCCATTTCCTCGAACGAGGCGGAAAAGCGGCTGACGGCGGTGCGCGCTGTTTCAAGCAGTTCGCCGACGATGGCGTCCCGTTGCACGTCGGTCTCGGGGGTACGGCGTTTTGCGACTTCGCCGAGACGGTGCTGCAAGGCCTCTACGAGCAGTTTTCGGCGTTTCGGGTTGTCCAGCAGATCATCTTGCAAATAGGGGTTGCGCTGCACCACCCAGACATCGCCCAGCACTTCGTACAACATGCGGGCCGAACGGCCGGTGCGACGCTCATCGCGCAGCAGGTTCAGCAAATCCCAGGCGCGTTCGCCAAGCAGCCGAATCACGACTTCGCGGTCGGAAAACGAGGTGTAGTTGTAGGGAATCTCGCGAATGCGGGCTTGCCCATGGGCGTCGCCGGCGAAAACGTTCAGTTCTTTGAAGGTGGTGGGGGCATTCATCGTGAGAAAATTCAGCCTTTGTCAACAGGCGTACGGTGCTGTCGGGCGCTGCGAGCCTATGTTACCGCAGTGCAGCATGGTCGCGCCGGGGGCGTCCGGCGTTCCCTTGGAGCGCCCGCTTGTTAAACCGGGATTGTCACACCTGGATAGCAGTTCAACTCAGGAGTTTTGATGAAAAACCGTTTCCCGGACAGGGTCGCCGCTTTCACGACGAAGAGTCGCTGCCTGATGACGCCCTGGCCCTACCCCCGCTGGATCGCCCACCGCGGCGCCGGCAAGCTGGCGCCCGAGAACACTTTAGCGGCATTTCGCCTGGGTGCCGCTCACGGCTACCGCATGTTCGAATGCGATGTGAAGTTGAGCGCCGATGGTGTGCCCTTTCTGATGCACGACACAAGTCTGGAACGCACAACCAGCGGCCATGGCATCGGCGGCGACTTGCCCTGGGAAGCGCTGTCGCGGCTCGACGCGGGCAGTTGGCACTCGCGCGCCTACGCTGGCGAGCCGCTGGCCAGTCTTGACAACGTCGCGCGGTATTGCCAGCGCAACGGCTACTTTCTGAACATCGAAATCAAACCGACCCCCGGACTGGAAGCGCAAACCGGCAACGCGGTGGCCGACGCTGCGGCACGCCTTTGGGAAGGCGCCGCCGTGCCGCCGCTGCTGACCTCGTTTCAGCCCGATGCGCTGCAAGCCGCCAGAGCCGCGCAGCCATGGTTGCCGCGCGGCCTGCTGCTCGACAGCTTAGGGCCGGACTGGCTGGAAACAGCGCTGACCCTCGATTGCGTGGCCGTGGTTTGCGATCACGCCCTGTGGGACCGCGCCAGCGTGCTGCAGACCCAAAGCGCCGGGTTTCGCGCCTTGAGCTACACCGTCAACGACGAATCGGCGGCCCGGCGCCTGATCGATCTGGGCACCGACGGCATCATCACCGACCGGGTAGACTTGTTTGCACCGACGTCTGGCGCCTGAACCGCCTGCCTCTGCGCCAGAGACGGCCTCAAAAGGCTTCAGCGCAACGTCACGCCCGAGGCGCTTGTCCAGCGCTGCCTTGATCTGGTTTACAACTAGGCGCCAAAAGAACTTTTGATAAATCATCGCCAGCCGCAAAGCTTTGGCACAATTTGCCAATGACCGCTTATGCCCCTTATCCACTTGGCCGGCCCCGCCGCCTGCGCCGCGACAGCTTTACCCGCAACCTGGTGCGTGAAAACGCGCTGAGTCCGCATGATCTGATTTACCCGGTGTTTGTCACCGAAGGCAGCCGGCGCCGGGAAGCGGTGGCCTCGATGCCGGGCGTGGAGCGGCTCAGCCTGGACTTGCTGCTACCGGTGGCCGAACAGTGTGTGCAGCTCGGCATTCCCGTGCTGGCGCTGTTTCCGGTGATCGATGCCGCGCTCAAAACACCCGACGGGAAGGAAGCGCTGAACCCGGACGGCCTGGTGCCGCGCGTGGTGCGCGAACTGAAAAAACGTTTTCCCGAGCTGGGCGTGATGACGGATGTGGCGCTGGACCCCTTCACCAGCCACGGCCAGGATGGCCTGCCGGATGAGAATGGCTACATCCTGAACGATGAAACGATAGCGCTGCTGGTCGGGCAGGCGCTGACCCAGGCCGAAGCCGGCGTCGACATCGTCGCGCCCAGCGACATGATGGACGGCCGGATAGGCGCCATCCGCCAGGCGCTGGAAGGCAGGCAACTGATTCACACCCGCATCATGGCCTACAGCGCCAAATACGCCAGCGCTTTTTACGGCCCGTTCCGCGATGCGGTGGGCTCCTCGGGCAACCTCGGCCAAGCCGACAAAAAGGCCTACCAGATGGACCCGGGCAACAGCAACGAGGCCCTGCGCGAAGTGGCGCTGGACATCGCCGAAGGCGCCGACATGGTGATGGTCAAGCCCGGCATGCCTTACCTGGACGTGGTGCGCCGCGTCAAGGACGAGTTCGGCGTGCCGACCTTTGCCTACCAGGTCAGCGGCGAATACGCGATGCTCAAGGCGGCGGCCCAGAACGGCTGGCTGGACATGGATGCGGTGATGATGGAGAGCCTGCTGGCTTTCAAGCGCGCCGGTGCCGATGGTGTGCTCACTTACTTTGCGATAGACGCCGCCAAGAAGCTGCGACAGGCCTGAGCCGACCACCGTCCATATCTCGTTGAGCAACCTCCGAAAGGTCTGGGCGCCTATTTTTATCAATCATTGCAGGGTAGAAAATGCGTATCTTCAACATCACGCCGGGCACCCAGCGCATCACGGAAACCGACACCCTGCCGACCCAGCCGCCGGCCCAGGGTTTTGTCTGGATTGCCTGCGGACGGCGCGAGTTTGAAGTGCTGCAGGCCGACATCCAGGTCGGCCTGCAGCAGTTGTGCGGCATGCAACTGGTGGATCTTCACATCTCCGATCTGCTCAACAACCAACTGCCCTCGCACTACGACTACACCTCGCAATACGACGTGCTGGTGTTCCGCCGTCTGGCAGCGGGCAGTGCCGAGGCCGCTGAGCCGCCTGCCGAGTCGCCGCGCCGGCCGCCCAGACGCAGCGGGCCGCCCATCCTCAAACGCATCGACACCAGCCCCGTGGGTTTTGCCGTGTTCGACCATGTGCTGCTGACCGTCCACCCGGCCGATTGCGCGGTGCGCGAGGCCTATGCCGCCAAGCTGCTCAGCGTTGCCTCCGCGGCGCCGCACCCGACCGGCATGCGCCTGCCCGCCAGCCCGGCCGACCTGATGCTGCGCATCGTGAACCACATGGTGGACGGCTACCTGGACTTGCGCCGCGAACTCACGCGCCAGCTCGACCACTGGCAGGCCGAGCTGCTCAACCCGCGCACGCGCTTCAACAACTGGGGGGCGCTGCTCGATGCCCGGCTGTCGCTGCATCAGCTCGATCAGGTCTGCGAAGACCAGCGCTCGGCCGTGCAGGACTGGATCGAGGCCCTGAAAACCTGGCCGGATGCCGACACGCCGGCCCGCCAGCGCGAACAGGAGTTGCTCCATGTACGCAGCCGCGATGTGCTCGAGCACATCGAGCGCGTGGTGCATCATGTGCGGCGCCTGGAGCAAAATGCCGAGACCGCGGTGCAGATGCACTTCAACGCGCAGGGCAACCGCACCAACGACATCATGCGCACGCTCACGGTGCTGACCGCGATTTTTATGCCCCTGAACCTGATTGCCGGCATCTTCGGCATGAACTTCGAGTTCCTCCCGCTGATTCACCTGCAAGGCGGTTTCTGGTGGGCCATGGCGACCATGGGCCTGATAGCGGTCGCGCTGGCCCTGCTGTTCTGGCGCAAACGTTATCTGACCAGAAGCGGGCGTTAGCGCAGCGCAAGCAATAGCCAATAGCCGACCAGGAATGCCTTCACACCCTTTCGTGAGCGGGTGGCAAGAAAGACGGATTCGCATATTTTTGTGACAAGATTTAAAAAATTCATTAGTATTCAATAGCTTATAGAATTTATTTCTTATCACCATGCCTCCGACCGTCGACCCTTCAGAAGTTCTTGCCCAGATTGGCGCAGCCGGGCCGGCGGGGATCACCCCACAAAATCTTGAAAAATTTTTCCCGAAGCTCAGCCGTTCGACGCTGAACAGGCGACTGGCTGCGCTGGTCGGCAACGGCACCATCAAGACGGCAGGCGCCGGACGCACAACGCGGTACGTCTGCACCTCACCGTTCACCCGGGCCGATATAGACGCCTATTTCAGCATCCCCTGGCAGCAGCGGCCAGCCGCTCCTTTCAACGAAGCACTGCTTGAGACGCTTCCCAACATCGATCCTGAAAGAGCCCTTCGCTGCACGCAAATCCAGGCCATAGCCAACCCCATGGACCGACGCTTTCTGGCGATCTTTTTGATTGATCTGTCGTGGGGGTCTTCAGTTCTTGAAGGAGGCACCTATTCCGCCCTGGACACCGAAGCCCTGATCGGCTACGGGCAACGCAACAAGGACAAACCGACCGCCGACGCCGTTCTGGTGCTCAACCACAAAAGGGCGGCTGAATACCTGTGGGCGAACCGGGCGCTCACGGTTGAGAATGTATGCGCGATGCATGCCCTGCTGACGGACGATCACAACCTGGCTGAAGTCGCCGACTCGGATCACTTTTTGCCCGCGCACCAACGAGGCAAGCCCAGGGAGTTTGAAGACGTGAGTCTGGGTGCTTCGGCCTATATCCCACCGTTTCGGCCCGGCACCGGCTACATCGCCAAGGCACTTGACAAAGTCATCGCGACGGCAAACACGCTGCCCGCCATCAATGCCGCGCTGTACCTCTTGACGCGCATTCCCTATCTGCAGGCCTTTGCCAACGGGAACAAGCGCACCTCACGCCTGGCCGCCAACGCGCCCCTGCTTGTCCATGGCCTTTTGCCGTTTTCATTTTCTGATGTCAACAAGAGTGACTATATCCGGGGCATGGCAGCGTTCTATGAGCTGGGGAGCATGCACGTCATCGAACAGACCTTCATCGAGGGTTACGCCCGGTCCGTGGTGCGCAGCAGCAATATTCCAGCCAGCCTGCGAACGCTGGGGTTTGATGTGGATGCGGTGACGCAGTCGCTTACCGATTTCATCAACACAGGGCGCCGTCCAACGGATCGACGGGCACAGATTTTTTTGACCTCTCATGAAATTTGAGCGCAACCGACAGAGATCGACTTATCACGGTCTGGCACCAGGATAACTGTGCCTCCGGCCAACTCTTCACACGTACGTCATGACGCAAGACTTATTCCCCCAGCACTGGATCACCAACGCGCTGCACCGCCGGGCCGGTGCAGTCAGCGGCCTGGGTGCAGACTGAAAACGCTTGTACCCCAGAACGACGAACATGGCTTAGCCGCAATGCTGTTCATTTAAGCGCTACAACCCCGTTCGCCCTGAGCCTGTCGAAGGGTCGTCACAGTGCAAACAGGCTTCGACAAGCTCAGCCCGAACGGTTAAGCGAACAGTATTGGGCTTAGCCGAGGTGTTTGGCAAAAAACGCCAGTGTGCGCTCTTTGGCCAGCATGGCCGCCGCCTCGTTGTAGGCGCCGCGCCGATCGCAGTTGAAGCCGTGGTCGGCTTCATAGACATGCACCTGCACGCCGGGCTGCGCTTTCTTGAAGGCCTCCACCGTGTCCAGCGCAATCCAGTGGTCCTGGTCGCCGAAGTGCGCCATCACCGGACAGGCCGGCTTGCGCTTTGGCTCCTCGCCTGTCGTCATGCCGCCGCCGTAATACGGGACGGCTGCCGCCAGGTCGGACAGGAGGCAAGCGGCACGCCAGGTCAGCAAGCCGCCCCAGCAATAACCGACGATGCCGACCTTGCCGCCACCGGTGCTTTGCGCGGCATGCTTGATTGCGGTCTGAATATCCTGCAGAATGCCCGGCGGCGGCAGCGCCTCGACGGCCGTCTTCAGACCGAAACCGGCGTTCACGTCGGCCTCTGTGTAACCCAGGTCAACGCCGGGCTGGATGCGGTGGAAGGTGGACGGCGCCACCGCCAGGTAACCGGCCGCCGCGTAGCCGTCGGCGACCGAGCGAATGTGCGAGTTGACGCCGAAGATCTCCTGCAGCACGACCACGGCCGCCTTGGCTTTGCCGGCCGGCTCGGCCACGTAGGCCGGAAACACAAAACCGTCTGCCGATGTGAGGTCGATGAATTTACCCATGATGGTCAGTCTCCTTGTTCAAGTTGCAATTTACCCGACCTTGAGTTTTCGTTCAACAAAGTCGAGCTTGTCCTGATGCAGTGTTCCATCCAGCATGCAACACTGCACTAGCCCCAATACTGTTCGCTTAACCGTTCGGGCTGAGCTTGTCGAAGCCTGTTTGCACTGTGACGACCCTTCGACAGGCTCAGGGCGAACGGGGTTGAGGCGCTTCAATGAACAGCATTGGCACTGGCCCAGAAAATTTCGCCGGCGATCACATAACCGGGCGCACCGAACACGCCGGCATCGATGGCCCGCCGGGTATTGGCTTCGTAACGCTGCTGCACCGCCATCGTGCGGGTCATCCCTTAAGGAACTTGCTGCAGCCATAAGGCAATTTCTTCAATCGCGGCGTCGGTCGCCGCGGTCAGCGCACGCACCCCGCCGGCGGCATCGGCGCTGGGGGCCGGGCGTTGCACCGTGATGTTGCGCTGGGCCAGCAGTTTTTCGCCGCTGGGCGTGGGCGCCACCAGGGTGGCGCGCAGCCGGATCAGGCCGACACTGCCGTCGGGCGACTCGAACAGGTGGCTGAACTCCTCCAGCTCCAGTTGCAGCACCCGCGGCAAGACGCCCTGGTTGGCGCCGCGGTTCAAGGCCGGGCCTTCGCCGGCATTGAGCACGGCACGGTTGACACTGAGCGTCTCGCGCAGCCGCTGGCGCACCAGTTGCGCCGGCGGCATGCTCCAGCGCGCCTGCGAATATGGCCGCAACTGCTGCGCATTGGCGTAGGCCAGCCGGTACAGCACCGCCTGGTTGTCCAGCACGCCGCCGGGGGTTGAAATGTCGGCCAGCGCCAGCGGCGGCAATGCGGACTGCCGCGGCGCGGACTGCGTGCCCGAGGGGCCGGGGCCAAAGTCGTACAGGGCGGCGCGCAGCGGCTTGTCCGGCAGCGCGGAACAGGCCCCGAGCAGCAGTGCGGTCGCGCACACCAGATAAAAATAAAAACGGCTCCCTGCCCTTATGGAACGAGCGCGGGCAGCCGCTGCACTGGTGCAGTGTTGCACGCTTGATGGAACAAATAAAAACGATGGATTTTGGGTCGGGGCAAGGCGCAAACCACAGCGATACCCGCAGGTATCGCGCGGATTTGCAACGCCGCCATGGCGCAAAAGACGCGTTTTTATGTTCCAGATAGCGTGCAACACTGCACTAGAGATGGGGGTGCGGATCATTTATTTCCTCCAGGCGCGGCAAAGCCTGGCTCGCCCGGGCCGGGCGTGGGTGGGCCATTGCCAAAAATCAGCGATTGCGGGTTGTCGTCCACGGCATTCACGGTGCGCCTGAGCTGGCGCATCGCGCGGGCGGTTTCTACGGCGACATCGCCGAGCCGGGGCAAGGTCGCTGCGCTGAAGGTCTCCGCCGTGGCGCCCACGCCAGTGGCGGCCATGGACACCTCGGCGGCGGCAGACTTCAGTGAGCGCATCGTGACGCCGGCCTCACGGCCCAGGGCCGGCAACGTCGCGACGAAGGGATCAAGCTTCAGCGCGAGCTTGTCGAACCGGTCGGCGGCCTGGCCGATTTGCGCGATGGTGCCGGCCAGCGCCTGCTGGTTCTCTTTGCCGAGCCACTGGTTCAGCTTGGTGCTGGCCTGCGCGACCTGGTCGAAAATGACTTCGCTCTGCTTGAGCAGCTTGTCCAGCAGGCCGGGCTTGAGCGGTATGCGCGGCGGGTCGTCGTCGTTGGGCACCAGGCGCTCGGCCGATCCCCCCTCGTCTTCGAGCTGGATGAAGCCCAGCCCGGTGATGCCCTGCGAGCTGATGCGGGCCACGGTGGATGTGGTCAACGGTGTGCCCGCTTCGACCCCGATGCGAATCAGCACATTGCCCTTGATCTTGTGGTCAAACCCGATGGACGCCACCTTGCCGACCGGTACGCCGCGAAAGCGCACCTGCGCCTGCGGCTGCAGGTTGGGGATGGTCTCGCGCGTGGACAGCTCATACAAGTTGCGCACACCGTTGTCGCGCGTCAGCCAGACCGCCAGCAGCGCCAGCAGCGCGGTGACGACCAGCACAAAAACACCGGCGGCCAGGGCATGGGCTTTGTTTTCCATCTCGATACTCCTGAAAAAGTGAGGCCGCGCACATGTTCATACGGCAACGGGGTCTTCGGGCAGCAAGGCCATCGCGCGCTGGCCCCGTTGGCCGAGGAAAAAGTTACGGATAAAGGGGTGCGAAAAAGCAATGACTTCTTTGGGCGGGCCGCTGACAATGACTTTCTGGTCAGCCAGCACGGTAATGCGCGTGCTCAATTCGAACAAGGTGTCCAGGTCGTGTGTGACCATCACCACCGTGAGTTCCATGTCACGGTGCAAGGAGCGCAGCAGCGCGCAAAAACTGTCGGCGCTCTCCGGGTCCAGCCCGGCGGTCGGCTCGTCGAGCAGCAGCAGCGGCGGGTCCATGATCAGGGCCCGGGCCAGCGACACGCGTTTGACCATGCCGCCGGACAGGTCGCTGGGCATCTTGTCGGCATGTTCGGGCGCCAGCCCGACCATCTGCAGCTTGACCATGGCCGCCTCATGAATCAGCGTGCTCGGCAGCGTCTTGAGTTCGCGCAAGGGAAAGGCAATGTTCTCCAGCACCGTGAAGGCCGAAAACAGCGCGCCGTGCTGGAACAACATGCCGACGCGCCGGGCCGCGCCTGTCTTGCCAAGCTCGGCCGCCGGTTTGCCCAGCACGGTGATCTCGCCTTGCGTGGGTTGCTCCAGCCCCAGCATCTGCCGCAGCAACACGGTTTTGCCGGAGCCCGAACCACCGACCACCGACATGAATTCGCCGCGCTGGATGCGCAGGTCCAGGTCTTTGTGAATGACGGACTGCTTGCCGCCATTGCTGAACACGGTTGAAAGCTGGCGGATATCGACGATGGGGTCAGTCATCTAGATTCCGACATTCTTGAACAGCACCGCGAACAGCGCATCGACCAGGATCACCACTGTGATCGAAGTGACCACGGACGCCGTGGTGCCCTGGCCCAGGCTTTCGGTGTTGGGTTTGACGCGCAGGCCGAAGTGGCAGCCGATCAGCGCGATCAGCACGCCAAACACGACCGACTTGGCGCTGGCCAGCGTGAGGTTGGCGGCATCCACGGCTTCGGGCAAGGCATTGATGAAAAAGGACGGCGTGACGCCCATCGTCAGGTCAGCCGCCAGCATGCCGCCCAGCAGCGCGGCCACGGTCGTCCACACGCTGATCAGCGGCATCACGATGGCCAGCGCCAGCGCCCGCGGCATCACCAGCCGGAAGCTGTGGGCAATGCCCATCACCCGCATCGCGTCCAGCTCTTCGGTCACCCGCATCACGCCGATCTGCGCGGTGATGGCGGAACCGGAACGCCCGGCAATCAGGATGGCGGCCAGCACCGGCCCGAGTTCGCGAACCAGAGAAATGCCCAAAATGTTGACGATGAAGGCGTCCGCGCCATACTGGCGCAACTGCCGCGAGATCAGGTAGGCCAGCACCACGCCGATCAAAAAACCGACCAATGCGGTAATCGGCAAGGCGGTGGCGCCGATATGGTACAGATGGCCGGACAGGTCGCGCCATGGCCCGTCACGCGGGCGCCTGGCCAGCTTGATCAAATTCAGCAGCAGCCGGCCCACCAGGGCGATCAGCCCCGCGCTGTGACCCGCAATTTTCAGCAGCCCTTCGCCCAGGGCCAGGAACGACGGCCTGAAGCCGGGGGGCGGCATCGCCGGCCGGTCCACACTGAACTCGGCCACCCGCTCCAGCACGGCGCGCTGCGCGGGTTGGACCTCCAGTTTTTCGGGCCACCGGCGGCCCCAGTGGTTCCACAGCACCTGCGCGCCCAGATGGTCCAGCCGGTCGATCCGGCGCAGATCCCACCGCACCGCCCCACTGGAGGCCGAAGCACCCAGCGCCTTCAGGCGGGTTGCCAGCGCGTCCCAAACCGGCTGAACCGTCAACTCGGCGGCGGTCCAGGGACCCAGCGCCGCGTAACACGCCCCCTCCGGCGTGTCTTGCTGGTCAATATGTGGAGCCGACTCGCTCGCAACGCGTTCCTCCGGTGATGGCATTTTTTTGATCGGTGCAACACAGTTTGGGGACATTCGGCAGAACAGGGCTGAGGCCATGCCGCGTGGTCCCTGTCTGAAGCATATTAATCCAGCAGCGGACTTCACGGCGACAGTGACAGTATTTGCCTCCAAACCACTACGTCAGCGTCCTGTCGCGCAAGCTGCGGCAGTCCGTTAATCCACACCCCGCAGGCAATGGGTCCGATAATCAAAAGGATGAGTCACCCAAATAGGACGATGAAAACGATGGTCGTGGCCGCAAAATGAACAACAACACCTTTGACCTCATCATCGTCGGGGGTGGACGCCTTGGAGACGCAGGGCGAGGGGCCCCAGCCCAGGCTGGGGATCGACCCGGCGCAAAGGATGCGTTCCACCCATGAGCGAAAACATCTTTGACTACATCATCGTCGGGGGTGGAACCGCCGGCTGCCTGCTGGCCAACCGGCTCAGTGCCGACGCGTCCAAACGCGTGTTGCTCATCGAGGCCGGCCGCAAGGACGACTACCACTGGATTCATATCCCGGTCGGCTACCTGCACTGCATCGGCAACCCGCGCACTGACTGGCTCTACAACACCGAGCCCGACGCCGGCCTGAACGGCCGCACACTGCGCTACCCACGTGGCAAGACGCTGGGCGGCTGCTCCAGCATCAACGGCATGATTTACATGCGCGGCCAGGCGCGCGACTACGACCAGTGGGCGCAACTGACAGGCGACCCTGCCTGGTGCTGGTACCATGCGCTGCCCCACTTCAAGCGGCACGAAGATCACTACAAAGGCGCCGATGCGCTGCATGGCGCGGGCGGGGAGTGGCGGGTCGACAAGCAGCGGCTTCGCTGGGACATTCTGGAGGCATTTGCCAAGGCCGCACAGCAAGCAGGCATCCCGGCCACCGACGACTTCAACCGCGGCGACAACGAAGGTGTGGGCTACTTTGAAGTCAACCAGAAAAACGGCTGGCGCTGGAACACGGCCAAGGCGTTTTTGCGCCCCACCTGTTTTGCCCGCCCCAACTTCGAAATATGGACCCGCGCGCAGGTCTGCAAACTTGTCATCGAACGCCAGGACGACGGCAGCCAGCGTTGCACCGGCGTCGAGGTCTGGACCGGCCAGGAACGCATCCGGGCCTTTGCCACGCGCGACTCGGGCAAAAACCTCGGGAAATTGGGCGAAGTCATCCTGAGCGCCGGCAGCATAGGATCGCCGCAAATCCTGCAACTGTCGGGCATCGGTCCGGCAGAACTGCTAAAGCGCCATGGCCTCCCGGTTGTGGTCGATTTGCCCGGCGTGGGCGCCAACCTGCAGGATCATCTGCAGATCCGCTCGGTCTACAAGGTCAGGAGCGATGCGGCCAAAAACTTCACGCTCAACACGATGAGCAGCTCGCTCTGGGGCAAGGCGAAGATCGGCCTTGAATACGCGTTCCGGCAGACCGGGCCCATGAGCATGGCGCCGTCGCAGCTCGGGGCGTTCACGCGCAGCTCGCCGGACCAGCCCTGGCCCAACATCGAGTACCACGTGCAGCCGCTGTCGCTCGATGCCTTTGGCGAGCCGCTGCACAGCTTCAACGCCTTCACGGCCAGCGTGTGCAACCTCAACCCCACGAGCCGGGGCTCGGTCCGGATCAAAACCGGTTGTTTTGAAGATGCGCCGGCGATCACGCCCAACTACCTCAGCACCCCGCAAGACCGCCAGGTCGCTGCCGACTCATTGCGCGTCACGCGCCGCATCGTCAGCCAGCGTGCGTTGGCCCGCTACCAGCCGGAAGAATTTCGCCCCGGTGCGCAGTTTCAAAGTGATGAAGACCTGGCGCGGCTGGCCGGCGACATCGCCACCACCATCTTCCACCCGGTGGGCACCACTAAAATGGGCCGGGCCGATGACCCCATGGCCGTGGTTGACTCGCACCTGCGGGTACGCGGCATTGGCGGTTTGCGCGTGATTGACGCTGGCGTGATGCCCCTGATTACCAGTGGCAACACCAACTCACCCACGCTGATGATTGCCGAGAAGGCCGCCCAGTGGCTACGGGACGGGGTTTGACAGAAGACCGCGCCGCGTCCCGGCGAGCCGATAATTGCGCAAACCCAAGACGCCACAAGCCACAGACCACCGTGATGCCGCACACCAGCCTCGCTCTTTACATGCAAGCGCAGCGCCAACGGTATGTTTCGACGCTGCCGGAAAAAATAGCCGCGCTGGAAGCGGCGCTGCGGCAGATCGGCAGCACTGGCAACACCGAGGCCGCGGTTTCAGCGCTGGCGCAGGCCCACAAGCTGGCCGGCTCCGGCGGAACCTTTGGCTTTCCAGCCGTCAGCGACGCGGCAGCGGGAATCGAAAAAATCCTCTCCGGCATTGATATTGCCGCGCGGCGACCTCCGAACGAGGCCGTGCGTGGTGCATTGGACGCTGGCCTGCGGGCCTTGCAAGCCGCGCTGGCGTCGGCCGGCCAACGCCTTGCCACACAGGCCGCCCCGGCGGCCGACACGACGGCGCGTGACGACGCACCCCTCCTGGGCACCCGGCCAGCGCGGCTCGTTTACATCGTGGAGTCGGATCAGCAGGCGGCCAGCGAGCTGGCGGCCCAGTTGGGCCGATCCGGCTACCAGAGCCGCGTTTTTGACCACCCCGTCCCGCCAGCGCAGGACCGGCCTGCGGCGATCCTGGCCAACATCGCGTTTTCTGCAGACCCGCTGCTGGCGCTGCACGCAATGGCCACGCAAGCGCCCGAGAGGCTGGCCGCGATTCCGGTGATCTTCATGTCGGGCGACAGCGGTTTTCAAGCCCGTCTGGAGGCGGTTCGCGCCGGTGCCATCGGTTATTTTCCGCAGCCGCTGGATCTGCGCGCACTGGTCACCCTGCTTGACCGCGTCACGTCCGGCGAGCCGGCGCGGCCCTACCGGGTGCTGATTGTGGAGGACGACGAAACACTGGCCGCTGTGTATGCCGGCGTGCTGCAGTCGGCGGGCATTGAAACCGCCATCGTCACCGACCCCAGCCAGGTCATGGCGCCGCTGATCGATTTTCAGCCTGACCTGATCACCTGCGACATCCACATGCCGCAATGCAACGGCATCGAGCTGGCCGCATTGATTCGCCAGCAACAGGCGTTTGTCCGGATTCCAATTGTTTTTCTGTCGACCGAAACCAGCCTGGACCAGCAGGCGCAGGCGCTGAAGCAGGGCGGGGACGACTTCATCATCAAACCGGTGGAGCCCGCCGCGCTGATCGCGGCGGCGCAAAGCCGGGCGCGCCGCTACCGCAGCCTGCTGGCCGCCGAAGACACGCTGCGCATCAGCGAAGAACGCTTTCGGCTGGTCTTTGAAACCAGCCTGGACGGCTTCATCCAGGGCCTGGCGGACGGCACGGTGGTGTCGGCCAACCCCGCGGCCTGCACCATGCTCCGGATGAGCGAGCAGCAGATCAGGGCAGTCGGCATCGCCGGCCTGGTGGATCCGGCCGATTCGCGCGTCGCGGCCATGCTCGGGCAGACCGGCGGCCGCGGCGAGCTGCGCTGCGTGCGCGGCGACGGCACGCGCTTTTCGGTGGAGGTGTCGTCTTCGCGACACGTCAGCAGCAACGGCGACATGCAGGTCAGCGTGATCCTGCGCGACATCACCGAGCGAAAACTCGCCGAACAACAAATCATGCGGCTCAACGCCGAGCTGGAGAGCCGCGTGGAGCGGCGCACCGCCGAACTCACTGCGGCCAACGAGGAACTGCAGGCCTTCTCGTATTCGCTGGCCCACGATCTGCGGCAACCCTTCATCGCCATCAACGGGCTGACCAGCCTGCTTGAAAGAGAGCTTGCCGCAGGCGTCAGCGAGCGCGGCAAACACTACCTTAGCCGCATCCGCGCCGGTGTCAGCCAGATGGATGCGCGCACCGACAACCTGCTGGCGCTGGCGCAACTGTCGCGCACCCACATCAGGCGCGAGCAGGTGGATCTGGGTGCGATGGCCGGCAAGGTGCTGAAAACGCTGCAGCGGCGAAACCCCGAACGCGTGGTGCATCTGCATGTGCAGGAGCCTCTGGCCGCGCAGGCCGACGCCGGACTGATTCTGCTGCTTTTGAACATTTTGCTGGGCAATGCGTGGAAGTTCACCTCCCGGCAGGCCAGCGCCGAGATCAGCGTGGGCGCTGAAGCAGGCCCCGACGGCGACATGATTTTTTTCGTCAAGGACACCGGTGCCGGCTTCGACATGGCGTATGCCGACAAACTGTTTGGCCCCTTTCAGCGCTTGCACTCGCCGGGCGAGTTTGCCGGCGTCGGCATCGGCCTGGCGACCGCGCGCAGGATCGTCACGCGCCACGGCGGGCGGATCTGGGCGACCTCGGCACCGGGTGAAGGCGCCCGGTTCGACTTCACGCTGGGGCAGAACGCCCGCTGAGGCGCCCGGCCCTCTGCGTCCGGCAAAACCGCGGCAGACAGAATATCTGCGCAGGACTTTCCCATCATGCGGCGCGTCAGCCGGGGAAGGGAAACTCCTAATGCACTAAGCCCGTGCGCAGCCTACATTGGCTGACCTGCATACGAGCCAAGTAGCTCGCAGAGGGCCGAGGAGACAAACAGAGCATGTTAAAGCTAGAAAAGTAGTTGCATTCCACGCGATGTTTTTGCAAAGCGCCGGTAAGTCCGGCGCTTTTTTTTGGTCGCTGTCGTGTCGCTCCAGATCGGTGCATGCGGCACCTGCCCAAACCCCGATGCGAGAATCGGACCATGGAATTACTGATCCTGTCGTGCGCCTCGCTGCTGGCCGGTTTTGTGGATTCGATCATCGGCGGTGGCGGACTGATTCTGCTGCCGGCGCTGTTTGCCGTCTTCCCCGCCACGCAACCGGCCACCTTGTTGGGTGTGAACAAAGGCGCCGCCATCTGGGGCACGGCGGCGGCGGCGGTGCAATACGCCAGGCACGTCGAGATGCGCTGGGCCGCCCTCTTGCCCGCCGCGCTGGCCGGCTTTGTCGGCTCTTTCGGCGGGGCCTGGCTGGTGACCCTGATCTCACCCGGCTTTTTGCGAAAAGTCCTGCCCTTTGTCCTGATGGCGGTGTTGCTCTACACCCTGGTCAGGAAAGAGCTGGGCCGCCGCCACACGCCGCGCTTCACGGGCCATGCCGAAACGGCGGCAGCCTGTTGCATTGGACTGGTGCTGGGCTTTTACGATGGCTTTTTTGGCCCCGGCACGGGCAGCTTTTTCGTTTTCCTGTTCGTGTACTGGTTGGGCTACGATTTTTTGAACGCCTCGGCGTCGGCCAAGCTGCTCAACACCGCCACCAACCTGGCAGCGCTGCTGCTGTTTGCCTACAAAGGCCATGTCTGGTGGCACTTTGCGCTGACCCTGGCGCTGGCCAATGTGGCCGGCAGCCTGCTGGGCACCCGCCTGGCCCTCAAGCATGGCGCGGGTTTTGTACGCGTCGTGTTTATCGGGGTGGTCAGCGCCCTGATTCTGAAAACAGGGTTTGACGCTTTTCTGAAATAAGGTCTCGAACCTGCCTGCCGCGGGGCCGGGAACCGGGCGTTTGCTCGCGCAGGGCCGTTGCACTCCCGATCGCTTCGGCCGCTTGAACGCCTGCCGCCGGCGGCGGTGCCGGCAGTCCGGCCATTTCAGCCGCCGCACGCGGCTTGCCAATCGGCGCGCCGGCCAAACCTTTTTGCATGGCGGCCATGTCTTCCTCGCTGGGGTACTGCCCCAGCAGAACGTAGTCGAACACGCGCCGTGCAATAGGCGCGGCATGGGCGGCGCCAAAGCCGGCATTTTCCACCACCACGGCCAGCGCAATGGCCGGATTGTCCGCCGGGGCAAACGCCATGTACAACGCATGGTCACGCTGGTGCTCCTCCAGCTTGCGGGCATCGTACTTGTCTTTCTGGCCGACGCCCACCGCCTGGGCCGTGCCGGTCTTTCCGCCGCTCAGGTAAGCGGCCCCGGCAAACGCCCGCGCCGACGTGCCCTCTTGCGTCACACCCACCAGCGCCTTGCGCACCACGGCAAGGTTTTCCGGCTTGTAGCCCAGATCCTCCGGCTCATCGGCAGGGATGCGCTGGCTGGCACGCGACATCGGGTCCTGGGTCGCGATCACCAACCGGGGTTTGTGCTTGATGCCATGGTTGGCCAGCACCGCCGTCGCCTGCGCCAGTTGCAGCATCGTGAAGGCGTTGTAGCCCTGGCCGATGCCCAGCGAGATGGTTTCTCCAGAGTACCATTTCTGTTGCTCCGCTTTCTTGTAGGTGTTGCGTTTCCAGGCCTGGCTGGGCAACACGCCGCGCACCTCGCCGTTGATGTCGATGCCGGTCAACTGGCCAAAGCCCAGCGGTTTCATGAAATCATGCATGGCGTCCACGCCGAGGTCGTTGGCCAGCGCGTAGTAATAGACATTGCTGGACTTGACGATGCTCTGGTACATGTCCATCGGGCCGAGCGCGGCCCCGTGGCTGCGGAACTGGTGGCCGCCAAACATCCAGGAGCCGGTATCGTTGGTGATGCTGCCGGGCTGGCGCTTGCCGGTCTCCAGCGCCGCCATCGCCATGAAGGGTTTGTAGGTGGAGCCGGGCGGGTAGGTGCCGCGCAGCGCCCGGTTCAGCAGCGGCTTGTCAATCGACTCGTTCAGTGCCTGCCAGCTTTCGCTGTCAATGCCGTCGACAAACAGGTTGGGATCGAAGGTGGGCATGCTGACAAAAGCCAGCACCTCGCCGGTTTTCGGGTCCAGCGCGACCAGCGCGCCGCGCCGCTCGCCAAACAGGTCTTCCACCAGTTTTTGGAGTTTGATGTCGATCGACAACATCACCGTGGTGCCCGGCGTGGCCGGGCTGCTGGCCAGCTTGCGCACCGCCCGGCCGCCGGCCGAGGTTTCCACCTGCTCGACGCCGGTGTTGCCGTGCAACTGCTGCTCGAAACTCTGCTCCACGCCGAGTTTTCCGATGTAGTCGGTGCCGCGGTAGTTGCCTTCTTCGTCGTTTTCTTCTATCCGTTCCTTTTCTGCCTGGTTGATGCGCCCGATGTAGCCCACCACATGGCTGGCCACCTCGCCATGCGGGTAGCTGCGAAACAGGCGCGCCCGGATGTCGACACCCGGGAAACGAAAGCGCTGGGCAGCGAATCGGGCCACCTCCTCGTCGCTCAGGCGGGTGCGGATGGGCAGCGACTCGAAACTCCTGGACTCTTCGCGCAGCTTCTTGAAGCGGCGCTTGTCGCGCGGCGCAATCTCCACCAGGCGCCCCAGGGCCTCGATGGTTTCATCCAGATCGCCGACTTTGGACGGCGTGATTTCCAGCGTGTAGGCCGAGTAGTTGGTCGCCAGCACGATGCCGTTGCGGTCCAGAATCAGGCCGCGGTTGGGCACGATGGGCACCACCGCGGTGCGGTTGCTTTCGGCCTGCTCATTGAGGTCGTCGTGCCGGACCACCTGCAGGTAGACCAGCCGGGCGGCAACCAGCAGGAAGGCACACAACACAGCCAGACTGGCCACCAGCACACGCGCGCGGAAGCGGGACAGGTCGGCTTCGACGTTTCTGAGTTCAGTCATGGCCATGCGACTCGGCGGTTGTCAAAAAGTGCCCCGATTTGCAAAGTGCACTCCATCTCCAGGCCGACTTCAGCCGCGGAAACGGCTTCGCCGGGCCGCAGGCGCAGCGGCCCCCTCGGCGGGCAGGGAGCACACGAAGTGAACGACCGTGGGGCGCCCATTTTCAAGCAGGGGCCGCGGAACCGGCTTCGCCGGGCCGCAGGCGCAGCGGCCCCCTCGGGGGGCAGGGAGTTACACGAAGTGAACGACCGTGGGGCTCCCATTTTCAAGCCGGGGCCGCGGAACCGGCTTCGCCGGGCCGCAGGCGCAGCGGCCCCCTCGGGGGGCAGGGAGTTACACGAAGTGAACGACCGTGGGGGCGTCACAACGGCCGGTTCAGGTCAGGATCGGGCGCCCGGCGCTGCGGTGCCAGCAGCAGCACGCTGACCACCGGCCACAGCATGGACTCGGCCAACGGCGCCAACAGCAGCGACCAGCCCGGAAAAATGCCGCCGCTGACCATCCGAATGAGCAGTTCCACACCGTGCGCTGCGACAAACAGCGGCATGACCTGCAGCGCCTGGGAAGGCACGGAGAACCAGAGCAGCCGGCGGTGGATCATGGTAGCGAAAAAGCTCAGGGCGGTGTAGGCCAGCGCGTGCTGCCCGAGCAAGGACGACTGATGCACGTCCATGCCCAAGCCGAACAGAAAGGCCAGGCCGATGCCCACGCGCTGCGGCTGATGCACGTTCCAGAACACCAGCACCAGCACCAGGAAATCCGGCATCCAGGGCACGCGCCCCAGGGGCAGCATGTTCAGCAGCAGGGCCGCGATCAGGCTGGCCCAGATAAAAACCGGGTTGACCGGCAGCAGCAACTGCTGGCCGGAGGGCATGATCATGGAATGGCCCCCACGCTTGTCGCTTCGCGTACTGCGCTGCCCCCCAAGGGGGCTGAACTTGCACGGGGCGGCCCGTCGCTGCGTTCGGCGGCCCCCACGCTTGTCGCTGCGTGTGCCTTCGGCGGTGCGCTGCCCCTTTCACTGGAAATGGGGGCTAATTTTCCTGGGGGCGGCCCGGCGGAAAATTGCATCGCGCTCACGCCCTTCATTTCGGCACTCCTTTCTTGACCGGCCCGGGCGCGGGCTCGTCGGCCGGGCGCTGCGGAATTTGCGCCGACACCGGCTTGACCACGATGACATGGAGGGCCCCGGTGACCAGCGCCTGCGGCGTGCAATGAATTCTGGCAAACGCCGACTCGGCGCGGCGCTCTATCTTGTCGATTTTCGCGACCGGCAGGCCCGGCGGGTAGACGCCGTCGACACCGCTGGTCGTCAGCAGGTCGCCCTGCCGCACATCCGAATTGCTGCCCATGAAGCGCAGCTCCAGCCCGCCGCCATAAGCCGTCGGCTCCCCATAGGCCACACTGCGCGCGCCGGTACGGGTATTGAGCACCGGAATGGCCAGCTCGCGGTCGATCACCAGCGTCACCTCACTGACCAGCGGATGGACGCGGGTGACCTGGCCCAGCACACCGGATTCGTCAAGAACCGGCGAGCCGAGCTCGACGCCCTGGGCCAGGCCTTTGTCAATAATGACTTTGCGGGTGTAGGGGTCGGGCGCGTCGTACAGCACCTGGGCCGCCAGGCCGGCGATGGCCCTTTGCTCGCGCAAACCCAGCAATTTTCGCAGTCGCGTATTTTCAAGCGCCAACTGCTCGACCTGGCTGGCCCGCAGCGACTGCGCCGCCAGTTGTGTCCGGACCTTCTCTTCGCTGGCCTGGGCCTGCCTGAGCGCGGTGAAATAGCCGCCGCCGTTCTGCACCGCGCGGACCGGCTGCAAGGCCAGCCACTGCACCGGGTACAGTGCGGTGGCGACCACGGCCCGGAGGGGTTGGGTGATATGAAACCGCAGGTCGGCGACCATTAAAAACAAGGCCAGCGCGCTGAAAAACATCAGCTTGGACAAGGCCGACGGCCCTTGCCTGAAAAAGGGAGGAGGCGTTCTGTCGAGGGTTCCTAAGGGCATGATGTGCTGTCAAACGTGTCACCGGCTCCGGACACTGGCGCGCAACAGAGCATCCCGCGCTTATTCGGAGGTGAAGATGGAGCCCAGGCGGTCCATGCGCTCCAGCGCGATGCCGCAGCCGCGCACGACGCAGGTCAGCGGGTCTTCCGCCACCAGCACCGGCAGGCCGGTTTCTTCGGCCAGCAGGCGGTCCAGGTCGCGCAGCAGGGCGCCGCCGCCGGTCAGCATCATGCCGCGGTCGGAAATGTCGGCGCCGAGCTCAGGCGGCGTGTGCTCCAGCGCGGTTTTCACGGCGCTGACAATGTTGTTCAGCGGGTCGGTCAGTGCTTCCAGGATTTCATTGCTGGAGATCGTGAAGCTGCGCGGCACGCCTTCGGACAGGTTGCGGCCCTTGACTTCCATTTCCTTGACCTCGGAGCCGGGAAAGGCCGAACCGATGTTCTTCTTGATGGCTTCGGCCGTCGGCTCGCCGATCAGCATGCCGTAGTTGCGGCGGATGTAGCTGATGATGGCATCGTCGAAACGGTCGCCGCCGACACGCACGCTGCCCTTGTAGACCATGCCGCCCAGCGAGATGACGCCGACCTCGGTGGTGCCGCCGCCGATGTCCACCACCATCGAGCCGCTGGCCTCCGACACCGGCAAGCCGGCGCCGATGGCCGCGGCCATGGGTTCCTCGATCAGGTAAACGTCACTGGCGCCGGCGCCCAGGGCGCTTTCGCGAATGGCGCGGCGCTCGACCTGGGTCGAGCCGCAGGGCACGCAGATGATGATGCGCGGACTCGGCTTGAAGAAGCTGCGCGGATGCACCATCTTGATGAACTGCTTGAGCATCTGCTCGGTGACGGTGAAGTCGGCAATCACGCCGTCCTTCATCGGCCGAATGGCTTCGATGTTGCCGGGCACCTTGCCCAGCATGGCCTTGGCTTCGTGGCCGACGGCCTGGATGGTTTTTTTGCCTTGCGGTCCGCCTTCATGGCGAATGGCAACGACCGAAGGCTCGTCCAGCACAATGCCGCGGTCGCGCACAAAAATCAGGGTGTTGGCGGTACCGAGGTCGATCGCCAGGTCGGTGGAAAAATACCGACGGAATGTTTCAAACATGGTGAGGGTCCGGTTTTTGGCATGAAACAAACATCGTTGCTCTATCGCCTTTTATGATGACTCGATGAGATGGCTGAAATGGGAGGACGAATTGGGCAACACCTTGATTCCAGAGCGCAAATGAGACCTAAAGCGCGCATCCGACCCTGATTTCACACCAAAGGCGGGATAATACCGCATCCCCTGTGAAGCGCGGGTCAGCATCCGGCTCATTATTTCATCTTTACACCTGGTTTCAGCTTGAGTTTCACCCCCATGGCATTGACACCCCAAGACATCGCACGCGTCGCCAACCTGGCCCGGCTTGAGCTGCGCCCGGACGAGGCCGAACGCACGCTCCGCCAGCTCAACGGTTTTTTTGCCCTTGTGGCGCAGATGGACGCGGTCAACACCGACAGCGTGGAGCCGCTCGCGCACCCCGCGGCCGTGCTGGGCCAGGTGGCCTTGCGCCTGCGCGAAGACCTCGTGACCGAAACCAACCAGCGCGAAGCCAGCCAGGTCAGCGCCCCGGCCGTCGAGCGCGGGCTGTTCCTTGTTCCTAAAGTGATCGAATGATGAAAACCGATCTGCACGACCTCAGCGTCGCCCAACTGGCCGCCAGGCTGGCCGCCCGTGAAGTTTCCAGTGTGGAAGTCACCCAGCACTTCCTCGCACGCATCGCGCAGCAGGACAGCCTGGGCGCCTTCCTGGCGACCAACGCCGACGTCTCGCTGGCGCAGGCCCGGGCCGCCGATGTGCGGCTGGCCGCCGGCGAGCGCGCGCCGCTGCTGGGCGTGCCGCTGGCGCACAAGGATATTTTTGTCACGCGCGACTTTCCGACAACCGCCGGCTCGAAAATGCTGGAAAACTACCGCAGCCCGTTTGACGCCACGGTGGTCAGCAGGCTCGCTAGCGCCGGCATGGTGACGCTGGGCAAGCTCAACTGCGACGAGTTCGCGATGGGCTCGGGCAACGACAACAGCGCCTACAAGCCGGTGCAAAACCCCTGGGACATCACCCGTGTACCGGGCGGCTCGTCGGGCGGCTCGGCGGCGGCGGTCGCGGCCCGGCTGCTGCCGGCAGCGACCGGCACCGACACCGGCGGCTCGATTCGCCAGCCCGCGTCGCTGACCGGCATCACCGGCATCAAGCCGACCTATGGCCGCTGCTCGCGCTACGGCATGGTGGCCTTTGCCTCCAGCCTGGACCAGGCCGGGCCGATGGCGCGCAGCGCCGAGGACTGCGCGTTGCTGTTGTCAAGCATGGCCGGACCGGACCCGGACCGCGATTCGACCTCGCTGGACCTGCCGGCGGTCGATTACGCGGCTGATTTGACAAGCGCAGGCGCAAGCGGAACCAAAGCGGCGCCACTCAAAGGTTTGCGAATCGGCTTGCCCGCGCAGTTTTTTGGCGCCGGCTGCTCCGCCGATGTGCTCAAGGCCGTGCGCAGTGCGCTGGCCGAGCTGGAGAAGCTGGGCGCAACGCTGGTGGACGTGAGCCTGCCGCTGACCGAGCTGTCGATCCCGGTGTACTACGTGATTGCACCCGCGGAAGCCAGCAGCAACTTGAGCCGTTTTGACGGCGTCCGTTACGGCCACCGCGCCGCGCACTACACCGACCTGACCGACATGTACAAGAAGTCGCGCTCCGAAGGTTTTGGCGACGAAGTCACGCGCCGCATCATGATCGGCACCTATGTGCTGTCGCACGGTTACTACGACGCGTATTACCTGAAGGCGCAGAAAATCCGCCGGCTGATTGCCGAGGATTTCCAGAAAGCCTTCACGCAGTGCGACATCATTGCCGGTCCGGTGTCCCCGACCGTGGCCTGGAAAATCGGTGAAAAATCCGACGACCCGGTGGCCAACTACCTGGCCGACATCTACACGCTGTCGAGCAGTCTGGCGGGCCTGCCCGGCATGAGCGTGCCGGCCGGTTTTGGCGCGCACGGCATGCCGGTGGGCCTGCAGTTAATCGGCAACTATTTCCGGGAAGCGCAGTTGCTGGGCGCAGCGCACCGGTTTCAACTGGCGACCGACTGGCACACCCGCAAACCTTCCGGAATTTGAAAATGAATCCGCCTTTGTCTGCTTACCGGTTGCAGCGTGCCAGTGGTACGGTTCGTTCGGGCGATTGCGCCGAGATTGCTAAAAAGGCTCGGCATCAACAAGAAAAAAACTGGTCATCGGGACCGCCGCCCACACTCCTTGCTATTTCAACAAGGACCAAGCGATGAGCTATGAAGGGAAAATGCTCGACGTGCTGGAAATGCCGGCGCGCGACGAGGTCGAGCAGGCTTTACTGAAAGCACTATTTCGACACGACGGCGTGATCGTGGAATTCGGCGCCGGTGCGCAGATTGTTGAAGAAATCGCCGAAGAATTCGGTTTAAATCAAACCCAGCGAGCCGCTGCTCTAGAAACCATTTATCGCAAGGAAAACAGAATTAAAAAGTCGCTGCTTTGGCATCGGTTGCTTTTCCGAGCAGCCGCTTCGCTAGCAGAAAAAGGTTTGATCTCTCGCCCCTCCGCAACGCAGAAGATCACGGGCAAACGAGAATGGATGCTCACCGAAAGCGGTTTCGATCAATCTCTCCGACTATTGGAGATTCCTTTAAAGCAAAAAAATTTACTGCCTACAAAATCTTTTGAAGTACAAAAACTTGCCAAGCAAATCACTGAAGCTTCGAGACCTAAAATCTATAGTCCTTTTGACGACTCAAAGGCAAACACCAAAACACTGAGGGAATCGACAATTAGGGCCAGAGGGTTTCGTCAAGCAGTGCTCCAGGCATATGATTGCGGTTGTGCATTCTGTGGAATGAAAATTTCTACGCCCCATACCTCGATTTGGGAGGCTGAAGCCGCTCACATTGTTCCTCACAGTTCAATGGGCAGGGACGACATTTGGAATGGCCTTTCACTGTGCCACATCCACCACTGGGCTTTTGATGTTGGCTGGCTGTCGCTGCAAGACGATTTCACTATTCAAGTTTCGCCAAAGATAAGGTCTTTGCCGCCACTTTTTGGAAAAATGCAAGGTTCTGACTGCATCAGAAGTTATTCAGCAGGAAATGTTCGGATGAAATTGCCATCGAATAAGAACCTTCATCCGCATCAGGCTGCTCTGCTTTGGCATCGGGAGCATGTCTTCTTCAATCAGGTGTGATCTAAATTATGAAATCCGATACTATTATTTTCTCTTTGACGGTGGAAGATGTTCAAACAGTCGCCGTAGAAACTTTGGATAGAAAGTTAACCAAATCGGAGCTGCGTCTTCTTGTCGATCCAATTCATGAGCGTATTCATTGGTTTGATGCAGTTCAAGACGCCATTCGAGATTGTTTGGAGTGCAGCCATAAAACGCAAACATCCATCCCGCCCGAATTTTTTTGACCTCTTTATGCGAAGGGAGGCGTGGCAAACATGACTGCTAACTTATTAGTAAACGGCTACGAAGTCGTGATCGGCTTGGAAACTCACACGCAGCTCACCACGCAGTCGAAAATCTTCAGCCGTGCCTCCACCGCGTTTGGCGCCGAGCCGAACACGCAGGCCTCCGCGGTGGACTTTGCGCTGCCCGGCGCGCTGCCGGTGATGAACAAGGGCGCGGTGCAGCGCGCCATCGAGTTCGGCCTGGCGGTCAATGCGCACATTGCCGAGAGCAGCGTGTTTGCGCGCAAGAATTATTTCTACCCGGACCTGCCCAAGGGCTACCAGATCAGCCAGTTCGAGATTCCGGTGGTGCAGGGGGGCAGCGTTGAGTTCTTTCTGGAGGGCGAGAAAAAGTCCGTGCGCCTGGTGCGCGCGCACCTCGAAGAAGATGCCGGCAAGTCGCTGCATGAAGACTTCATCGGCATGAGCGGCATCGATTTGAACCGCGCCGGCACACCGCTGCTGGAAATCGTCACCGAGCCCGACATGCGTTCGTCCGCCGAGGCTGTCGCCTACGCCAAAGAGCTGCACAAGATCGTGACCTGGATCGGCATTTGCGACGGCAACATGCAGGAAGGCAGCTTCAGGTGCGATGCCAACGTGTCGGTGCGCAAGCCCGGCGAGCCACTCGGCACACGGCGCGAAATCAAAAACCTGAACAGCTTCAAGTTCATGCAGCAGGCGATGGACTACGAGATCCGCTGGCAGATCGGACAGATCGAAGACGGCCACACGATCCAGCAGGCCACCGTGCTGTTTGACCCGGACACCGGCGAAACGCGGGCCATGCGGACCAAGGAAGACGCGGCGGACTACCGCTACTTCCCGGACCCGGATCTGCCGCCGCTGGTGATTTCGCGCGAGTGGGTGGAGCAGGTGCGCTCGGAGATGACGGAGTTGCCGCGGGTGATGGCCGCGCGTTTTGTGAGGAACTACGGCTTGCCCGAGTACGATGCCGGCCAGTTGACGCAAAGCAAGGCCACGGCAGCCTACTTCGAGAACGCCGTTGCGGCCGGCGCCGCACCAAAACTCGCAAGCAACTGGATCACCGGCGAGATCGCACGACGCCTCAAGAATCAAGACTCAGACATCACGGCATCCCCGGTTTCCGCGGATCATCTGGCCTGGATGCTAAAGCCTCTTTCCGAAGGGCTTTTCGACAACAGCGTTGCAAAAAAGTTGTTTGACTCGCTTTGGAAAGGCATCAACACCGGGTATGCGGCAATAACATTACCCGCCCCGACAATGAATGGTGGGAGTTTCGACACGACCACTAGTGTGATTGAGGTTATTAGAAGTCTTGGCTTAGAGCAGATGAGCGACACCGGTGAACTGGAAAAAATCATAGCCGACGTGCTGGCCGCCAATGCCAAGAACGTCGAGGAAGTCCGCGCCGGCAATACCAAAGCGTTCAACGCGCTGGTCGGCCAGGCCATGAAGGCCACCCAAGGCAAGGCCAACCCGGCGCAGGTCAATGCGCTGCTGAAGAAAAAACTGGGCTGACACGGAACGGGATTGCGGCCAAACGCATCGCCTCCTGCGACCATCAACCAAGGGGCACAGCCTTGGTTTTCCAAAAAAGCAAACTACTTTTTCGCGGCGGCAGGTGGCGACGCTTTGGCCGGCACCTCACCGGCCAGGGCCCAAAGCTGATTGAGCTTGAGCAGCTCTTCGTCGAAACGCAGGTTGACCCTTTTTTTCTCCATCTCCTGATCCGCGATAAAGCGTTTTTGCACGGCCACGCTGCTGTCGTTTTCTTCCAGCCGGCGTTTCAGTGATGCCGGCGCCTTGGCCGGGTCGGACTTGTAAAACTCCAAATCGGTGTTGATGGCTTTGCGTTGCTCGGCCAGTTCGGCCTCCCGTTTGCTGGCGGTCTTGATCACTTCGTCAATCTGGCCCAGTGCCTCGGCGCGCTCTTTGTCATGCACCGCCCGGCGCGGGTAACGCAGCAGCAAGGCCCGGTCGCGGCGTTTTGCCTCGGCTTCGCGAACCCGCACTTCGGCGGCGGCTTTTTCTTTTTCTTCCCTGGCGGCCCGCTCTCGCGCGGTGAGCGAGGGGCCGACGACACGTTTGACGGTGCCCGAGGGATTGATTTCCCGCTGGGTGCGGTCAATGCATTCGGCAATCGGACGGTCGGCGGTGATTTTCCGTCCCGCGCCATCGACACAGGTGTAAATGCTCTGCTGCGCTGAAGCGACGCCAACCAGGCAAACCGCCAGCGCGGTCAAGCCCACAGCCCCCACTCGTCGCACGTGCATTTGCAATAACAATGAAGTCCTTAATCGACGCCGTAGCATTGTCGGTATTCCAGCACTCGCTGGTAATAAGCCGGAAGCGAATTCCCTTCGGAAGGCTCCGGTCCGCCTTGCGGCCCTTTGCCGGCCTCAGCCAGATAGTGCAGCAAGTCGGTCAAACGGGCAATGGCGACAACCTGCAACCCCAACTGTTTTGTGACAAATTGCACGGCGCTGTAATTCACGTCCACACCGTTTTCGGTCGCCTTTTCCTGGCGGTCCAGCGCAATGACCAACGCATGAGGCACGGCGCCCGCCGCCCGGATGATGGCAATCGACTCGCGTGTCGCGGTGCCGGCCGAGATCACGTCGTCCACGATCAGCACCCGCCCCTTGAGCGGTGCTCCGACCAGCGTACCGCCCTCGCCGTGGTCTTTGGCTTCCTTGCGGTTGTAGGCAAACGGCAGGTTGCGGCCCAGCCGCGCCAGTTCCACCGCAACCGCCGCCGCCAGCGGAATGCCCTTGTAGGCCGGGCCAAAAATCATGTCGAACTGCAGGCCGCTGTTTTTCTCTTCGAGCAGCAGGCCGCGCGCATAAAATTGCGCCAGGCGGCCCAGCTTGGCGCCGTCGTCAAACAAACCCGCATTGAAAAAATAAGGGCTGATGCGCCCGGCCTTGGTCTTGAAATCGCCGAAACGCAGCACGCCGGATTCGATGGCGAACTGCACGAATTCCAGCGCCAACGCCTTGCCCTCGGCTGTTTGACGGTTGTTACTGGCCTGCCCTGGCGTGACCGTTGGGGTGCTCATTGGAGATATCCTTGTTCAAATTAACCAGCCTGAACCTGAACGGCATTCGTTCCGCCACCGCCAAAGGGCTGCAAGCGTGGGTGGCCCAGACTCAACCGGATTGTATTTGCGTGCAGGAACTCAAGGCCCAGGCAGCCGACGTGAGCGGCCGCTTCGAGGAAATCGCCGGCTTGAAGGGCCACTTTCATTTTGCCGAGAAGAAAGGGTATTCCGGCGTGGCGATCTACACACGCCATGCGCCCAGCGACGTCATCACGGGTTACGGCTCGACCGAATTCGATGCCGAGGGCCGTTACGTCGAGCTGCGCTTTGACCGCCCGGGCCGCAGGCAGGTGCCCAAGCTGTCCATCATCAGTTGCTACTTCCCCAGCGGCTCCTCGGGTGAAGAGCGCCAAGCCGCCAAATTCCGCTTTCTGGCCGAGTTCTACCCGCGCCTGGCGGCCCTGAAGGAAACGCGCGACTTCGTGCTGTGCGGCGACATCAACATCGCGCACCAGGAAATCGACCTGAAAAACTTCAAGGGCAACCGCAAGAACAGCGGCTTTCTGCCGGAAGAGCGGGCCTGGATGACCGCGTTGCTGCGCGATGCCGAACTGGCCAACGAAGCGGCCGACGAGTTAACCCAAGCCACGGGCCCATCGCTCCGGGGGGGCGGCATGGTCGATGTCTACCGCAAGCTGCAGCCCACCACCACCGACGACGCCTACACCTGGTGGAGCAACCGCGGCCAAGCGTACGCCAAAAACGTGGGCTGGCGGCTCGACTACCATCTGGCGACGCCGGCAGTGGCGGCGCTGGCCCAGAGCGAAACGATTTACAAAACCCGGCGCTTTTCCGATCATGCCCCGATCACCGTGGACTACAACCTGGCGCTGTAGGGCATCGCCATCATCCATTGAACCTGGAAACCGCAACTGTTTGCGCCTGTCATCCAAGGGCCACAGCCACTTTTTATAAATTTTTCGGCCTTGAGGTCAGCGCGCCGAGCTGGCGCGCCAGATGTACCTGGTGCAAGGTGATCTTGCGCACCTCGGTCTGGCTGGCCTGGATGTGCGCGCGCAGCAGCAGGGCCGCCTGATCGCCGCGTTTGCGCTGGATGGCCTTGAGTATCTTGGCGTGCTCTTCGTAGGTGGCGTCAATACGCGGCTGCTTGGTGAAATCGAGCCGGCGGATCACACGGATGCGCTCGGTCACGTCGCGATGCACGCGCGCCATTTCGGCATTGCCGGCCGCCGCCACCAGCGCGCAGTGAAAGGCCTCGTCCCATTGCGCCACCTGCATGGTGTCGCTGCTGCGCTGCTCGGGGCTGATCAGCCAGATCGCGGCCAAATCGTCCAGCAGCGCCGGGTTGACCTTCAGCATGCCTTCGCACAAACGGTGGGCCGCGGTCGTTTCCAGCACCATGCGCAAGTCATACAGCTCTTCGAACTGGTTGAAGTCAAAGGGCAGCACGCGCCAGCCGCTGCGAAACAGCACCTCGACAAAACCTTCATGCTGCATGCGAAACAGCGCCTGGCGAACCGGCGTGCGTGACACGCCCAGCCGCCCGCTGATTTCGGTTTCGGTAAAACGGTCGCCCGGCACGAGCTTGAATTCGGAAACATCGCGCTTGAGCTGATCGTAGACTTCGTCGGCCCGCGAACGGTGGAAGGGCGCATCAACAGGGGAAGTGGGGCGGCGGGCGGCGGTGTGCATGGGGGAACTCTAGCAGCGTTGCAGCGCAGGCAGGAACTGGCCGCTGGTGCGGGTCGAAGCAGCCAAACGAGGTGGGGAACACCAGCGATGCGCCGGCCTGCGCAATCATGCCGGTCATGGTTTTCTGCACAGCGGCGGTTTCGGGCACGTTCTCTTCTTCCTCCACCTTGACGCCGGGCATCTTTTTGAGCTCGGCCCGGGCCTGGTTGTAGCCATAGTCGTCGTGCGGGCCGACGTAGATCACGCCCACGGTGATGGGTTTCTGCGCAAGCGCGAATTCGCTGAACGCGCCCAGCGTGCCGGCGGCGCCCAGGGCGGCAAGCGATTTGAGCGAATCACGACGGTTGAAGTTTTTGGGGATCATCGTGGCTCCCCGTAGATGAAGTTGAAGAAGTACTGCGGGAAACTGAAAGTGAAAGCGGGATTCATGCAAGCAAGCTCACATGGGCGCAAACCACACGCCAACCTTCGGGCGTGCGCATCCAGGTCTGGCTCTGGCGGCCAGTCTTGCTGCCGCCAGCGCGCTGGAATTCAAGATTGCAGGTCGCAAAGTCGCGGCCATACGTGGTGACGACGTTTTTCAGCACCGTGCGTGCCAGCCCCTGCGCGGGGCGCGCCGCGCGAAAGGCGCAAATGGCGTCGTAGCCGTACAGGTCTTCGGTAGCGCCGTAACGCAGTGTGTGCGGACTGCGCCAGAACAGCTCGTCAAGCACGGCCACGTCGTTGCCCACCAGCGCCTGTTCATAGCGCTCGCACACGGCGAGCACTTCGGCTAGCACGTCGGGGAGGTTGATGGCAAGTGTTGGCTTCATGGATTCACGGGCCTGCACTGCCAAGCACCTGCGCAGCCCTGAAGGCCAGGTCTTCGCGCCACGGTGCCGCGATGAGCTGCACGCCGATCGGCAAACCGCCGGTGCCCGCCGGCCACATCGGCGCTGTCACCACCGGGCAACCGGCAAAGGAAACCGGCTGGGTCAGCAGGCCCATGGCCGGACGGCAGGGGTGTTGCTGGCCGTTGATGTCCAGCCATTCGGTGCCGATCAGCGGTGCGCTGACCGGCGTGGCCGGCGCCAGCAGAACATCCCAATTCCTGAACAGCGCATTGACCTTGTCGCGGTAGAGGCGGCGAAAGCGCTGGGCTCGCACATACCAGGCACCGGGCTGGAGCGCACCGGCGATGAAGCGGTCCACCGACAGCGGTTCGAAATCGTCAGGCCGCATGCGCAGGTCATCCAGATGCAGCGCGCCTCCCTCGCTGGCACTGATGATGAAGGCCGCGGCGCGCGCCAGCGCCGGATCGGGCCACTCGACCCAATCGGCCGCGCCCAATGCCTTGGCCGCGGTCATCACCACCTCGCGGGCGGGCGGTGTCGCGTTTTCATGAAAATAGCCGCCCAGCAGGCCGACCCGCAGGCCCTCAACGCCGAGCCGAAGACTGCTGCCCACCGGCTGCACCTGCAACGCATGGCAACCCGGATCCAAAGGGTCAGGGCTTTGCAGCACGTCATAGGCCAGCGCCAGGCCCTCGACGCTGTCGGCCAGAGGCCCGAGGTGATCCAGGCTGTGAACAAAGGGATAGGTTCCCCGCCGCGACAGGCGTCCCAACGTGGGCTTGAGTCCCCAGACGCCGCACAGCGAGGCGGGCACACGGATGGAGCCATTGGTGTCCGAACCCAGAGCCAGCGGTACCTGCTGCGCGGCCACCGCCGCGCCGGAGCCGCCCGAGGAGCCGCCCGCGATGCGGTTCAGGTCGTGCGGGTTATGGCAGGGACCGTAATGGCTGTTTTCAGTGGTGAAGCCGTAGGCGTACTCATCCATGTTGAGCGAGCCCACCAGCACGGCGCCGGCCGCTTTGAGCCGCTGCACGAGGAACGCATCCGCTTTCGCGGGCGCACGGCCGCGGTTGATCTTCGAGCCGGCGAGCGTGACTTCGCCTTCGATGTCAAACAAATTCTTCACCGCATAGGGCAAGCCCGCCAGCGGCGGCAAAATGCCGCCGCGCGCGCGCATCGCATCGACAGCGCCGGCTTCGCGCCGCGCCCGTTCATAGCTCTTGCCCGTGAAGGCATTGACCCGACCGTCAGTGGCCTCGATGCGCGCGATGCTGGCCTCCAGTGCTTCCACGGCGCTGATCTCACCGGTGGCAATCGCCCGCACCAGGCCCGCGCTGCGTGACACGTTTGTTTTCATCGCGTCTTGCGTCCATCCGGCGAGGGATGAAACGGGCGTGGACAGTAAATTTCGGACGGTTCATCGCTGACCTCGAGCGACAGGGTCTCCAACTGCTGTGCCAGGGTCGCCGTGCGCGCCAGATGCATGGCCACGCGCTGCGCCCGGGCCTCATCCAGGGAAAGGCCCAGTGCCACGGCACTGGCTTTCACGTAGTTCAGGACTTCGACGTCGGTCATGGGTCAGCGCCTCACCTCGCGCTGGAAGATTTCCAGACTGCGTTTCTTGGTGGCGATGAATCCGGGCTCCGACAGCGTTTCCACGGTGCGCGGCCGGGCGTCGCCATAGGGCAGAATCTCGGCCACTTTCGTTGGCCGTTTCGTCAGCAGCAGCACCTGGTCGGCCAGGTACACCGCTTCCTCCAGGTCGTGCGAAACCAAAAGCATGGTGGTGCCGGTCTGCATGAAGACCTCCTGCAGCTTCTCGCGGATGAACAAAGTCATCTCGAAATCGAGCGCCGAGAACGGCTCATCGAGGAACAGCACCTCGGGGTTCGGCGCCAGCGCGCGCATGATCGAAGCCGTCTGCTGCTGCCCGCCCGAGAGTTCATAGGGGTAACGCTTGAGGTCGAACTTCACGTCGAACGACGCGACCAGTTCGGCCATGCGCCGGTCCACCTCGGCCTTGGATTGGCCCGCCAGCTTGAGCGGGTAGGCGATGTTGTCAATGGTGCGCATCCAGGGGAACAGGGCTTCGCGGTAGTTCTGGAACACGTAGCCGATCTTGGTATCCTTGAGCGACTTGCCGTCGAACAGGATTTCACCCGCGTCGATGGGCACCAGCCCGGCGATCATGTTGATCAGCGTGGACTTGCCGCAACCGTTGGGCCCGAACACCGAAACGATCTTGTGTTTCGGGATGTCGAGGTTGAAGTCTTCGTACAGCGGCCAGCCCGCGAAATATTTGGTCAGCCCGCGGATGGTGATGTGGGTGCCGGCCGGGCCGGGCTTGAACTCAGGCACGGGCACATCGGCGAAGACCGGGGCGTCGAGAACTTCAGTCATGACGCACTCCAGTGAGGTCCATGGGTAAACAGAGCAGTGAGCGACCTTAGGTCTCCCACCTTCAAGCCGGGGCCGCGGAACCGGCTTTGCCGGGCCGCAGGCGCAGCGGCCCCCCCGGGGGGCAGGGAGCCGCACGCAGTGAGCGACCGTGGGGGCCTCATCTCCCACTCCAGTGAACGATGCGGCGTTCGACCACCAAAAACAGAATATTGAGTGCATAACCCAGCGCACCGGCCGCAAGGATGGAGGCATACATGTCGCGCACGTTCATGACCTGCTGCGAATTGATGATGCGGTTGCCCAGGCCGCTGTCAGCGCCGATGAACATCTCGGCGACGATCACGATCACCAGCGCCATCGACACGGCTGAACGCAGGCCGACAAAACTCGGCTGCAGGCTTTCCCAGATCAGCACGTCCTTGAACACCTGCCAGCGCGAAGCGCCCATGACGCGCGCCGCCATGACGCGCTGTTTGCGTGCATTGATCACGCCGTAGGCGCTGTTGAACACCACGATGAGCAGGGCGCCGAAGGCGGCGATGGCCACCTTGTTGATGTCCGACACGCCGAAGATCATCAGGAACAGCGGGATCAGGGCGGACGAAGGTGTGGAGCGGAAGAAGTCGATCAGGAACTCCACGCTGCGGTAGGCCTTTTCAGAGCTGCCGAGCAACACGCCCAGCGGCATGCCCACCACGGCAGCCACCATGAAGGCCTGGACCGTGCGCCACACCGTCACACCGAAGTCCTTGAGCAGCGGGCCGCCGGCCAGGCCGCTGAGCAGCGTGCCCAGCGCATCCGTCGGCAGCGGCAGCAGGATGGCCTTGATGAAGCCGAAGCGCACCACCAGATCCCACACGATGAAGAGGGCCACCGGACCGATGAAAGGCAGGGCCTTGCCCCAGCCCGGCTTGCGGGGCGCACCCGCCACCGGCGAGGTGGCCGGCGGCGCCCAGGGCTTGCCCTGCTGAACCGCCGTGATGGAAGGGGTGGCGTCGTCCATCGCCCTCAGCCCTTGTAGAGCATCGAATCGACCATCAGCCGCGAAGAGAAAATGCCCTTCTCGAAGAACAGATCGAAGAACTTCTGGAAGTGCGCGACGTCGTCCGGCGTGAACTCGTTGTACAGGGTGTAGGCCGCCAGCGGCACTTCGCTGGTCAGCGCACCCTCGATGGCGGTGTAGCCCTTGAGGTACTGCCGGGCTTCGGCGGACTTGCTGCGCACGTAGCTCACGCCCTTGCCGTAGGCGGTGATGAATTTTTTCGCCTCTTCAGGGTGCTTCTTGATGAAGCTGGACGTCAGCGAGGCCGAGCCGCCGAACCAGGGCGCCATCGGATCGCCCAGCACGTAGCGGGCGATCACGCCGGCTTCGAGCACGCGGGTGGTGCCGTTGAGGCGGCCGATGGTGCCGGTGGGCTCCAGCGTGTAGGCGCCGTCGAGCTGGCCCGCCGCCAGCGCGGCCACGTGCTGGCCAATCGGCAACTCGACCACCGTGGCGCCGGTCGCACCGCCGCGTTCCAGCACGGTCTTGGCGAGTGTGACGTTCTGGATGCCGGGGCCGGAGCCGATGCGTTTGCCTTTCAGGTCGGCCATGGTTTTGGCGCTGCTGCCCACCGGAACAATCACTTCGTCGAGCACATTTTTCACATTGCTGGGGTTCGCGCAGAAAATCTTGAAGGTGCCTGGCGCGGCGATTTCACCGATGGCGATGTTGGCCGAGCCGGTGCCGTTGGCGCTGGCGTCGCAGCGGTCGGACAGCATGCCCTCCATGATCTGCTGTGCGCCGGCGAACTTGAGCACCTCCACATTCAGACCCGCTTCCCTGAAGTAGCCCAGTTCGACGGCGGCATAAAAGGGCAGGCCTGCGGCGATGGGCCAGTAGCCGACGCGGATTTTGGTTCCGGCTTGGGCGCGCACGATGGCGGGCATGCCCAAAGCGCCGAGCACCGCTGCGCCGGTTTGCAGGATTTTTCTGCGCGATGCCGCAGGGGAGGATGGGATGCTTGGTGTATTCATGAAAAACTCCTGGGGTGTGAAAGGGTTGATGGACGAAGTCGGTGAAATTTTCAAGAGGTAGCCGAGGCCTTGTGCGATGCGATGTAGGCACGCCATCCGCCCAGATGCGAGATGTCCTGCGCGCCCTGAAGCGCCTGCGCCTCGCAGACAAAACCCTGTACGGTGCTGGCGTCGGCCAGCTCTAGCGTGCCTATGCCCAGGGGCGCCGGGATCATCGCGACAAAAGAGCCGTATTGAGCAACAGGCATGTCCCAAATTTCGAGCGCAATGCGCGCACCCTGGTTCGCGGCCACCCGCAGCAACCCGGGCTTGGGCGGTGTGCTTCCCGGCAAGGCGTACAGTCTGTAGTGCGGTGCCGTTTGGCCGGGGCCGATCAGCCGGGCGCCACGCTCGGTCAACTGCCCGTTGAGCGGCATGCCCGACAGATGCGCACCCACCACCGCCACTTGGACGGTGGTTTGACTGTGGATTCCGGCGATGCGGCTCATGGCGGGCAAGGGCAAACCCGTCGCGCCCTGCGTCAGCCCGCTCAGGTGGTGGTAGCGCTGCCCCAGCTCCGCCAGTTGCCAGTCGCTGCCGCAGGGAGCGATCAGCGTGATGCCAAAAGGCAGCCCGTCCTTGCGCATGGAACTGGGCACCGACAATGCGGCGTAGTCCAGCAGATTGACGAAGTTGGTATAGACGCCCAGGTTGCGGTTCAGCGCCACCGGGTCCTGCTGCATTTGCGCAATCGTGTAATGCGTCGGCGCGGTCGGCACCAGCAACAGGTCGATCTGTTCCCACATCGCATCGGCCTGCTGCCCCAGCAACTTGAGCCGAACCTGCACCTCGTAGAGGTCTGCGGCACTGTATTGGCGACCGGCAGCGATGATGCTGCGCACCGGCTCGATCACCTCGCCCTCATGCGCATCAAAGAAGGTGCGGATGGCGGCATAACGTTCGGCCACCAGCGCACTTTCATACAACAGGGCCGCCACCTGGGCCAGCGGACTGAAGTCGATGGCTACCGCCACGCCTCCCATGGCTTTGAGCCTGGTCACCGCCTCCTCAAAGGCCGCTTCAGCGGCGCTGTCGCCACAAAACACCGGTGTCGATGGCACGCCGAAGCGGAAGGCGTTCGCAAAAGGCCGGCTGGCCAGGGACAGCTTGCGCGAATAGGGGTCCAGCGGGTCATGGCCCCGGGCGCTTTCCAGCACCTTGACGGCCATGCCCACGGTGCGCGCGAAGATGGAAACGCAGTCCACGCTCTGCGCCGCCGGCACCACGCCGCGTGTACTGATCAAACCGCGCGACGGTTTCAGGCCGACAATATTGTTCAGTCCGGCCGGCACACGGCCGGAGCCGGCGGTGTCGGTCCCGAGCGCGAAGTCTGCCTGGCCCGTCGCGACCACATAAGCCGAACCGGCGCTGGAGCCGCCCGACACATAAGCCGGGTCGATGGCATTGGGGACCACCCCGAAAGGCGAACGCGTTCCGTTCAGTCCGCAGGCAAATTGGTCAAGATTGGTTTTTCCCAGCAGGGATGCACCAGCATCGAGCAGTTTTTGCACAACCGGGGCATGGGCTGGCGGCGTGTAGGCAAAGGCCGGGCAGGCCGCGGTGGTCGGCAATCCTTCGACATCGATGTTGTCCTTGACGGCAAAGGCCAGCCCGGACAGCGGACCCGGCCTGGCTTCGCCTGCGGTCCGGATGGCTTGCGCCGGCTTGCTGATCCAGGCCTGGCGCGCCAGATCCGCGCCGCGGCCACCCGCCCCGCCGCCTGCGGACTTTTGCAGTTTGCCGGCCAGATCAGAGATCATGAGGGTTGCACCAATTTGAAGCATCCATACTTGTGTACAAGATGAGATGCAAGGTGCGTGCCAAGTATTCCCTTCCGCTCGCAGCCCCCACCCCCTGGGCAGATGCCGTTGGTTTGAGCCCTTAGTCCTCCAGCACGCAGCGCGTGATGACGGGCGGCGTCTCGCCCAGGTGAAAGGCCAGCTTGCGGTCCCGCAGCGCAACGTCTGCCGCTGTCACGCGGTCAAAGCGGCGCAGGTGTTCGGTCCACGATTCATCGGTGATCTGCTCGAAATAGCGTCCCGGGTCTGAAATATCGCGCAGCAGCTCCCAAGCCAGCGCCCCCTGGCGCAGGCGGCTGCGCCGGCTTTCCTGCATCAGGGCGCGAAAATCCGCGGCCCGGGCCGGGTCGATTTGGTATTGGATCGTCACCCGGACCTGGCCCGTCAGCGGCGGCGCGGCGGCGCTCGGCGCCTTGAGCTCACGCGATGGCGTCAGGTCCTCTTCAATGCTGCGGTCCCGCAGCAGCCACTGCGTGGCCAAAATGGCCGCCGTGCCGGTCAACGCCGCCACCAGCATGCTGGTCGGCACGCTGGTCAGGGTGGCCACCTGCCCCCAGACCGCCGCGCCGGCGGCGCTGGCGCCCATGACCGCCATCTGGAATATCGACATGCCGCGCGCCCGCACCCAGTCGGGCAGCGCCAACTGGGCCGACACGCTCAAGATGTTGGCCGTGGTGATCCACGCCGCACCGGCCAGAAGCATGGCGAGTGAAGCGACGTAGACATTCGGCGCCAGGGCGACAATGGCAGTGGCCACCGATTGCAGCAGCACGCCGCCCAGCACCAGCGCATCGCGCGGCAGGGATCGGCGCAGGCGCTGCAGGAAAAAGGCGATCAGGATGGCGCCGCATCCCATCGAGGCCAGCAGCAGCGTGAAGGTTCCGGCACCGCCCTGCAACCCGCGGGCCACCAGCGGCAGCAAAGCCAGCAAGGCGGTGGAGTGAAAGAAAAACAGCGCAATACGAAGCAGCACCGCGCGCAGGCGTGCGGACTGGCGCACGAACTGCACGCCCACCCGCATCGCGCTGATCAGGCGCTCGCGCCCCAGCGGGCTGGGCACATGCTCGCGACGCCAGCGCATGATCACAAAGCCCGATAGCAGCGACAACACCGCGTTCAGGACGAACACATAAACACTGCCCGCGCTGGCGATCAGCGCGCCGGCAACCAGCGGACCGATAATGCGCGACGCATTCATCGACACCGCGTTGAGCGCCAGCGCGGCGGGCAACTGCGCCCGCGGCACCAGTTCCGGCACGATGGCGGCGAACACCGGCCAGCGCATCGCCAGACCGACGCCGTTGGCAAAGGTCAGCGCCAGCAACAGGGGCGCGGTCATCGCACCCATCAGCAAGGTCACGCACATGATCAGCGCCACGGCGGCCACCCAGAACTGGGTGATGATGAAGTAGCGCCGCCGATCCAGAATATCGGCCAGCGCGCCGCTGGGCAGCCCCAGCAAGAAAACCGGCAGGGTGGAGGCGGACTGGACCAGCGCGACCCAGATCGGCGAGGTGGTCAGCGAGGTCATCAGCCACGCGGCCGCCACATCGTTCGTCCACATGCAGAAGTTGGCGGCCAGCCAGGTGCCCCACAACATCCGAAAGACCGGTACACGCAGCGGCGCCCACGCCGACAGCGACGCGGGTTCGGCGGCAGGGAACCGGGCAGCGGGCGAGTCCGGCGGGCTGGAATGGGGCATGGGCTTATTGTTCCTGAAGAGACAAGGTTCAAAACGCCTTCAGAGGCGCAAGCGCAAGCCCACGAGAAAGACTGGTAGACACCCCGGAAATATCGAAGGCGGGATCAATCGCCAATCGACGCCCAGATCGCTCCGATCTGGGCCGACAGCGCCATCGGGTCAAAAGGCTTGTGGATCACGTCGATTGCGCCCAGCGCCCGGTATTGCGCAATTTCCGTGGCCTGCACCTTCGCGGTCATGAAAATCACCGGCGTGCCGGCCGTGGCCGCCAGTTCGCGCAAGGCCTTCAGGGTGCTGGGGCCGTCCATGCCCGGCATCATGACGTCAAGCAGCAACAAGTCGGCTGCCGCAGTGGGCGCGGCCGCCAGCGCCTCGCTGCCGGAGGCGCAGGCGGTCACGATGAAACCGCCAACGGCCTCCAGCGCCATCTGGGCGACAGCCCGGATATCGGGCTCGTCTTCGACATAAAGAATACGGACAAGTGGTTTGGGCATTCAATGATCCTTGCGGTCGGTAGTTGGGTTGGTTTTGAGCACACGTTGAATGGTTGCCAGCAGTTGGTCATTGGTCGTCTGGGCTTTCACAAGAATGGCCGCGGCACCGCGATTCTCGGCCACCTTGACATCACTTGCCGAGAAGACCACCACCGGCGGCCGGGGCTGCAGGACCTCGATGTCGGCAAACAAATCCCAGCCGGAGCCCCCCGGCAGCGCCAGATCCAGCAAAATGAGGTCGAATTGATGCTCCTGCAACCGCGCCCTGGCCTCCGGCAACGTTGCCGCGAACTCGAAGGTTGCAAATTTCTGGGTGATGGCGGCTGCGATGCGCTGGATGTCCACATCATCCTCGACATGCAGGATGCGCGGCCGGCCGGCGGCCATGCTCTTGATCGCGCCGCGCAGGCTGCGGATCAGCAAGCTTTCATCGATCGGTTTGGCGAGCCAGTCGGACACCGAGAGCGATTGGTTGTGGCAACGGATACGGCCTTCCTCCGCGGTCACCGAAATCACCACGATGGGTAAATTGGCGGTACGCGCCTCGCGTCGCACCGCCGTGATCAGCGCGACGCCATCTTGTTCAGGCAGATTCAGGTCTACCGTCATCGCCGCATAGGGCCGGGCGGCCAGATGCGCCAGCGCCTGTTTGCCGCTGTATACCAGGTCGGCGTCAAAGCCGGCCTTCCCCAGCATCATGCCGATCAGCCGCGCGACGTCCTGATCATCCTCGCAGACGAGGACGTGCGGCCTGGGCCCTGCCGGGTTGACCGCGGCCGTGGCCGGTAGCTCTTTGAATTGCGGCAACTCGAAAAAGAAAATAGTGCCCCCGCCCGGCGCGCTGCTGAACCCGATGCTGCCGCCGAGCTTTTCCACAATCGCTTTCGAGATGTTCAGGCCCAGACCGGTGCCTCCCTTCAAACGCGAGTCGGAAGAGTCGGCCTGCGAAAATTTCTGGAAGATGCGCTGACGGAATTCGTCCGGTATGCCGGACCCGTGATCGCGAACCTCGACCCGCACCCGTTCCCCGTTTGTTGATAGCGTGATCTCCACCGTTGCGGAGCGCGGGGAAAATTTCACCGCATTGGACAGCAGGTTGGTCAGCACCTGGATGATTCGGTCTGTGTCGATGTTGACCAGCACCGCCGCATCGGGCGCCTGCAGGCGCAGGGTCACGCCATGCTGCCCGGCAAAGCCTTGGTTGACCGCCAGCGCCTGCTGCAGCAGGGGCTGAAACGCCACCACCTGAAGCGCCAGGCGCATCTGGCCCGATTCGATTTTTTCGATGTCCAGAATGTCGTTGATCAGTCGAATCAGGCGTTCGCAGTTACTCTTGGCAATGTCCACCAGGTTCTTGACCGCATCGGGAAGTACGCCGGCAACGCCGCCGGCAATCAGCCCGAGCGATCCGCGAATCGATGTCAACGGTGTGCGCAGCTCGTGGCTCACGGTGGAGACGAACTCGCTTTTCATGCGGTCCATGCGCTTCACTTCGGTGATGTCAATGGCCATCACGAAGAAGCCGGTCACCCGGCCCTGCTGCTCGTCCGTGCCATGCTGCGGGACATAAGTGATTGCGTAGTCACGCCCTCCAAAAATGGTGGTCCCCTGGGCTCGCTCGTAAGTGACCGTCTGGCCGGCCAGGACTTGATCGATCTTTGGGATCACGCTCTCATACAGCGCATCGCCTACCACCTCCCGCATGGTTTTTCCGTTGATCTGCTCGGTCGTCAGGCCAAGCACTTGTTGAAAAGCGTTGTTGTGAAAGATAAAGCGCCTGTCGCGATCGACGTAGGCAATCAGCGCCGGAACCGCATCGGTAATCTGCCGCAACTGGGCTTCGCTGGTGCGCAACGCATGCGCGATACGTGTGCTTTCGGTGATGTCGCGAATGATGGCGGAGAACAGGCGTTTGCCGGCGACGACCACATCCCCAAAAGACACGGTGACCGGAAACTCGGAGCCGTCACCGCGCATGGCGAGCACCTCGCGGCCGGCCTCTTTGAAGCCGCCCGTCCGCGCGCGCAAGTCATCGAGCAGCAACTCGAACTCGCCGCGGTAGCGCTCGGGCATCAACTGCGTCACATGGCGCCCGACCAGTTCATCGCGCCGGTAACCAAACAGTTGCAGGGCGGCCCGGTTCACCTCGGTGATCCGGCCGTCGTCCGAGGAGGTAATCACCCCCTCGGCCATGCTGTCGGTCACCGCCCGGCTCAGGGCCTCGCTGCCGCGCAACTGGTCTTCGACGCGCCGGCGCTCCGACCGGTAGAGGTTCAGGGAAAACAGCACCCCCACCATCAGCACCAGGGTCAGCAGCCCCCCAGCGGCGATAAGCAGCACAGCGGCCCGCGCACTGCTTGCGCTGGCAGTTTGGGATTCCCGCAAACCCCGCACCTTGCTGTTGACCAGCGTGTCAGACAGCGTGTCTATTTCCTCCTTGATCTGGCGGTTCAGATCGCTGTCCACCATCGCAATGGCGGCCGCCAGCCCGTCACGCCGCCGGATTTCCACCGCACGGTCCAGCATGTCCAGGCGCTTTGCAATCGAGCCCGCGAGCGCCGGCAAGTGTTTTTCACTGCTCTCCAGATCGTCCTCGGCGTTAAGCCGGCCCATCGCAAACCCCACCTTGGCCCGGGCCTGTTCATAGTCTTGCAGGTCCTGGTCGTCCGGCGCCAGCAGGAATTTTCGCTGCGCGGATTCCGCGGCTTTCAAGCTGCTGCCTACCTTCTCGAGCAAAACAAAACTCTGTTGCGCATGGGTCACGCGCTGCGCATCATCAATCAAGGCATTGATGGTTCTGTAAGCGCCCACCGCCACCAGCAGCACGAGCACCACCCCGGTACCGAGTGCGAGGTTGATCCTGACAGTAGTTGAATGGTGCATGGTGAGTCATTCCGGGAAATGAAGGGTTCAGTCCACGCGGCAACAGGCGCTAGCAGTCCGTTTCGCCAAAAGGCTTACAGAATGAAATTGATGGATTTTTGCGCCAGGCCAGGCGCACAGGCGCAGCCAGACTGGACGTCTGGCAAGACCGGGCAACGACGTATGGCGCAAAAAGACGCGATTTCATGTCAGCATTTTGGCGAAACGGACTGCTAGTTTACGGGGGGCAGGCTGGCCTGCAACGCAGCAATGGTCGAGCCGATGGCCGAGCGTTGTGCCGGCGCCAACGCCGGGCCGGCTGGGCCGACCTGTTGCAGCAGCAGCTCCAGCGCCTTGGCGGCCCGCCCCACTTCGTGAAAACCCAGGGTTCCGGCCGTGCCCGCCAGCGTATGGCCCAGGCGCTCCAGCTCGGTCAGCGGTTGCGCCGCTTCGCCGCCTGCCGTCACCGCGCGCCAGAGGGCATGGACTTGCGCCATTTTCTCCGGCAAGGCGCGCGCGTAGTCAGACCGCTGCAAATCGAGAAACTTCTGGAAATCCTGCTGGGGGGTGCTCATGCCGCCCGTCCTTTGGCGCAGGCCGGCGGCACGGACCGGGCCACCGCCGAGGAAGGAAGGCGCCAAACGGGATGAGGCGGGGTTTTCATGGCAAACCATTAGAACATGACCCCGGGGGAAACGGTCAAAGCGCACATCGGGCAACTCTACGCCGCAGCTTGCCACTCCCTGGCCCCAATGCTGTTCATTTAAGCGCTACAACCCCGTTCGCCCTGAGCCTGTCGAAGGGTCGTCACAGTGCAAACAGGCTTCGACAAGCTCAGCCCGAACGGTTAAGCGAACAGTATTGTCCCTAGCCCAGATCGCCGGGCCCGAACCACCAACTGCGATACCGGCGCGTTCTCATTTTTACAAAGAAGCACAGCGTATTATTCCCGCATGACCCCAAGTGCTGCCGCCCCCCCCGAACTCAAGCCCTCCTGGGCCACCACGCTCAAGGTCTACCTCGAAGCCCCCAGCCTGCGCATGCTGGCGCTGGGCTTTTCGGCCGGCCTGCCGCTGCTGCTGGTGCTGGGCACGCTGAGTTTTCGCCTGCGCGAGGCCGGCATCGACCGCAGCACCATCGGCTACCTGAGCTGGGTCGGCCTGGCCTATGCCTTCAAATGGGCCTGGGCACCGCTGGTGGACCGGCTGCCGATTCCGGGGCTGACGCGCTGGCTCGGCCTGCGCCGCAGTTGGCTGCTGCTCTCTCAACTCGCCATCATGGCCGGTCTGGCCGGCATGGCTTTCAACGACCCGCGCCTGGCGCTGGAGCCGGTGGTGTGGTGCGCGCTGGCGGTGGCCTTCGGTTCGGCCACGCAGGACATTGCCCTGGACGCCTTTCGCATCGAATCCGCCGGGGCCGAACGGCAAGCCGCGCTGGCGGCGGCCTACCAGACCGGCTACCGCCTGGCGATGATCTGGGCCGGCGCCGGTGTGCTCTGGATTGCGGCGCGCGCCGAAGTCGCCGCCCCGGCCGTCGGCGCCGCCGGCTACCAGAACGGCGCCTGGCAGACCGCCTACCTGGTGATGGCTGCCAGTATGCTGCTGGGCACACTCACCGTGCTGCTCTCGCCCGAACCGGCCCGCCACGAGCTGCCGCCGGCCAAAAACCTCGGTGAATGGCTGCGGGGAGCCGTCATTGACCCGTTTGCCGATTTCATCCGCCGCTACCAATGGCAGGCCGCACTGATCCTCTCGCTGATCGCCGTCTACCGCATCAGCGACGTGGTCATGGGCATCATGGCCAATCCGTTCTACGTGGACATGGGCTACACCAAGGACGAGGTGGCCGCTGTGACCAAGATCTACGGCGTCGCCATGACGCTGGCCGGCGCCTTTGTCGGCGGCGCGCTGGCCATGCGTTTCGGCGTGATGCGGGTGCTGATGCTGGGCGCCGTGCTCAGCGCCGTCAGCAATCTGCTGTTCGCCGGTTTAAGCACGCGCGGCCATGACGTGACGGCGCTGATCCTCGTGATCTCGGCCGACAACCTGTCCAGCGGCATTGCCTCGGCCGCCTTCATCGCCTACCTGTCGAGCCTGACCAACATCAGTTACTCGGCCACCCAGTACGCGCTGTTCAGCTCCATGATGCTGCTGCTGCCCAAGTTCCTGGCCGGTTATTCCGGCAGTTATGTGGATGCGTTCGGCTACAGCCATTTCTTTACCGCCACGGCGCTGCTCGGCCTGCCGGTGTTGCTGCTGGTCTGGCTGGCTTCACGCATGGAATCGCCACCCGGCCCTTGATGCACGGCTGCAGACGGCCACCCATCACCTCGCCATGGCGACACCGCCCTGCCACGGAGTGCAGAAACGGTTTACCTAACTTTACAGCCGCTTTAACGCGAGTTGTTGCGGCGGGCACACCATGCGTTCCTTGGTCATTGACGAAGGAACCCCCATGAGCGAGCATCGCTCAAGCGCACCGGCCAGCGGCATCGCGCAGGCCAGTGGCTACACTGAGCGGCATCCCCCCAGCCGCCCGCGAGCCAACCCATGACACAGCAACTTTTGATGATCGAGGACGACAGCCGCCTGGCGACCATGGTCGGTGAATACCTGCGCCAGTCGGGCTACGGTTTTACCCATGCGACCGATGGTGGCAAGGGCCTGGAGGCCCTGGCGGCCTGCAAGCCCGACCTCGTGATTCTCGATTTGATGCTGCCCGACATGGACGGCCTGGAAGTGTGCCGGCGCATCAAGGGCCTGGGCGGCGCCAACAGCGGACTGGCCCGCACCGCCGTGCTGATGCTGACCGCCAAGGGCGACCCGATGGACAGAATCGTGGGACTGGAGATCGGCGCCGACGATTACCTGCCCAAGCCTTTTGAACCGCGCGAGCTGCTGGCGCGGATTCGTGCGGTGCTGCGCCGCGGCGGCGAGGCCGTCAGTACGACTGGCAGCCAGCAAACCATGCGCTTCGGATCGCTCGAGATTGACCGCGATGCGCGCGTCGTGTCGGTCTCCGGTCGAACCTGCGAACTGACGTCCTACCAGTTCGACCTGCTGGTGGCGCTGGCCGAGCGGGCCGGCCGCGTGCTCAGCCGGGACCAGATCATGGAGGCCGTGCGCGGCCGCGAGCTGGAGGCCTTCGACCGTTCCATTGACGTCCACATGGGCCGCATCCGCAGCGCCATCGAGCTCGACGCCAAAAACCCCAAACGCATTCTCACGGTGCGCGGCGTGGGCTATGTTTTTGCCAAACAACAGGACTGACGACGGGCATGTGGACGCGTTTTACCTCGCATCTGTATGTACGCATCTGGCTGGCCGTGGTGGCTACCGTGGTCGTCCTGACCTTTCTCGTGGGCGCGGCATGGCGGCTCAGCACCGACGCTCCTCAATTGCCGATACGCGAAGTCCTGGTTTACAACCAGTCTGGCGAAGTCATCGGCACGGCGCAAACCAAGCCGGGCCGCAAACTCGGCGACGGCCTTGAGTTCGATGTCGTGACCAGAGACGGCCAGGCCCTGAACCTGGTGCTGCCCCGGCCCAAGCGGCCGCCTGGAAACCCCTGGAACCGGCCCCCTTTTGGTTTTGGCTGGATACTGGGGCTGGTGGGGCTGGCGGTGGCGCTGGGCGCCTACCCGGTCATGCGTCGCCTGACCTTGCGGCTCGAGGCCTTGCAGCGTGGCGTGGAGCGCTGGGGCGCGGGTGATTTGTCGGCGCGAGTTGATGTCGAGGGCCGTGACGAAGTGGCTTTTCTGGCCAGACGCTTTAACCATGCTGCCGAGCGAATAGAAACCTTGATGGCGTTGCATAAATCGCTGCTGGCCAACGCCTCGCACGAGTTGCGCTCGCCCCTCGCACGAATTCGCATGAGTCTGGAGCTGATGAATGCGGACGCAGCATCACCCCAGTGGATTGAAATTTCCCGCAGTATCAGCGAGCTCGATCAATTGATTGATGAGATCCTGCTGGCCAGCCGCCTCGATGCCAAACAGACCGATGCCGAGCCTTTTGAAACACTGGACCTGACAGGGCTGGCCGCAGAGGAATGCTCGCGTGTCAACGCACAATTGCAAGCCGAACTCGGCATCGCCGTCAGTGGCCACAGCCTGACGGTGCAAGGCTCGGCGCGCCTGCTGCGCCGGCTGATTCGCAATCTGCTGGAAAACGCCAGGCGCTACAGCAGCGGTGAAATCAGCCTGACGCTGGCGCAAACAGGCACCGGCGCGCAGCAGCGTGCGGTGATTCGCGTCAATGACCGCGGGCCGGGGGTTCCGCCCGACCAGCGCGAGCGCATTTTTGAGCCTTTTTACCGCCTGCGTGGCGCCAGCGAACATGAAGGCGGCGTAGGGCTGGGGCTGGCGCTGGTCAAATCCATCACCGAGCGCCACGGCGGCACGGTTCGGTGCGAAGCCCGCCCCGGCGGGGGCGCCTCCTTCATTGTTGAATTACCCGTGGCAGATCAAAACGCGTGAAAAAACCCTGACACAGGAAGGTCAACTGAAAAGCGCCGACCTCCCCCGTTTTGGGGATAGTCTGTGCGGCAGTGAACTCGATTCAAGCCAGGCCATGCTACATGGAATATTTCTGAGCTGCCTATGCGGCAGTGAACTTGCTGCAATCGGCCAAGCTCAACGGGCATGAGCCGTGGGCCTACCTGAAGGATGTGCTCACGCGACTGCCGACGCAGTTGAATAGCCGCATCGAGGAGTTGCTGCCCCACCAGTGGAAGCCCGCTGGCTGAAGCGAGGCCGCCGGCGCATCCGCGCCGCATCGACAAGCTCGCCGTTCGCCCGGCAATCAATACGGCGAGCGCGCAGACGCTCAGCCAACGAGCTGCCATCGCCTTCGCCACCATGCACACCGCTTGAACCATGTTCGCCATGGACGCAATGCTGAGGCGATGACTGAGTCAACTCAAGATGCCACGGCCAGACGCTTACGATGGTCTTGAGGTCTGAGGGGCTGAAGTCATTCATGGATCAGGTGTGTTCCGGGCGAAGGTACAAAGCTCAAAGCAGGACTTGCGGCCATCGCGATGATGAACCCAAGAGTACATCGTAGGCCTCAAGCTGAACAGGAACCTTGATCAACTCTGCGGATAGGCTCTCCGCCGCAAGCCATGCAGGGTTTCTTAAAGCGCCCGCAGCACCCGTGCCGCGCTGATGTCGTTCAGGCAGCGGGTGTGGCCGAGCGGGCATTCGCGCGCAAAGCACGGGGCGCAGTCCAGCGGCGGCTGGTAGGTCGCATCGTGCTTTAACCACAGCACCGTGGCCTGTGCGTTCAGCGGCGGTGTATGCAGCGGGCTGGACGAACCGAAAATGGCCACCTGCGGCACACCCAAGGCCGCGGCCACATGCATCAGGCCCGAGTCGTTGCTGACCACGCTTTTGGCGGCGGCAATCGCGCAAAGCGCCTGCACCAGCGTGGTTTTGCCTGCGAAGCTGAGGCACTTGCCGGGCTGGGCGGCGTTGACCGGCGCGGCGATCTCTTCGCACAGCGCCGCTTCCTTGCCGGAGCCCAGCAACACAACCGGCAGCGCCAGGCTTTTGGCCAGTTCTGAAAAATGCCCCGCGGGCCAGCGTTTGGCCGGCCCGTATTCGGCGCCGGGTGCAAACACGTGGTACGCGCCGTGCTGCAGGCCCAATTCGGCCAGCGCCTGCGCCACGGCGGACGCAGGCAGGTGCAGTTGCGGCCGGTCTGCGGCCAGATTCACCTCGCCGCTGAGCGCCGAATAAAACGCGACCATCGGCGGGCGCTGGTTTTTCGGCGGATTTTTCAGGCGGTGCGTCAGCAACCCGACGCGCGCTTCACCGAGGTAGCCGACACGTTTGGGAATGCCGGCCAACAAAGGCAGCAAGGCGCTTTTAAGCGAGTTAGGCAGAACATAAGCGGTGTCGAACCGGCCTTCGATCCGCTTGGCCAGTGTGCGGCGCGCCTTTAATTGCAGGCCGCCGTGTGCAAACGGGAATTCGATCACCTCATGCACCTGCGGCATCGCACGGTACACCGGTGCGACCCAGGGCAGGGCGCCGACCGTGAGCTGCTCACCACGCGCATGCAGGTGCCGCAGCAGCGGCTCGGTCATCACTGCGTCGCCAATCCACTGGGGGGCGATGATGAGGCTTTGACTTGAATGACCCGCTGACATCAGGATTTTTTTGTGCGCGCTGGGGGTTTTGATTTGGTTTTGATGCCCGCCAACGCCACGATGGAAGCCACAAAATCAATGCGCGCCTTTGACGTCGTTTCCATCAGCTCCGAGAGTGTGAAGAAACGATGCGTCGTCGGAGATTGCTGTGAGGCCACCAGCCTTGATTTCGCGCCTTGCATCCCATCCCGAACATCCATTTGAGCAAACCCCAATTATTTACGGACAAGCCCTAAAGCCATTGACCATCAATCGCAGCACGTTGCTACGAAGCCCGTGCAGCCTGGATGCGGCTATGCGGACATAGTCGGGGTTCAGTTCAATCCCGATGTATTGCCGGTTTTCCTCCTGGCTCACCAGCCCAACCGTGCCTGAGCCAAAAAAAGGATCCAGAACAAAGTCCCCCGGCTCCGTGCTGGCCAGAACACATGGGCGGATCAACTCGGGCGGGAAAGTCGCAAAGTGCGCGCCGCTAAAAGCTTTGGTGTTGACGTTCCAGACCGTTCGTCGGTTGCGCTTGCCCGTACCATCGTCGGTCGGCTCTTTGACTGCCTCATGGTTGTAGTGATAGCGCTCTGACTTCGTGAGCATGAAAAGATACTCATGCGAGCGTATCGGCCGGTCCTTCACGCTTTCAGGCATGGCATTGGGCTTGTTCCACACCACGTCGCTGCGCAAGAACCAGCCATCGTCCTGCAAGGCAAAGGCAAGGCGCCACGGCACCCCGATCAAGTCCTTGGGCTTGAGCCCGTCCGGTGTCGGGGGCCGCGTGTTCATGGCTCTCGCCAGATTCTTCTTGCCCGCAGCCCGATAACCCCGATTGCCGCTGGTGTAACTGTCGCCAATATTGAGCCACAGCGTCCCATCGGGAGTCAGCACGCGCTTGACCTCGGAAAAGATACGGGTCAACTGGTTTAGAAATTGAGGTAGCGACGGTTCCAGACCAATCTGTCCCTTGATCCCGTAATCACGCAAGCCCCAGTACGGCGACGAAGTAATCACGCAGCGCACCGACTCACTGGGCAAGGCCTGCAACACCGTCAGCGCATGACCTTCAAACAACGCCGAGCGCGTCAGCCGCAGTGGCTCCAAGGCTTCAACATGCGCAATGTCGTCCTGCGGCAGGAGCAAAGGCGCTGTTGATTGATACATGCCTCGAATTTACGCTACCTGCCCCGATTGGGCAAGATTCTCAGTGGTGGGCCGCAACGTGCTCACCGGCCTGGAGCCTGTACGTCGTGCCGCAATACGGGCATTTGGCTTCTCCGGTGTGCGCCACGTCCAGATAAACCTTGGGGTGGCTGTTCCAGAGTTTCATGTCGGCCTTGGGGCTGGGGCAGAACACGCCGCCCTGCGCATTGAGGTCTTTGGCCAGCAGTTCAACGGTGAACGATGTGCTCATGATCAAACCTTGGCCAGCCAATGCGCATACTTCGGATTGCGTCCATTGACGATGTCAAAAAACGCGCTTTGGATTTTTTCGGTGATGGGCCCGCGCGAGCCGGCGCCGATTTCGAGGCGGTCCAGCTCCCGAATCGGTGTGACTTCAGCGGCCGTGCCGGTGAAGAAGGCTTCGTCGGCGATGTAGACCTCGTCGCGCGTGATGCGCTTTTGCACCAGCTCCAGGCCCAGGTCCTTGCAGATGTGCAGGACCGTGTTGCGCGTGACGCCATTGAGGGCGCCGGCCGACAGGTCGGGCGTGTAGACCACGCCGTCCTTGACCACAAAAATGTTTTCGCCCGCGCCTTCGCTGACGAAACCCGAGGCGTCGAGCAGCAGGGCTTCGTCGTAGCCGTCGTCCAGCGCTTCCATGTTGGCCAGAATGGAGTTGGTGTAGTTGCTCACCGACTTGGCTTGCGTCATGGTGATGTTGACGTGGTGGCGGGTGTAGCTGGAGGTCTTGACGCGAATGCCGCGCTTCATGCCATCTTCGCCCAGATAAGCGCCCCAGGCCCAGGCGGCGATCATCAGGTGAATGGTGTTGCCCTTGGGGCTGACGCCGAGTTTTTGCGAGCCGATCCAGGTCAGCGGGCGCACGTAGCAGGACTCCAGCTTGTTTTCGCGCACCACGGCTTTTTGGGCCTCCTTGACTTCCTGCTGGCTGAAAGGAATTTTCATGCGCAGTATCTTGGCGCTGTTGAACAGGCGTTCGGTGTGTTCTTCGAGCCGGAAAATCGCCGTGCCGCTGGTCGTATTGTAGGCGCGCACGCCCTCGAATGCGCCGCAGCCATAGTGCAGCGTGTGGGTCAGCACGTGGATTTTGGCGTCTCGCCAATCCACCATCTGGCCATCCATCCAGATCTTGCCGTCGCGGTCTTCCATGGAGGGGGCTATTGGGGGCATGGTGCGAATCCTCTGTTAATGTCTGTTAATAAGAATCGGAGGCCTGACCGCAGAAAACAGCCACCCCCTACAAAACCTGAACGGTTGATTTTACGGGGTGGGCGGTGCGGCACCGGAATCGGCCGCCGGAACGGCGTCCAAGTCAGACGCAGCGGGACGAAAAAGCGCATGATGGCTGAGCTTGCCGTCGGCAAAAGTGCAGGTCACCGACGAACCGGAAGCATCGCTCCAGCGGAACACTTCAGGCTGTTCATCTTTGGGCGAGAGCAGCTCACCAAGCGAGCGGGTCATGGCCACCACATGCAGCAAGGTGAAGCCGGGCTTGAGCTTGGCATTGAGCATGACGGCGCTGTCCACATAACCGATAGGCCGGTTCGCGGCGCGTTTGAGCACCTGCAGCATGCGGGTGAAGTGCAGCATGACCCACATCACGAGCGCACCGGCCGCGGCCGCGACACCGGCCCAGCCATAACTGCGGTAGGCCAGCACCACCACGGCGACACCGGCCATCGGAACAAGGATTTTCTGGAAGTTCATACGGGGATTTTCGCAGGGTTGTCG
>JAURVI010000025.1 GCA_030655515.1 Polaromonas sp. | reverse complement strand
TCACCGCCATCGTCAAACCCTTCAAGCTCGAGGACGTGCGCGAGGCGCTGGCGACCGTCGGCGTGACCGGCCTGACCGTCACCGAGGTCAAGGGTTTCGGGCGGCAGAAGGGCCACACCGAGCTCTACCGCGGCGCGGAGTACGTGGTCGATTTCCTGCCGAAGATGAAGGTCGAGGTGGTGGTCAACACCGCGGATGTGGAGCGCTGCATCGAGGCGATCGTCGGCGCGGCCCGCACCGGCAAGATCGGCGATGGCAAGATCTTCGTCACCGCAGTGGAGCGCGTGGTGCGCATTCGCACCGGTGAGCAGGACGAAACAGCGATCTAGAGCACTTCGGCCAGCTTGTCGCCGCCGGGATGGCGGCGTGCCTCCTCCTGCAGTGCTTCCAGCAAGGCAGACGGTTCGTCCCCGCTGCGGATCAGCCCCATCTGCCAGTCGCTCATGAAGCCCTCGCGCACACTGTGGCCGAGGAAGCCGAGCAGGGCGTCGTAGTAGCCGCCCGTGTTAAGGATGCCGACCGGTTTGTCGTGGTAGCCGAGCTGGCGCCACGTCCATATCTCGAACAGTTCCTCGAAGGTGCCGATGCCGCCGGCCAGCGCCACGAATGCGTCGGCGCGCTCGCCCATCATGGCCTTGCGCTCGTGCATGGTGTCGACCACGTGCAGTTCGTCGCAGAGCGTGTTGGCCAGTTCCCTGTCGACCAGGGCTTTGGGGATGATGCCGACCACTCGACCACCTGCGGCCCGCGTCGCTTCGGCGACCGTGCCCATCAGGCCGGTGCGGCCCCCACCGTAGACGAGCTGGCCTCGGTTCCGGCCGATCCAGGCGCCGACCGCCTGGGCCGCTGCGGTGTGTGATGTCTGCTCGCCGGGACGCGAGCCGCAATAGACGCAAATCGAGAATTCAGGGTTCATGGCCCTGATCATGCCGCGTTCAGGTGACGAATCTTTGCCACAGGGCCGTTGCCCAGATCCCGCCGGCGAGAACCAGGGCGAGCAGCACGGCGGCGCTGCCCATGTCCTTGGCGCGCTTGGACAGGTCGTGCCACTCGGGGCCGATCCGGTCGATTGCGGCTTCCACGGCCGTGTTGAGCAGCTCGACGATCATCACCAGCAGCACGCTGCCTGCGAGCAGAGCGGTTTCGACCCAGCTGCGGCCCAGCCAGAAAGCGAAAGGCACCAGCACGATGGCGGCGATCGCTTCCTGGCGGAACGCCGGCTCGCCCCAGCCGGCGCGCAGCCCGTTGAGCGAGATCAATGTGGCATGGAAGACGCGGCTGAAACCGCTGCGGCCCTTTTGCGGATTGACGACCGGGTCGGGCCTGCTCATCGGCGGCTCATTGGCGCAGACGGAATCAGCCGGGTGCCGGCCCACGCGTCATGCCAGAACTGGCGTTGCGGATGAAAACGCGCCAGCACCGCCCAGACGGCGATCCAGCCCAGCAGCAAGACCATCGTCTCGACCACCGGCACGCCGAGCAAGGGATGCAGCGCCAGCGGCGGCAGCAGCCAGACCCAGCTCAGCACGTAGCGCAGCAGGGCGCGGCGCTGGGTAAGCGGGCGGCCCCGGGCGTCCACGATGCGAATGTTCCAGGTCTTCATGCCCAATGTCTGGCCCTTGCCCCAGAACCAAACGAAATAGATGCCGAAAACCACGAAAAGGTAAGCCAGCAGCAACGGGCGACGAGCTTCGTCGACCGCATTGCGCATCTGGCTGAGCGCACTGAACAACCAGCCGGCCGTCATGGCGACGGCAAACAGCAGCATGCCTTCATACAGCCAGCACGCCATGCGGCGCCAGAGACCCGGCGCGATGAGGTCGGCGGGCAGCGCGTTGGCGGCAGGCGCAGCAACGGGATTGGCAGAAGCGCCAGCGTTCATCGGAAACGGTCGCTCTCAGCGTGGAGCGGCGCCAGGCGCGGGAACCTGCGCCTCGGCGGGGACGGGCGGAGCGGCAGCGGGGGACGGCGCAGGCTGGGCCATCGGTGATGGCACGAGCGGCGTGACCGGCGTGGGCGACGGCACTGCAGGCACTGAAGCCGCAGCCGACGGAGACGGCGCCAACTGGATGCGCGGCGTGTGCTCGCCTTTGGCCAGGCTGGCCGGAATGGCCGGCACCGGTGCGAGCTTGCGGGCCGGCACCGGCCGGGTGGGCACCGCGACACTGGCCGGGCGGGCGCTGCGCGCGCTGTCGGCCAGCTTGCGCTTTTCGTCCTCGCTCAGGGCCTGATACGCCTCCCATTTGGCCTTGCGCTCGTCGACTGGCAACCGCTTGACTTCGGCGAAGTTCAACCGGGCCTGGGCTCGTTGCTGGGCGCTGAGTCCTGCCCATTCCGTCATGCGGCTGTGCAGCGTGGTCTGGTCTTCGGGTGTCATCGCAGCGAAGTTGCGTGACAGGGCCAGCCATTTGCGCTTGTGCGGTTCGCTGATGCCGTTCCAGTACGGCGCCAACGGCTTCAATGCGGCCTGCTGTTCGGCCGTCAGACCGCCCCACAGCGGCTTCGACGTGACCGCCTTCGCCGCCGGCGCGGATGCTGCTGCGGGCGTTGCGTTGAAGGACGCCGCAGCCTGCGCCCGCGCCGATGGCGACTGGAGGGCAGCGGCAGCGAGGATGGCGAGCCCGCAAACGACTGCGCCCGTGGTCAGCGGGCGCAAAAAGGAAAGCGCCTTCGCGCGGTGCAGGAGGTCAGCCATTCCCTGGACTCAGCGCGCGGCGCCGTCGTCGGTCTTCAGGAACTGGGCAAAGCCGGGATCGGTGAACGCGGCCGGGGGCAAGTCGTCGGTCAACAGCGCCGTGTCGACCTCGGCAAGGTCGTTTGCCCGGTTTTCATCCTGCACGACGCTGATGGCGACGAGGCCGACCACCAGTGCCACGAGCGGCACCACCGCACCGACGCGTGTCCACCACCCGCCGCCCAGCACGGCACTGCCGGCGCTGGAGACGACAACAGGCGCGGACTCACGTGCCGGCGCCAGCCTGCGCCGGGCCACGGCTTGCTGGCGCGCGACGCGCAGGCGCTCGCCGATGTCGTGCGGCAATTCGGCGTTGCCGGCCGACAGGCGAGCCGTGAGTCGGCGTGCGAATTGCTCTTCAAGCGCTGCGGAGGTGTGGGAAAGTGTTGCGTTCATAGCGAAATACCTTTGGCTTTGAGCGCCTTGCTCAACGCATGCACGGCACGCGAACAGTGGGTTTTGACGCTGCCTTCGGAGCAGCCCATCGCGGCGGCTGTTTCGGCGACGTCCATTTCCTCCCAGTAACGCATCAAAAACGCTTCTCGTTGACGCCCGGGCAGCGCGGCAATCTCTTCTTCGATCTCATGAAAGATCTGCGTGCGGCGCGTCGTGTCTTCCGCACTCTCGGTCTGGCGCGAATCGGTCGGGGCGTTGAAATTCTCCAGCAGATCGAAATCGCCGTCGTCGGCGACGGGTTCGAAGTCGCTCAGGTTGGAAAAAAGTGCGCGCCGGGTTTTTTGTCTCCGGAACCAGTCGAGCGTGCAGTTCGAGAGGATGCGCTGGAACAGCATCGGCAACTCGTTCGGCGGTTTGTCGCCGTAATGCTCGGCCAGTTTCATCATGCTGTCCTGCACGATGTCGAGCGCCGCTTCCTCGTCGCGGACGTGGTAGATCGAACGCTTGAAGGCGCGTCGTTCGACACTTTTGAGGAAGTCGGAGAGTTCTTTTTCGGTGGCCAAGCGGGTCCGGCGCAGTCGTGCGTCGCGTGGGGGTCTGTCTCTGGGGACGAGTTGTGTTTTTTCCGCCGCGGATTATGCATCCCGATGCCGCCCGGCACCCGGCCGGAGGCCAGTGCCCCGGCAAATGCCATAATCCGCGCTGCAAGTCAAAAAGCAAACGGGTCCAGGTCCGGCGGTTTATGAATCCGCCCATGGCCTTGGCCTCAAGTCCCGACGCGGCCCCACAAGGGTTGGCAAGGGGCACCCAAGGTTTTTCGTTCCCGAAAAAACACAAAGGTTCATCATGGAAATCACCAAAGCGGAAATCGCTTCCGCAGCAGCCGCATCCTCCGGGATGGCCAATCAATCCCAAGAGCTCATGGGCGCCGAAGTGCTGATCAAGGCACTGCAGGCCGAAGGCGTCGAATACCTTTGGGGGTACCCGGGCGGCGCGGTTCTCTACATCTACGATGCGCTGTACAAGCAAGAGACCATTCAGCATGTGCTGGTGCGTCACGAGCAGGCGGCCGTGCATGCGGCCGACGGTTTTGCGCGCGCCACCGGCGAGGTCGGTGTGGCGCTGGTCACCTCCGGACCGGGCCTGACCAACGCGGTCACAGGCATCGCGACGGCGTACATGGATTCGATTCCCATGGTGATCATCAGCGGTCAGACATCGACCGCGCAGATCGGCACCGACGCCTTCCAGGAATGCGACACCGTCGGAATCACGCGCCCTATCGTCAAGCACAACTTCCTGGTCAAAGACGTGCGCGACATGGCGATGACGATGAAGAAGGCTTTCCACATCGCGCGCACCGGCCGCCCGGGTCCTGTGGTGGTCGACATTCCGAAGGACGTGTCGTTCAAGAAGGTGACCTACGCAGGCTACCCGGACAAGGTCGAGATGCGTTCGTACAACCCGGTGCGCAAAGGCCACGGCGGGCAGATCCGCAAGGCGCTGCAACTGCTGCTGAACGCCAAGCGACCGTACATCTACACCGGCGGCGGTGTGCTGCTGAGCAATGCAAGCCAGGAGCTGCGTACGTTGGTCGACATGCTGGGCTACCCGGTCACGAACACGCTGATGGGCTTGGGTGCCTACCCGGCGAGCGACCGCAAGTTCCTGGGCATGCTGGGGATGCACGGCACCATCGAGGCCAACAGCGCGATGCAGAATTGCGACGTCCTGCTGGCCGTGGGTGCACGCTTCGACGACCGTGTGATCGGCAACGTCAAACACTTTGCGCAGAATGAACGCAAGATCATCCATATCGACATCGATCCGTCGAGCATCTCGAAGCGCGTGAAGGTCGACATCCCGATCGTCGGCGACGTGAAGGAGGTCCTCACCGAGCTGATCTCCATGGTCCGCGAGGCCACGCAGAGACCCGATGCGGGCGCTCTGGCCGACTGGTGGAAGACCATCGAGGCCTGGCGCAGCAAGGACTGCCTGAAATACGACCGTGGCAACACGGATGTGATCAAGCCGCAGTACGTGGTCGAGACGCTCTGGAACATGACCAAGGACGACGATGTTTACATCACGTCCGACGTCGGCCAGCACCAGATGTGGGCCGCGCAGTACTACCGCTTCGACGAGCCACGCCGCTGGATCAATTCGGGCGGCCTCGGCACGATGGGCGTCGGTATTCCGTACGCGATGGGCATCAAGATGGCCAAGCCGCAGTCGGAGGTGTTCGCCATCACAGGCGAGGGCTCGGTGCAGATGTGCATCCAGGAACTGTCCACCTGCCTGCAATACAACACGCCGATCAAGATCTGTTCGCTGAACAATCGCTATCTCGGCATGGTGCGCCAATGGCAGGAGATCGAATATTCCGGCCGCTACAGCCACAGCTACATGGACGCGCTGCCCAACTTCGTGAAGCTCGCCGAGGCCTATGGCCACGTCGGCATGCTGATCGAGCGTCCACAAGACGTGGAGCCCGCGCTGCGCGAAGCACGCAAGCTCAAGGACCGCACGGTGTTCATGGACTTTCGCACCGACCCCACCGAGAACGTGTTCCCGATGGTGAAGGCCGGCATGGGCATCACCGAAATGCTGTTGGGCTCCGAAGATCTCTGATCGATCTGCGGCGCATTCGCTTAACTCTTCACTGACGAATCTATTGCCCGCCGAGCCCGCGCATTACCGTGCGCGGGGGAGGGCGGCGAAAAGAGGAGTCACGCAAACATGAAACACATCATTGCAGTGCTGCTGGAAAACGAGCCGGGTGCTCTTTCCCGCGTGGTGGGCCTGTTCTCGGCCCGCGGCTACAACATCGAGTCGCTGACGGTGGCGCCCACGGAGGACGCGAGCCTCTCGCGCATGACCATCGTCACCAACGGTTCGGACGACGTGATCGAGCAGATCACCAAGCACCTGAACCGCCTCATCGAAGTGGTGAAGGTCGTCGACCTGACCGAAGGCGCCTACACCGAGCGCGAGCTCATGATGGTGAAGGTTCGCGCGGTCGGCAAGGAACGCGAGGAAATGATGCGCATGGCGGAGATCTTCCGCGGCCGCATCATCGACGTGACCGACAAGAGCTACACCATCGAACTCACCGGCGACCACGGCAAGAACGACGCTTTTCTGGAAGCGATCGAACGTAGCGCTATCCTCGAGACTGTCCGCACCGGTGCCAGCGGCATCGGGCGCGGCGAGCGCATTCTGCGCGTATAGGGGGTGCAGATCCCCTCGGTTTCATCATTTATCAACATGACATGAGGAGAAGGTGAATGCAAGACTTGCTGGGCTTCGACAAGATGGTGACCCCCATCATCATTCGGATTCTGTATTTCCTCGGATTGCTGGGTGTGCTCGTGGCGACCGTCGTGTCGCTGTTCCAGGGGCGCATCCTGGCGGCCATCGCCGTTCTGGTCTTCGGCGCGATCATGGTTCGCGTCTATAGCGAATTGCTGATCCTGCTGTTCCGCATTCACGACAACCTCGTGTCCATCAACCAGCAAATGAAGGACCGGAATTCTTCCGGCCAACTGTGAGTGAACGCACCCCGTGCGCGGGGTGCATCGAGACTAAATAGGAAAGACGCATCATGAAGGTTTACTACGACAAGGACGCCGACCTCAGCCTCATCAAGGGCAAGACGGTTGCAATCATCGGTTATGGGTCGCAAGGCCATGCGCACGCGCAGAACCTGAACGACAGCGGCGTCAAGGTCGTGGTCGGCCTGCGCAAGGGCGGTGCTTCGTGGGACAAGGTCGGCAAGGCCGGCCTGAAGGTCGCCGAAGTGGCCGATGCGGTGAAGTCCGCCGACGTGGTCATGATCCTGCTGCCCGACGAGCAGATCGCCAACGTCTACAAGAACGACGTCGCCCCGCACATCAAGGAAGGCGCCTCGCTCGTCTTCGCGCACGGCTTCAACGTGCACTACGGCTTCGTGCAGCCGCGCGCCGACCTCGACGTGTGGATGGTCGCTCCCAAGGCTCCGGGCCACACCGTGCGCAGCACGTACACGCAAGGCGGCGGCGTGCCCCACCTCGTGGCCGTGCACCAGGACAAGACCGGCAAGGCGCGTGACCTCGCGCTGAGCTACGCCACCGCCAACGGCGGCGGCAAGGCCGGCATCATCGAGACCAACTTCCGCGAAGAAACCGAGACCGACCTGTTCGGCGAACAAGCCGTGCTGTGCGGTGGTACCGTCGAGCTGATCAAGGCTGGTTTCGAGACGCTGGTCGAAGCCGGTTACGCGCCTGAAATGGCTTACTTCGAATGCCTGCACGAACTCAAGCTGATCGTCGACCTGATCTATGAAGGCGGCATCGCTAACATGAACTATTCGATCTCCAACAACGCCGAATACGGCGAGTACGTGACCGGCCCGAACATCGTGACGTCCGCGACCAAGGACGCCATGCGCAAGTGCCTGAAGGACATCCAGACCGGCGAATACGCGAAGAGCTTCCTGATCGAAAACGTGGCCGGCGCACCGACGCTGATCAGCCGCCGCCGCCTCAATGCCGAGCACCAGATCGAAGTGGTCGGCGAGAAACTGCGCGCGATGATGCCCTGGATCGCCAAGAACAAGCTGGTGGACCAAACCCGCAACTGATCATTGCCTCGGCAATGTAAGAGCCGTGCTGGCAACAGCACGGCTTTTTTTGCGCCTGCGAGTGGTGATGCCATCTGCAGGTATCGGATATCGACGGGCGGTTTGGTATCCTCAAGAGATGCTCAAAAACTGTTTCTCTGTATCCCGCCGTCGCCCCGGCAGTGTCCATGCGCTGCCCGGCTTTCTGGTGAAAGGCACCCACCATGCATGACGGTGAAGAGTCCGGTTTCATGTCCGCCGAGCCGGCCCGCAAGCGGCGCAAAGGCATCTATGTTCTTCCGAACCTGTTCACGCTGGCAGCGCTGTTCGGTGGCTTCTACGCCATCGTGATGGCCATGAACGGCCGCTTCGACCAGGCGGCCATCGGCGTTTTTTGCGCCATGGTGCTCGACAGCCTGGACGGGCGCGTTGCCAGGATGACCAACACGCAGAGCGCATTTGGCGAGCAGATGGATTCCTTGTCTGACATGGTCTCTTTTGGCGCTGCTCCTGCGCTGATCGCTTATGTCTGGGGTCTCACCACGCTGGGACGTTGGGGATGGGTGGCGGCTTTTGTCTATTGCGCGTGTGCGGCCTTGCGTCTGGCCCGCTTCAACGTCAATACGGCCGTGGTCGACAAGCGTTTCTTTCAGGGCCTGCCATCGCCGGCGGCGGCTGCCCTCGTGGCCGGATTCATCTGGCTGCTGACGGATTCCGGCGTGGAAGGCAACGGCTACCTCGATCTCGGCGTGTTCAGCCTGAGCGTTCCCTGGATCATGTTTGTCCTGACCCTGTACTCGGGCCTGACCATGGTCACCAATGTGCCGTTCTACAGCTTCAAGGACGTGCGGATGAAGAAGAGTGTGCCTTTCGCGGTGATCGTGCTGATCGCGCTGGGCATCGGCATCATCGGCATCCACCCACCGATCGTGATTTTCGGCCTCTTCATCTTCTACGGCTTCAGCGGCTACGGCGTCTATGCCTGGCGCCGCGCCAAGGGCATGCAGACCAGCGTCATTTCGACCTCCACGGACGAGCCGGACGAGCGGGGTTTGCACTGATAGGCGGCATCGCCCGGTGTGGTACATTGATGCCCATGAATAAGTTTTCGCTAGCACTACTGCTATCTGCCAACGGGCGGAGACGGTAGCGCACGCGTACACCAGAGTCTTCAACGGCCCGTTTGCACCAGCAACGGGCCGTTTTCATTTGGGTTGCTGGTTTTTCTAACTCACAGGAATTTGTCATGTTGAAGCAGCCTGCCAGCAAGTACCCGGCATTCGCACCCATCGGATTGAAAGACCGCACCTGGCCAGACGCCGTTCTGACCCAGGCACCCATCTGGCTGAGTACCGACCTGCGTGATGGCAACCAGGCGCTGATCGAGCCGATGGACCTGGAGCGCAAGCACCGCATGTTCCAGATGCTGGTGAAGATCGGCTTCAAGGAAATCGAGGTCGGTTTTCCCTCAGCTTCGCAAACGGAATTCGACTTCGTGCGCCAGTTGATCGAACAAAACCTGATTCCTGACGATGTGACCATCCAGGTGTTGACGCAGGCGCGTGAGCCACTCATCCGCCGCACTTTTGAATCGCTGCAAGGCGCTCCACGCGCGATCGTGCATCTGTACAACGCGGTGGCCCCGGCCATGCGCCGTGTGGTGCTGGGGATGGATGAAGACCAGATCGTCGAGTTGGCCAGGGTGAATGCCCAGCTTTTCAGCGAGCTGGCCGCGCAGCAGCCGGCAACGCGCTGGAGTTTCCAGTATTCGCCCGAAATGTTTTCGAGCACCGAGCTCGCGTTTTCCAAGCGCGTCGTGGACGCCGTCACCGACGTCTGGCAACCGACCCCCGCGCACAAATGCATCATCAACCTGCCGTCGACGGTCGAGCATTCCACGCCGAATATCTTTGCGGACATGATGGAATGGATGCACCGAAACCTCGCCCGGCGTGAATCCATCGTGTTGTCCGTGCATCCGCACAATGACCGCGGCACCGGTACAGCGGCTGGTGAACTCGCGCTCATGGCGGGCGCCGACCGCATCGAGGGATGCCTGTTCGGCAACGGCGAACGCACCGGGAATCTTGACCTGGTGAACGTGGCGCTGAACCTGTACACCCAGGGTGTGTCGCCTGGACTGGACTTCTCGGATATCGATGAAATCCGCCGTACGGTGGAGTATTGCAACCAGTTGCCTGTGCACCCACGCCATCCCTACGCCGGCGATCTTGTGTACACGTCGTTCTCGGGTTCGCACCAGGATGCGATCAAGAAGGCCTTTGCCGCGCGCAAGGAGTCTGACGCCTGGAACATGCCTTACCTGCCGATCGATCCCAAGGATTTGGGCCGCAGTTATGAGGCGGTGATTCGCGTGAACAGCCAGTCCGGCAAGGGGGGCATCTCTTACCTGCTGGAAAGCGAATATGGCCTGGAGTTGCCACGTCGCCTGCAGATCGAGTTCAGCCATGCCGTGCAGGGTGTGATGGATGCCGAGGGCAAGGAGCTCACGGCCGGCAATCTGTGGGATTTGTTCCGCCGTGAATATGGTGTCGATACCGTGGCGGCTCCGGTTTACCGGATGCAGGAGGATGGCGGTGGCAAGGCTGTCAAGCTCGATGCGGATGTCGAAATCGCGGGCAGGACCGTGCAGGTTCAAGGCGAGGGATCTGGGCCGATCGAGGCGTTTGTCAATGGTCTCAATGCGGTGAGCAGTCAGCCGGTTCGTGTGCTGGATTACCACGAGCACGCGATTGGCTCGGGCGCCAACGCGCAGGCGGTGGCCTATCTGGAGCTTCGCATTGGCGAGTCCCGCACGCTGTTCGGCGTGGGCATGGATTCGAACATCGTGTCCGCATCGCTCAAGGCCATCATGTCTGGTCTGCAGCGCGCGAAAATGGACACCGCGCCAGCTCAGGAAGAGCAGCAGGCCTGACGCCAGCCTGCAGTTCCTTGGCAAATACAAGAAAAAGGAAAGCCCATGACCGACAAACTCATTATTTTTGACACGACCCTGCGTGACGGCGAACAGTCGCCTGGCGCCTCCATGACGCGGGACGAAAAACTGCGTATCGCGCGGCAACTCGAACGCCTGAAGGTGGACGTGATCGAGGCGGGGTTTGCCGCGAGTTCCAACGGGGATTTCGAGGCGGTCAGGGCGATTGCCAATGCGGTACGCGAATCAACGGTGTGCTCGCTTGCACGCGCCAACGACCGCGATATTTCGCGTGCAGCGGAGGCGCTTCGCGGTGCGGCCCGGGCGCGCATCCACACCTTCATCGCCACCAGCGCATTGCACATGGAGATGAAGCTGCGCATGTCGCCCGAGCAGGTGTTGGAGCAGGCACGGCTCTCAGTGAAATTTGCCCGCAACCTGGTCGACGACGTGGAGTTCAGCCCGGAAGACGGTTACCGAAGCGACGTCGACTATCTGTGCCGGGTCCTGGAGGCCGTGATCAAGGAAGGGGCGACCACCATCAACGTGCCGGATACCGTGGGCTATGCGGTGCCGGAGCTGTATGGTGAGTTCATCCGCACATTGCGTGAACGTGTGCCCAACAGTGACAAGGCCATCTGGTCGGTGCATTGCCACAACGACCTGGGCATGGCAGTGGCCAATTCGCTGGCCGGCGTCAAGATCGGTGGTGCGCGTCAGGTGGAGTGCACGATCAACGGGCTGGGCGAGCGTGCGGGGAACTGCTCGCTCGAAGAGATCGTCATGGCCGTCAAGACGCGCAAGGACTATTTTGGCCTCGAGATGAATATCGACCCGCTGCACATCGTGGCGGCCAGCAAGATGGTCAGCCAGACGACGGGCTTTGTGGTGCAGCCGAACAAGGCTGTCGTCGGTGCCAACGCCTTTGCGCATGCGTCCGGAATCCACCAGGACGGCATGCTCAAGGCGCGCGAGACCTACGAAATCATGCGCGCGGAAGATGTGGGCTGGAGCGCCAGCAAGATGGTGCTGGGCAAGCTGAGCGGCCGCAATGCTTTCAAGCAGCGCCTTCAGGAATTGGGCATCCAGATGGAAAGTGAGGCCGAGGTGAATGCCGCGTTCTCCAGCTTCAAGGACTTGGCGGACCGTAAAAGCGAAATCTTCGATGAGGACATCCTGGCCCTGGTCAGCGGCGACAACGTCACGCTCGACAAGGACCAGTTCGGGTTCGTGTCGATGTCACAGCGCAGCGAAACGGGCGAGCGGCCGGAGGCCGTCGTGGTCTTCACCATCGATGGAAAAGAAGTCAAGGCGCAGTCCGATGGAAATGGACCTGTCGACGCATCGCTGAAGGCCATCGAAACACATGTAAAAAGCGGTGCGGAAATGGTTTTGTATTCCGTGAACGCAATCAGCGGATCCACCGAAAGCCAGGGTGAAGTCACGGTGAGGCTCCAAAACAACGGGCGTGTGGTCAACGGTGTAGGCGCAGATCCCGACATCATTGTCGCCTCCGTGAAGGCTTATCTCAGTGCCCTCAGCAAGCTGCACAGCAAGGCAGACCGTGTGGCGGCGCAGGGATAGCACCACAGTCGAGCAATAAATAAGCTTTAAAAACAACGACTTGGCGCTGCATTCGCAATTTTGGGTCGACCGGCGCACTTCCATGGTGCGAAAATTGGTTCTTGTTTAGGAAAGTCACGCAAGTTTTTGATATTGCGTGACTTTTTCTATTTCTATACACTCCGGACATCACCTCACCGGCCCATCTACAAAGGCGATGCCCACCATGTCCACACTGATTTTCAATCGCGCATTAAAAATCATCGGGTTCTTCGCCCTGGCCGTCTCGCTTTCAGTGCCCGTTGTTTCTGACGCCGCCACCAAAAGGCGCGTTGTCATCAAGAAGCAGCAAGTCAGCAAATCCGCCAAAACAGCCAAGCCTGTCAAGACTGCATCAGCGAAGAAAAAAGTCGTTTCGAGCAGGAATGTAAAAGTTGTCTTGCGCGGTAAACGCAAGAGCGTCGTGCAGGCTGTGTATGTGCCCCGGCCGTCTTTCGGTCAGATTGCCGGCCTGCATGGTGCACAGGATCCGCTGGAACTCAAGTCGAGCGTCGCGCTGGTGATCGACCAGGACACCCAGGAGGTGCTGTTCAGCAAGAACGACCATGCCGTGTTGCCAATTGCATCCCTGACCAAATTGATGACCGGTGTCATCGTCAGCGGTGCCCAGTTGCCAATGGACGAGATGATCACCATCACGCAGGATGACGTGGACACAGAAAAGGGAAGCCGGTCGCGGTTGAGTGTTGGCACGTCGTTGACACGGGGTGAACTGCTTCATCTGGCGCTGATGTCCAGCGAAAACCGGGCTGCGCACGCGTTGGGCCGGACCTATCCGGGCGGCCTGCCGCGTTTCGTCAGCCTGATGAATGCAAAAGCGCGTCTGCTCGGGATGACCGATACCGTTTATGTGGAGCCAACCGGCTTGTCCAGCCGCAACCAGTCCAGCGCGCAGGACCTGGCGACGCTGGTCAACGCTGCGCACGCCGATCCAGTGTTGCGCGAGTTGTCCACGTCGTCGGGTTACCAGGTTGCGGTGGGCAGCCGGACGCTGCAGTACAACAACACCAATCGCCTGGTCAAAAACCCCGAGTGGGAAATCGGCCTGCAGAAAACCGGCTACATCTCTGAAGCCGGCCAGTGCCTGGTGATGCAGACCCGCATCGCGGGCCGCAAGCTGATCATGGTGTTCCTGGATTCGGCCGGCAAGTTGAGCCGTCTGGGTGATGCAGAACGTGTTCGCCGCTGGGTGGAAGCCAATCCGGTCGAGCCGGCCCGCATCAAGATCAGCGCTTCGGCGAAGCCCGCCAACGGCTGATCGGATGCATCGAGGGATGAGCGCTTGAGCGGTCCCTTTGTCTGACGCCGCGGTGCTGCGGACCCGGCCAGTTTCGCTTCAAAAAGACGGTGCCTTGTATCCCATGGCTGCCGATATCTCGTGGGCCGTGGCTTCAAGCTTGGGTAACCAGCTTTCATCGAGCCGGTCCGCCGGCGCCGATATGGAGAGGCCGGCAACCAGTTTGTTCTGGTCATCGTAGATACCTGCCGCCATGCAGCGCACACCGAGTTCGAGTTCTTCGTTGTCACGCGCGGTGCCGTACTGGCGTGCCCTGGAAAGCTCACGCTCCAGCACCGGCAGTTGCGTGATGCTGTTGCGGGTCTGTCCCGGCAAGCCCGTGCGCGTGGCATAGGCGCGCAGACGCTGGGTATCGTCAAAGGCCAGAAAAAGTTTTCCGACGGAGGTGAGGTGCAGGGGCGCTCGCCCCCCGATGGCCCGCACGACCTGCATGCCCGAGCGTTCGCTGAAGGCACGCTCGACGTACACGATTTCATCACCCTGACGCATGCTCAGGTTCACCGGCTGCTGGGTCAGTTTGTGCAGCTCGCGCATGGGTAGCAAGGCCGCGTCACGAACACTCAGGCGCGCTTTCACGAGATTGCCCAGTTCCAGGAGGCGCATACCCAGACGGTAGTTGCCGGCGCTCGGGCGATCCACGAACCGGCCTACAGCGAGGTCGTTGAGGATGCGGTGCGCGGTGGAAGGGTGAAGCCCCGACTTTTCGCTGATCTCTTTCAGCGGAACAGACTCTTCGCGGCCGGCCAGGATTTCAAGCAGCGCAAACATGCGCTCCAGAACCTGCACGGTCGGGGTGGCTGGGGTCGATTCGGTTTTTTTCATGAGCGGCTACCTGCATGAAATTTTACACTGTGAAATCAGGGTTCAGGTGCTTGCCGTGCGCATCCAATCCCCGTCACGCAACACCTCATGCGGGTGAAAACGAGCCTTGTAGTTCATCTTCTGGCTCTTTTCTATCCAGTAGCCCAGATAAACGTGGGGCAGGCCCAGCAGCCGAGCCTGCTCGATCTGCCACAGCACGCTGTAGCTGCCATAACTCGCCTGTTGATCAGGTTCGTAAAACGTGTAGACCGCAGATATCCCGTCCTCCAGCACGTCCAGGATCGACACCATGCGCAAGGCACCTTCTTGCCCGTCAACCGTTGGTTCGCGGAATTCGACCAGCCGTGAGTTCACCCGGCTCTGGAGCAGGAATTGTGTGTACTGGTCGATGCTGTCGTGGTCCATGCCCCCGCCGGCATGGCGCCCGTTCTGGTAGCGCAGGTAGAGCTGGTAGTGCTCCGGAATGAAGCAGAGCTTCAACACCCGCGCTTCAAGTGCCCCATGCCGCTTCCAGGCACGGCGCTGGCTGCGGTCAGCGATGAAGTCGTTCACCGGCACCCGAAGTGGCAGACAGGCGCGGCAATCGTCACAGGAAGGGCGGTAGGTGAACATGCCGCTGCGCCTGAACCCGTTGGTGACGAGTTCGGAATAGGCTGCGTTGTGGATGAGATGGCTGGGTGTGGCGACCTGGGAGCGGGCCATCTTGCCCGGCAGGTAACTGCAAGGGTAGGGAGCCGTCGCGTAAAACTGCAGCGTCTGTAGAGGCAGGTCTTTGAGGTGCGTCACAACGTGTCGGCCTTGGTCTTCGGCAGGATTTGTTGCCAGTATACGGGGTCGAATTGCCACACCGGAGGGGGTGTCTGAAGGCGGCTCGACACATGCGCAGCAAAAGCGCCGCGGCTGATTTCCGATGCGCCAAGCGAGGCGAGGTGGCCGGTGTTTTGCTGGCAATCGATCATGTCGATGGCGTGCTGCCGGCAAAAAGCAACGAGTGCAGCCAGCGCGATTTTGGAGGTGTCGGTTTCGTACGCAAACATCGACTCGCCAAACACCATGCGGCCGAGGTTGATGCAATACAGCCCGCCGACCAGAACGCCGTCCCGCCAGGTCTCCACGCTGTGCGCATGACCCGCCTCGTGCAACGCTATATAGGCCTCGATCATCTCCGGCACGATCCAGGTGCCTGATTGACCGTGGCGTTCCCTCGATGCGCACGCGCGAATCACGGTGGCGAAAGCCGAGTCGAACCGGATGCTGCATCCAGTGTCCGCTGCAAAAGCATGGATGGCCTTGCGCAGCGAGCGGTGCAGCCTGAACGCCGAGGGCTTCAGCACCATGCGCGGATCGGTTGACCACCACAGCACCGGCTGGCCTGCGCTGTACCAGGGGAATATGCCGTGCGCATAGGCCTTGATCAGCGTAGGCACGTCCAGCACGCCGCCTGCGGCCAGCAGCCCGGGTGCCGGGTCGCGTGTGCCCCATGCCGTGTCGACGGACGGAAAGTCCTGGCCTGCCGACAGCCAGGGAATGGGAGAGGAAAGCGGAGAAGATCGCTGCATCGCCATCCATGATAGGGTGCAGGCGCTGTTCACAGCGCGGTGGGTCGGCGCAGGGCGGTGCCCTGAAGGAATGTGCGGCATAAAATATTTGTCTGACGTCGTGACACCCTAAAAACGCGCGAATTACGCGCTATAATCTGAGGCTTCATTCCTCAATAGCTCAGTTGGTAGAGCGCCGGACTGTTAATCCGTAGGTCCCTGGTTCGAGCCCAGGTTGAGGAGCCAGAATTAAAGCCTTATGGCTACTGCAAAGCCCGCTATCTAAAACGTAGCGGGCTTTGTTCTTTTTGGCACTGCGTTTTCGCCACAAAGTGGATGGCGTAGGAGCGCAGGGGCACAAACGTTAAAGCCGCCCGAGGCGGCTTTTATTTTGGACGGGTGCCGCAAACGGCGGCGAGTCACCCAACCGTGTCGTTTTCGCCCGTTGCCGCGTTGGGCTGACCCAGCGAGTCTATGAAATTCTGCAGGTCAGAAACTCGCCAGCGCGTCACGCCTCCGAATTTAACCGGCGCAGGTAGGCGGTTCGCCTTGACCTCACGCCAGAGGGTTGATTTGCCAATCGAAAGCATCGCAGCTGCTTCTGCTGCCGGCACGAGAATCTTGAGCTCTTTCACATTTTCTCCTTCATTGCTGCACCTTCCTTGGTGTAACGGAAATAAGCGTCTTCCATGAAGTCGCCGACGTCGTTTGCCAAGTAGCCAAGACTGGTCTGAAGCAGCAGCAGGAGATCCTCGCGGTTCGCGGGGCTCAGCAGCCGCGGCCCTTCGTCGGCCTGGGCCATGATGTCGTCACGATGCGATACGTTGGTCAACGCCTGCGACCCGCACGCCACGTTGCGAACTCTCTCCGCAAAACCCATTACCCAATCTCCCGGCAACCGCACCGCATCCACCGCTTTCTCGTGGAATTGATGTGTCTCGGTGACAAATGTGTCGTCCGGTGTTGTTTGTTTTACAGTAGCGTTAGCCATGATTGATCCTTTCGCGATCATTGGTGGTCAGACGGTCAGGGTGTATCGAGCACCTTGGCCGTCGTCTTTTGTGCCCCGCAAAGGCCGCCGCGGGGCAGGGCGGTCATTCTGGGAGTTTGGCTCTGTCGATCTTCGCCCGCACCCAAGGTGCGCCGCCAAGCTTCGCAAGTTTTTCTCGTTGCTGCATCGACAGTTTTATGGTGACGGGGGCAAGTGCCTCACCTTCCGTCAATGGCTTTCGGCCCTGACCTCTTCCGGCACCGCCTCTTCCAATTAGTTTCGTGCTCATGTTTGATATGGTATTCCCGTAATCAAAATCGTGCAAGTGGACGATGCTCGCGAGAATGCAATTACTTGTCGCAGGTCGTATCAGCAACGCTAGCAGGCATATTCTGTACATATGAACAGTGTCTTGCCGTTGATGCGATTGCTTACCGTCAAGGGCCTTCCGTGCTGATCGGATTGGTGGTTGGCACAGTCCCCGCTGGACTTCCGTCGCCAGCGGCTGATTTCGCGGTCAAGCGGCACGACCTCAACGAGCTGTTGATCACCCATCCGGCGGCCACCTTCATGTGGGAGGCCCGCGGCCTGTCGATGATCGAACTTGGCATTCAGGACGGCGACATCCTGGTCGTGAACCGCGCCCTCGCCCCCGCCAACAGGGACATCGTCGTGGCCGAGGTCGATGGCGATTTCACGGTCAAGCAGTTTTGGCGCCGCGCCGGCATCGTCTCGCTGCGGGCCGCCACCCCACCTTCCCGCCCATCATCTTCCGCGACGGACAGACACTGACCATCTGCGGCGTCGTGACAGCCACCATCAAGCGCTTCCGCTGATGCCATGTACGCGCTGGTCGACGGGAACAACTTCTATGTGAGCTGCGAGCGCGCCTTCCGGCCCTCGCTCAAGAATCGCCCCGTTGTGGTGCTGAGCAACAGCGATGGGTGCGCGATCGCCCGGTCCGATGAGGCCAAGGCCCTCGGCATCAAGATGGGCCAGCCGTGGTTCGAATGCCGGCAGCTGGCCGACGAGGCCGGCCTCGTCGCCCTCTCCGCGAACTTCACCCTCTACGGCGACATGAGCGACCGGATGATGAGCGTGGCCGCCGGCCTGGGCCCTGGCCAGGAGATCTACAGCATTGACGAGAGCTTCATCGACATGGCTGGCGTGCGCGGCGACCTGGTCAGGCGCGGCCACGCCGTGCGCGAGCGCATTCTGCAGTGGACTGGCATTCCCACTGGAATCGGCATGGGCCCGACGAAGACGCTGGCCAAGCTGGCGAACTTCATCGCGAAGACGGCCGACCGCAAGACCGGAAGCTACCCGGCCGAACTGGCCCGGGTGTGCAACCTGGCCGCCATGCCCGCCTCCGACCTCGATGCAGTGCTTCAGGCCACCAACGTTGACGAGGTCTGGGGTGTCGGCCGGCGCATTGCCAAGCAGCTGAACGACGAGGGCGTCACCAACGTGCTCGAGCTGGTGCAGATCGACCCGGCGACCATCCGTCGGCGGTGGAGCGTGGTGCTGGAGCGCACCGTGCGTGAACTGCAGGGCCAGCCATGCATTGGGCTTGAAGACACCCCGCCGGCGAAGAAGGAAATCGCCCACACCCGCAGTTTCGGCCAGGCCATCACCTCCCTCGCGGACCTCACCCAGGCGGTGACCGAATTCGCCAGCGGCGCAGCCGCGAAGCTGCGAAAGCAGGGCGGGCTGGCCGGCCAGCTGCTGGTCCTCGTCCACACCAGCCCATTTCGGCAGGGCCCGCAGTACAGCCGCAGCGTGACGGTGCCGATGCGCCGGCCCACGACCGACAGCATGCTGCTGGTGAACACCGCCGTGCGCGGCCTGCAGGCGATCTACCGCCCGGGCTTCAATTACGCCAAGGCGGGGGTGATGCTGTTGGACCTGCAGGATGGGGCCGTCGAGCAGGCCGAGCTTGACCTCGAGCCCGAGGACGGCGCGCGCGGCACCCTAATGGCCACCCTCGACAGGCTGAATGACCGCTTCGGCCGCAACACCGTGCTGCTGGCCAGCGCCGGGTTGGATGGCAAAGAGCGGTCCTGGGCGACGCGGCAGAGCCTGCTGACGCCGCAATACACTACGAATTGGAGGGATCTCCCAATCGCAAAAGCCTAGTGCAAGCGCTCACCAGCACGTCAAGAGTCACAATCTTCCGCCATTGATGGCGGCGAAAAACCATATGAGTCAAATTAAATCGATAAATTTTCCTGCAAATCGGCTATCTGATCTTGGGTTAAATAGCGTAAAGATGACTGGCCTTGGAAAACTCATTGTAATCGCCGGAAGGAATGGGGCTGGAAAGTCAAGAATATTAAAATCAATACTGCAAGATGGCATTGATCTGCGGCAAATAATTGAAGTAGCGGAAAACATGGTGCCGATAAACTTACGACCGGCGAACGTCGAAACGAGTATCTCCGCCCTTAGGACGTATGATCTGCAGGTTGGTAAAGAAAATCCTAATACTAACGGCTTGGTTTGCAAGTTAAATGTCATAACTGCTGCATACGATCTTGCCAATCCACATCAATTGAATGCGGTCGAATTTTTCCCCAAGTCCGACGGACTAATGGACCCAGAAGCAATTGCTAGGCGAGATATAACACAGCATGCAAAATCTGCCTCGACATCAATGGAGCCCCAGGCGGCGGCGAACTACACGTTACCCTACCTGCAATCTGCACAAGATAGTTATTACGAAGCCAAAAATCAGGCAGTCGAAACATTATCTCAGGAGGAGCGAGATGCCGCGATTGAGCACTATGAGGGTATTGCAGCCTTGGTTGAGTTGTTATTGCATACTAAAATCGGAAGAAAAGATCGGTCAATCACATTATTCGGAAGAGCAACCGGGGATCTTGCTTTATCAACAGGCCAAACTATTCTGTTGAAGCTAGCCGTCAGGCTGCATGCCCAAGAACTAAATTTATCCAATACCATTGCAATTATTGACGAACCGGAGAATCATCTTCATCCGGACGCTGTGCAAGAAATTATTGAAACGCTGATCTCCTTATCGGGAAATCTTCAGATAATAATAGCCACGCATTCGGTTCCTTTGATAGCTTATGCCCATTCGGTTGACTCGAGGGCGCTTTGGTATCTATCAGATGGGATGATTGAACCTGGCACAAAGCAAACTCTTTCTGTGCTTCGGAGCCTGCTTGGCGGTCCTGAGCAGATTGATAAATTGTCTAGTTTTCTGTCCCTTCCAGCGGAGTTGGCTGCCAGTAATTTCGCGGTTCAGTCGCTTTTCCCACCTGGTGTTCATGGTGGAGGCGAAGGTGATCCACAGACCGAGCAGGTAGCCCGTGGGATAAATGCCCTTCAGCGGGCGGAAAAACCTGTCTTATTAGACTTTGGTGCAGGCAAAGGTCGCCTTTTAAATGGTATCGCGAGTTATGCTGACTTTCAGGGAAGGGTTGCCGAAGCTCTTGATTATATTGCCTTTGATGTAAGCAAAAGCGACGAACAGGCCTGTAAACAAACGATCCGTGACTACTACGAAGAATCTACAAATCGATGGTATTGCAAAAGAACAGATTTGTTTGAGGATCACGGTGAAAACTTTGCCGACGTGGTTGTCATGTGCAATGTGCTACATGAAATCGAACCGTTTGACTGGATTAAAATTCTCGGAAAAAATTCGGATATATTTAAAATGTTAAAACCCGATGGGGAGTTGTTGATCGTGGAAGATCAGCTAATTCCTGTCGGTGAAAAAGCTCATAAAAACGGGTTTCTTGTCCTAGATACGCTGCCTTTGCATAAGCTATTTCGTGTCGGCAATGCGGATAAAGGTCCTTTATTTTGGAAGGACGACGCACGAAAGGATGGACGACTTACAGCGCATCACGTTAAGCGAGAACTGCTGGAGCGTGTGTGTCTTGAGTCTTGGAAAGATGCAATTGATGAGCAACATAAAATTTCGATCGAAAACCTGCAAAGAATTCGTGCTGAAGCGCCTACTTATGCAGCAGGACGCCAATCGGGGTTTTATTTGCAGACAATTGGAAACATAGCGTTAATACGGTCTGCAGTCCCCGACGCTTAATTGCTTATTGGTTAATTAACTCAGGCTTCTTTAAAGGAGTGAGCATGAAGGCCCTACTTGCTAAAACGTCGCGGATTGCTGTTTCAGTTCTTGCGATGATGGTATGCGCGAATGTGTACTCCGACAGTCTCCCCAATGCCGGGCATGTCCACCTCGACTGCAGCCTTGCCAAGGCTGGTGCGGCAAACCGTGGTGACCTCTGTAGCTTCGCAATTTGGGGCTTCGTGGCCGGCTACCTGCAGGGCGCTGACGCAGGCGCCGCGGCGGCGCTCATCCACGACCCGGCCGCTGTGCAAACGTCACGGGGAATTGACGATCTCACGAGAAAGCTCGAGGCACTCAAGCCGCGCGCCCGGTGCATTCCGGCGAGCGCAGGCGTCCCTGACGTCGTTGATGCCTTCACCAAGTACGTTGAGGCGCACCCAGAGGCGTCTGGCAAGCCGTTCGGCTTGGTGGCTGCTCAGGCGGTCGCGGTGCGATACGGCTGCGGGTCCTGACCTTAACGCCCTCGGCTCTCCGGGCTGGCGCTGCCGGTGACGGCGCCGCGCACCGTGTCGGCTGGGCTGGTGGGCCGGATCTTGTCCTGGGCAACACCTGCGAGGTAGCCGATTGGCCGTGCGGCCAAGTTGGCGGGCAGGCCTGTAGTGACCGAAACTAGCGTCGCCACGTCCTTCACGGTTCGCTGCGCGTTGCCTTCACCGATGGCCGCCTTGTAGAGGTCAAACGGCACGCCTGCCACGCCTTCGATGGCACCCACCACTGGCGCCATGCTCATCTTGTCGTCTACCGGGTTGCCGTTGAATCGGGCGATGGCGCTGTTCGCCGCTGCACCGATAAACGGCGCGAAGGCAGTGGCATTGCGAATGGGGCCGTAGACCAGTGTTGCCATCAACCAGTCGTCCAGCCACTCGCCATCCTTGTCCTCGTCGCCTGGGCCGCCTTTAAACAACTGGGACACCAGCTCGGCGATCACGGCAGGAGCGTAGAACCCCATGACCAAGACGAAAAGCCCGCGGCCCATCCCTTTGCGCAGCCCCATTTCTTTCGTGACCTTGCCCAGCTCGGTGCCGAGCACGTTCGCCTGCATGTTGAAGTAGCCGTAAAACTGCGTGAAGATGCGAGCGTAGGCGGGGCCGGTTTCGATCCGGCTCACGTCCTCGGGCAGGGTGCTGCCCTGCGTCTGGCGAACGGTCGAATCTGCCAGGCGCACAGCGTCGGCGACGTCGTATTTTTCCGCCAGCGCGTCGTTGTAAGCGCCCATCCAGATGATCGGGCCCATCACGTTATCGACCGCGCTTTGCATGAAGAACGTGTGTTTTTTCGCCCATTCTTGCGACTGCTGGAACAGCGTCGGGTTGAGCAGGATGCTCTCGATCTCCGACAGCATTGCACCGACCTCGGCGTCCATGCGGTTCGCCATGTAGGGTGACAAGCCGGCCACGGCCTCAGCGGTCTTCTTTGGGTTTTTGATGTACTGCGCGGTGGCAGCCACCAGGCTGGTGGGCTTGACCTTCAGCGCGGCCAGCGGGAAGCCGGCCACCTGCTGCGCGGCGTTGCTCAGGTTGCCGAACATGTAGGCCATGCTGGTGCGGTTACGCAGGGTGTTGAGCATGCGCATCATGCCGCCGGCACCGGCCACTGGCGTGGTGACCTGCTGGCGCGCCGACCGGTTGAGCCACGGCATCAGCATGCCGGTGACCGCGGCGGGGTCCTGCTTGTTGAGGGCGCTGCTCACCGGCTTCATCGCCAGCAACTTCGCCGCGTCGCGCACCGGCATTTCCATGTGGCTGAACAGCAGCACCTTGTCGATGTGCTGCGGCAGCGTGCGCATGTCCAGCATCAGCGGCTTGTTGTAGTCGACTCGGGTTTTCGTGAATCCTATGCTGGTGCCTGGGAAGGCATAGGCCATGCTCTCCTTGCCTTCCTCAATCAACTTTTTGACCTCGTTGTCCTTCACGATGCGGCCGTCGGCCAGCGCCGGCACGTAGCCGCCGCGGTATACGCCAAAGGGCGTGTCAAAGGGGGTGGCCTGCACCTCGTCAAAATACTTGCCGAATGCCTCTCGGTGGGCCTTCTGCGCCAGCGGCTTCATCGCCTCCATGCCGTCCCAGATCTTCTGAGCGAAATCGAAATGGGCCTTCACGATCACGCCCTCGTTTATCAGGCGCGTGGTGAAGGCATTCCACCGGGAGGTGTCGACCGTGCCGTCAGCGCGTTCGGTGGCCCAGCCGCGGCCCAACAACAGCTTGCGCTGGTTGCTGGCGTTGCCGTTGTGCAGCAGGGCGTGCAGGATCTCATTCATCGCAACGCCGCCCGAGTCCTTGCCGAAGGTGTAATTCAGCTCGGGCGAGTAGATCTCGCCGCGCTTGAGCGTGCCGGCGACGTCCGCGAACGCCTCGCGGAAGGCGCGCAGGTGCACCGCCTTGTCGGTGCGGTACCGGTCGGCCGCTTCCTTCACTGGCAGGTAGACCAGTCGGCGAAAAGGCCCGAGCTTCTCGCCGTCCTTTAGATCGGCCCATGACTCGACACGACGGCCGGCTGCCAGCACCGTGGCGATGAAATTGCTGTTTTGCTCCTGGGGCGTGATCGCGCTGGACTCGCCCGGCATGTCGTCGGGAATGCCGATCTCCACCATGCGCGCCATCAACTGCTCGGCCGCATCCTCGCGGTCCAGCAGGTTGCCGTCGACCTCCATCTCGCGCGTGCGGCGTGCCAGAAACCACATGGCTTCGACCTCCGCGCGCGGCAGGCAATCTGGGTTCACTCAATGTTTCTCTCGGGCTCGATTCCGCAGAGTTCGTGCGCGGCCTGACCCGAAGCGAGTACCAAGCCAGAAAGTTTGGCGAAGAACTGGGAGCGTCCATTCGAAGCGCATCATTCATCGCAGCGGGCGCGCTTGCCGGGATCGGAGTCGCCGCCAAGAGCGCATTCGACATCATCAAGTCCCAAGCCGATGCGATCGACGCATTCAATGACTTGGCCGATGCTACCGGCGCCAGCGTGGAGAACGTCAGCGCCCTTGACCGTGTTGCGCGCCAGACCGGCGCAACCTTCGAGACCGCACAGAGCGTGCTGCTGAAGTTCAACCAGGCTCTGGCGAACGCGAAGCCCGACAATGACGCCGGCCGGCTGCTGAAGGCCATGAACCTCGACATCGCGCAGCTCAAATACCTCGACCCGGCCGAGGCGCTCCGGCAGACAGCCGTGGCCTTTGCTGGGTTCGAAAACAAAGGCAACAAGGCCCGTGCCATGCAGGAGCTATTTGGCAAGAGCGTCAAGGACGCTGCCCCATTCCTGACTGACCTGGCAGAGCAGACGAAACTCGTCGGCACCACCAGCACGGCGACGGCGCAGCAGGCCGAGGTATTCAACAAGCAGCTGTTTGAACTTGAAGCCAATGCCCAGGATGCTGCGCGCGCGATTGCGACCGACCTTATCCCCGCGCTTTCCAAGGCCCTGCAGAACTTCAATGACCTGCGGAAGCAGGGCAGCATGGGGCTCATCATCAAGGACGCCGCCAAGGATGTTTTCGGCCTCGGGAAGTTGACCGGCGACAACGCTGCGGATATTCAGAAATTCATGGCAATGCGGGAGCGGTTGCAAAAGGACCTGAACTCTGCCCAGTCCGACGGCCGCGGCGCACACGTCAAAACCCTGAAGGGCGAGATCGACGAGGTAAACCAGTATCTCGACATCGTCCGGACCAAGCAAAGAAACGAAGTCCTCTCCATGTTCAATGGGGAAGATTACGTCGACGCTATCTCACGCCGCACAGCAAAAGCCCCCGCGATTGGCGATTACTCCAAACCAGTCAAGGCAGCCAAGGCGGTGAAAGACCCCTATGCGGAGGCCAGCCGGTACGTCGAGAGCCTGCAGAAGCAGTCCGAGCAAACCCAGCAATTGACGGTGCAGGAGCAGGTGCTGCGCGATCTTCAGATGAATCGCTTCGGCCTAGTGACCAGCAAGCAGAAAGAGGTCATGCTCGCTATCGCTGGCGAGATCGATCAGGCGAAGGCGCTGATCGAGCAGCGCCGGCTAGACACCAAGGCGCAAGAGGATCAGGTCACGGCGCAAAAGGCCTTGCGCGATGAAGGCATTCGACTCTACGAAGAAGTCCGCACGCCCCTCGAGCAGTTCAATGCCGCGCAGGATCGGCTGAACGTGTTGCTTGAAGCAGGCGCCATTGACTTTGTCACCGCTGCCAGGGCAGGAGAGTTGTACCTGAAAGCCTTACAAGACGCGGGCAAGAAAATAAGCGAGGTGGATCAGTTCTCGAAAAAACTGGCCGAAAACATTCAAGACTCTCTCGGCTCCGGCCTGGCGGACATCCTGAACGGCAACTTCAAGAACATCGGCGACGGCTTCGTGCAGATGATCAACCGCATGGTCGCCGAAGCCCTGGCCGCAGACCTTGCCCGGAAGCTGTTCGGCGGAAACGTGTCCGGTGGTTCTGGCGGCGGGCTGCTGGGCAGTATCCTGGGCAGCGGTGGTGGAAGTGGCATTGGCGACTTTTTCAGCAGTCTGTTCGGCTTCGCCGCCGGCGGCAACGTCGCGCCTGGCCAGCTGGTGCGCGTGAATGAGCAAGGCCCTGAAATGCTCGACTACCAGGGCAAGCAGTACCTCATGAATGGCAACAGCAACGCGCGGATAACGCCGAATGGTGGTGGTGGCGGCGGCTTGAGCCAGACAGTTAACTTCTACAACAACGGGCCCATCGACAAACGGACGCAGACGCAAATCGCAGCTGCTGCACTTCAGGGTGCGCAACGAGGACGGCGCAACCTTTGACATATTAAAGCCGCCGGGCGGCAACCTCTGGCGTGCCGTCAACAACTAGTACACCCCAAAGTCACGCGATCATTGCTCGAGCATTCCGAGTAAGAGCATCCAGCGTGCGGCGATGTTCGGCGGAGACGATAGTGCTTGCTCCAAAGGCCACCAACTTAATCGGTGGCTTTTCTTTGCCTGCTTGGATAAGCAGTCTTCCAAGCAGACGCGCAGCAGTGTCGTTGTCTACAAATTCCCCTTTCAGCACTCGCCTCAATCCTGATGCAACTAGGTCGACCGCTTGAACACCGTCCGAAATTTTGGAGTCCACGAATTTGAAGTTTCCTCTAACTAGTTTCCCTAGGTTCACTGATTCCATTTCCGGCAGCCCATACTCCTTTGATAAGTAATCGGGGGCCTCTCCCTCAGCGTATTCGTATTGGCTCATGTGGCTGTAGTTAGCGGTCACCAGTCGCGGCATAGGCTCTCTTATCGACATCGTTTGCAGAAGAACGGGAAGCAAGGCGCTGAAAGTCCTTTCGTAAGCCTGAGGGGTGGCGTTTTTTTGGTCGATACGCCAGCGAAACTCCCTCAAAACTTGAGGCCATCGCTGGGCGTAGTAGAGGGTGCCACGGTTCAGAACCTCGTGAAATAGCGATATTTGAAAACACATTTGCGCGTAGAGGTTTGGAGGAAGGCGCTCTACCGCGATTTTTAGATCTGTTAGCTCTTGTCGCGCCGACTCAATTTTCATCCGACCCACGTTCGCCACCACCTTCTCTGCCTGGAGCCTCTGATGTGTTGAAAGAATGTCTCGCGTGTTTAAGCTCATCTCGGTTGCCGCAGCGACAGCGACGCCGCGAAGCGAAGAAAGATCTTTCAAAAACGTGAAATATTCACATTCACTCAGTTTTCCGAGCTTCACTTCGGCGTTCGTTGGGCCGTGCTGTGCGCGAAGTTTTCGAAGGATGTTTTGAAGGCTTTTTCTATCGCTTTCCGGAGATAGATACGCAGCGATCACGCACCAAGAGTTTTCGCTCGCGGTCAACGGGAACGATCCAGATTCGTCAACAAATATATTCACTGCGTGACTCCCGAATCAGAGGGCGGATTTAGTTTCGATTTTTCTGTCAACCTCTCAGTCCGGCGGAAACATGGAAATCGAAGCCTTGAGGTTCGGTGTATTATTGAGCCTCGCAGAGTCCTGATCTGGTCTGTTAATCCGTAGGTCCCTGGTTCGAGCCCAGGTTGAGGAGCCAGATTCGAAGGCCTTGGTAATTTTTACCAAGGCCTTTTTTCATTCCCGATCCGGAAATTTCCGGCCCCGCAGATGGCGATATTGCGGCCTGTGCATCGTCTGGGGAGATCTGTTGACATGCACCGTGACAAAGGCGTTGAAAATAGCGGCCTGCCACGCATTCTTCATCGTTGACCGGACCCACCGCCATGAACCAGCCATCCTCAGCTTTCGAGTACCCGCGCGTCTTGTCCATCGCAGGCTCCGACAGCGGTGGCGGTGCGGGCATACAGGCTGACCTGAAGACGATTGCAGCGCTGGGTTGCTACGGCATGACGGCGATCACCGCGTTGACCGCGCAGAACACACAAGGCGTGCGTTCAATACATGGTGTGCCCCCTGAGATGCTGCGTGACCAGATCGATGCGGTGATCGAGGACATCGGCGCTGATGCGGTCAAGATCGGCATGCTGCATGCGCCGGAGATTGTTCAGACGGTCGCCGATGCGATTGACCGGCACCGGCTGGTGAATGTGGTGCTGGATCCGGTGATGGTCGCCACCAGCGGCGCAGTGTTGATAAGTGAGGGTGCTGTGGCGGTGCTGGTGCGTGAGCTGTTCAGCCGGGCGGCGCTCATCACGCCCAACCTGGACGAGGCCGCCTTGCTCGTCGGTCGGACGCTGCACTCCGAATCGGAGATGGAGGCAGCCGCGCGCGAACTGCTGGCGAAAGGCGCACGCGCCGTGCTGCTCAAGGGCGGCCATTTGCCGGGCGATGTGGTTCCGGATCTGCTGCTGCGCCACGGCCATGCCGCGCACTGGATGCGCGCGCCGCGTATCCGCAGCGGCAACACCCACGGTACCGGCTGCACGCTGTCGTCGGCGATCGCTGCCTACCTGGCCCAGGGCGACGAGCTGTTGCCTGCCGTGGAACGGGCGCGGATCTTCATTCGCGGCGCTCTGCAGGCTGGTGCCGCCGTGCGAACGGGTCATGGCGGCGGGCCGTTGAACCATGGCTTTGCGCCCGTGGCGATGCAGCTGCGGCCGGTTCCGCATTGACGGCCGCCTCACCGCCACTTCACACCGCTTGCTGACTGCGTCTTCGCATTTCTTGCAAGCCTCCCTCAGAGATCCCCTCGCAAGCCGCGTCGGCATCCCTGCCCGGAGTTTCAGGCCTTCCGCGTCACGCGTGCGGCGACAAAGGTCAGCAAGAGCGTCGGTATGGCCGCGCCCCATTGCGGACCGTAATTGGCCAGCAGGTGGTAGCTGGCGATACCGCCCAGCCAGATCACGACGGCGGTCCAGTTCACACGCGCATCGCTGGTCGAGACCTGAGCGCCGCGCCCCGCCAGCCGCGCGAGGATCACGCCATACAAAGGCACGAACACCGAGCTCAGCATCAGCAGGAAGGGCTCCAGGGTGTGCATCGGCAACACCAATGCCAGTGCAGTGCAGACGACGGCCAGGCCCACACCCCAGCGCCGAACGCTCCAGCCCGGCTTCAGGCTGTGGCCGGACACGGAGCCGGCATACAGGTCGCCGTAGGCGTTGTCGACCTCGTCGATCAGGATCAGCCCCAGCGCAATCAGCCCACCCTGTGCCAGCAGCAGCGCAGCGATGAGGTCGGTATCGGGCGCGGTCAGCACGACCAGCAGGCCGAGCGAGTAGCACCAGGTGTTGGCGATGGCATAACCGAGCCAGGTACCGCGCAAGGCGCTGCCGCCGTTCTTGCCGTGGCGTGAAAAATCAGCCACGAGCGGCAGCCAGGACACCGGCATGGCGATCACCAGGTCCAGCGCGGAGAAGGTGCTCATGCTGCCGTCGCCCGGCCGGTTCCACAACGCGTCCCAACCCTGGGCTTGAGCCCGCGACAAAAACTGCCAGGTCAGCCAGACCAGCGACAGCAGGACCAGCGGAAGTCCGAAACGGCCGATGAATTTCCGGACCAGTTTGACCATCGACCCCGAGAGCAAGGCCAGCAGGACGGCACCCCACAGCAGGGTGGCGGCGACCAGCCAGAGCGCAGAGGTGAAACTGCCCGACTGCCGGGCGATGGCCATCGTGCCGTCACGCATGACGATCAGCTCGAACGTGGTCCAGCCGATCAGCTGGATGATGTTCAGGATCACCGGCAGCCGCGCGAAGCTGCTGCCGTAGGTGGCATGCATCAGCCCGGCGCTGGACAGGCCGGTGTCACATCCCAGTTTGGCTGTCCAGGCCAGCAGGCCGGCACCCAGGATGGAGCCGAACACGATCACGATCAGGGCAGCCTGCGTACCCAGCGGCTTCAGCAGGATTGAGCCGATCTGCATCACCAGCAGTCCCACGCCCAGGCTCAACCAGAGCGCGGTGTGGTCGCGCCAGCCGAAATGCCGCTCGGCTACCGACAGCGGCGTCAGCGCGGTGTTGACCGATGCGGTCGGGGTCGAAAGATTCGGAATTACGTCAGCCATCAACTTGTCTTTCAGTTCATGGCAGGTCAGCGTGCGTGGCGCGGCCGCGAAAACGCGGCGCTGTCTGGACAAGCTTCCCTGCGCGAGGATTACCTCAATCAGGTTCAAAGGGACTTTCTCAGCCGCCGCCTGCGTTGAACTGCAAGCGGCAACACCCCTAGCGATGCGCCGTGTGAAGGCGCGGTGTGGATTGTAGGTGACGGTCAGGCCGCCCGGACTGCGTGGCTGGGCCCAGGTTCAGGGGCCTGGGCAATTGCTGCCGGGCAGGCGGCCCGTCGCAACGAGCAGGCCGTCAGCTATTCGCTGGCCGCAGGTGCGTGGACACCCAGCATCCGGTGCAGGCGAGGGCTGGTGGTGGTGTACTGCAGCGGCGTCTGGCGGTCGGGAAAGATGATCTTCGCCGCACCAAAGGCCGCCAGTGCGCATTCGTGAAAGCTGCTGAGGATCAGCTTCTTTTTGCCCGGATAGGTGTTGATGTCGCCCACCGCAAAGATGCCGGGCGTACTAGTGGAAAACTTCTCGGTGTCGACGACCACCTGCTTGCGCTCCAGCGCCAGGCCCCAATCGGCAACCGGGCCCAGGCGCGGCGAAACGCCCTGGAGCACCAGCAGGCTGTCCGCGCGAAGTTGCGTCACAGCGCCCTCCGGATCAACCAGATGCACCGCGGTGAGCTGGCCTTGGGCGGCATCGAAGCCGGTCAGCTGGCCAATCACCAGTTGCAGCGCGCCATCAGCGACCAGCTGGCGCATCCTGTCGAGGCTGTCCGCCGGACCCTGGAACACATCGCGGCGGTGCATGAGGGTGACACTGGCAGGCCGCTGCGGGTTGTCGCCAGCGGTGTCGTCTGCGAGGCGAACCGCCCAGTCAACCGCTGCATCGTCGCCGCCAATGACCAGCACATGCCGGCCAGCTGCCTGCGACTTGAACGCGTCGGTGGCCCTGTAAAAAAGCTGTTCATCCTCGAGGGCCTCGATGCCTTCCACCCGCAAGCGCTTGGGCTGGAAGGCGCCGATGCCGGCGGCCACAAAAATGGTTTTAGCCAGAAATGCGGTGCCGCGGCTGGTCTCGACTTTGAAACGCCCGTCATCCTGCGTTTGAATCGACGAGACTTCCTGCGACAGGTGCAGCGTGGGCGCAAACGGGGACATCTGCCGCACCAGCCGTTCCGTCAATTCGCGGCCGGTGCAGGCCATGATGCCGGGAATGTCGTAGATGGGTTTGTCGGGATAGGTTTCGATGCACTGGCCGCCCGCGTAGGGAAGGGCGTCCACCACATGGGCGCTGATCTCCAGCAAACCGAGTTCGAACACCTGAAACAGCCCGGCGGGACCCGCGCCAATGATCAGCGCGTCGGTTGCGATCGGGTCCTGCAACGGCCCCGTCATGCCGCGAAGCCCGGGGTTGCGATCGCCGAAAGCTTCATGGGGCGCCTCAGCGAATCAGTTCGCTGAGCTTGTTGGTCTTGTCTTTCCACTCATCGTGATCGGGCAGCGCATCCTTGCGCTTGGTGATGCTTTTCCAGCCGGCAGCGCGGCTCAGGTCGGCATTGATCTTGATGAACTCGAGCTGGTCGGCCGGCAGGTCTTCTTCGGCGTAAATGGCGTTGACCGGGCATTCGGGGATACAGACGGCGCAATCGATGCACTCATCCGGATCGATGACCAGCATGTTCGGACCTTCCCGGAAACAATCGACGGGGCACACATCCACACAGTCGGTGTATTTGCAGCGGATGCAGGAATCGGAGACGACGTGTGTCATGGTTGGTGCGGGTCAGATCGGTGGAAACCCTCCATTTTAAGAGGTTTCCACCAGCAGGGTTATGAAGGGAAAGGACTTGGCGCGATCAGGCCTGGCGAACCAGCACCGCGCCGGCCGTTTTATGCGAGGCCGTGTCGACCAGCACCAGCGAGCCGAGCACGCGCGAGCGCGCATACGGCAGCGTCGCCAACGGCTCCTGGAAGGCCAGCTCGACATGGCCGATGGCGTTGGCGGGCAACTCGGTCGCGGCCTCCTCGGCCAGCGTGTTCACGTCCAGCCGGTGCACGATGCGCTTGACCTTGGCCTTGACCCAGCGGTGGCCGTGCAGCGCCCAGTAGAGGCGACCGGCAACCAGCGGCTCATCGTCCATCCAGGCGATGGTGGCCGATACCTCGCGGGAAGGCTCGAAGGCAGTTTCTGCCAACAGCCAGTCGCCGCGGGAGACGTCGACTTCGCGGTCCAGGATGATGCCGGCGCTGCGACCGGCCGTGACATCACCCGGCTGGCGGACATGGTCCAGCACCTGCGCCACGGTGGCGGTCAGGCCGCTCGGCAGCACGGTGATGGTCTGGCCCGGCTTCACGCTGCCCGTGGCGACCCGGCCCCAGAAGACGCGGCGGCTTTGCGAGGTGTCGGATGAGGACGAGAATTTCTCGACCCACTGCACCGGAAAAGAAAAAGCCTCGGCAGATTCAGACGGCGTGGTCGGCAGCTTTTCCAGCAAGGCCAGCAGAGACGGTCCGGTGTAGCCGCACCAGCCGGGGTTGGCATCGACGACGTTGTAGCCCACCAGGGCAGACACCGGCACGATGGCCTTGAAGGGCAAGGCTGCAGCCTTCGAGAAGGCCGTCAGCGCCGCGCTGATGTTGGCAAATGCGAGGACGGGGTCATCCACGGCATCCAGCTTGTTCACGGCAAACACGATGGACGGCACGCGCAGCAGGTTGACCAGCAGCGAATGACGACGGGTCTGAGGCAGCAGTTCCAGCGACGGGTTCTTCCAGTCCAGCTTGGTGGCGTCGACCAGCACGACGGCCGCGTCGGCGCTGGATGCAGCGGTGACCATGTTACGGGTGTACTGCTCGTGGCCCGGGGCATCGCCGATGATGAACTTGCGGTTCTCGGTGGCGAAATAGCGGTAGGCCACGTCGATGGTGATGCCCTGTTCGCGCTCGGCCGACAGGCCATCAGTCAGCAGCGCCAGGTCGGTCACGCCGGCGCGCTGCACGCCCGCCAGGTGGTCCTGCAGAACCGCGCGGCTGTCGACCAGCAATCGGCCGATCAACGTGCTTTTGCCGTCGTCGACCGAGCCGCAGGTGATGAACTTCAGGGCGGAATGCACGTTGCCCGCGGTGGCTGCCGCGAATGCGGCGCCGGAAGGTTGCAGTTCGGCGGTGTGCATCAGAAGTACCCGTCTTTCTTGCGTTTTTCCATGGAGGCGTCGGACGTCTTGTCGTCCATGCGTGTGGCGCCGCGCTCGCTGACGTCGGCAGCCAGGGTTTCGATGACGATTTCCTCGGCCGTGGCTGCGGGGCTGTCGACCGGGCAGGTGCAGGTGATGTCGCCGACGGTGCGAAAACGCACCGTCTTGTCGATGATCTCCTCACCATCGCGGGCCGGCGTCAGCTCGGTCACCGGCACCAGCAGGCCCTTGCGTTCCACCACCTTGCGCTGGTGGGCGTAGTAGAGCGAGGGCAGGGCGATCTTCTCGCGGGCGATGTATTGCCAGACGTCGAGCTCGGTCCAGTTGGAGATCGGGAACACACGAAAGTGCTCGCCCGGCTGCAGGCGGGTATTGAACAGCGTCCAGAGCTCGGGCCGCTGGGCCTTGGGTTGCCACTGGCCGAAGCTGTCGCGGTGCGAAAAGATGCGCTCCTTGGCGCGGGCTTTCTCTTCGTCACGACGGGCGCCGCCGATGAGGGCATCGAAGCGGAACTCGTCAATCGCTTCCAGCAGCGTGACCGACTGGTGCACGTTGCGCGATTCGCCGGGATGCGCCAGGCGCACGGTGCCGCGCTTCATCGAATCCTCGACGTTGCGAACGATCAGCTCGGCGCCCAGTTCCTGGGCGCGCAGGTCGCGAAAGTCGGTGACTTCGTGGAAATTGTGGCCCGTGTCGATCATCAGCAGCGGGAACGGAAGGCGGCCGGCGCCAAAGGCCTTTTCAGCGCACTTGAGCATCACCAGCGAATCCTTGCCGCCTGAAAACAGCAGGGCCGGGCGTTCGAAGGCGGCTGCGACTTCTCGCAGGATGAAGATGGTTTCTTCTTCCAGCGCATCCAGATGAGTATTGCTCAGGCGGCTGAGGCGGTCCACGCCATCGGCGCCGGCGAGCAGCGTGGGTTCGGTTCGGGCATTCATGCGGGGATTTCCTTGATCGGAATGACGTTGGCGCTGGCCCGGTTGGCGGCGGGGCCGCCCAGGTTACTGGACAGCGGTTCAAAGGCAGCGGGCTCTTCGGCTTCATGCGAGCCGTCGGCGGCCACGTGCAGGCCGCACTCCTTGGCGCTTTCCTGCTCCCACCACCAGCGGCCGGAGCGGAAGTCCTCGCCCAGCGTGACGGCACGGGTGCAGGGCGCGCAGCCGATGCTCGGGAAGAACTCGTCGTGCAGCGGGTTGTAGGGGATGTTGTGGATCGAGATGAAGTGCCAGACATCGCCCCAGGTCCAGTCGGCCAGCGGATTGACCTTGGCGCGGTCGACCGCGCGGCCGTCGATGTGGAGCTGCTGGTGCTCGATGTCATGCACATCGGCGCGGGCGTTCGACTGCTCGCGGCGCAGGCCGGTGATCCAGGCGCGCTGGCCGGCGAGTGCGCGTTCGAGCGGCACCATCTTGCGAAAATCGCAGCAGGCCTTGCGCAGCGCCAGGCTCTTGTACATCGCGTCGTCACCGAATTCGGTGACGAAGTTCGCCGCCACCACCGGGTCGGGCTGGTAAACGTCGACGGTCAGGCCGTAGCGCGCTTCCAGCCGTCCCACCAGCGCCAGGGTCTCGGCATGCAGCATGCGCGTGTCGAGCACAAAGATGCTGGCGGCGATGCCGGTGTCAGCAATCAGGTGACTGACCACCATGTCTTCGGCGCCCAGGCTGGAGGCCTGGGTGATCGGCGCGTATTGCCGCGCCGCCGAGACGAGCAGCGCCTTGCTGGCTTCGAGCTTGTCGGCGAACCCGGCGGATGGCCGGGCGTAGAGGGAAATGGCACCCACGAAATCGGCCCTGCTCAGCTCGCCTGGCCGGCGGCGAAGTGCGGCTCGGCATCCACGGCATCGCCCTGGTACTTGCCGACGCGGTAACCGGGGTAGGCCGCCAGCACGCGCTCGGCGATAGCCATGTCGAGGCCCGGTTTCAGCACCGCGACGTTAAAACCGCTGCGCTCCATCTGCGCCAGCTGGTCGGCCAGCACGTCGCCGGTGGCGCGGATTTCACCCGTGAACTCGCGGCGGCGGCGCAGCAGGAAAGCCTGGCTGAAGGCGCGGCCGTCGGTGAACTTCGGAAAATTCAGGTCGATGCGGGTGACGCCGTCCAGCGCCAGCGCCATCGGGTCGGCGTCGTTGGCCAGCGCCACGACGTGGGCGCCGCTGTCATCTGCGAGGTGGGTGTCGGCTGTGATCAGTTTCATGGTGGAAGTTGTTGTTGTGCGGATGGGCTCTGGCGCAGGCGCGCTCAGGCCGCTGTCTTTTCGTCGCTGCGCTCGGCGCGCCGGGTGCTGACGCGCGCGCTGTTGGCGGCGGCCTTGAAGGGGTCCATGCCGATGCGGCGCACGGCCTTGATGAAGGTTTCACCCGGCTCCCGGTGTTCGCGGTAGGTCTCTAGCACGGCTTCGATCACTTCCGGCACTTCGGATGCGGAAAACGACGGGCCAACCACCTTGCCGGCCACCGGCGTGCCGCTCAGCGTGGAGCCGTCCGAGCCGCCGAGTGAGACTTGGTACCACTCGAGTCCGTCCTTGTCGACGCCGAGGATGCCGATGTGACCGCTGTGGTGGTGGCCGCAGGAGTTGATGCAGCCGCTGATGTGCAGGTCGATCTCGCCGAGGTCGTGCAACTCGTCCATGTCCTGGTAGCGGGCGGTGATCGCCTCGGCAATCGGGATGGAGCGCGCATTGGCCAGCGAGCAGAAGTCGCCGCCGGGGCAGGCAATCATGTCGCTGAGCAGGCGGATGTTCGGGCGTGCAAAGCCGGCCTTGCGGGCGGCGCGCCAGAGTTCGGGCAATTCGTCGCAGCGCACCCAGGGCAGCAGCAGGTTCTGGTCGTGGGTAACGCGCACTTCGCCGGCGCTGAACTCGTCGGCCAGGTCAGCGGCGATGTCGAGCTGGTCTGCGGTGGCGTCGCCGGGGGCCTGGCCCAGGCGCTTGAAAGACAGCGTGACCGCGCGCAGATCCGGGTTCTGGTGCGGCGCCACGTTCTGCTGCAGCCAGCGGCCGAACTCGACGTCATCCTCGGCGGCGGCGCGCAGGATGTGGGCGATTTTTGCGTCGGCCGACTTGCGGTCGCACTTCAGCGCGGGCGGCACGAAAGAGGCGGTGACGCGGTCCAGTTCTTCCTGGCTGATGGTGTGCGGGCCGCCATCGTGCTCCATGATCTGCTGGTACTCGGCCTCGACATCATCGATGTAGCGCTGGCCTTCGGCCTTCACCAGGATCTTGATGCGAGCCTTGTAAATGTTGTCGCGGCGGCCGTAGCGGTTGTAGACCCGCACGATGGCCTCGATGTAATTCATGATCTGGTGCCACGGCAGGAACTCGCGGATCAGCGTGCCAATGATGGGCGTGCGGCCCATGCCGCCCCCGACCAGCACACGAAAGCCGAGCTCGCCCGCGTCATTACGCACCAGGTGCAGGCCGACGTCGTGCCAGCCGGTGGCAGCGCGGTCTTCTTTGGCGCCGCTGATGGCGATCTTGAACTTGCGCGGCAGGAAGGCGAATTCAGGATGCAGCGTGCTCCACTGGCGCAGGATTTCGCCGAAGGGGCGTGGATCGGCGATCTCGTCGACGGCGATGCCGGCGCGCTCGTCGCTGGTGATGTTGCGGATGCAGTTGCCGCTGGTCTGGATGCCGTGCATGTTCACGCTGGCCAGCAGGTCCATCACGTCGGCCGATTTGTCCAGCGGAATCCAGTTGTACTGGACATTCTGGCGGGTGGTAAAGTGGGCGTAACCGGTCGTCAGTTTCGAGCTGACCGATGCGCCATTTTTGAGTTCGACCGGGCCCAGCTTGTCCTGTGCGGCTTGGGCATCGTTGAACAGCGCGGCGTTCGGCTGGTCATATTCGCGGGCGATCTTTGCCAGCACCCGGACCTGTGCGCTGGACAATTCGCCATACGGAACCGCCACCCGCAGCATGGGTGCGTAGCGCTGGACATACCAGCCGTTCTGAAGCCGCAGCGGCCTGAACTCGTCCTCGGCCAGCTGGCCGGCCTGCCAGCGCGTCAGTTGGTCGCGGTACTGGCCGGCGCGCGCGGCAACAAACTGACGGTCAAATTCGGTGTACTGGTACATGCTTCTGGTGGCTCTCGGGTCAATCGCGGGTGATCAGATGGCTGTTTACAGGTCGCCCAGGGCCGACGGAAACTGCATGCGGCAGTCGCCCTCAATCCTGGCGGTCCTGAAAATGTAAGGGGGCGCTTTATGAAAACAAACTACAAATTTGTTCTGCCGTTATGCAGATAAGCTTATGCGCCAGTCTTCATGCGGGCCGTGGGCCGGTCTGGCGGGCCACGGTTAAATTCTTTGCGCGCGCAGTGGTGCATCCCTGACAGAAAGCTGGCAAAGGAATCCAGCTGCGCTGTTAAAGTCCGCTTTTTAAGGCTGGCTCCTCACCTCCACCTGTTTCAAGGGCGACCTGCACCGCACGGGCTGCGCGGCATGCTCGCCGACTGTTTGTTAACTTTTGGGAAAAACCGTGAAACTGACAAAACGTGCTGTCCTGGTCTCGATGCTGCTGGCGTCGGGGGCACCGCTGGCGCTGGCGCAAACGCCAAACGCCAAAAACCCCGTTCGCATCGGCGAGATCAACAGCTACTCCACGATTCCGCAATTCACGCTGCCGTATCGCAACGGCTGGCAACTGGCGGTGGACGAGATCAACCAGGCCGGTGGCCTGCTGGGCCGCAAGGTCGAGGTGATTGCGCGTGATGACGCCGGCAAGCCGGAAGAAGCGCTGCGGTTGGCGGTGGAGCTGGTGTCCCGGGAGAAGGTCGATGTGCTGGCCGGCGGTTTTCTGTCGAACGTCGGCCTGGCGCTGGCGGATTACGCCCAGAAGAACAAGCGCCTGTTTGTGGCCAGCGAGCCGCTGACGGATGCATTGATCTGGGAAAAGGGCAACCGCTACACCTTCCGCCTGCGTCCCGGTACCTATATGCAGTCGGCCATGCTGGTGGAAGAAGCCGCGAAGATGCCGGCCAAACGCTGGGCTTTTATTGCGCCCAATTACGAATACGGCACCAGTGCGGTCGCGGCTTTCAAGGAGTTGCTCAAGGCCAAGCGGCCGGACGTCGAATTCGTCGGCGAGCAGTGGCCGGCGCTCAACAAGCTCGATGCCGGCACCACGCTGCAGGCCATCATGCAGAGCAAGCCTGACGCCATCTTCAACGTCACCTTCGGTGCCGACCTGGCGAAGCTGGTGCGCGAAGGCAACCAGCGCGGCATCTTCCCGCGCGTGCCGGTGGTGTCGCTGCTGTCGGGCGAGCCTGAATACCTGGACGTCCTGAAAGACGAAACCCCGAAGAACTGGATCGTCACCGGCTACCCCTGGGACCAGATCGATTCGCGTGAGCACGCCAGTTTTGCCGCCAACTACTACCGCCGCTTCAAGGAGTACCCGAAGGTCGGCTCGGTGGTCGGTTACGCCACGATGCAGGCCATTTTTGCAGGCATCAGGAAGGCCAACTCCACCGACAACGAGAAGCTGGTCACCGCCATGCGCGGCCTGAAGTTCACGACGCCGTTCGGCCCCGCCGAATTCCGCGCGCTGGACCACCAGGCAACGATGGGCGCCTATGTCGGCAAGCTCGATGTGCGCGGCAACAAGGGCACGATGGTGCAGTGGCGTTACGCGGACGGCAAGGCGTACCTGCCGTCTGATGCGTACGTCAAGGCGCGCCGTCCTGCGGAAGCGATGAAATAAATCTGGACGTCGGTCGTCACGGCCGGCGGATCAAACAGGCGCATGGCTGAAGGGCGCCTGTCGCGGAGTGAAAACCCCGACGCGGCCCGGTCGGAATCGTCCTGTTCACGGGACATTCACCCGCATAATCACCCGCATGAAAAATGCGGGCGATGGGCGGGTGAGGACAGTGTTTGTGAAGGTGTTCGGCTTCGGCGACGCCGAACGCCATGCGTTGAACACCCTGTTCCGCCTGTCGCAATATGGCCCGATCGCCTACATGCTCTGGAGCGACGAGGCGCCCGTCAAGGCCGAGGCCCTCCTGATGGATGGCGAAAGCTGGGAGGCCGGCGTCGAGCTGGCCCGGCCATCGTTCGAGCCACTGCCGCTGATCTGGGTCGGCAACTATGCGCCGCAGCAAGCCATTGCCGTTTTCCAGCGGCCGCTTCGCTGGCCTGAAGTGATCGACGCCATGGACCAGCTCTTTGGGCCATCGACTCCAGTTTCATCCTCGCCTTTGCTCCAGCCTGGCTTTGAAGGCGAGGGCCGCGCGGACCTGGATTTCGACCTCGATGCCGTGTCGCCCTCGGCAGCGGCCGACGCTGCACCGGCTTCCGCCAGCGGAGATCTGGACTTCGACCTGGACCTGGACACACCTCCAACGGCAGGCGCAGCACCGGCTATCGTCCAGGCCTCCGGGCTGGATCTGGACCTGGACTTCTTCCAGACCGATGCAGTTTCAGGTGCGAACGGGGTCACGGACGCGCAGGGCAGTGACGCCACCGCACCCATGCCCCTGGAAAACGGCGAACGTGAGGGTGATGTCGTCGTTGCCGGCTACGACAGCACGGCACCCGCAGCACTCGAGGACGGCCACGCTGCCGCCAGCCTGTTGCGCGTGCTCCTCATCGATCCGGACCGCGATGCGCGCCTTTACCTGCGGGCCAAGCTGGCCGCGGCGCGCCTCTATGACGTCGATGAAGCCGCAACCGGCGCCGACGCGCTGGCCCTGCTGACACACGGTGCGTACAAACTGGTCCTGCTGGATCTGGAGCAGGCCGACATGGGTATCTGGAAGCTGCTGCGTCATCTGCGCCAGTCGGGCCGGGTGTCGCAGACCATCCTGACGGGGGCGCGTTTTTCACCACTGGATCGCCTTCGCGCCTGGTTCGGCGACGTCAGCATGACCATGGTCAAACCGCTGCATCCGGCGCGCTTGATGCGTGAGCTCGAGAAAGTGCGGCGGCGCGGGCCCTGAGGCTTGTGCTGGGGCTCTCGCTGATCGCCACGGCGAAGCGCGGACCCGGATCTGATGTCGCGCGTTACTCGGGACTTGACGGCTTCTTGCGCGGAACAGAAGCCGTTCGCGCCGTTGCCGCCTGATCCAGGGCCGCGGCCAGCCGGAGCTCCACGGGCAACGGCTCGCCATGCAGCCGGGCCGCCAGCAGTTCGCCGCAGAGTGCCGCGAAACACAAGCCTCGCGAACCCATGCCGCTGCTCAGCCAGAGCGTGCCGGCCGACTCATCGGCTTCGCCGGATCTGGTGCCGGGCCGCTCCATCGTCGTCAGCACCGGCAGGCGGACAGGTGTGGCGCAACGCACACCCGCCCAGTGCTGCCAGTCGCCTGAAACATTCGAGGCGCGCAGGTGAGCGGCTGTGTTTGGCAGCAGGACCGCCAGCTTGTCCAGGTTGGCCAGCGCATCGGCTGGCCTGATCAGCGGACGGCTTTCACCACGCTCGAAGGTGGCGCCCGTGATCCATGCCGGTTGCCCATTTAGCGGCACCGACGGGATCAGGCTGCCATGGCCGTTGACAGGGAAGGGCGGCAGCGCGCCCGATGCGTCGGCATCGCGCCGCCGCCAGGTGAGCTGGCCGCGCAGGGGCTGCAAGGCGAGCGGTGGGTGCATGGCTTCAACGCTGTGCGTGTCGCCGGCTGGCCCGGCCGCCGACCAGCTGATGTTCATGCCCAAGGCAACGCTGCCGTGTGCGGCGGCGACCACCACCAGATCGCCCTGCGCCAGCGCCTTGCCATGACCATCGAGGACCTGCCACTGACCCTTTGTTCGCTGCAGCGCCGAGACCGCGCTGCTGCCGCGCCATTCGATACCGGGCGTGGCCAGCCACGCACGCACCAGGCTGGCGGGTTTGAGCCACGCGCCGCGCGGGTGCCACCAGGCCGACGTTTTCCCAGGCAGATCGCAGGCAGCCCGCTGGGCTGGCGTGGCGGCGCGGCTCCAGTCATCTGCGGCGTCGGCCCAGTCGCCTTGCCAGGTAGCGTGCCAATCGCTTTGGTCATCCAGCCGGTTTTCCAGCACACCCGTGGGCGCCCAGTCGACGGCTTCTTTCAGCAAGGCCGACGCCTGCTGAACCGTGATGCGCAAGCCGCAGCGTGACAGGCGCGACACCGGCGCGTCGTCCGGCGAGACATGCGGCGCCACCAGACCCGCAGGCAAGCCGGATGCGCCCGCCGCCGGCTCGCTGGCCGCATCCAGCACGGTCACGGTCCACCCGCGCCGCGCCAGGCTCGCCGCCGCCGCCGCACCGGCCAGCCCGGCGCCGATCACCAGACAATGTCCGGGCGTCCTGGCCGCCACGGTCCCCAGGAGGGCGGGTGGTTTTTGGGGTGTCCAGGCCGGGTTGTATTCGCCCTGGAGGTTGTCCCGTTTCGGAGGTATGCCGGGCGTCTTGTGGACCTGGAACCCCGCTTCGGACAAGGCATCACGCACACTGCGCGCAATGGTCCAGGTGGCGATGCGCGTGCCGCGCCGGCAGCAGCGCGCCACGGCTTTCATGGTGTGGATGTCCCAGATGTCCGGGTTTTTTTGCGGGCTGAAGCCATCCAGGTACACCGAATCGGCTTCGAACGCCTGCTGCTTCAGCATGGCCTTGGCATCGCCGATGCACAGCGTCAGCAACACCCGGCCGTCCTCGAACGACAGGCGGTGAAAACCGGGCAAGAGCCCCCAGAACTGTGCCTTCAGTTCAGCGGCCAGGGCCTGCAGTTCCGGATGCGCCTCGGCGCTGCGACAGAGGTCATCGCCCGTGGCCGGGAATGCTTCGGTCGAGATGAAATGCAGGTGCGTGGGGCGGTCGGGATCGTCCTTCCAGGCGCGCCAGGTGACGAGGAAGTTCAGTCCGAGGCCGAACCCGGTTTCAAGTACCCGCCACTGGCGCTCGCCCTTCCAGGCAGCCGGAAGGCCGCAGCCTTTCAGGAAGACATCGCGCGCCTGGTCGAGGCCGCCCAGCTCGCTGCGGTAGCGGTCGCCGAAGCGGGGACTGAACGGCGTGCCGCCGGCGCTGCCGTCTTCCAGCCAGTCGATGCGCTCGGGCATGCCGGGTCAGACGTGGCGGAAAACGGGTTGTAGAAGCGCGGCCAGCTCAGGCCGCCGGCGGAACGTAGCCCTGCACGGCATCGGCGCCATCGCCGAAGAAATGCTTTTCCATCTGGCGGGCCAGGTACTGGCGGGCGCGCGCGTCGGCGAGGTTCAGGCGGTTTTCATTGACCAGCATGGTTTGCTGCTTCATCCACTCGGCCCAGGCTTCCTTGCTGACCTGTTCCCACAACCGTTTACCCAGCGGGCCGGGATAGGGCGGGAAATCGAGTCCTTCGGCTTCTTTTCCGAGCTTGATGCAATTGACGAGGCGTGCCATGGGGTGTTCTTTCGGGTTCGTTGAGTGGTGCGGTGGAGGTGTTCTTAGGATGTTTATCGAATAAAGAACTGATTTTTTATTCGTTCCTGTTTGGGGTCGGGGCTTTCAGAATTCAGCTGTTCGCAACTCAACCTGCTCTTTTGGACAAGAAAGCCACCCCAATGACGTCACGCCGCCACTTTATCAATGTTTCAACCCGTACCGCGCTGGCCATCGGCGTAGGCGCGGCGCTGGCAGGGGCAGTTGTTCCCGGCTTTGCGCAGCCCGCACCAGTGACCCTGCTGAACGTATCGTACGACCCGACCCGCGAGTTTTACGTTGAATTCAACACCGCCTTCCAGAAGTACTGGAAAGCCAAGGCCAACCAGGATGTGACCATCAAACAATCGCATGGCGGTTCCGGCAAGCAGGCCCGCTCCATCATCGACGGCCTGGATGCCGACGTCGCCACGCTGGCACTGGCCGGCGACACCGACGCGCTGGTCAAGAATGGTGCCTGGCTGGCGCCCGACTGGCAGAAAAAGCTGCCGCACAACTCGTCGCCCTACACCTCGACCATCGTGCTCGTCGTGCGCCAGGGCAACCCGAAGGGCATCAAGGACTGGGACGACCTGGTCAAGCCTGGTGTCAGCGTGATCACGCCGAACCCGAAGACCTCGGGCGGCGCCCGCTGGAACTACCTGGCCGCCTGGGAGTTCGCCAAACGCAAGTATGGCGGCGACGCCAAGGGCAAGGAATTTGTCGCCAGGCTGTATGGCAACGTGCCTGTGCTGGACACCGGCGCACGCGGCTCCACCATCACCTTCGCGCAGCGCAACCAGGGCGACGTGCTGATCGCCTGGGAAAACGAGGCCTACCTGCTTGAAAAGGAATTCGGCGCGAAGTTCGACATCATTGCGCCGTCCATCAGCATCCTGGCCGAGCCTGCGGTGGCCGTGGTCGACAAGAACGTCGACAAGAAGGGCACCCGCGCGGTCGCCGAGGAGTACCTGAAGTACCTGTACTCCGAAGAAGGCCAGGACATCGCCGGCAAGAACTTCTACCGTCCTGCGGTTTCCGAAAAGGCCAAGGCCAAATACGCCAAGCAGTTTGAAAAGCTGAACCTGTTCACCATCGACCAGGCGTTCGGCGGCTGGACCAAGGCCGACAGGGACCACTTCGCGGACGGCGGCTCGTTCGACCAGATCTACGTGAAGAAATAAACGGCGGCCTGCCGGGCGCGCCCGGCAACACCCGTCCCTCGCAGTCCGGCCACTCGGTTCCGCAGCTACCTGCAGTCACCCCGGCCGGCCCATGAAGCCGGCCGTTTTTTGCACTCTTCAGGAGAAAACCATGTCCATTCAAGCGATCAATGTCCGCAACCAGTTCCGCGGCAAGGTCAAGGAAATCATCCGCGGCGATGTCGTGTCCGAGATCGACGTCGAAACGCCGTGGGGCATCGTCACCTCGGTCATCACCACCCGTTCGGTCGACCAGCTCGAACTCGCCCTCGGCAGCGATGTGGTCGCCCTGGTCAAGTCGACCGAGGTTTCCATCGCGCGCCTGTAAGCCGCCTGACGGCGCGGCATGAGGGGTGTGGGCAGGGCGTCGCCGCAGCCCGCACCGCGCCCTCGTCAATCAGCGAGCTGCCGCGCGGCAGTGGACGGCAGTTGGGCGGCCGGCCGGCAGGGCAAAGCGTGCGTGTCCGTGCAGCTATAAATTAAATAGCGACCGCACAGCCTGCCCCAAGGCGCGGAGCGGGTAAAATAGCCGGTCCAGAGCTTGAATTCGGGCCCAAAACCCCAAGCTCCTGACCATGAACGCCACCAACACCCACTCCTCCCCATCCAGCCTGACCGTGACCCACGTCCTGGCCGAACTGCTCGAGCGGCTGGAACACAGCCCGGTGGCGGTCGATCCGGCGCAATACCGGACGGTGGTGGAACACCTGGTCAGCGAATTCGCAGGCGTACAGCCCGGAAGTGCCCTCGGCGCCTTGCTGGATACCCATCCGGCCGCAGCGGAACTGTACGAAAACCTCAACTACCAGCATGCGGGCTTGTGCCGCTCGTCGCTGGATGCCTCCCTTGCCGCGGAGCAGCAGGCCCGGCTGGCCATTCAGGCCGCCATGTCCGCCACCCGCGCCGCAGGCCGGCAGTCCCCATTCGATAAAGGTTGAACTGATGAGCAAAGCTGAGACAAAAACCACCGTTCTGGCCGATGGCCTGCGCTACAAATCCAAGGTGTCCGGTTCTCCGTTTGCGGCAACGGCCTCATTCGGTGCGGCCACCATGTCCTGTTTTCTGTGCGGCAAACACCGCGCCCGTTCGCTGATGGGCACGCGCAAGGTGCTGGGCAAGTCCCAGGCGGTTTGTGCGCCGTCCTGCAAGGGCCTGGACGAACTGCTGGCCCAGGGCAACGCGCCGCAAAAATAAGGCGCAGTGGGTTGCCGCGCCGGCAACCCCGCAGGCGGGCCGTCGCGCAACGCGGGGTCCGTCATTTTCATGGGCCCTAGCATGACTGATCCGCTTCACATCGTCTGCCCGCATTGCCACACCACCAACCGTGTCGGCAGGGCACACCTCGCCAAGGCGCCGGACTGCGGCAAATGCCACCTGGCGCTGTTCAACGGCCACCCCGTCAACCTCGACGACACCAGTTTTGGCCGACACATCGATCGCAACCAGATTGCCGTGCTGGTCGACTTCTGGGCGCCATGGTGCGGTCCCTGCCGGCAAATGGCGCCGGCTTACGACAGCGCGGCCAGCCAGCTGGAGCCGCTGGTTCGCCTGGCCAAGGTCAACACCGAAGAGGCGCAGGCGCTGGGCGCGCGTTTCAATATCCGCAGCATTCCCACCCTGGCGCTGTTCCTGAACGGCCGCGAGGTCGCGCGCCAGCCCGGCGCCATGGGTACCGCCGACATCGTGCGCTGGACACGCTCGCACCTGCCGGCCTGAACTGGCTTCACAGTCAGGTGCGGCTGGCCGTCAGCCCGCTGCTTGTGCGGCGACCGACCGCGCCGCCAGTGCGGCACGCCGTGCATGCAGCCGGTACCCTTGCCAGGCGCAACCCGCCAACAGCAGCAGGAACATCACGCCGGCCGCCATCTGCAGTTCGGGCGCCTCGGCGTTGGGCAGCAACGGTGCGCCGAGTGGCAGCCGGGTGGTGGTTTCTGTCACGCCCGGGATCATGTGGAAGAAAAAGGTCGTCGAATACGCCATCGTTTCGACATAGGGCGATGCGCGGCCGAGCAGCTTCGAGCGTCCGGCCACGGCGGCTACCAGAAGCACCAGCAAGGTGGCCACGCCGAGCATGTGCGGCTTGCCGAAGCCGCCATGCTGGAAGATGCCAAAGCCGGTCAGGCAGGTGAGGATGGTGGTGACGATATACACCTGGCCGGTGCGGGTCGCCGGAAGGATGGCTCCGCTGCGCAGAAAGGCGATGAGGCCGGCGGCCACGGCCACCAGGCTGATGGCGGTGTGGATGATGCCGAGGAAGGTCAAACCGTACATGTCGAAGCTCCTTTGAAGGAATCGGCTGCGAAGCGGCGAAGACAACAGAGCAGAAGCGCTGGCGCGGAAACACCAGGAAAACCAGAGCGGCGCGCGAGAGCCGGATCAGCAACCGGGAAGCAGGGAAGGGCGTGGGAAAAGGCGTGAGGAGAGGCTTGAGGAGAGGCGTGCAAGCGCAAAGCCGGAAACAAAACGGCGCCGGCACCGGGCTGCATGCAAGCGCCGTGCCGATTGTCGCGTCGCGATAGGCCCTGCGGCCGAGGGCTTTCACCAGTCTTTTGCCAGTCCCCGGCAGGTGTCTCGCCGATAATCGGCTGAACGGCACCGGGTTCACTACCAAACGTCGCAACGGCGATGCGCCAGCCGGCCACAGACCGTTCTGCGCAACGTCCGGCATCCTCCTTTCTTTTTCCGTCCGTATCTGCCCGATGGCAGGCCGGGCTTTCCAGCTCCCCAGGAACCGCATGAAAAAAACCTACCGCCTCGATATCGAAGGCAAAAACCGCGACCGCCTGCTCGATGCAGCCCGCCACGACATGCGCCGCTACGTCAAGCGTGAGCGCAGCCGGCCGCTGCCGGAAGGGGTGGATTTCTGGGATTTCTCCTGCCGCTTCGGCAGCAGCGAAGAGACCGCTGCCGACATTCACTTCGCCACGCTCAATGGGCTGGTGGACACCGCTGCGCGCGAAGGTGCGCCGCAGTTCTATGTGGAGATCGTCACGCGGCACGGCCACCGGACGGCGCGGCCTGTCACGGACGGCGACGGCGGCGGTCACGTGGACCTGCCCGAGGGTTGAGCGCTGGCAGCGCTGGCCTGCGCCGCCGCTCCCGTCGGCCGGTCTGTCATGAAGCCGACATGGCCCGGGGTCACGATGGCCGCTTTCTGCAGATTGAAGCGGTCACATGCAATTACAGCGATCAGAAAAAGCCCGGCTTGAACTCGCATCCCGGGTGCGCGCTCTGAACGTCCGCGAGCGCGGCGCCCTGTTCCTGGCCGATGGCAGCAAAACGCTGGATGAACTGCAGGTGCTGCTGCAGGACTACGCGGGCATGGTCCGGCGGCTGGTGGACGACGGCTACCTGGTGGCATCGTCCGGACTGACGGCACCGTCCATCGCTACCGATGCCGTGGACAGCACGTCGATGGCTCCCGTGAAAGCCTCCACACCGGAGGCTGCGACACCGCTCTACGCCCCACCGCCCAATGCCGCCGACCACTTCGACGGCAAACGGTCGCTGGCCACCACCCGGATGTTCCTGTTCGATATTTGCGAACGCATGTTCGCGCGGAAGGCACCCGACCTGGCGCTGCATTTTCGCGATGCCCTGCGTGAGGCGCGCGACCGGGAGTCGATGCTGGACATCGCCCGCCAGATCGTCGCGCGCGTCGAGCAGGTCGCCGGCGCCGAAAGGGCCGACGGGCTCAGCGAGCGCATCGCGCGTCTGCTGCCGGCCGAGCCGGTGGCGGCCTGAAGGTCTCTACCCCTGAATGCCTAATGCCTGAATGCCTGAACACCAGCGTACCGGCATGACATCAAGGCGTCATGCAGGCCCTGCAACATGCAGGCATTCATGTTCAAATGCCTCCAACGCCAACGCCAGATGATCCGCACTCGCCCCCTGACCGCCGAAAACGTTTCCATCATGGCCATCGTCGCGCTGGACGACCTGGTCAACGAACTGGTGCGTGCCAGCGGCCTGCACATGGCGCCGGCTTTCCTCGACTGGGTGGCCGATGTCGCCACACCGCTGGTCGACGCCCATGTGGCGCACGCTTTTCACCAGCCGCGGTTTGCCCGCAGCCTGCACATGGGTGACCCCCGCATCGCGCTGGCGCGCTGGGTGCGCCACTGGGTCTGCCCGCAGATCGTGCGGTCTTTCGATGACCTGGCGGTCTACCTGCCGGAGTTCAGCGAAAGCCGTCCCGCACCGGCCGTGGTCCTGCCACAGGCCGCCCGTCCAGCCGTGTTGCCTGGCACGGTTCGTCAGACCGGCACCGGCACCGGCACGGGCGGCTGGGCGCTGGCCTGATCCACACCGGCGGTAACTGCGCCCGTGCGCAGCTTGGTCACATCGCCATGTCTCACCACCATTTCGCTGCCCCGGCACGCCGGAAAACCGGTTTGCCTTTCTAATCGGGCCTGTTGCGCTGCCACGGGGCATGCGCCTGCGACAGCACCTGACAGGAGGACCTGAATGGCCGATGGCACGACATCACCCGCAACCGCGGACCCGGCAATGCCGCCCAACGCGGCGAACACCGCGTCGGCAGCATCCGCGACAACATCGGCAACCGGTACGAATGGGAACAGCCGCCGGCATCAGGCGTTCCCGGTGCTGGGCAGCGCCGATATCGCCCGCATCCGGCGTTTTGGCAGTGTGCTGAATTTTCGCCGCGGGGAACGCCTCTTCACGGCCGGTGAAGCGGGGCCGGGCCTGTTCGTGCTGCTTCGCGGTGCGGTCACCGTGACGCAGCGCGATGGTCTGGGCCACGTCGAGCCGGTGGTGCGGCAGGGGCCGGGCGAATTCCTGGGTGAAGTGGGCCAGTTGTCGGGCCGGCCCGCGCTGGTCGATGGGCATGCGGATGAAGAGGTGGAGGCGCTGCTGGTGCCGCCGGCCCAGTTGCGGGCGCTGATCATTGCAGAGGCCGACCTCGGCGAACGGCTGGTGCGGGCGCTGATCCTGCGCCGCGTCGCATTGATCGAGGCTGGCGCCAGCGGCCCTGTGCTCATCGGGCCGTCGCAATCGGCCGGCGTGCTGCGGTTGCAGGGCTTTCTGCAACGCAATGGCTATCCGCACCACGCCATCGATGTGGCGAACGACGCGGACGCCGCAGCGTTGTTCGAGCAATATGGCGCTGCACCATCGGGTGTGGTGGCCGTCTGCCCCAACGGCTCGGTGCTGCTCAACCCGGCCGACAACCAGCTGGCGCGCTGCATCGGCATGGTCGACTCGCTGGCGCACGACGAACTGTTCGACGTCATCGTTGTCGGCGCCGGGCCGGCCGGGCTGGCGACCGCCGTGTATGCCGCGTCCGAAGGCCTGCAGGTGCTGGTGCTCGATTGCAGGGCTTACGGCGGGCAGGCCGGGGCCAGCGCACGCATCGAGAACTACCTGGGTTTTCCGACCGGCATTTCAGGCCAGGCGCTGGCCGGACGCGCTTTTGTGCAGGCGCAGAAGTTTGGCGCCGAGATGCTGATTCCCGCCGAGGCGGCCTCGCTGGACTGCAGCCGCAAGGCCTCGGATGGCGAGTTGCGGCTGATGCTGACGGATGGCCGGCAATTGCGTGCCAGGACGGTCGTCGTGGCCAGCGGCGCGCGCTACCGCAGGCCGGCGGTTCCGCGCCTGTCGGAATTCGAAGGCCGGGGCGTCTGGTACTGGGCGTCGGCACTGGAGGCCAAGATGTGCAGCGAGACCGATGTGGTGCTGGTGGGCGGCGGAAACTCCGCCGGGCAGGCCGCGGTCTTCCTGTCGCAGCATGCCGCCCGGGTGAACATGCTGGTCCGCGGCCCGGGCCTGGCTGCCAGCATGTCGCGCTACCTGATCGACCGCATCGAGGCCACGTCCAACATCACCTTGTGGCCGCAGACCGAGCTGACTGCGCTGCACGGCGATGGCGACACCGGCCTGCAGGGCGTGGCCTGGCGCACGAGCGCTGGCAGCGGCGGTGTGGGTGAAGGCGCTGCCCATGCAGCAGAGCAGGGTGCAGCCGTTCGCAACGTCTTCCTTTTCGTGGGCGCTGACCCCGAGACCGGCTGGCTCACCAGCTGCGGTGTGGCCATCGACCGGCAGGGCTTTGTGCTGACCGGCGCGCTGGCCGGCAGCGAGGTGCCGGGCCATGCCACCGCGCCTCTGGAGACCAGCATCCCGGGCCTCTTTGCGGTGGGCGATGTGCGCAGCGGCTCGGTCAAGCGGGTGGGCGGCGCCATCGGCGAAGGCGCGGCTGCGGTCTCGATGATCCACCAGCACCTGGCCGCCATGGCGGCGCGTTGAGCTAAGCTGCACACCCATCCTGTTGACGGAGTCCGCCATGCCGATCAAACCCTGCTCACACGTCCCCGCCACCCTGCACGCACCCAACGGGCGCGGCTGTGAAGAATGCCTGGCCACGGGCGACAGCTGGCTGCACCTGCGCAAATGCGTTCACTGCGGCCACATCGGCTGCTGCGACGACTCGAAGAACAAGCACGCCAGCAAGCACCACGCCGCCACCGGGCATCCGGTGATCCAGTCCTTCGAGCCGGGTGAAAGCTGGTTGTGGTGTTACGAGCATGAACTTCAGGTCGGCTAGACGCGGCTCTCGTTCCCGACACTGCCAGTGATTGACATGGATTCAACGACCCGCAACACAGCGCGGCCCCAGACCACCATTCCTGTGACTGCGGCCGGCGATGCCCTCGTGTCGTGCCTGTGCGTGACGCACGACCGCGTGCCGATGCTGCGGCGCTCGGTGGCCGGCTTTCTGGCGCAAAGCCACGGCGCGCGCGAACTGGTGGTGGTGCACGAGTCGCGTGACACGGCCACGGCCGCCTTTCTCCGCGGACTGAACGAGCCCGCCGTGCGGGAGATAGAGTTGCCACCGCTACCGCGGCTCACGCTGGGCGCCAAACGCAACCGGGGCCTGGCCGCCTGCCGCGGAACGCACATCGCCGTGTGGGACGACGACGACTGGCACGCGCCCAGCCGGCTGGCCGTTCAGCTGGAGGTGTTGAAACTCAGCGGCCAGAGCGCCTGCACCTTGCGGCAGACGCTGGTGCTGGACGAGGTGACCGGCGACTGCTACCTGTCCCAGACCCGGGCCTGGGAGTGCACGCTGTTCGCCACCCGCGCGGCCATGCCGCTGTATGCCGATCTGGAGCGCGGCGAAGACGTACCCGGCGTGGTGGCGCTGGCGCGCTCGGGCCAGCTGACCTTGGTCGATGCGCCGCAGCTGTACGTCTACGTTTATCACGGCCGCAATGCTGGCAACCGGGCGCATTTCAGGCGCAACATCTTCGCGCACTCCCGCAAGCTGCCCCCGGCTTTCGCCGGCCGCGTGCGGACCTTGTTGCAAGCGCCGACCACCGCCGCGCCTTTGACGGCGACAGAAATCCGCGGGCTGCTCGCCCCCCAGGCCTGAACGCCGCGCCGCACCACGCCTGGCGCGATGGCCGCTTCAGGCGCCGCGTGGCCCGAACATGATGATGGCCATGCCGGCCAGCGCCACCAACGAGCCGGTGACATCCCACACCGTGGGACGTATGCCGTCGACCGACCAGAGCCAGGCGATGGCGACGACGATGTAGACACCGCCATACGCGGCATACACGCGCCCCGCGGCCGCCGGGTGCAAGGTCAGCAGCCACGCAAACAGGGCCAGGCTGGCCGCTGCAGGCACCAGTAACCAGGCGCTTTTGTTCTGGCGCAGCCACAGCCAAGGGAGATAGCACCCGACGATCTCGGCAACGGCGGTGAGGACAAACAGCAGCAGGGTCTTGAGTTCGAGCATGATGGGCGGCGGTGGGCTGGCGTGATGGATCAGGGGCGCTAGTTTGCCATCTGCGTCCGGCGTCCGGATGAGCGACGAGATGGGTGCGCGGTCCGCTCAGGCGAAACCGCCGTCCGGATCACCTGTTGCGTAGCGCGCCCGTGGCTTGCAGGCGTGCCCAAGCAGACCGGATCGGCCGGCCGTTCCACCCATCACGAAACCAACCAGTCAATTTCTGTTCAGGCACTCCGGCTCACGCTCGCGGCTGCTCCCAGGCCGGATTCCACGCCGCTTCCCACAGGTGACCATCCGGATCGCTGAAGTAGCCCGCGTAGCCGCCATAAAAGGTGGTGTGGGCCGGCTTGACGATGGTGGCGCCGGCTTTTTCGGCCTGCTGCATGAGCGCATCGACCTCCGCCTGCGACGCCACGTTGTGGCCGATGGAAAAACCGGGCGGTCCTGCCTGGCTGGTGGGCACGCCGCTGTCATGGGCCAGACTTGCCCGCGGCCAGATCGCGAGCCGCAGGCCACCTTCCAGCTCAAAAAAGGCAACGGCGCCGTGCTCGAATTCGCGGCCGACGATGCCCTCGGTCTTCAGGCCCAGGCCCTTTTCGTAGAAGTGCAGGGACCGTTCCAGGTCGTCGACGCCGAGGGTGATGACGGTGATGCGGGGTTTCATGGCGGTACTCCGGTGGATGGGCGCGTGGTGCGCACCCGTGTGGTCGGTGTGGGCGGACAGTCGCTGCCGTCCTCGCGACGTCCCGATCGCGGTGAACGACGGCTGCGTCGCCGCGCGGATTTGGCACAGGAAATCCTAGCAAAACTGCTGCTGAAGAGCTGTTTGCCTGTTTCTGAAGGGCGTGATGCGCATGGATGGAAGCCTGAACCAATGGCTTCAGGCAAGCCCGAGCCGACGGCTTAACAACCAAACCATCTAAACAACCTATTTAATATTCTTTGATTGCGGGTTAACCCGCAGCTATAGTCCTGTCCTGCTTACAACAAGAACCGCGGTGCATCCACAAGGTGCAAGGTGGTCGCGACGGGTTTTCATGATTGAGTTACGCGGTATTTTCCAGACCTACCAAGGCCAGAGCGGCCCGGTCGATGCGCTTCGCGGCGTCGACATTCATATCCAGCCGGGCGAGGTCTTCGGCATCATCGGCCGCAGCGGCGCCGGCAAAAGCTCGCTGGTCCGCGTCATCAACCTGCTGAACCGCCCGACGGCGGGCCAGGTGGTCGTCGGCGGCCGTGAACTCACGGCGCTGGACGGCGACGACCTGCGCGTCGCGCGCCGCGACATCGGCATCATCTTCCAGCATTTCAACCTGTTGTCGTCGCGCACCGTATATGACAACGTGGCTCTGCCGCTCGAGATTGCCGGTCTGTCGAAAGCCGACATCCGGGCGCGCGTCGAACCGCTGCTCGAACTGGTCGGCCTGACCGCCTTGCGTGACCGCTTTCCGGCGCAGATCAGCGGCGGGCAGAAGCAGCGCGTCGGCATTGCGCGGGCTCTGGCCAACCGGCCCAAGGTGCTGCTGTCGGATGAGGCGACCTCGGCGCTCGACCCCGAAACCACCCGTTCCATCCTGGCCCTGCTCAAGAAAATCAACCAGGAAATGGGCCTGACCATCGTGCTGATCACCCACCAGATGCAGGTGATCAAGCAGGTTGCTGACCGCGTCGCCGTGATCGATGCCGGCCGCATCGTCGAGAGCGGCCCGGTGATCGACGTCTTCACGCGGCCGCAGCACGCCACCACCCGCAGCCTGATCGACGAGATCGTGCCGCAAGCCTTGCCCGACAGCGTACTGGCGCGCATCCGCACGCTCATGGACGCGGTGCAGGCCGGGCAGGGCATCGAGGGCCAGTTGCTGCGCCTCTCCTTTGCGGGCGACAACTACGACCAGCCGCTGCTCTCGGACGTGATCCGCCGCTTCAGCCTGGATGTGTCCATCGTGCATGGCCAGGTCGATGAAATCCAGGGCCAGCCGTTCGGGACGCTGGCTGTTTTTGCGCGCGGCACCGCCGACCAGTTGGGTGCTGCCGTGGCACACCTGCGCAGTGCCGGTGTCCAGGTTGAAACCCTCACGGCCGGGGAGGCCCGCCATGTTTGATACGTTCACTGAAGCACTGCTCGAACTCTTCGTCACCTCGCTATGGGAAACCATCGTGATGGTCGGCATCTCCGGCGTGGCCGGCTCACTGATCGGTGTGCCGCTGGGCGTCTTCCTGCGCCTGACCGACACCGGCGGTGTGCTGCAGAACCGCGGTGTTAATACCGTGGTCGGCGGCATCGTCAACGCCGTGCGCTCGACGCCTTTCATCATCCTGCTGGTCGCCATCATTCCGCTGACGCGCTTCATCACCGGCTCGTCGATCGGCACGGCCGCAGCGGTCGTACCGCTGACCATCGCGGCAGCGCCTTTCGTGGCGCGGCTGGTTGAGACCTCACTGCGCGAAGTCGACAACGGCCTGATCGAAGCCGCGCTGGCCATGGGCGCGACGACGCGGCAGATCGTCTTCAAGGTGCTGCTGCCCGAGGCGTTGCCCGGCATCGTCGCGGGCCTGACCATCACCTTCGTCAGCCTCACCGGCTATTCGGCCATGGCCGGTGCAATCGGCGGCGGCGGCCTGGGCGACCTCGGCATCCGCTACGGTTACCAGCGCTTTCTGCCGGAAGTCATGCTGGCCGTGGTGCTGGTGCTCATCCTCTTCGTGCAGGCCGTGCAAAGCCTGGGCGACTGGGCGGTTCGCCGCCTGAGCCACAAATGATGACGGGCATCTTTTCACCGGCCTTCCGATGTCGCCGCTGGGCATCAACCTGATCGCCGCAGTCACACATCCCTTCACACCGACAACGATTTCATCCAAGGAAAAACCATGAAAAAACGCACCCTCATCCAGTCGGCCCTCGCGCTGACCCTCGCCGCCGCCTTTGCAGCCCCTTCGCTGGCCCAGGACAAGCCGCTGAAGATCGGCGTTACCGCCGGCCCGCACGCCCAGATCTTTGAACAGGTGAAAAAGATCGCCGAGAAAGACGGCCTGAAGATCCAGATCGTCGAGTTCAGCGACTATGTGCAGCCCAACGCCGCGCTGGCCGCCGGTGACCTGGATGCCAACAGCTACCAGCACAAGCCGTACCTGGATCTGCAGATCCAGGACCGCGGCTACAAGTTCACCCCGGTCGGCTACACCGTCAACTTCCCGATTGGCTTGTACTCAAAGAAGGTCAAGAGCCTGAACGACCTGAAGCAAGGCGCGCGTTTCGGTATCCCGAACGACCCGACCAACGGCGGCCGCGTGCTGCTGACGCTGCAGGACAAGGGCCTGATCAAGCTGCGCCCCGAGGCTGGCCTCAAGGCCACGCCACTGGACGTGATCGACAACCCCAAGAAGATCAAGTTCGTCGAACTCGACGCCGCGCAACTGCCACGCTCGCTGGACGACCTTGACGCCTCGGCCGTCAACACCAACTTCGCGCTGTCCGCCGGCCTGAACGTCAAGGACGCCATTGCCCAGGAATCAGCCAAGTCGCCTTACGTCAACATCCTCGTCGTGCGTGAGCAGGACAAGGACAAGCCATGGGTGGCCAAGCTGGTGAAGGCCTACCACTCCGAAGAAATCCGCAAGTTCATCCAGACCGAGTTCAAGGGCGCGGTGCTGCCAGGGTTCTGATCGCGTCCGCCTGGGCCGGTGAACGCCGGCCTGGTTGATTTCACGCGCTGCCGCAACGTTGTCATCCCCGCGAAGGCGGCAATCCACGGTAGCGCGCTTTAAGCAGGTCCGCCAATTGAAACGGTCGTCCTGTACTCCAGCCTTCTCGGGAATGAGGGGAGGGGCGCCTCGATGCCACGGCGACGCCTGCGAGCTCGCTCATGCTGCAGTCTTCTCACTGCTTCGTCCGACCGTCTATCCGATCACCTGCCTCAAATAAGGCGCCGTCCGGCTCGCCTTCGATGCCGCTACTTTTGCAGGCGGCCCTTCTGCGACGATGCGGCCGCCTTCTTCACCTGCACCGGGGCCTACGTCGATGACCCAGTCGGCTGATGCGACGACCCGCATCTCATGCTCGACCACGATCACGGTGTTGCCCTTGTCGACCAGGCCCTGCAACTGGGCCATCAGTTTGTCGACGTCCGAGGGATGCAGGCCGGTGGTCGGCTCGTCGAGGATGTAGAGCGCGTCGCCGCGCTGGGCGCGCTGCAGTTCGGTCGCGAGTTTGATGCGCTGGGCTTCACCGCCTGAAAGCTCGGTCGCCGGCTGGCCGAGGCGCAGGTAGCCGAGGCCGATGTCCTGCAGCAACTGCAACGGCCTGAGCACCGCCGCTTCATCCACGAAAAAATCCCGGGCTTCTTCCACCGTCATGCCGAGCACCTCGGCGATGTTCTTGTCCTGCCAGGTGATCTTCAGCGTGGCCTCGTTGTAGCGCGCGCCGTGGCAGGTGGGGCAGGGCGCGTAGACGCTGGGCATGAAGAGCATCTCGACGCTGACGAAGCCCTCGCCCTCGCAGGTCTCGCAGCGGCCCTTGGCGACGTTGAACGAAAAGCGGCCGGCGTCATAACGTTTGGCGCGGGCGGTTTTGGTGGCTGCAAAAAGCTTGCGCACGTTGTCGAACAGGCCGGTGTAGGTCGCCAGGTTGGAGCGTGGCGTGCGGCCGATGGGTTTCTGGTCGACGCGCACCAGGCGGCGCAGGTTGCCGACACCGCCGTGGATGCGGCCGCCGGTCAGCGTGGCGACGGTGGGTTCTTCGCTGCTGTCTTCCTCGTCGGCGACCGGTTCATGCCCGAAATGCGCGCTCGCCAGTTCAACCAGCGCCTGGCTGACCAGGCTGGACTTGCCTGAGCCCGACACGCCGGTGACAGCCGTGAACACGCCCAGTGGAAAACGCGCATCGAGCTGACGCAGGTTGTTGCGGGTGATGCCGCGCAGTTCCAGCCAGCCGGCCGGCTTGCGTGGCTGTCGCGCCAGCGCTGTCGGTGGTGCGAACAGGTAGTTCGCCGTGCGCGAATCCGCCAGACCCTCGAGGCCGGCGGGCGGACCGCTGTAGAGGATGTGGCCGCCGCGCTCGCCGGCCTCCGGCCCGACGTCGACCACCCAGTCGGCGCGCCGCATCATCTCCAGGTCGTGCTCGACGACAAAGATGGTGTTGCCCGATTGCCGCAGCTGGCCGAGCGCCTCGAACAGCGCTTCGCCGTCGGCCGGATGCAGGCCGGCAGACGGCTCGTCCAGCACATAGACCACGCCGAAGAGATTGGAGCGAATCTGCGTGGCCAGCCGCAGGCGCTGCAGTTCGCCGGGCGACAACGTCGGCGTGCTTCGGTCCAGCGACAGGTAGCCCAGCCCCAGCTCCTGCAGCGTGGCCAGCCGTCCCGACAGGTCTTGCGCGATGCGCTGGGCGGCGATGCGTTTTTCTTCGGACAGGTTGGGCGTGCGCCGCACATCGGGCGAGGCCTCATGCGCTGACCCGCCGGCTGCGACGCGCCGGGCCGTGTCACGGCGCGCCGCCTGGCGGTCCAGCGCCTGCCCGGCCGGCACCGCATCGAAACGGCCCTCGGCCACCGGCTTGAGCAGTTCGGCCATGCGGTTGAGCGGCATCTGCGACAGGGTGCCGATGTCGACCCCCGCAAACGTCACCGAGAGCGCTTCCTTTTTCAGGCGCTTGCCGTCGCAGACCGGGCACAGGCTGCCGGCCATGAAACGCGAGACGCGCTTTTTCATCAGCGGGCTCTGTGTTGTCGCGAAGGTCTGCAGCACGTACTTGCGCGCGCCGGTGAAGGTGCCCTGGTAACTTGGCTCGGTCTTGCGGCGCAGCGCGGTGCGGGTTTCGGCCGGCGTGAAACCGGCGTAGACCGGCACCGTCGGCTGCTCGTCGGTGAACAGGATCCAGTCGCGGTCTTTTTTGGGCAGGTCGCGCCAGGGCGTGTCGACGTCGTAGCCGAGCGTGACCAGGATGTCGCGCAGGTTCTGGCCGTGCCAGGCGGGCGGCCAGGCGGCGACCGCGCGCTCGCGGATGGTCAGGGAGTCGTCCGGCACCATCAGCTTTTCAGTCACTTCAAAGACACGGCCGAGGCCATGGCAATGCGGGCAGGCGCCCTGCGGCGTATTGGGTGAAAAATCTTCCGCATACAGCATGGGCTGTTGGGGCGGGTACGTGCCGGCGCGTGAATAGAGCATGCGCACGAAGCTGGACAGCGTCGTCACGCTGCCCACCGATGACCGGGTGCTCGGCGTGCCGCGTTGCTGCTGCAGCGCCACGGCCGGCGGCAGGCCTTCGATGGAATCGACATCCGGAATGCCGACCTGGTCGATCAGGCGCCGTGCATAAGGCGCGACCGATTCCATGTAGCGACGCTGCGCCTCGGCATACAGCGTGCCGAAAGCAAGCGACGATTTACCCGAGCCGGAGACGCCGGAAAACACCACCAGCGCGTCGCGCGGGATGTCGACGTCGATGTCCTGCAGGTTGTGCTCACGGGCGCCGCGCACCCGCACGAACGCGTCCCGGGCTGGTGGCAGCGCCTGCGCACCGGTTCCGGCTTTTGCGCCGGGCGCGGGTGGGTGTCGGCCCCTGGCGTCCGCAGTCCCGGGCTGACGGCGGCCGGCCATCAGCGCTGGGCCTGTCGCTGCAATCCCAGCTTGCGCTCGCGTTTCTTGAGCAGCAGGCTGAGCGCCAGATAGGCCACACCGGAGGCGCCGTAGACCATCGCGCGCTGTTTCATGGTGGCCTTGCCGGGCACGCGGCTGCGGTCTGCCGGGTCGGTGTTTTTCCCCGTACCTTTGACACCCCTGGACGCCTCGGGCAGATTCTTAGCCATCAGACCGTCTTCCGGATTCGACGCCGGGCCGGTCGACGGCGTGCTCTGGCGCGGCGTGTCGGAAGCAGGGGCCTGGCTGGCGGCGACGGCAGCTTTGGCGGCGTTTGTCTTGGCTTTCAGCGCGGCTTCGGCAACAGCACCTTCGAGCTCGACTTTCATCGTGGCCGGATTGCGCGTGGCGCGGATGATGTCGGCCCGGTTGGCCTCGGCGTCCTCGTCCAGCAGGCCATGCTCGTTGGCGACGGCCTTGGCCGTGCCGGCTTCGCCCTTCAGCGAGCCATGGTCATGCGCGTAGACCCAGGTGAATTCCGCGCCCAGCAGGAAAATCTGCGCCGAGTAATAGACCCAGACCAGCAGCACGACCAATGAGCCGGCCGCCGCAAACGACGACGTGACGCTGCTCTTGCCGATGTAGAGGCCGATCAGCAGCTTGCCGATCTCGAACAGCACGGCTGTCACCACCGCGCCGACCCACACGTCACGCCAGCCGACCCTGGCCTGTGGCATGAGCTTGAAGATCATGCCGAAGAGCAGCGTTGCCACGGCGAGGGAGAAAAGCGTGTTGATGACCAGCAGCAGGGCTTCCGCGCCGGGGAACAGCCCGGTTGTCCAGGCGCCGAAGGCGGCCACACCGGCGCTGATCACCAACGACACCATCAGCAGAAAACCCAGGCCCAGGATGAAACCCAGCGACAACAGCCGCGCGCGCAGCGTGCCCCAGATGCCGCCGGCCTTCTCGGCAGGCGGCACGTCCCAGACGCGGTCGAGTGCGCTTTGCAGCTCGGCGAAGACGGTGGTCGCGCCGACCACCAGCACGCCGATGCTGATGATGGTGGCAATCAGCCCCTTGGCGGGTTTGTTGGCGCTCTCGATCAGGGCCTGCACGCCGGTGGCGCCCTCCTGGCCGATCAGGCCATTGAGCTGGCCGATGATCTCGCCCTGAACCGCATCGCGCCCCCAGACAAAGCCGGCGACGGCGATCACGATGATCAGCAGTGGCGCGATGGAAAAGACGGTGTAGTAAGAAATCGCCGCGCCCATGCTCGGCGCGTAGTCGTCGACCCAGGCATTGATCGATTTCTGGGCCAGGCTGTAGAAGCCTTTGAGACGCCGGAGGTTCATGGTGGTTCGCAGGAAGAAGTGGGGAGAAGGGCGGAAAACACGAAGCGCAAGATGCGTCACATGCGAGTTTTTCAAGTGCGCCGGCGGGCTGCCGTCGGCCTGCAGTCCGCTGTGTTGTAGGTCGCTGGCGTGAATCGGTAGGGGTGCGCCGGGTGGCAGGTTGTGCCGCGCGGCCATCCAGCGATGCGAATAGCGAACCGTTGGTGGGTGCCACGCCAGCGGATCTGGACGGCACCTAAAATGCTGCGATGCACCAACCAGGCGCCCGCGGGCCTCGCTCCGCGCTCTCGACATCGGCACCTGCTTTCGCCGGCAGCGCCCTGGCGCGCGGCTATTTTTTCTCTGTAACGCCGCCCTGAACCTGGCTAAAGCCGGTAGCCCGTCAGGCCGCACGTGGCTGTCGCGGCGGGCCGGCCTGCATGTCCTTCGACGCTGCAATCGGCCAACGCATGGCCGCACTGGCATGACCGCGCCGTGAACGGCCGGCTGTCTTGCTTTTCCTCCTTTCCCTTTCCAGCGCGCCTTCTGCGGGCGCCTTTCCTGTTCATGCATGCATCCTCTTTACCACCGCAAACCCCCTGGCACCGTGACTGGCTGTCCAACATCCGCGGCGATCTGCTCGCCGGCCTTGTCGTCGCCCTCGCACTGATTCCCGAAGCCATCGCCTTTTCCGTCATCGCGGGGGTGGACCCGAAGGTCGGGCTGTACGCCTCCTTCAGCATGGCCGTCGTCATTGCCTTCGCCGGCGGCCGGCCGGCGATGATTTCTGCCGCCACCGGCGCGATGGCGCTGGTCATGGTGACGCTGGTCAGGGACCACGGCCTGCAGTACCTGCTGGTGGCGACCGTGCTGACAGGCCTGATCCAGATCGTGGCCGGCCTCCTGAAGCTGGGCGTGCTGATGCGTTTCGTCTCGCGCTCGGTGATCACCGGTTTCGTCAACGCACTGGCCATCCTGATCTTCATGGCGCAGCTGCCCGAACTCACGCAGGTGAGCTGGGTGGTCTATGCGATGACGGCGGCCGGACTCGGCATCATCTATGGCCTGCCGCTGCTCACCCGCGCCGTGCCGTCACCGCTGGTGTGCATCGTGCTGCTGACCGGTGTATCGATGTTTCTCGGGCTCGACATCCGCACCGTCGGCGACATGGGGGCGCTGCCCGACAGCCTGCCGGTCTTCCTGCTGCCCGATGTGCCGCTGAACCTCGAGACGCTGAAGATCGTGTTGCCGTACGCGCTGACGCTGGCGGTCGTCGGTCTGCTGGAGTCGCTCATGACCGCCTCCATCGTCGACGAGATGACCGACACGACCAGCGACAAGAACCGTGAGTGCGTGGGGCAGGGCGTTGCCAACATCGCGACCGGCTTCATCGGCGGCATGGCCGGCTGCGCCATGATCGGCCAGTCGGTCATCAACGTGAGGTCGGGCGGACGCCAGCGTCTGTCCACCCTGGCTGCGGGTGTTTTCCTGCTGGTGCTGATCGTCTTCCTCGGCCCGTGGGTCAGCCGCATTCCGATGGCGGCGCTGGTCGCCGTGATGGTCATGGTGAGCATCGGCACCTTCCGCTGGGACTCGATCCGCCAGCTGCGCCACCACCCGTCGAGTTCGTCGGTGGTGATGCTGGCAACGGTCGCGGTCACGGTCGGCACGCACGACCTCGCCCGGGGCGTGCTGGCCGGCGTGCTGCTCTCGGGCATCTTCTTTGCCCACAAGGTCGGCCGCATGCTGGCCGTGGTGCGTGAAGCGCCTGCGCCCGGCGTGCTGGCCTATCGCGTCACCGGCCAGGTATTTTTTGCCTCGTCCGAAAGCTTCATCGCCGCGTTCGACCACCGCGGCGCGCAGGAGGCCAAGATCAGCTCGGTCGTCATCGATGTCGGACTGGCCCATTTCTGGGACATCACCGCCATCGCCGCGCTGGACCAGGTCGTGCTGAAGTTCCGGCGTGCCGGCATCGCGGTGGAGGTTCGCGGCCTCAACGCCGCCAGCGCCAGCCTGGCCGGGCGCTTCGGTGTGCATGACAAAACCGACGCCGCCGGCGCACCGCTGCACTGAGCTGTCGCCGACGGCTGGCAGGCTGCGTGCGTTTGCGCTGTCACACGCCTGGCGCCTGCCTTCGCATAATGGTGGGCCGGTTTCGCCGGCGGCGTCCTGCCGCCGCGCCGTCCCACTTTTGGAGAATTTGCATGGACCACTACAAGATCGCCGTCGTCGTCGGCAGCCTGCGCAAGGAGTCGTTCAACCACAAACTCGCACTGGCCCTGGCCAAACTGGCGCCCGCTGAATTCGAGTTCGAGATCGTGCGCATCGACGACCTGCCGCTGTACAACCAGGACGATGACGCCAACCAGGCGGCCACCGTCAAGCGCCTGAAGCAGCACATCGCCTCGGCCCAGGGCCTGCTGTTTGTCACGCCCGAGTACAACCGCTCGATTCCGGGCGTGCTGAAAAATGCCATCGACCACGGCTCGCGCCCTTATGGCCAGAGCGTGTGGGGTGGCAAGCCGGGTGCGGTGATCGGGGTGTCGGTCGGCGCCATTGGCACCGCGCTGGCGCAGCAGCACCTGCGCAACATCCTGGCTTACCTGAACGTGCCGACGCTCGGCCAGCCGGAAGCCTTCATCCAGCAGAAGGACGGTCTTTTCACCGAGAGTGGCGAGATCGGGGAAGCCAGCCGCGAGTTCATGAAGGGCTGGATGGACAAGTACGTGGACTGGGTCAAGCGCCACGCTGCGATGTAGCCAGCAATCCTGGCACGCGCAGGGGTTTGGTACGGCTGATGGAGGCCGAAACCAGACGGCGTTTGCCCGCCAGGCGCCCGTTGACGCTGCTCGCGCAGATCAACGGGCAGGCCTTTTTCAGCGCTGCATGCCCCAGCGGCGAATCGTCAGCCGCTCCAGCGTCTGGAAGACGATGCCCTCGACCAGCAGGCCGATGGCGATCACCATCACCAGGCCGGCGAACACGCGGTCGGTGAACAGTTCATTCCGGTTCTGGAAGATGTACCACCCGAGGCCGCCCTTGCCGGACGAGGCGCCGAAGACGAGTTCCGCGGCGATCAGCGTGCGCCAGGCAAAGGCCCAGCCGATCTTCAGCCCCGACAGGATGGACGGCAGCGCGGCCGGCACCAGGATCTGCAGCACATAACGCAGGCCCTTCAGGCCATAGTTGCGGCCGGTCATGCGCAGGGTTTCCGGCACGGCCTGAAAGCCGGCGTAGGTGTTGAGCGCCAACGGCCACAGCACCGAATGAATCAGCACGAAGACCAGGCTGCCGCGGCCGAGGCCGAACCAGAGCAGTGCCAGCGGCAGCAGTGCAATCGCCGGCAGCGGGTTGAACATCGCGGTCAGCGTCGACAGCAGGTCGCGCCCCAGCCGTGTCGACACGGCCAGCGTCGTCAGCACGAAGGCCGCAGCGATGCCGCCGAGGTAGCCCTGCAGCAGCACCGTCAGCGAGATGCGTGTCTTGTCGATCAACTCGCCACTGGCCAGGCCCTCGACCAGCGCCTTGCCGGTCTGCAGGGCGGTCGGCAGCAGCAGGTCGTTGTCCTGCACGCGCGCGATGACTTCCCAGAGCGCCGCCAGCACCAGCAGGATCACGCCGCGGCGCAGCCAGGCCTGCTCCCAGATGCGCTGCGTCCACGGCAGAAGGCGCTCGGCCTGTGACGGCGGCAGCGCGGGCAGGCTGCGCTCGTACTCTGCGCGTATCGGTGGCGAGGGGAGTGCGTTTGATGTCGCTGACGTCGCCGCGAAAGGCGACGACGCCAGGCCAGCGGCATCGAGGGTCGGGGTCAGCGTCGTCATGCGATCTTCCGGTTGAGGTCCGTGAGGGCCGCAGCGGCATCGGGCAGGGACGCAGCTGGCGCCGCAGGAGAGCCGCCGGGCGCATCCTCGTTGAACAGCAGGCGGTGAATCCGCTGCGCCGCGGCCTGAAACTCGGCGCCGCCCTGGCTTTGCAGGTCGAAGGCATGGCTGTTGATTTCGGCGCGGACGCGGCCCGGGTGCGGCGACAGCAGCCCGACGCGGTTGCCGACGACTAGCGCTTCCTCGATCGAATGGGTGACGAAGAGCAGGGTGAAACGTACCTCGTCCCACAACTCGAGCAGTTCTTCCTGCATCTTGCGGCGCGTCAGCGCATCCAGCGCGGCGAAGGGCTCGTCCATCAGCAGCACGCGCGGCTGCATCGCGAGCGCGCGCGCAATCGCCACGCGTTGCTTCATGCCGCCCGACAGGGTGTTGGGAAAGGCGCCGGCAAAAGCCGACAGGCCGACCTTGGCCAGGTAATGCTGTGCCCGTTCCGCGGCGTCCTTTTTGCCCAGCGTGCGCGAGGCCAGCAGTGGAAACATCACGTTGTCGAGCACCGTCTTCCAGGGCGGCAACTGGTCAAACTCCTGGAACACCACAATGCGGTCCGGCCCGGGCTGGGTGACGACGCGGCCGTCCAGGCGAATCTCACCCTCGACCGGCTCGATGAAACCGCCGATGGCTTTGAGCAAGGTGGATTTGCCGCAGCCCGACGCGCCCAGCAGCACGAACCGGTCGGCGCCGAACACATCGAAGCTGACCTGGTGGGTGGCGCGAACGACCCGGCCCGGCGTGCGGTATTCGAGGCTGACGCCGTCGACTTCCAGCAGCGGGCGTGGCGACGCCGGGCTGCCTTGGCCGGTTGCGGGCTGCGGCGCGGTCTTGAGTGCGGTCACAGTGGCCATGCGCGCTCAGGAGCCGGGGTTGGCGTAGGCTTCTTCGAAGAAATAGTCTTTCCACGACGCCGCACGGTTCTTCAGCACACCGAGCTTGTTCAGCTCGTCGGCGTAAACGTAGGTGCGGAAGGGCGAGATCGTGAAGTCGTTTTCAGGGTCCTCGACGATCTTGCGCACGAAGTCCAGCGGCAGTTTGGACTTCTGCACGCGGATGAAGGTCTCGGCGGCCTTGGCCTTGTTGTTCTTCACGAACTGGGCGGCTTCGGCCAGCGCGGCGTAGAACGCCTTGTAGGTCTTGGGGTTCTCGTCGTGGAATTTCTGCGTGGTGTACAGCACGTTGAAGGTCGCGGGGCCGCCCAGGATTTCATACGAGCTGAGCACCTTGTGCACATTCTTGTTTTCGAGCGCCTGGTAATAGAAGGGCGCGCTGGAGAAATGCGTATTGATTTCCGATCCGCCGGAGATCAGCGCCGCCGTGGCGTCCGGGTGCGGCAGGCTGACGGAGATGTTGTCGAACTTCTTGAACTCGTCCTTGCCGAACACCTTGGCGGTTTCGATCTGCAGCGTCCGCGACTGGAAACCGGTGCCGGCGGCCGGCACGGCGATGCGGTCCTTGTCACTCAGGTCCTTGATGGTTTTCACCTTCGGGTTGTTGGTGATGAGGTAGTTGGGGAGCGATCCGAGCGCCGCGACGGCCTTGACGTTCTGTTTGCCCTTGGTGCGGTCCCACAGCGTCAGCAGCGGCGGCACGCCGGCCGACACCACGTCCAGCGAATTGGCCAGCAGCGCTTCGTTCATGGCCGTGGCGCCGGAGATCTGGTTCCAGTCGACCTTGATGTCCAGCCCTGCAGCCTTGCCGTGTTTTTCGATCAGCTTCTGATCCTGCACCACATCGAGGATGAGGTAGCCGATGCCGAATTGCTGGGCAATGCTGATGCTGCCTTCGGCCTGCGCAGAGTGGCCGGCCAGGGCGCTGGCGGCGAGCAGCAGGGCGGCAGCGAGGCGGCCTGGCTTGTGGATGCGGGATGCGGAGGTCATGCGGTTCTTTCGGTGTGCGTATTCGTTGGAAAAGAGGGCGGAGGACGGTTTGGCGGCGCCGGCCGCGCCGGTCAGAAAGGCGTGTCGCCTTCGATCGTGGTGCGGTAAAGCTTGCGGCGCAGGTGGTCGGGCGTGCCGGCGGCCAGGTGGGTGACCGAGCGGTTGTCCCAGAAGACCAGGTCATGCGGCCTCCAGGCGTGGCGGTAGACGAGGGACGGCGCCGACGTGTGGGCAAAGAGTTCGGCCAGCACGGCGCGGCTTTCGTCCTCGGGCAGGCCGACGATGCGGGTGGTGAAATGTTCGCTGACGAAGAGCGCCTTGCGGCCGTTTTCAGGGTGCGTCCGCACGACGGGGTGAACGACCGGTTTCACCTCGTCGATTTGCGCCTGCGTCAGCTTGGGTCGCCAGGGGCTGCGCGCCCGCAGCTCTTCGTATTTGGCGAGGTAGCTGTGCTCGGCGCGCAAGTCGGCGACCAGCGTTTTCAGCGCCTCCGGCAGCGTGTCCCAGGCAGTGTGCTGGTTGGCGAACAGGGTGTCGCCGCCTTCGTTCGGCAGTTCCTGTGCGTGCAGCAGGGAGCCGAGGCTGGGTTTGTCTTTATAGGAAAGGTCGGAATGCCAGAAATAGCCGGCATCGCCCAGGCCAATCGGTTCGCCGTTTTCCTTGATGTTCGAGACGATCAAAATTTCGGGATGGTGCTGGAGCTGGAAATTCTTCAGCACATGGATTTGCAGCGGACCGAAGCGGCGGCTGAAATCGACATGCTGCTGCGGCGTGATGCGCTGGTCGCGGAACACCAGCACGTGGTGATCGAGGTGGGCCTGGTGGATGCGTTTGAAATCATCCGGCGCGACCGGGCGCGACAGGTCCAGACCCATGACTTCGGCGCCGAGGGCGCTGTCGAAGGGGCGTATGTCCAGCTGGGCCGCCTGGCCCGCAGAGGTTGCTGGCGCAGTGCGCGTCTCCTGCCCGCGCGGCCGTGAATCCACTTGCGCATTCATCGTGAACTTTCCTTTTGCGCGCAACCGTTTGCGCGTCAGGCGATGAATGTAGGGGTGGCCTTATGCAAAACAAACGACTGAATAATCGTTTGTTCATAACCAAATCAGAGGGCTTGTAGGTTTGCAGCCATGGTTGATTTGGCGATGACTTCATGGCTGTTGGCTATATCGGGATTTTCGCGGTGATCCGGTGAGTTGTGGTCGTCGCCCTGCCACTGGATATTGAAATGAGCACAGGCGAAAAAAAGCCCGCATGCGCGGGCTTTCAGCCTGATGAGCGAGCCGGCCTGATGAACAGCTCTCCAAACGCGGCAAATTCAGGCGGCAGCTGCCGCCTTGGATTCGTTCGCGGCCGGCTGCGTGTGCACCGTCACGTCAGCCTGCGCTGCAGCAAGCGCGGCGGCCTTGGCGGCTTCGCCCATGCCCAGGCCTTCCGCGCGCACAAAACGCACGTCGGTGATGCCGAAGAAACCGAAGATGACCTTCAGGAAGCTCTCCTGGTGCTCCATCGCCTGGCCGCCTTCGCTGGTCGAATACATGCCGCCGCGTGCCGACGCCACGATCACGGTCTTGCCGGTGGCGAGGCCGACCGGGCCCTTGTCGGTGTATTTGAAGGTACGGCCAACCTGGGCGATACGGTCAATCCAGGCCTTGAGCTGGGTCGGGATGGTGAAGTTGTACAGCGGTGCGCCGACCACGATCACGTCGGACGCCAGAAACTGGCTCACCAGCGCTTCGGAATTGGCGTTCTCACGCTTTTGTGCTTCGGTGGGTTCAGCACCAGCGGGCACGCGGAAACCCAGCGATTCGGCCGACAGGTGGCTGGGGGTATTGACCGCGAGGTCGAGGTAGCTGACCTGGGTGTCAGGATGGGCCGCTTTCCAGGAGGCGACGATTTGTGCGGTGAGCTGGCGGGAAACGGAGTTGCCGCCAAGGATGCTGGAGTCGATGTGCAGAAGTTGGGTCATGGTGAGGTCCTCAATAAGTTGATGAGTGGATCTGTGCGGTTCATCTGGTAGCCGGTCCGCTGGAAGAACCCCGGCGGGCCGGTTTTCGGCCATGGATAGATTGTGCGGATGGATCGATTGGCTGATAAGTAGCCCGGATTGCAATTCATCGTCCTGCTGGTGAGACAATCGTGGTTTTGTTGAAGCGGGGAGCCACCGATGCAGGACCTGAACGACATGCTCTATTTCGCCGAGGTTGTCGAGCGAGGCGGATTCGCCGCGGCCGGGCGGGCGCTGGGTCTTCCGAAGTCACGCCTGTCGCGGCGGGTGGCCGAACTGGAGGCGCGGCTCGGCGTGCGGCTGCTGCAGCGCACCACCCGCAAGCTGTCGCTAACGCAGGCTGGGACCGTGTTCCTCGGCCATTGCAGCGCCATGCGCGACGAGGCGCTGGCGGCCAGTGAGGCGGTGGCCCAGATGCAGGTCGAGCCGCGCGGCGTGTTGCGTCTGTCCTGCCCCGTGACGCTGGCGCAAAGCACGCTGGGCTACCTGATCCCGCGTTTCATGGCGCTGTATCCGCAGGTCAGGATCGACATGCAGGTGACCAACCGCGTGGTCGACCTGGTGGAAGAAGGCATCGACATCGCGCTGCGGGTGCGGCCCACGCTGGATGACAGCGGCAGCCTGGTGGTGAAGAACCTGGGCGCCAGCACCGCGCCGTTGCTGGCCAGCCCGGCGCTGCTGCTGCGCCAGGGCCGGCCTGAAAAGCCGGAAGATCTGGCGCGCCTGGACACCATCGCCATGTCGATGGCGGACGGCCGGGCGTCCTGGACGCTGATCGGCCCGGACCAGCAGACCTTCGTGCTGCACCACCAGCCGCGCTATGTGGCCGACGACCTGCAGACGCTGAAGCTCGCCGCGCTGGCGGGCACAGGCATGACTTTCCTGCCCGATTCGGTCAGTGGCGCCGAGCAGCAGGCGCAGCTGCTGGTGCCGGTGTTGCCCGGCTGGACGCTGACGCCGGGCGTGGCGCACGCCGTGTTCCCGTCGCGGCGCGGCCAGGTGCCGGCGGTGCGGCGTTTTCTCGACTTCCTCGGCGAACACATGAGCGGCGAGGACATGGTCTGAGTTGAAGCAGTGACGCCGGCCGGCACTTTGCGCGCCGATGAGGCGTGGGGCGGGGCGCTTCCCCGGTTCAACGCAGGCGCCGGGCTTCAGTCAAGGCGCCCGGCTGATCCGGAGGGTGTACATCCCCCGGCGATAATCCGGGCCATGTCTTCCACACCCAAAGTGCTTTTCGGTTTCCATGCCGTCGGCGTGCGCATCAAGACCGCGCCGCAGTCCGTCCTGGAAGTTTTTTTCGACGCCGCCCGGCGTGATGCGCGCATGCGCCAGTTCATGGACCGGGCGCGCGAAGCGGGTGTCCGGCTGATCGAGTCCGACGGTCTGCGCCTGGCCAAGATGGCCGGCAGCCACGGCCACCAGGGCGTGGTGGCGCGGGTCAGCGCGGTGGCGCAGGTCACCTCGCTGGACGAGTTGCTCGAGCAGCTCGAGGAAAACGGCGTCGAGTCGCCGCTGCTGCTGGTGCTCGATGGCGTGACCGATCCGCACAACCTGGGCGCCTGCCTGCGCGTGGCCGACGGCGCTGGTGCGCATGCCGTCATCGCACCGAAAGACCACGCGGCCGGCATCAACGCCACCGTGGCCAAGGTGGCCAGCGGCGCCGCCGAGACCATGCCTTATTTCATGGTCACCAACCTGGCGCGCACCCTCAACGAGTTGAAGGAACGCAACATCTGGTGCATCGGCACCAGCGACGACGCCGAAAAAACGATTTACGACATCGACCTCAAAGGCCCGGTGGCGCTGGTGCTGGGCGCGGAAGGCGAGGGCATGCGCCAGCTGACCCGCAAGACCTGCGACGAACTGGTCAGCATTCCGATGCAGGGCGCCGTCGAAAGCCTGAACGTGTCGGTCGCCAGTGGTGTGTGTCTCTACGAAGCCTTGCGGCAGCGGCGCCCGGCCTGACCACGAATCCTGCAGCGCCAGGCAGGCCGGTCAACCACACCGTTTATCGCCATGGCTTTTGATTGCCATAGCGATCCGATCGGGCCATCGACGCCTGTTGGCCAGAGCTACAGGAACACACAGAGCGTCAGGCGTTTTCTGGCCCTGGCCTGTGGCGACGACTTCCGGTTCGACCGTGGTTTCATGGCCTGGATCAGGGACGGGCAGCCCAAAACCATGGGCCAGGTGGCAGGCGAATGGTTGCGCCTGCATCACCGGGCCGGAAGTTCATCTGGCTGACGCGCTGCCGGGACGGGTCTGGCAGGGGCCGGGTCCGCTGACGGTCCGGCCAGTACCGGGCGTGCGCCGGTGCTCATGAAGCCGGGCCGCGCATGTCCTGTGCTTCTGCCGGGCATCTCCGCGCACAGACGACTGGCAGGCGCCTGGACGCCGCCAGCGGAACCAACTGGCGTTTGCCACGTCCCAGCCTGGTATGAACGCACCGCCTGAGCCTAAGCCATCCCGCAATCGCCGCGACTTCCAGCTGGCGGCCGAACCCACGGCATCGACGTCATCGACGGCGGAACTGCCGCGGCGTGCGGTGGCCGCGGCGCTGGTCGTGGGGCCGATGCTGTGGCTCGGCGCTCGCGCGCAGGCCGTGTCGGCGCGCACCCTGACGCCTTCACAAACCGAAGGGCCTTTTTACCCGGTCAGGCTACCGCAGGACAGCGACCACGACCTGCTGCGCAACGGCCGGCTCGATTACCGGGGCGGGCAGGCCACCTGGCTGGACGGCCGCGTGACGGACGCGGCCGGCAAGCCGCTGGCCGGCGCGCAGGTCGAAATCTGGCAGTGCGACGAGAACGGCCACTACCACCACCCCGGTGACGGCGACCGCGCCGACGCGGCCTTCCAGGGCTTCGGCCGGGTCATCGTCGGTGCCGATGGCACCTACCGTTTTCGCACCATCCGGCCTGTGCCTTACACCGGCCGCACGCCGCACATCCACGTGAAGGTCAGGCTGGGCGCGCGGGAGCTGCTGACCACGCAGCTCTACGTGGCCGGAGAGGCGGGCAATGCGCGGGACTTTCTCTGGCAACGGCTTTCGCCGGCGGCACGCGAGGCCGTCACCGTGCCTTTCGAACGACGGCAGGACGGGTGGCAGGCCCGCTTTCCGATCACGGTTGCGGCCTGAAGCCGATGCAGACGGGCGCGCCGCTTTGGCGCGGGCGGCCTGATGCGCTGCTGGCGGGACCTGCCGCCCGGTCGATGGCCGCAACTGGAGAAAACTGCAGGCCTGCGCCTGTCAGTTGCTCGCTGCCGTGAGCAGCGACACCGCATCGCTATCCAGCCTGATCTGCGCCGCGGCGACCAGGTCGGCCAGTTGCGCCAGTGAGGTCGCGCTGGCGATGGGCGCGGTCACTGCAGGCTGGGCCAGCAGCCAGGCGATGGCGATCTGTGACGGCGTGCTGCCGTAGCGGGCCGCCACCTCGTCGAGCGCGGCCAGGATCTTCAGGCCGCGTTCGTTGACATAGGTCTGGACAGCGCGCGCACCGCGCGGGCTTTTGCCGGCATCGGCTGCCGAACGGTATTTGCCGGTGAGAAACCCCATGGCCAGCGCGTAGAAGTTGATCACGCCGATGCCGTGTTCGAGGCACAGCGGCGCGAGTTCCTGCTCGAAACCAGCGCGGTCATACAGGTTGTAGAGCGGCTGCAGGCTTTCATAGCGCGGCAGACCCTGCTCGGTGCTGACCTTCAGCGCCTGTGCAAGACGTGCGGCGCTGTGGTTGGAAGCGCCGATGGCGCGGACCTTGCCGGCCCGGATCAGTTCGCCGTAGGCGGTCAGCGTTTCCTCGAACGGTGTGGCGGGATCGTCGTCATGCGACTGGTAGAGGTCGATGCAATCGGTCTGCAGGCGGCGCAGCGAGTCCTCGACCGCCTGGCGGATATACGCCGGTTTCAGGCCGACCTTGCCGTCGCCCATGGGCTTGCCGACCTTGGTGGCGATGACGACGCGATCACGGTTGCCGGTTTTTTTCAGCCACTTGCCGATCACGGTTTCGGACTCGCCGCCGCTGTGACCTGGCACCCAGGCCGAGTAGACGTCGGCGGTGTCGATGAAGTTGAAGCCGGCATCGACCCAGGCGTCGAGCAGCGAAAACGAGGTCGCCTCGTCGACGGTCCAGCCGAAGACGTTGCCGCCGAAAGCGATGGGCGACACCTGCAGGCCGGAGCGGCCGAGTTCGCGGAATTCGGGAGGGGTCATTTGTGTTTCCTCTGGAAGATGGTTGAAATCCCGCCGCGCGCGGGCGGGCTGTGAGGTGATTCTTTCTGCATCGGTCGTGTTTCGCCGGTCCGCAAGGCAAAGACCTCAGACCAGACCGAACCAGCCCAGCAGCGCGCCCGCGCCCAGCAGCCACAACAGGTGGGTGCGGGTCTTCCAGACGATGAGCGCCGTGGCGATCGAGAGCATCCAGCGTGGCCAGTTGGCGGTAACGTCCAGGCCGGCGCCGCCGAGAATCCAGCCGGTGGCAATCAGAAGCGCCACCACGATCGGCGCCATGCCCTGCTTGAACGCCCGCACGCCGAGCAGGTGGCGGTTGCGGTGACCCCATTGCGCGGCGAGGTAGGTCAGGGTGGTGCTGGGCACCAGGATGCCGGCGAGCGCCAGTGTCATACCGGCCAGGCCGGCCAGCGTGCCGCCGGCATTAAGTCCGACATTCCAGCCGAGCAGGGCGACAAACAGGACGTTGGGGCCCGGTGCGGCCTGGGCGATGGCAATCGAGGCGCTGAACTGCGTGTCGGTCAGCCAGTGTCGCTGCTCGACCAGGAAGCGGTGCATGTCGGGCGTGGTGGTGATGGCGCCGCCAATCGACAGCAGCGACAGCGACACGTAATGGAAAAAAAGGTCGAACCACTCGCGCAGCCCGAACACCAGGTGGATCGGCGCCTCGTTCATGGCTTGAGCTTTTTCCAGGCGATGTAGCAGCCGATGCTGCCCAGGCCGGCCAGCACATAGGCCAGCGGCAACCGCAGCAGGCCGATGCCGATGAAGCAGCACACGCCGAGGGCCACGCAGGCCTTCAGGCCCATCACGTTGTGGGTCAGCGCGCCCAGCAGCTTCAGGCCGGTCGCAGCGATCAGCCCGGCCGCGACGGCGCCCATGCCGCGCAATGCGCCGGCGACCTGGGGGTTGCTGGCGAACTGGGCGTAGAGCAGGGCCAGCACCATCACGATCAGCAGGGGTACCGTCAGCATGCCGGCCAGCGCGACCAGCGCGCCCTTGAGGCCAAAGTAGCGGCCGCCGATCATCAGCGAGAGGTTGACCACATTGGGGCCGGGCATGACCTGCGCGACCGCCCATTCCTCGATGAACTCCTCGCGGGTCATCCAGCGCTTCTTCTCGACGATCTCGCGCTGCACGATGGCGAGCACGCCGCCAAAACCCTGCAGGGCCAGCAGGGTGAAGGACACAAACAGGTCGGTGAGGGATTCGGGTTGGGGGCGGCGTTCGGGATCGGTGGGGCGTTCGGAAGCAGGCGGCGCGGTCATGGCGCAATTATCGCCGCCGGTGTTTGCTGCCCTGGCTGTGAACGCCCATCGCGCTCTGCGACGGGCGCTGCGCTTGATGGCGATGGTGGCGATGGTGGCGATGATGGTCGCCGCAGCAGGCATGAAAAAGCCCGGCGGCGAGCAGTTGCTCGCGCCGGGCCTTCTGGATCGCTGCTGCCTTTTTACGGACTGCAGCGTACGGTCAACGAATCGTCAGCCGGAATCAGGACGGGTCCTTGCTGCGTGTCCGGCCGACACCACTGAAGATGCCGATGCCGAGAAAAATCAGCGCGCCGATCCCGATATAGAGATGCGGAACGCCTGCGAGGACGGCGGCCCAGATGATGCCTGCCAGAAAGATCACGAAACCGGTCATGTAAAGGGCGAATGACATTAGCCTTCTCCTGAAAAAGTAGTGGCCCCACTATGGGCAGCGCCAGACCTTTGGCCTATCGGGTAGAAGCGCTGATGCCTGTCAGCGCGGGCCTACCTCTGCAGTTCGGCCCGTGTCGTGCGGGCCGGGCTGAGCTCAGGCGGACAGGCGCATCGCAGACGGTTCAGCCGTCAGGTAACCCACGGCGGCGCCATAGCGGTCCTTGTAATTGGCGCGAACCAGCGGGTCCAGCGTCGGCTGCACCACCTTGTGCAACGCGCTCCAGTCACCGGCGTGCTGGAAGTTGCTGGTGATGTAGGTCCAGCCATTGATGTCGTCGGCCACATGCAGACCGGTGGCCTCGGCGCCGGCCGGCATGGACATCAGGCGCGACAACTCCTTCGTATCGACGTTGTAGGCCCACAGGAAGTTGTTGATGTGCGAGCCGCTGTCTTCGCCGATGAAGAGTGTGCGCATCTTTTCGGAGAACTTCAGGTTGTCAGGGTTGCCGATCTTGTTGGGGTTGGACTTGTTGCCCAGCGCATCGGCCGCGATGTCTTCGCCCATCAGCATGGCGCGGGTGTGCACCGGCATCCATTCGCTGGCGATCATCGCGCCGGCCGTGTCCTTCTGGCCGCCGGCCAGTTGGTGGGCCATCACGCCGCCAGCCACCAGGGCCTTGTCCAGCGCGATGCCGCTTTCGGCATTCCAGCCTTTGCCGGTTTTGACCATCGAGTCCTGGATGTTCTGCAGCGCCGAGTAGGCGATCTTGTCCTTGATGTTGACGGTCGTGCCTTCCATCTTGGAAAAGCCCATGCTGCCGCCCATCAGGTAGGCGTAGCGGTGGGTTTCGAGGAAGGCGGCCGCTTTTTCCATGCCGGGTTTGATCTTCACCCAGTTGGCGTTGCCGTTGTAGAAAATCTTCGAGAAGCTGGCGTCGTTCGGGTCGGTCTTGAGCACCGTCATGATGTCGGCTGGCTTGAGCGTGTCAGCCATCTTCTCGATCTCGGCGCTGGTGGCGTGGCCCAGCTTGATCCACGACAGTGCGGCGCCTGCGTCGGCCGGGTTGATCGAGAAACCGCTGCCCAGTTTCGCCACGTACAGCGTGCCGGCCGACAGGTCTTTCTCGCGGTCGGCGACGAAGACGAAGAGGCCGCTGTTGGTGGCATCGTCGCCCATCAGCACCGTGCGGTTGTCGGGCATGACCTGCACCAGCTCGTGCGAGATGCGGCCCAGGTTGTAATGCTTCTTCACGGTGCCGGTGCCGTCCGGGTTGACCGTGACTTCAGGCAGGTGGCCGTAGTGGTAGGGGTTGGCCTGGGTCTCGTTGCCATACAGGTTCTGGCTGAACTTCCTGAACTGCGCGTTGGTGGCAACAAAAGGCGCGTCCGGTTCGTACTCTTCGCTGGACAGGTGCGTGTTCCACGGCGACAGGCTGGAGCCGCAGGTGATCCACAGGCCATGGACTTTCGACATGTCGACGTTGTGGTACTTGACCAGGTCGAGCTTGCCGGTCTTCGGGTTCTGGTCGAGCGTCAGCACGGCGATGGGCGAGGGCAGGGTGCCGTAGGCGTCGGTGCCCGACAGGTCGTTGCTGGTGTATTCGAACTGCACCACCGCAAACACCGGCTGGCCCTTGACGCCGGGAACACTGGCGCGGTCCAGCTTGAGCAGCGAGGTGCCGTCCGGCGCGTCGGAGAACATGTGGCGCTCCTTGCCGGGCACGGAGCGGTCGATGATGGGCTGGTTGCGGATGTCGAAGTAGCCGCCGCTCAGAACCCGGCCGCCCTTGCCGTCCGGCACCTGGTCGCCGGTGATGAAGAAGGGCGTGTAGGCCAGCTTGTAGTTCTGCACGCTGTGGTCGGCGAAGCGCACGGCCAGGCTGGAGCCGACGGTGGTCGTGGCCATGGCGGCAGGGTTCGCCAGCGTCGGTGCGGCCATCGACGTGAAGCTGCAACCGGCGAAACCGCGTGCAGGGCTGGTGGCGCAGCCGGCGAGCAGGGCGGTGGAGGCAAAGGCGCCGAGCGGGAGCATGGGCGCGGACGCCAGCAGTTTCAGGGCATGGCGGCGTGAGGGTTGTGCGGGCTTGGACATCGTGGGTTCCGGTTTTATCGTGGGTGAGCAAGGCAATCAGCGCGTCCGGCACCGGCTTGTGGAGGCGGCGGCGGGCGGCAGCGGTGTTCAGCGCTGCCGGGATGTTAGGGAGCTTGTGTGACAGTTTCTTGAATCGGCAGGCGCTGGGCGGATGGCGATGCTGGCTCGCCCTTCGGCGTCAGTCGGGCGGTCCCTTGATATGCCCCGATTCGCCGCAAGGTGTTGGCTGACGGCGCAGAATTCCTGTAGCCGCCGCCCGTCTGCCTGACTACCCAGCCGCAGGCATGCGGGGCACCCCCATAGCAACCGGGACCAATCCATGACCACGCCGTCTTCCCCTCTGACACCCGCCAACCCCGGCCTCACGCCGGTTTCATTGAAGATCGACTTCGTGTCCGATGTCTCCTGCCCGTGGTGTGCCATTGGCCTGAAGTCGCTGGACCAGGCCATTGAGCGGGTGCGCGACGACATCCAGGTGGACCTGCATTTCCAGCCCTTCGAGTTGAACCCCGGCATGGTGGCTGAAGGCGAGGACATCACCGAACACATCACCCGCAAGTACGGCATCTCCGCCGCGCAGGCACAGGCCAACCGGGACGGCATCCGGGAGCGCGGCGCGCAGCTTGGCTTCAAGTTCAGTGGGGCCGATGAGCCGGGCGGCGGCCGCAGCCGCATCTACAACACCTTCGACGCACACCGCCTGCTGCACTGGGCCGGGCTGCAGGGCGGCGCCGCGCAAAAGGCGTTGAAGGAAGCCCTCTTCAAGGCGTATTTCACCGACGGCCAGAGCCCTGCTGACCACGCAGTGTTGCTGGAGGCGGCGAAAGCAGCGGGCCTGGATGAAGCGGCTGCGCGGGCCACGCTCGCCTCGCAGGACTATGCGGACGAGGTGCGCGAAAGCGAGCAGTTCTACCAGTCGCAGGGCATCCGTTCGGTGCCTGCAGTGATCCTCAACGGCCGTCACCTGATTTCGGGCGGGCAGCCTTCCGAGGTTTTCGAGCAGGCCTTGCGGCAGATTGCGGCCGGCGTCTGAGTCTGTCGGGGGAGCTGCTGCGGCCTGTGGCGAGGCGTTCTCTCATTCCTTGCAAGCCATTGAAAAAGGGCGCCGCGATGGCGCCCTTTTTTGCTGGATGTCCAGTCGCGGAAGCCGGAGGTCACCCGGCTATTCCGCGTTGAGTTCCCGCTTTATTTGTGCTGCTTCGAGCCCGGGCTGCTGCTGCCGGCCTGGACATTGCTGCCCAGATTCTCCGACTGCTGGTTGCGGGCGTTGCTGTCATTGCCCGAACCCGATGCCGCCTGGTTGTCGCTGCGGCTGCCCGATGAGCCCTGGCCGGCGCGCTGGCTGCGCCAGCTGTTGAACTCGTCAGAGAACTTGCTGTAGCGCTCCTTGCGCCAGTCCTCGTAGTCGTTGTCCAGGCTCTGCAACTGCTCGTGACGCCACTGGTGGTAGTCCGGGTCGGAATGGCGGCTGCGCTGATTCGGGTTGCCACCGCCATGGCTTTCCTGACCATAGCCGCCGTAGCCTGCATTGCCCACGTTGCCCGCATAGCCGCGGCCGCCGTACTGGCCCGAGTTGCGTCTGTACTGGTCCTGCTGGCCGGCGAAGTCGCTGCCGCCATAACCGGCGCCGGCGCTCTGGTCGCCGTAGCCGCCATAGCCTGCCGAAAAGCCGCCGCGGTTGCCCTGACTGTACTGCCCGGCACGCGCATTGCCCTGCCAGCTGTCATCGCCCCAGTTCTGGCGGCGCTGTTCATTGCCAGCAAAGTTGCCGTAACGCTGCTCGTCCGAGCCGTAGCTACTGCCGCCTACGTTCTGGTAGTCCTGGTAGCGATCCTGGCGGCCCTGCTGCTCGAAACGGCTGGGCTGCCCGCTGAAATCAGAGCCACCCGCGCCGCGCCCGTAGCTGGCATTGCCGCCCTGGTTGTCATAGCCGCCCGCTTGTCGCGGGCTCCCAAAGTCGGACTGGTTGTTGTAGCCGCCGAATTGCGAGTCGAAGTCGCGTTGCTGTTGCTGACCCGGGCGGTCCCAGTCCCGCGCGCCGTGTGAGCCACGCCGTCCCGAGTCGCCCGCTTGCTGCTGCTGCGCCCGGTTCTCGTCGTAGCGGTTGTTCTGGTTCTGTTGCCTGTCGTCACGATTGCGTGCCATGTCGCTTCTCCTGGGAGGTGATGATGAAAGATAGACGTCACCGGCGGTCATCAGCCCGTGCCGGTCGTCGCGCCCGCCTGCTGCGGCGGCTGGTCGCTGATGGTGGGTGGTGCAGCGCGCACTGGCGCTGAAGAAGCATCCCGTTTGGCGATCCTGCTGCTTTCGAAAAGCCGGCCGGATCGCGTTGCCATCGGCTACCCGCAACACCAATCTATGAATCGTCCCGGGGTGCTTTTGTAGGGGCGCTGCGATTTTTTTGTAGGACCGGTGGCGTCAGGAAACGTAGCTCAACCGGGTATCTAAAAACAGTCCGCGGTACATGAAAAGCCGCTTACCGACTTGTGCAGGCGAGGGATCGGTGACCATCGCGCGTTCCAGCGTTTCCTGCGCGGTACCGGCGTTCCTGGGGACTGGCGTTCCTGTCTTATTGCCGGCACGCGCGTTCGGCTTTAAAAAAACGACTGAACAATCGCGGGTGCACGCCGTCCTGAAGGCCGGAGCCCACGGCCCTCACCCATGCCCACGCATGGCCAGCTCACGACAAGGATCTCTCCGCATGGCATTTGAACTTCACTACTGGCCAACGATTCAGGGGCGCGGCGAGTTCGTCCGGCTCGCACTGGAAGCCGCAGGCGCCGATTACATCGACATTGCCCGGTGCGACCCGCCACGCAAGGGCGTGGGCATGCCGGCCATGATGCATTTTCTGGACAGCCCCTCCGTGAAGACGCCGCCCTTTGCGCCACCATTCCTGCGCGACGGCTCCTTCATCGTCGGGCAGACTTCCGCGATCCTGCTCTACCTCGGGCCCAGGATCGGCCTGGCCAGCACGGTCGAACACAAACGGATCTGGACCCACCAGCTTCAGCTCACCGTCGCCGATGTCGTCGCCGAAGCCCACGACACGCATCACCCAGTCGGGACCGGTCTTTATTACGAAGACCAGAAAAAGGAGGCCCTGCGCAGGGCCGCCGAATTCCGCAAGGCGCGTATTCCGAAGTTTCTCGGCTGGTTCGAACAGGTGCTCGATCGCAACCCGGCCAGCCATCGCCACCTTGTCGGTGCGCGTCTGACTTACGCCGACCTGTCGCTGTTCCAGTTGGTGGACGGACTGCTGTATGCCTTCCCGAAAGCCACCGCGCGGGCGCTGCGGAAGACGCCTCATGTCAGCCGGCTGCATGAAGCAGTGGCGGGTCATCGCCGGCTGGCGGCTTACCTTGCCAGTGAGCGGCGGATTGCGTTTAACGAGGAGGGCATCTTCCGGCGCTATCCAGAACTCGACGGCTGATCACGGCCTGGCATGCAGGCGCCTAGGGCTGCGCAGCATGAGCGCATTCCTCCGGTTTGGAGTGCAGCCGATGGGTGACGTTTTCCTACAGCCGTGGCTGGGATTGCCTGACCAGTGCCGGCAAATGACGGTCGCAGCATCAATGCATGAACCGGTCGCGAAGCGGGGCTGCCTGCAAAAGACAGCCGCTGCCAACCAGTCACTGACTGATGACCGGATTCTGTATTTGGCCGATTTGGCCCTCACCATTACAGGAGCACTTCACATGGCACTCGACAAAGACTTTCACCCCACCGGCACCACCAACACCGACGTCCTGAGCGACGCCGATGTGATCGACACGCTGAACGACCTGCTTGAATCCAGCCGCGACGGCGAATACGGTTTCACAGCCGTTGCCGAACACGTCAAGGCACAGGACATCAAGACGCTGCTGCTGCGTCATGCGGACGAGTGCCGCGGTGCTGCAGCCGAGCTGCAGACCCACATTCGCCAACTGGGCGGCAAGGCCGATGAGGGCGGCACGGCTTCGGGCGCGCTGCACCGCGGCTGGGTGGCGATCCGCGCTACCCTGAGCACCTACACCGACCACGCCATGCTGGATGAAGCCGAACGCGGTGAAGACGCTGCGCTGGCCCGTTATCGCAAGGCCCTCAAGCAGAACCTGCCCGCCACGGTGCGTGCGCTGGTTGAACGCCAGGCACAAGGTGCACAGCGCAACCATGACCAGATCAAGGCCCTGCGTGATGCACTGAAGGCTGCGGGTTAATACCGCCTGACGAACCTGTTCCCACTGGTCGAAACGTGGGGCAGTTCGTCATATTGTGGTTTGGCTATTAAGCGAGACCTCAAAAAAAAGCAGCCTCATGGCTGCTTTTTTTCGTCCAGACCTTCGTGAGTTCAAGGGTGCTCAGGAGGCTGCTAGCGCCGAATCAGTTTTTCAGGCGCCCCGCGCAATCAACCTGCGCATCCAGTTGCCGGCCCGCCTGCGAATAATCACTGTCGGTGACCTTGCATCCGGACACGCCCTCGATGGCTTCAATCATCGCGGGCCTGGCCATGCCATCACGCGGTAACGTCTGTTGGCCTGATGCCGCCGTCAAAGTCCACGTGCCTTCGGTGAGTTGCGTCACCTGGAAGGCCTCGCCGTTGATGCGGACTTGCCGGGTGACTTCGCCTGTCGGGTTCTGCATGGCACAGCCGCTAGACACCATGATGACCAGGCCCAACAGGACGCCGCAGCCTGCCGTCGTGGCCCGCTTTGACGCCCTCAAAACGATGCCTTTGGGTCAGCGGCGATGGCCACCAGATCAGGCATCACCCACTGCGTTGCAGTGGTGGAAGCTTTGGGTGTGGGAATGGCGGGCGGGGCCTTGGGTGATTTGACGTCCTGGCAACCTGCCAGAAACCCCAGGGCCAGCAGGCCAGCGGGGATGAAAAAACGAGGCAAGCGTTTCATGTCGATGCTCCAGTGAACACACCATTCGGTGAACTGGCGCAAATGATAGGTCGGCGTTGGGCGGCTCACCAGCATGCGCGGGCAATTCGCGGCCTGCACCTACAGAGTAGGCAGTCTGGTCAGTTCGGGGCCGGGCGACCGCGCGGCGCGGCCGTGGTGACGCCCATCTGCTGCAGCACCTCGGTGAGGCTTCCGGCCTGACGCAGCGGCCGGGCAGACTGCTCGTGCGGGCCTGGCGGCGTGCCGGCGGCAGCCTGCTGAACCGGCGGCTTGCTGGTGGCCGTGGCATCCGGCTGGGTACTCGGGGCCTGGTTGCGCGCGAGTTCAGCCGCGCGGCGGCGGCCTTCGGTCTGGAGATAGCGGGTCAGGTCAATGTCGCCATAGGGGTTCATGATGGGCCTGTTCAAGTGGCAATCGTCCACTGCGGGTTGATGGTTGGGCCATCTGAACAGGTCATATGGCGTCAGTCGTCCTGACTGGTGTGTCGTCTATCGCAAGAGCTGTGCCTATTGTGAAGTGCAGGTCGGGTGTGCGTCGGCAAATGGCGACTCATTGAAAGCGTCGTACAGGTCGGGATGGATTTGTCCTACAAGCCAAGCTCGACAGCATTTCACAATGGGCTTTCCGGTTTACCCATCGACTCACACACCTTTAAGGAACACCCGCATGAACCAGCCCACCCTCCAGAAACGCACCATGCTGGCACTTGCCCTGACAGGTGTGGTGCTTGCTGCTGCGGGATGCAGCATGCTGGATCAGCAGTCCAGCCTCGTCGCCTTCACCACGCAGTTACGCGGTGGTAACGAAGTGCCTCCCGTCGCCAGTAACGCCACAGGCTCGGTTGACGCCGTACTGGACAAGAACACCAACCTGCTGCGCTGGAAAGTCAGTTACGCCGGCCTGAGTGGTCCGGCAACCGCAGGACATTTTCACGGCCCTGCCGCTGTGGGCGCCAATGCGGGCGTGGTGCTGGGCTGGAAAGGGCCGATGAGCGCATCGATGGAGGGCAATGCAACCATCACGCCGGCGCAGGCTGCAGACCTGATCGCGGGCAAGTGGTACGCCAACATCCACACGGCCGCGCATCCTGGCGGTGAAATCCGCGGGCAGATGACGGCGCGCTACTGAGCGGTGTCGCCGTTGGTTGCCCGGCTTGCCGAATCGCCCAACTGACGCTGCCCGGCCGGCGTGACCTGTAGCGCGCGGCTGTCCAGACCTCGCGTCACCCAGCGCCTGCGCAGTGCCAGCTCCAGAAATGCCGCGCCCAGTGCGCCTGCCAGATGCGGCCGGCGCTCGCTCCAGTCCATGCACGGACAAGCCAGGCGCCGGGTTTTGCCCAGTGTTGAAAGCTCCATCCCCAGTTCGGCAAGCGCCCGCTCACCCGCTGCGGTGACGGTGTAGCCGTTGCCGCCGGCCACCAGCCAGCCCTGCGCCAGAAAATGGTCATGCCATGCGACGGCATACGCACCCGCCATGTGGTCATAGCAGGTGCGCGCCGTACGCAGGCGCTCGGGCGTGCTCGGTGTGAAGCCAGTGCGGGGCGTGCCGGCGATCACCAGCAAGGATTCCAGCGCCTGCGCCACGGCTGCGCCGCTCAGTCGGAAATAACGATGACGCCCCTGCGAGAGCACCGTCAGCAGGCCCTGCTTGACGAGTCTCGTCAGGTGGCCGCTGGCGGTGGAGGGCGCAATCTCACCGGCTGCCGCCAGCTCGGTGGCGGTGCGCGCATGACCGTCAAGCAGTGCGCACAACATGCGCGCACGCGCCGGCTCGCCGATGGCGGCCGCCACTTGCGGCAAGCGGTCTTCGCCGCTGTCGGCCTCTGACAGGGCTGCGGGTGAATCCAGAGGGTCCGCTAGCGCAGGTGCGGCATCTGTCTGGACACGGGCTGGTGGTCTGGCGCGGTGCATGACCCGCATTGTCACGCCCGGCCGCGTGCATGCTTTGGTCCAGGCCGAAGCATTGCCGTCAGGGAATGCCGACACTGCGTCCATGCATCCCGACCACATCCTCGCAGCCCCGGCCCATCCGGACCCGTATCCGTATTACGCGGCGCTGGCAGCCGGTCCTGCACTGGTGTTTGACGAGCGGCATGGGTTCTGGATGGCCGCTCACCCGGACGTGGTCCGCGCGATCCTCACGAGTCCGGCCTGCCGCGTCCGTCCGCCCGCAGGGCCCGTTCCGGCTGCGATTGCCGGATCGCCCGCCGGCGAAGTCTTCGCGCGCCTGATCCGCATGAATGAAGGCGCGCGCCATGGGCCGTCCCGGCGCGTGCTGCAGCAGGTGATGGGCCGCGCCGACCTGGCCCGGGTCCGCACACGCACCGCGGAGATCGCGGGTACCCCACTGACTTTGGGCAGCTGCGACGGCCCGGCGCTTTCGCAATGGACGGCCGACGTGCCCGTCATGGCGGTGGCTGACTGGCTCGGGTTTGACGCCAAGGCATTGCCTGAGGTGGCGGTCTGGGTAGCCGACTTTGTCGCCTGCCTGTCGCCCCGAAGCACAACCTTGCAACTGGACGCAGCCAGCGCCGCAGCCTCGGCCCTGCTGGCGCGCCTTGAAATACTTGTCGACCAGGCCGCGGCTGGTGACGGCAGCACGCTGGCTTTGTTGAAGGCAGAAGCTGCCGCAAGCGGCTGGCAGGACCGACAGGCCTTGCTCGCCAACCTGGTCGGGCTGCTGTCGCAAACCTGTGAAGCGACTGCAGGCCTGCTTGGCAACAGCATCGTGGCGATCACCCGGCGTCCCGGGGTGGTGGCTGAATTGCGTGGCCAGCCCGCGCGGTTGCAGGCGTTCGTGGCCTTTGTCAGCCGGCACGATCCGTCCATCCACAACACGCGCCGATTTGTCTCGGCGCCGGTGGATGTTGCAGGCCAGATGCTGCAGGCGGGCGACGCCTTGCTGCTGGTGCTGGCTGCGGGCCATCCAGCTCCCGGTTCGCAGCCGTCAGCGTGGTGGCCGGACGGCACGGGCGCTGCACCCCATGCATTCGGTCATGGCATTCACCAATGTCCAGGGGAGGCGTTGGCCTGTACGGTGGCCGCAGCCGCGCTGGCCTGCTGGCTGGAGCTTTTGGCAGGCACCGGGGCCGCCATGCCCGCAGGGTGGACCTACCGCCCCTTGCCGAACGCCCGAATCCCAGTTTTCCAGTAGCCGGTATTCAGCACGGATCCAGCACCACGACAGATGGCAAACGCCACCGGAAGGACCCCATGATTGCGATCATTTTTGAAGTGACTCCGCATCCCGAGAAAAAGCAGACCTACCTGGAGATCGCCGCGGCACTCCGGCCTCAACTCGAGCAGATCGATGGTTTCGTGTCCATCGAGCGATTCGAAAGCCTGAGCACACCGGGCAAGCTGCTGTCCTTGTCTTTCTTCCGGGATGAAGCAGCCGTCCTGGCCTGGCGCCGCCTGGAGTCGCACCGCATGGCCCAGGAGCGGGGACGGCATGACGTGTTCGCCGATTACCGCTTGCGCGTGGCCGGCGTCATGCGCGACTACGGCATGACCGAGCGGGGCGAGGCGCCTGACGACAGCCGCGCGCGCCATGGCTGATCAGCGCATGCCGCGCCAACGCGGTGGAATCCACCACCAGCTCAGCAGGACCAGCAGGCCGAACAGGCTGTAGGCGGCGACAAACACCCAGGCCGGCGCGTCGAAAAAGATCAGCCGCGACAGCCAGTGCGCGATGAAGGACTGGCCATCCACTGGCTGGCCCGCCTGCAGCCGCAACTGCTGCTCCCAGCGCGTCAGCGGGCAGACTGCGCCCAGCCAGCTTTGCACCACCACAAAGCCGATCAGCGCCAGATGCGCCACCCGCACCCAACCCTTGCGCACCCAGGCCCAGCCGCACCAGCCGCCGGCCATGAACAGCAGTTGCCCCACAACGGCAAAGCCGACCACCGCGGCATGCAGCACCAGGATGAGATCAGCCAGCAAGGCGCTGGAAGCGGGGGAAAGCGTATTCATGGAAAAGCGCCGGGAAAGGCAGCCTGGCAAAAGGCAGTAACCTGATAGAGGGCACCAGGCCGTATGAGTTCATGGGTGGGCACTGTTGGGCACTTTAACCACGTTCAGGCGTCGCCAGTGTGGGTTTTGTAGGGCCAAACGCCCTGACCACACGGCAAAACCGGGGGTAAACCTTACAATCCCCGGTTACCCAAAAAGTTCTCATGAACGCCCCCATCGACGTCTCCTTCTTCAACCGTGCCGCCAAGCCGCTGACCAGCTACCGCAAGTACTGGGCGGCCCGTTTCGGCACGGCCAAATTCCTGCCCACCAGCCGGGCGGAAATGGACGCGCTGGGCTGGGACAGCTGCGACATCATCGTGGTCACCGGCGACGCCTATGTCGACCACCCCAGCTTCGGCATGGCCGTGATTGGCCGCATGCTGGAGGCCCAGGGTTTCCGCGTCGGCATCATCGCCCAGCCAGACTGGCAAAGCGCCGACCCGTTCCGGGTGCTGGGCAAACCGAACCTGTTCTTCGGCGTGACCGCCGGCAACATGGATTCGATGATCAACCGCTACACCGCGGACCACAAGATCCGCAGCGATGACGCCTACACGCCGGGCGACATCGGCGGCAAGCGGCCTGACCGTGCTGCGCTGGTGTATTCGCAGCGCTGCCGCGAAGCCTATAAAGACGTGCCCATCATCCTCGGCGGCATCGAGGGTTCGCTGCGCCGCATCGCGCATTACGACTACTGGTCGGACAAGGTGCGCCGCAGCGTCGTGATCGATTCCAAGTGCGACCTGCTGTTATACGGCAATGCCGAGCGCGCCATCGTTGAAATCGCGCACCGCCTGGCCGCACGCGAGCCGGTCGCCAGCATCACCGACGTGCGCGGCACAGCGTTCATCCGCCGTACGGGCGACGAGAGCGCCGAAGGCTGGTTCGAGATCGATTCCACCAGCGTCGACGAGCCCGGCCGCGTCGAGGCGCATGTCAACCCTTACCTGATGATTTCCGACCAGGCGCGCGAGCAGGGCGCGACCTGCGCGCGTGAGGACGAGGCCAGCGAGGTGGCGGTGAAGGCCGAAGCCGAAGGCTCGCCCGTGCTGGCCGCCGCGAAACCGGTGGCTGTCGCCCCGGCAAACCCTGCGATCAAGCCGCTGACCTTCGTGCGCAACCCGGCGCTGCCGCACATGCAGGGCAAGATCAAGGTGCCGCCGCGCGATCGTTCGGTCATTCGCCTTCCTTCCTACGAGCAGGTCAAGAGCGATGCGGTGCTGTATGCCCACGCCAATCGCGTGCTGCACCTGGAGACCAACCCCGGCAATGCCCGCGCGCTGGTGCAGGCCCACGGCGAAGGCGCCACGGCGCGCGACGTGTGGATCACCCCGCCGCCGATTCCGCTGACCACGGCCGAGATGGACTATGTCTTCGACCTGCCGTACGCCCGGTCGCCGCATCCGCGTTATGCCGACGAGAACGGCAGCCACGACCACGCCACCAAGATCCCGGCCTGGGAGATGATCCGTTTCAGCGTGAACATCATGCGCGGCTGTTTCGGCGGCTGCACCTTCTGCTCGATCACCGAGCACGAAGGCCGCATCATCCAGAGCCGCTCGGAAGACTCGGTGATCCGCGAAATCGAAGCGATCCGCGACACCGTCAAGGGCTTTACAGGAGCGATTTCCGACCTCGGCGGGCCGACCGCCAACATGTACCGCATCGGCTGCAAGTCGCCCGAGATCGAATCAGCTTGCCGAAAACCGTCGTGCGTTTACCCGGGCATCTGCCCCAACCTGAACACCGACCACAACCCGCTGATCAAGATGTACCGCCGCGCGCGGGCACTCAAGGGCGTGAAGAAAATCCTGATCAGTTCCGGCCTGCGCTACGACCTGGCCGTGCAAAGCCCCGAGTACGTCAAGGAACTGGTCACGCACCACGTCGGCGGCTACCTCAAGATCGCGCCCGAGCACACCGAGCAGGGCCCGCTGACCAAGATGATGAAGCCCGGCATCGGCAGCTACGACAAGTTCAGGCAGATGTTCGAGAAGTTCTCGCTGGAAGCCGGCAAGAAGCAGTTCCTGATTCCCTACTTCATCGCCGCCCACCCCGGCACCAGCGACGAAGACATGATGAACCTGGCGATCTGGCTGAAGAAAAACGGCTTTCGCGCCGACCAGGTGCAAACCTTCTACCCCTCGCCCATGGCCACGGCGACGACGATGTACCACACCAACAAAAACCCGCTGCGCAAGATCACGCGCGACAGCGAAACGGTGGACATCGTGCGCGGCGACAAGCGGCGGCGCCTGCACAAGGCCTTCTTGCGCTACCACGACGCCAACAACTGGCCGCTGCTGCGCGAAGCGCTCAAGGCCATGGGCCGCGCCGACCTGATCGGCAACGGCAAGCACCACCTGATCCCGACCTTCCAGCCGCTGCCTGATGGCGGCTACACCAGCGCGCGCCGCAAGAACTCGACACCGCTGGCAAGGAAGACCGTCACGCCGGTCAGGGGCCGCATTCTCACGCAGCACACCGGCCTGCCGCCGCGCGACAACGGTTCGGGCAAGGCGGCTGGAAATTCCGGAAAAAAAAGCTGACCTTGCCCCTGTGCGAGGGGCATTTTTTTATTCGGCCAGGCTTGACGCCCGTCAGTTCACCATCACCAGCTTGCCTTTCACATCACGCGAGCTCATCTGGGCATAAGCGGCCTTGAGTTCGGCCATGGGCAGGGCGCGGTCGATGACCGGCTTGATTTTTCCCTGCGCGTACCACTGCGCCAGTTCGGCCATGGCGTCAGCGCTGGCTTTGGGTTCCTGCTTGGAAAAGCCGCCCCAGAAGATGCCGACGATGGATGCGCCCTTGAGCAGCGTCAGGTTCAGCGGCAGCGACGGAATGGTTCCGGACGCAAAGCCCACCACCAGGTAACGGCCGCGCCAGGCGATGGAGCGGAAGGCGGGTTCGGCCAGATCACCGCCCACCGGGTCATAAATCACGTCAGGGCCTTTGCCATCGGTCAGGGCTTTGATGGCTTCGCGCAGGTTTTCGCTGCTGTAGTTGATCGTGGCATCGGCGCCAATCGACCGGCACAGCGCGCATTTTTCATCGGTGGATGCGGCGGCGATCACTTTGGCGCCCAGGGCCTTGGCAATCTGGATGGCGGAGGTGCCGACACCGCCGGCTGCGCCAAGCACCAGCACGGTCTCGCCGGCTTTTAGTTGCGCCCGGTCCACCAGCGCGTGGTGCGAGGTCGCGTAAATCACGATGAAGGCCGCCGCATCGACATAGGAAAAGCCCGGAGGCAGCGGCATGCACAGCGCGGCGGGCGCGATGGCATGGGTGGCAAACCCGCCGGTTCCCGACAGGCAGGCAACATTCTGGCCGACCTGCAGGTGCTTGACGCCTGCGCCGACCGCCTGAACCACGCCGGCGTATTCGGAGCCGGGCACAAAAGGCAGCGGCGGCTTGACCTGGTATTTGTTCTGAACGATCAGCAGATCCGGAAAATTCAGGCTGGCGGCCTTGATGTCGATCAGCACTTCGCCGGGCTTGGGCGCGGGGGTGGGCAGTTCTTTCCAGATCAGGGCGTCAGCGCCGGTGGGGTCTTCGCAAAGCCAGGCATGCATGGGGTTTTCCTTTGTTGGTCAGGGGGAAGCTGCATCATAGGCAGGTTCGACCCGCAAATAGAACGGACGGGAACGCCGTTTGTCACCCTTGAGACCGTAGAATCAATTCATGAAAATTCTCATTTGCAACGACGATGGCTACCAGGCCTCCGGCATCATTGCGCTGTACGAAGCGCTCAAAGACATTGCCGATGTCGAGGTGGTCGCGCCCGAGCAGAACAACAGCGCCAAATCGAATGCGCTGACCCTGCATTCGCCGATGTATGTGCAAACGGCGGCCAATGGTTTTCGCTACATCAATGGCACGCCGGCCGATTGCGTACACATTGCGCTGACCGGTTTGCTGGGCTACCGGCCGGATCTGGTGGTCTCCGGCATCAACAACGGCGCCAACATGGGCGACGACACCATTTATTCCGGCACCGTCGGCGCGGCGATGGAAGGTTATCTGTTCGGCATTCCGTCGATTGCGTTTTCGCAAACCGAAAAGGGCTGGAGCCACATCGAAGTGGCGGGCCGCCGCGCGCGCGATCTGGTGCGGCAACTTCTGCCTTCGCTGGAAACCATTGCCCACGGTGCCCAGCCGACGCTGGCGCCCTGGCTGCTCAATGTGAACATTCCCAACCTGCCCGATGAGAAGATTCAGGGCTTCAAGGTGTGCCGCCTGGGCCGGCGTCATGCGGCGGAACGGGTCATCATGCAGACCAGCCCGCGCGGCGAGACCATGTACTGGATTGGCGGCGCAGGTCCGGCCAAGGAAGAGGGCGAGGGCACCGATTTTCATGCCACCCGGCACCGCTTCATCTCGATCACGCCCTTGCAGGTGGACTTGACCGACCATGAGCGCCTGCCCTACTGGGCGCAGACTGCGGCCCAATTGACGCACAGGGCGCAAGTCACGCAAGCCGCCGCATGAAATCAACGCTGAAGCCACCGGTCAACCCGTCCGCGCGGATGGCCACCCCGCCGGACGCTGCCGCCGCCAAACGGCCCGGTTTTCCGGTGCGCTTGGCGCCCGATGCGGGCACGCCATCTGCTACCAAAAAAGCATCTGGTCGCGCACATCCCGAAAAGGCGACAGGTATTTTCGATGCAAGAAAACAGGCCAAATCAGCATTGCCCAGCGGCATCGGGCTGGACTCGAAAGCGGTGCGCTCGCGCATGGTGCATAAGCTCGCCGCGCAAGGCATCTCGGACGCGCAGGTGCTGGCCGCGATGGGCCAGGTCGAGCGTCACCGCTTTGTCGACACCGCGCTGGTGAACCAGGCCTATGAAGACACCAGCTTGCCGATTGGCCTGGGCCAGACCATCTCCAAGCCCAATGTGGTGGCGCGCATGCTCGAACTCCTGCGGCAGGGCCGGGCGGCCCCGATGGGGCGGGTGCTGGAGATAGGCACCGGTTGTGGCTACCAGGCGGCGGTACTTAGCCGACTGGCCGCCGAGGTCTACAGCATCGAGAGGCTGCGCGGTCTGCATGACAAGGCGCGCGAGAACCTGCGGGCCTTGCGCCTGGCCAATGTGCATTTGCTGTTTGGCGACGGCATGGCCGGTTATGCCAAAGGCGCGCCTTACGCGGCCATGATTGCCGCCGCCGGCGGCGAGGCGATTCCGCCGGCCTGGGTGGAGCAGCTCGCCGTCGGTGGCCGCCTGGTGGCGCCCCTGCAGATGGCCGACGGTACCCAGGCGCTGGTGGTGCTCGACAAGACCCCGCAAGGTGTGACGCGGACCGTTCTGGAAGCGGTGTACTTTGTACCTTTAAAATCGGGAACGAGCTGAGCGGGCATGAACCCAAGCCTGCTCACGGCGTCTGTCGGCGCCATCCCGACACGCACAAGAGATACACACAGGCTATAGGCAGCATATACGCAGCAGTTGCAAAGGTACACAAGCAATGAATGAAAAAGCAGGCTCAGCCATGGCAGCGTCTTCCCATACGGCTTTTCAAGAGCGCCACTCCGAAAAACGGGCCAGCCGTCTGCTCATGTCTTGCGTTCTGGCCGTCGTCGTCGTGTTGGCCTCGGGTTGCGGCACCCGCCTGGGCCGCGCGCCGGTCGAGGACCGCGGCACCAGCACGTCACGCCCTCCCGCTGCTGGTGCGGTGGATGCCGGCGGCGTCAGGATGCCGTCCGGTTTTGAAAATGCCGGCAAGCCCGGGTACTACACCGTCAAACCCGGCGACACGCTGATTCGCATCGGGCTGGACACCGGGCAGAACTGGCGCGATATCGGGCGCTGGAACAACCTTGAAAACCCCAACCTGATCGAGGTCGGCCAGGTGCTGCGCGTGGTGCCGCCGGCCGACAATGCCTTGGTGCTTGTACGGCCGGTGAACTCGGGATCTGCCACCCCCACGCCAGCCGCCAGCGCGGCCAAGCCGGCGGCTTCAGCGCCGTCCAGCGCCGGCAGCGAAGACGATATCGCCTGGATCTGGCCGGTGCATGGCGCCGGCACGGTGCTGGCTGGTTTTGATGAGGTCAAGAACAAGGGCATGGACATCGCGGGCAAACCCGGCGACACCGTGATGGCCTCCGCCGACGGCCGCGTGGTGTATGCCGGCGCGGGTCTGCGCGGCTATGGCAACCTGATCATCCTCAAGCACAACAACACCTTTCTGACCGCCTACGCCCACAACCAGACCTTGCTGGTCAAGGAAGACCAGACGGTGCGCAAAGGCCAGAAAATTGCCGAGATGGGCGATAGCGACGCTGACCGCGTGAAGCTGCATTTCGAAATCCGCCGCCAGGGCAAACCGGTGGACCCGGCGAAATACCTGCCGGCCAAATAGGCGCTTGCCGCTGCGTTGCCCAGGGAAGTCCTGCAGCGCACGGCGCCCTTTTTGCACCACTTTCGGCACGCAATTCCTTGATGAAAGTCTGACCCATGGCCTGGCCTGTCCTGGTATTTGATATTGAGTCCATCCCCGATGTGGCCGGGCTGCGCGCTTTGCGCGGCGAAAGTGCCGACAGGAGCGACGCCGACGTTTACGCGGCCTACCTGGCGGACCGGCATGCCAAAGGCCAGAGCGACTTCATGCCGCTGCACCTGCAGCGCATCCTGGTCATCAGTTGCGTGTTCCGCAATGCCGAAGGGCTGCGCGTCCATTCCTTTGTCGATAAGGACGGTGCCTCGGAAGGCAAGGTCATCCAGACTTTTTTCAGCAGGGTGGAAAAGCATGTGCCCCAGCTCGTCAGTTGGAACGGTGGCGGCTTTGACCTGCCGGTGCTGCACTACCGCGGCCTCAAGCATGGCGTGGTCGCCAGCCAATACTGGGAGATGGGCGAGACGGATCGCGACTGGAAATTCAGCAACTACATTGGCCGCTACCACACGCGCCACCTCGACCTGATGGACCTGCTGGCCCTGTACCAGCCCAAGAACAACGCCCCGCTGGACGCCATGACCAAGCTTTGCGGGTTCCCCGGCAAACTGGGCATGGACGGCTCGGACGTCTACCCGGCTTACCTGGCCGGAAAGACCGACGAAATTCGCCGCTACTGCGAAACCGATGTCATGAACACCTATCTGCTCTACTGCCGCTTTCAAAAAATGCGCGGCGGTTTGCTCGAAGCCGAGTACGAGCAGGAGATCGCGCTGGTCAAGCAGACGCTGGGCAACCTGGCGCCGGACGAAGCGCATTGGGACGAGTACCTGCTGGCTTGGCGCTGACAGCACCATGGCGGCGTAGCCTGAGACAATCGGGGATGCCAAAAAAGAACCAGAACAAACAGACGCCCGCGACGGTGGATTACCCGCCCGATGTATTCATCGTCGAGTCGCTCGACATCGAGGCCCAGGGCATTGCGCACCGGGCCGATGGCAAGGTCGTGTTCATTGAAGGGGCGCTGCCTTTCGAACAGGTCACGGCCAACGTCTACCGCAAAAAAAGCACATTTGAAAAAGCCATGGTGATGGCGATTCACCGCGAATCCCCGCAGCGCGTACGCCCGCAGTGCCCGCACTTCGGCCTGCACACCGGCGCTTGCGGCGGCTGCAAGATGCAGCACCTGCACATCGGCGCGCAGGTGGCCGTGAAGCAGCGTGTGCTCGAAGACAGCCTCTGGCACCTGGGCAAACTCAAGGCCGCCAATGTGCTGCGGCCGATCGAAGGCCCGGCCTGGGGCTACCGCTACCGCGCGCGTCTGTCGGTGCGTTTCGTGCGCAAGAAGGGCGAGGTGCTGGTGGGTTTTCACGAGCGAAAAAGTGCCTATGTCGCCGACATGCGTGAATGCCCTGTCTTGCCCAAACACGTGAGCGACCTGCTGCTGCCGCTGCGCGCGCTGATCGCCGGCATGGATGCGAAGGAGACGCTGCCGCAGATCGAGCTGGCCTGCGGCGATGCGGTGACGGCCATGGTGCTGCGGCATATGGAGCCGCTCAGCAAGGGCGACCTGGACCGGCTGCGGGCCTTTGCGACGGCCCACCCAGGGTTGCAGTGGTGGTTGCAGCCGGGCGGGCTGGAGACCGTCCAGTTGCTCGATGATGATGTGCCGGCACTGAGTTATGGCTTGCCGGAGTTTGGCGTCCACATGCCTTTCAAGCCCACCGATTTCACTCAGGTCAACCCGCACATCAACCAGGTGCTGGTCTCGCGCGCGCTGCGCCTGCTCGACGTGCAGCCGCAGGAGCGGGTGATCGACTGGTTTTGCGGCCTGGGCAACTTCACGCTGCCGCTGGCGACGCGTGCGCGCGAGGTGCTGGGTGTGGAAGGCAGCGAGGTGCTGGTCGCCCGCTCCCGCGAAAACTATGCATTAAACAAGGCTTCCACCGTTAAGGGCAGGTCGCTGGCTGCTACCAAATTTGTAGCGCGAAATTTGTTCGAGATGACGCCCGGCTTGCTGGTAAAAGACGGCGCGGCTGACAAGTGGCTGGTGGACCCGCCGCGTGAAGGTGCCTATGAATTGTTCAAATCCCTGGTCGCATTGCACCAGCAAGTCGTGACCGGCGTGCCCTGCGACGACGGCGGGCAGCAGCAAAGCCTGGTGCTGGGCGACTGGACGCCGCCGAAACGCATTGTGTATGTGAGCTGCAACCCGGCAACCTTGGCGCGGGATGCGGGCGTGCTGGTGGAAGGCGGCGGTTACCACTGCACGGCGGCCGGTGTGGTCAATATGTTCCCGCATACTGCGCATGTGGAGTCCATCGCAGTATTTGAACGGGCCTGAATGGCGCAAAAAAAGGGGCCGCAAGGCCCCTTTTTCGTTGAGTGCGAAACTTCTTTAGTCTCTTTCACCCCCCATGATGCCCAGCAAGGCCAGCAGGGCCTGGAACACGTTGAAGAGGTCCAGGTACAGCGCCAGCGTGGCGCCGATGTAGTTGGTTTCGCCGCCGTCCAGAATCTGCTTGAGGTCGTACAGCATGTAGGCGCTGAAAATGCCGATGACGGCGACCGAAATCGCCATCATGCCGGCGGTGGAGCCGACAAAGACGTTGACGATGGCGCCAACCATCACCACCAGTGCGCCGACAAACAGCCATTTGCCCATGCCGGAAATGTCGCGCTTGATGACGCTGGCCAGCGTGGCCATCACAAAAAACACGCCGGCCGTGCCGCCCATGGCGGTCATGATCAGTTCGGAGCCGTTTTTGAAACCGAGAATCATGCCGATCATGCGCGAGAGCATCAGGCCCATGAAGAAGGTGAAGGCCAACAGCACCGGCACACCGGCGGCCGAGTTTTTGGTCTTCTCAATCGCGTACAGGAAGGCAAAGGCGCCGCCGAGGAACACGACCAGTCCCAGCCCGCCACTCAGGGCGGCGGTGATTCCGGTAGCCACACCCACCCAGGCGCCCAGCACCGTGGGCAGCAGGCTCAGCGCCAGCAGCCAGTAGGTATTGCGCAGAACCCGGTTACGCTGCTCGGCAGAAGCCGCATAGCCGTGGTTGAGGGTCTGAACATTGTCATTCATGAGGGCTTCTCCTTCTCCATTAGTGAGTGGCCTGCATATGCAGGCACGGTTATTTTAGGGTGCGTGGCGCAGTTTGCAAGGGATTGACCCTGCACACTGCCTGCTTTTTGTCAGGGTTCTCCAAGCTTGCGCGGGGGCAATCGGGCTGTAGCCGTCTCGGGCACCGGCGGCTGCGAAGCGACAAGCGTGGGGCTTACGGGACCGGTTCGGTGACAAAGCCGATTTTGCGCAGGCCGGCATGCTGGGCCGCGGCCATGGCCTGGGCCACCCGTTCGTAGCGGGACGCCCGGTCGCCGCGAATATGCAGCGCGGGCTGCGGGTCTTGCGCGGCCGCCGCCCGAAAGCGCGGCGCCAGGTCGCCGTCCTCGATTTTCACGTCGTTCAAGTAATAAATACCCTGCGCATCCACCGTCAGCCGAACCGTTTCGGGTTGGATGGTTTGTGCCTCGTTGCTGGCGCGCGGCAAGTCGATGTTGACCGAATGTTTCATCACCGGCACGGTGATGATGAAGATGATCAAGAGCACCAGCATCACGTCCACCAGCGGCGTCATGTTGATCTCGTTCATGACCTCGTCGGTGTCGTCCTGGGTTCCGAAAGCCATGGTGCTTCTCGCTTATAGAGGTGAAAGAGGTGAATTCATGCTTTTTTCATTGGCACGACATGGGCCGGGCCGCTGCTGCTGACTCGCGCGCCGGTCACAAAGTAGGCGTGCAGGTCGTGCGCGAAGCGGTTGAGCTTTTGCAGCACGCCTTTGTTGCCGCGCACCAGCGCGTTGTAACCGAGCACGGCCGGAATGGCCACGGCCAGGCCGAGCGCCGTCATGACCAGCGCCTCGCCAATCGGGCCGGCCACCTTGTCGATGGTGGCCTGACCCGCCGTGCCGATGCTCAGCAGCGCGTGGTAGATGCCCCAGACCGTGCCGAACAGGCCGATGAAGGGCGCGGTCGAGCCGACCGAGGCAAGGATGGCCAGGCCGGATTGCAGGCGCGAGGTGAACTCGTCCATGGTGTTGCGCAGGCTGCGCGTGACCCAGTCGCTGACGTCCAGCGTGCCGTGCAACTGCACCTTGGCGCTGCGGTGGTGGGCGGTGGCTTCACGGCCCGCGATGACCAGCAGGCGAAACGGGTTGCTCGGGTCGCTGCCCAGCTTGGACAGGCCGGCGGCGAAGTCTTCGCTGTGCCAGAAGGCGTTCGCATCGTCGGCGATTTTTTTGTATCGAATGAGGTCCAGCGTCTTGATGAGGATGATGATCCAGGTCGCCAGCGACATGCCCAGCAAGAGGAGGGCCACCGCCCGGGTGACAAAGTCGCCTTGCGTCCAGACGCTTAGCAAACCCGATGGTGAATTCATGACTTACTCCAAAACAAAATTAATCGGTACGTTAAACCACATGGCCTCTGGCTTGCCATTGCGCTTGCCTGGCACGTAGCGCCACTTCAGCGCCGTGCGCAGGGCGGCCTGGTCGAGGCGCTCGAAGCCGCTGGACTGCCGGATTTCCGCGTTCTGCGCTGCGCCATCTGTGCCGATGAGTACGCGCACCACCACCTTGCCCTGTTCGCCCAGCCGCCGACTGACGGGCGGGTAGGCGGGCATGGGATTTTGCAGGTAGTCGGCGTTGCTGGCGGGTTGCTCTGCGTCGGGCGGTGCCGGGGCCGCAGCGCCCGGCGCGGCCCCGGGCGGAGCAGGTGCCCGGGGCTCAAGTACGGCGGTGGGCGCATTGGGCGCGGGCATCGGGTCGGCGCCGGCCGACGGCCGAAGCGTTGGCTGGCGTGCTGGACGTTTTTGCGCAGGCTGGTGAATCGGCGCCGCCCGAGGCGGCGGCGGGCTGATCGGCGGGCTGATCATTGTTCGGCTCAGGAGTGCGACCGGCACGATGACTTCCACCGTTCGGGGTGACAGGCCGTTCTGCAAGGCCCAGAGCGCGGCCACATGAAACACGATCACGCCGGCGGCAATGACGATGTTGCGGTTCACGGGAATGCGCACAAGGGGTTGAAGGAACTGAAGGGGGCTAAAGGGCTGGGGCGCTCTCAAGTGCCCTAATACGCCAGCCGCTCCGGCCGGATGTCCTGCAAGATGGTGGTGGCGATTTCTTCAATCGACTTGGTGGTGGTGGACAGCCAGCGTATGCCTTCGCGCCGCATCATCGCTTCGGCCTCATGGATTTCATGGCGGCAGTTGGCCAGGCTGGCGTAGGTCGAGTTGGGCCGGCGTTCGTTGCGAATCTGGGCGAGGCGCTCCGGCGCAATCGTCAGGCCGAAGATTTTCTTGCGGTGCGGCGCCAGCGCCGGCGGCAACTGGCGGCGCTCGAAGTCTTCCGGAATTAGAGGGTAATTGGACGCTTTGAGCCCGTATTGCATGGCCAGGTAGAGCGAGGTCGGCGTTTTGCCGCTGCGGCTGACGCCGACCAGAATCACGTCCGAGTTTTCGAGGTCCTTGTTGCTCTGGCCGTCGTCGTGTGCCAGCGAAAAGTTGATGGCCTCGATGCGCTCGTCGTATTCCTTGCTTCTGGACGCGTCCGAAAAGCGGCCGATCCGGTGGTTGGATTTGATCCCCAGCTCGGTTTCCAGCGGCGCGACGAACATGCCGAACATGTCCAGCAGCATCCCGTGGCAGTGCGTCTTGATCACCGCCAGAATTTCCATGTTCACCAGCGTGGTGAAGACAATCGGCTTGCGGCCCTCCAGCTCGGCCGCGTGGTTGATCTGGCGGATGGCATGGTGCGCCTTGTCCACGCTGTCGATGAAGGGCAGGCGGACATGGCGCGCCTTCATTTCGAACTGGGCCAGGATGGCATTGCCAAAGGTCTCGGCGGTGATGCCGGTGCCGTCAGAGATGAAAAATACGGTGCGGTTGGGCATGGTGCTGGTAGGGTGGTGGAGGGCTGGGCGGCTGCGGTTTGGCGGGTGAGACCTACAATCGGTGCAATTATCCAGATATTCCCCGCCATGCCCCGCCACGACCCCTTCCAACAACGACAAGGTTGCCCGCCGCGCATGCGCCAAGCCCCGGTTTTTAAACCTCCCGGAGTATTTTCATGTCCAAGCTTTTTGAGGCGACCGCCCTGGTCGTACCGTTTGAAAACCTGAGGATGACGGATGTCGAGGTCGTCGGCGGTAAAAACGCCAGCCTCGGCGAGATGATCTCGCAACTGCCCACTGGCCCCCAAGGCGTGCGGGTGCCTGGCGGCTTTGCCACCACGGCCCACGCTTTCCGTGTGTTTCTGGCCCACGATGGGCTGGACAAGAAAATCAATGCGCTGCTCGATGCGCTCGACACCGACGACGTACGCGCGCTGGCCGAAGTCGGCGCCAGAATCCGGGCGCTGGTCGAGGCCCAGCCTTTTCCGGCTGACTTTGAAAAAGCCGTTCGCACGAGTTTTGGCGCGCTGAGCGCCGGAAATCCACAAGCGAGTTTCGCGGTGCGCTCGTCCGCCACCGCCGAGGACTTGCCGGATGCTTCTTTTGCCGGCCAGCAGGAAACCTTTTTGAACGTGGCCGGCATTGACAACGTGCTGCACAAGATGAAGGAGGTGTTTGCCTCGCTCTACAACGACCGCGCCATCAGCTACCGCGTCCACAAAGGGTTTGCCCACGCAGACGTTGCGCTGTCGGCCGGCGTGCAACGCATGGTGCGCAGCGATCTGGGCGCGGCCGGCGTGATGTTCACCATCGACACCGAAAGCGGCTTCGAAGACGTGGTTTTCATCACCGCCAGCTATGGCCTGGGTGAGACGGTGGTGCAGGGCGCAGTCAATCCCGACGAGTTTTATGTCCACAAGCCCATGCTCAAGGCCGGCAAGCGGGCCGTGATTCGCCGCAACCTCGGCTCCAAGCTGCTGCAAATGGAATTTGCCACGCCTGAGGAGAAACAAGTCAGCGGCAAGCCGGTTAAAACCACCAACGTGCCGATCGAATTGCGCAACCGCTATTGCCTGAGCGAGGCCGATGTCGAGCAACTGGCGCGTTACGCCGTCGTTATCGAAGCGCACTACGGCCGCCCGATGGACATCGAGTGGGGCAAGGACGGCACCGACGGCCAGCTTTACATCCTGCAGGCGCGGCCCGAGACGGTCAAGAGCCACTCCAGGGGCCAGGCCGAGCAGCGCTACAAACTCAAAGGCACGGGCACGGTGCTGGCCGAAGGCCGCGCGATTGGCCAGAAAATCGGCACCGGCCCGGTGCGTATCGTGCATCACATCAGCGAGATGGATCAGGTCCAGCCCGGCGATGTGCTGGTCACCGACATGACCGACCCGAACTGGGAGCCGGTGATGAAACGCGCCGGCGCCATCGTGACGAACCGGGGCGGGCGCACCTGCCACGCCGCCATCATTGCGCGCGAGCTGGGCATTCCGGCGGTGGTCGGTTGTGGCGACGCCACCGAACGGCTGACGAACGGGATGCTGGTCACCGTGAGCTGCGCCGAGGGCGACACCGGCAAGATCTACGACGGCCTGCTGGAAACCGAAGTGACCGAAGTGCAGCGCGGCGACATGCCGCCGATTGACCTGAAGATCATGATGAACGTCGGCAACCCGCAACTGGCTTTTGACTTCTGCCAGATGCCCAGCCACGGCGTCGGCCTGGCGCGGCTGGAATTCATCATCAACAACAACATTGGTGTACATCCCAAGGCGATTCTGGACTACCCCAATGTCGATGCCGACCTGAAAAAGGCGGTGGAAAGCGTGGCGCGCGGTCATGCGTCGCCGCGTGCGTTCTACGTCGACAAGGTGGCCGAAGGCATTGCGACGATTGCCGCGGCTTTCTGGCCCAAGCCGGTGATTGTGCGTTTGTCGGATTTCAAGTCCAATGAGTACCGCAAGCTGATTGGCGGTTCGCGCTACGAGCCCGAAGAAGAAAATCCGATGCTGGGTTTCCGCGGTGCGGCGCGTTACCTCAGTCCCGATTTTGGCGAAGCCTTTGCGATGGAGTGCGAAGCGCTCAAACGGGTGCGCAAGGACATGGGCCTGACCAATGTCGAGGTCATGGTGCCTTTTGTCCGCACGCTGGGGCAAGCCGAGGCCGTGACTCAACTGCTGGCGCAGCATGGCCTGCAGCGAGGCGAGCAGGGCCTGCGTGTGATCATGATGTGCGAGGTGCCGAGCAATGCGGTACTGGCCGATCAGTTCTTGCAGTACTTTGACGGGTTCTCCATCGGCTCGAACGACCTGACCCAGTTGACCCTGGGCCTGGACCGCGATTCCGGTCTGGAGATTCTGGCGAAAGACTTCGACGAACGCGACCCGGCCGTCAAGGCCTTGATCAGCCAGGCCATACAGGCCTGCAAGCGCCAGGGCAAATACATCGGCATTTGCGGCCAGGGCCCGAGCGACCATCTCGACTTCGCCTTATGGCTCAAGGCGCAGGGGATTGGCTCCATCTCGCTCAATCCTGACACGGTGATTGACGCCTGGAAGCGCCTGGCCGGCTCCTAAGCCTTTGCCGGACCGGCCAAACCAAGGGAAACCCCTAAGAAGGTTTCAGCGGGTTCAGCCGGTCTGTTTGGCGGTTTGTAAGAACTTGGTAAGGGCCGAGGCAACAATCAACGCATTGTTGCCAAAGACCTTATGCTTTTGATTGCCTCCACCGTCAAATTAATTGCCGAGATTGCCTTGCTCGGGCTGTTCGGGCAGTGGGTGCTGGGTTTGCTGGTGGGTGCCCAAAAAGACAAAAACCTGTTCTACCAAATCCTGCAGATCATCGGCAAACCCTTTGTCGCGGCGGCGCGCCTGATCACGCCCCGGCAAATCATTGACCGCCATGTGCCTCTCGTGGCTTTTTTGCTGCTGCTGTTTGTGTGGATGGGCGCGACCGTGCTGAAAATCCGCACGTGCCTGGACATTGGCGTGGCGTTGTGCAAATGAGCGCGTTCCTGGGTTACTGGTATCTCAAGCTGCAGGCGCTGGTTCTGCTGGTGTTCGGGCGGCAGCAGGCGGCCTTGACCAGATTCGACCGGATGCGGGTCTTGCGGCCCGGCGACCGTTATGCGCTGGCAAGCCGTGCCCATGTGTTGGCCCAGGAAGGCGACAAGCACGGCGCCATCGACGCGCTGCAACAACTGACGACCCTCCACCCGGACAATGCCGCGGCCTGGTTCAACCTGGCCTACATGTTCGAAGACACCGGGCGTCATGCCGAAGCTGAGCCGGCATTTCGACGTGCGCTGGACGTGGAACCCAAGATGGATCGCGCCTGGTATGGCCTGGCGCTGGTGCTGATTCGCGAGCGCCGCTTTGACGAAGCGGTGCAGGCGCTGAAGAAAAACACAGAACTGCAACCCATGAGTCCTTTCGGCTGGTATCAGCTCGCACGGGTTCATGTAGACAGGCAAGACCCTGATGAGGCGGTGAAGGTCATTCGCCACCTCAAACGGTTTGAGCCTAAAGTGGCCGCCCAACTGGAGCGCGAGACAGGACTGAGCGTGGCTCAGTCTTCCTGAATGGCAAACCAACGGGGTGGGTATGGGATGGCCGGGGTTTCAGCCCTGCCTTCCCTGCCTTATAAAAGACGCGATCCGGCTTGCAGGCCACGCTTGGGGACAGGTGGTGATCGCGATGTGCCCGCAAGGGTGTTGTTGATGGAGGCAAGTGTTATGCAGTTGACTGACAACCATCGCCGTTACTGGCGCAAGAACCTCAATATCACGGCAATCCTGCTGGTGATCTGGTTCGTCGTGACATTCGTCGTGAGTTATTACGCGCGCGAATTGAGCTTCAATTTCTTTGGCTGGCCTTTCAGCTTCTGGATGGGAGCGCAAGGTTCCTTGGTAATTTACGTGGCGATCATCGGCTTTTATGCCTGGTACATGGGCCAGCTCGACATCGAGCATGGCGTTGAAGAAAGCGAGGAATAATCATGGCTGGAATATTTGGCTCCGATAGCGGCGGCGTGACCAACGCTGCCTCCAAGGCCGCGTTCAGGGCCGGCCTGAACAAGGTCTACACCTGGTACACCGGTGGTTTCCTGGCCTTCGTGGTGGTGCTGGCAGTCCTTGAACAGATGGGCCTGTCCCGTCAGTGGATCGGACTGATTTTCCTGCTGGCCACGATTGGTTTGTATGCCGGTATCGGCATCATGAGCCGAACCACCGATGCGGCCGAGTACTACGTGGCGGGCCGCCGCGTGCCGGCTGTGTACAACGGCATGGCCACCGGCGCCGACTGGATGTCTGCCGCTTCCTTCATCGGTATGGCCGGTACGCTCTACCTGACGGGTTACAGCGGCCTGGCTTTCATCATGGGATGGACCGGCGGCTACTGTCTGGTGGCCTTGTTCCTCGCGCCCTACCTGCGCAAATTCGGCCAGTTCACGATTCCCGACTTTCTGGGCGAACGTTATGGCGGTAATGTGCCGCGTTTTATCGGTATCGTGGCTGCCATTTTGTGTTCCTTCACCTACGTGGTCGCGCAGATTTACGGCGTCGGCCTGATCACCGCGCGCCTGAGCGGGGTGGCCTTTGAACTCGGGATTTTCCTGGGTTTGGGCGGTATTTTGGTCTGTTCCTTTCTGGGCGGTATGCGGGCTGTGACCTGGACGCAGGTGGCCCAGTACGTCATTTTGATCGTGGCCTACATGATCCCGGTGGTGTGGCTGTCGGTTAAACAGACCAGTATTCCGGTTCCGCAGGCGATCTACGGCTTCCAGCTTCAAAAAGTGACGGCCAAGGAAAAAGAGCTGGTCAGCCATCCGAAAGAACTGGAAGTGCGCGAGGTTTTCAAGCAGCGTTCAGTGGCATTGGCTGAGAAGCTGAAGGACCCGGCTGCAGCGCTGACAGCGGACAAAGCGGCTGCCGAAAAAACCGTGGCTGACCTGAAGGCGGCCAATGGCCCTCTGGCGGAAGTTGCGGCTGCTGAAAAAGCACTTGCAAACTTGCCGAAAGATCCGGAAGCAGCCAAGAAGGCCTGGACGGCAGCCAAGGGCGCTGCCGACAACAAGGCCAAGCCGCTCAATGGCATGCCGCCGCACGCGCAGCAGTTTGCCGGCGACCCCAAAGGCGATGCGGCGGCCCAGAAGGCTTACGATGTTTCGCGTCGCAACTTCCTGGCCCTGATTTTCTGCCTGATGGTGGGAACCGCTGCGCTGCCGCACATTCTGATGCGTTACTACACCGTACCCAGCGTGAAAGAAGCGCGGGAGTCGGTCACCTGGTCGCTGTTCTTCATCTTTCTGCTGTATTTCACCGCGCCGGCGCTGGCTGTGCTGGTGAAGTACGAGGTCTTTACCCTGCTGGTGGGTACGCCGTTCAACCAGTTGCCGGAATGGATTGCGGCCTGGAACAAGGTGGATCCTTCGCTCATGTCCGTGGTGGACATCAACAAGGATGGCATTTTGCAGCTTAACGAAATGTCCATTGGCGGTGACATCATCGTGCTGGCGGCCCCGGCGATTGGCGGTTTGCCCTACGTGGTGTCGGGCCTGGTCGCCGCTGGCGGCCTGGCTGCTGCGTTGTCCACGGCTGACGGCCTGCTGCTGACGATCGCCAATGCGCTGAGCCATGACCTGTACTACAAAATGATCGACCCGAACGCATCGACCGCACGCCGCGTGACCATCTCCAAGGTCCTGCTGCTGGTGGTTGCCTTGTGCGCTGCTTATGTGGCGGCACAAAAACCGGCCGACATTTTGTTCCTGGTCTCCGCGGCGTTCTCGTTTGCTGCCGCGGCCTTCTTCCCGGCGCTCGTATTGGGCATCTTCTGGAAGCGGGCCAACGGCATCGCCGCATCGCTGGGCATGACGGCCGGCCTGGCGACGACGGTGTACTACATGATCATGACCCAGCCCTGGATGCGCGGTATCTTTGGCGTCACCTCGCCCGTTCAATTGTGGTGGGACATCCAGCCGATCTCGGCCGGCCTGTTCGGTGTGCCCATCGGGTTTGCCGTGATTATTCTGGTCAGCCTGGTCACACCGGCGCCCAGCCGGAAGATCCAGGAACTGGTCGAGCATGTGCGTTACCCCACCTTGCGCGCCGGCTGATCCAGCCCGAGCGACGGTGATCTGATCTGACTTTCGTGTCAGATCGCAGGCCCGGCAACGCAAGTTGCCGGGCTTTTTCATGGGCGTGCTTGGGGGTTCGCTGCGCTTGCCGACTCAGGCTATAATCGCAGGCTTCGCCTTGCTGCACCCTTAACGACGCTGGGGCAGCTTTAATCAACCACAAGGAGAGTTTATGCGTCATTACGAGATCGTCTTGCTGATCCATCCGGATCAAAGCGAGCAAGTCCCAGCGATGCTGGAGCGTTACAAGGGCATGATTACCGCCGGCGGTGGAAAAGTGCATCGGGTTGAAGATTGGGGCCGCCGCCAGTTGGTGTACCTGATCCAGAAACTCGCCAAGGCACACTACCTGTGCATCAACATCGAAGCCAGCCAGGCCGTGATGGACGAAATTGAACATGCATTCAAGTTCAATGACGCCGTGCTGCGCCACCTGACCGTGCTGAAGAAGAAGGCTGAAACCGGCCCTTCCCTGATGATGAGAAACGTCGAGAGGGAAGAAGCCCGCAAGACCCAGCAGCAGGAGTATGCGGCTTAATTTGCCACGCATTTTTGAGCAACGCACTGCTGCGCAAAGACAAGAGCAGTGAACCACGTTGAATTGACCGCTTGTATCGCCGAGGTCAGCCCTCTTCGCTACACGCCCGCTGGAATCCCTGCTGCCAACTTCGTTCTCGTCCACGAGTCTGAAATGGTGGAGGCAGGGTCCACCCGGCAGGTCAAATTAACGGTCAAGGCGCTTGCTTTTGGCACGCTGGCTGAACAGACAGGCCAGATGACCTTGGGCAAGACCTTCCGGTTCACGGGTTTTCTGCTCAATGCCCGCGGCAGCAAGAGCGTTGTTTTTCACATCCAAACCGTCGATCAGGTTTCTGATCAAGTACTGAACCCCATTTAAGGAGTCCATCATGCCCGGACCAAAACGTTTCAACAAAGACAAGCGCCCCAAGCGCAACACCCAATCCCTGCTGTTTAAGCGCAAGCGTTTTTGCCGCTTCACAGCCGCCGGTGTTGAAGAAATCGACTACAAAGACATCGACACCCTGCGCGATTTCGTCGCCGAGAACGGAAAAATCATTCCCGCGCGCCTGACCGGCACGCGCGCGATTTTCCAGCGCCAGATCAACACCGCCGTCAAGCGCGCTCGCTTCCTTGCGATGCTGCCTTACAGCGACCAGCACCGCAGCCTGTAAGGAGAGCGAACCATGCAAATCATTCTGCTCGACAAAGTCGTCAACCTGGGCAATCTGGGTGAAGTCGTCAAGGTCAAAGACGGTTATGCCCGCAACTTCCTGATCCCCTCCGGCCGCGCCCGTCGCGCGACCGCGGTGGCGATCAAGGAGTTTGAAGTCAAGCGCGCCGAACTTGAAAAAGTGGCCGCCGCCAAGCTCGCCGAATGCCAGGCTCAGGGCGAAAAACTCGGCGGCACCACCGTCAAGCTGACGCAAAAAGCCGGGGTCGATGGCCGCCTGTTCGGCTCTGTCACCAACTTCGATATTTCACAAGAGCTGACCAAGCAGGGCTTCCCGGTGGTCAAGTCGCAAATCCGCATGCCCAATGGTCCGCTCAAGACCGTCGGTGACCACGCGGTCAGCGTTGCGCTGCACACCGACGTGACGGTGGACATCTCCGTAACCGTGTACGGCGAATCAGCGTAAACGGCTTCTGCCGGTTGAACCGGTCGTAAAAAGCCGCTCCCTGAGCGGCTTTTTCAATGGCGCATCAATTCACATCTTTTACAGGGTTGCGCCTCTGTTATCCACGACTTATAAACAGTGTTATGCAGTGACGCCGGGGTGCCGGGACGCTAGCATGTAGAGCTGTCAAGGAAACCCATGTCTGCCGTACTCTCCACCGCTCCCGACCCGCGCTACAGCGCTGACCGGCAAATCGCGCAGTTGCGCATTCCCCCGCATTCGATCGAGGGCGAGTCCAGCGTGCTGGGCGGTTTGCTGCTGGACAACGGTGCCTGGGACCGGGTCGGCGATCTGCTGACCGATGAGGACTTCTACCGCTACGAGCACAAGCTGATCTATGCGGCAGTGGGGGCGCTCATCAACGCGACCAAACCGGCCGACGTGATCACCGTGTACGAGCACCTGCAAAACCAGGGCAAGGCCGAAGACGTCGGTGGCCTGAGCTACCTGAACTCGCTGGCCCAGTACGTGCCCAGCGCCAGCAATATCCGCCGCTACGCCGAGATCGTGCGGGAGCGTTCCATCCTGCGAAAGCTGGTGGCCGCCAGCGATGAAATCGCCACCAACGCCTTCAATCCGCAAGGCAAGGCGGTGGCGATGATCCTGGACGAGGCCGAGCAGAAGATATTCAACATCGGTGAGCAGGGCTCGCGCATGAAGCAGGGTTTCCAGAGCATGGACACCCTGGTGGTGAGCCTGCTGGACCGGGTGACCGAAATGTCGGAAAACCCGAATGACATCACCGGCGTGCCGACCGGTTTTTACGATCTTGACCGCCTGACTTCCGGTTTTCAGGCCGGCGACCTGGTGATCCTGGCCGCCCGGCCGTCGATGGGAAAAACGGCCCTCGCCATCAACATCGCCGAGCATGTGGCGTTGCACGAAGGCCTGCCGGTCGCGGTGTTCTCGATGGAGATGGGCGCGTCGCAGTTGGCGGTGCGCATCGTCGGTTCCATCGGCCGCATTGACCAGACCCATTTGCGTACCGGCACCCTGACCGATGAGGAGTGGCCGCGGCTGACCGAAGCCATCGAGAAGCTGCGCAACATCTCGCTGCATATCGACGAAACACCGGGCCTGACCGTCAGCGAACTGCGTGCCAACGCCAGGCGCCTGGCCAGGCAATGCGGCAAGCTGGGCCTGATTGTCGTTGACTATTTGCAGTTGATGAGTGTGTCCTCCAGCATGAGCGAGGAAAACCGGGCCACCGCTGTCGGCGAAATCTCGCGCGGTTTGAAGATGCTGGCCAAGGAATTGCAGTGCCCGGTGATCGCCCTGTCACAGCTCAGCCGGGGTGTCGAGTCCCGCACCGACAAGCGCCCCATGATGAGCGACCTGCGCGAGTCCGGCGCCATTGAGCAGGATGCAGACATCATCATGTTCATCTACCGCGACGAGTACTACACCAAGGACGCCTGCAAAGAGCCGGGCGTGGCCGAGGTCATCATCAGCAAGCAGCGCAACGGGCCGACCGGCACGGTCAAGCTGGCGTTCATCAGCCGCATCACCAAGTTTGAAAGCCTGGCGCACGGCAGCGGTGACTTTTAACCTAGTAGGCGAAGAATCGGCCTTCAGCATAGCCATTCATTGATGGCAATCGATGACCCGCGGAACGGGAATGGTTCAGTTTTCAGGGCAGCTCTTCGGCCTTGAGCATGGGCTCCGACATCACGCGGGCGCTGCTGGCCAGGCTTTCCAGCAGATGATTCGCAAAATAACTGCTGTGCGTGTCCGGCTCCAGGGCGGCCATCACCAGATTGGCCAGCGGCTGGTTCAGAGGGACGTAATAACTGCCGGCTGGGGCGTCAATCACACCACGCATCAGGGCGACTTCGGTTTTGATGATCGGCGCGGGATCGGCCATGGCGCCACGCAGGGCTGGCCGCACGTCGGCCGGACGCGCCGTTTCGCGGTAAATGTCGCCCAACATGGCGCTCGTTTCAAGCACCCGCAGCACCTGGACGCCGTGCAGACGCAGCCGCTCGACCGCGGTTTTCGACGCCGCTGACAGCCAGTAGCCGCAGGGGCGCACGCGCGCCTTGATTTTTTGCAGCACCAGCGACGAGTTCGACTCGACCCTCAGCGTTTTGTCGGCACCGGTGACCGGATCCAGCAGGGTCAGCGCATGGTGAGTGGGGGTCGGTCCGGCTTCAACAAGGGCTTCGTCCTTGCATGCCTGAGCGCTCAGCTCTTTGTCAATATAGGGGCGCAACTGGATCAGCTCATTGGCGCGCTGCGCGGTGCTGGCCAGCACACTGGCGAGGGCCGTGACATGGGTATGGACGCGACGCTGGAGGTGCAGCCGGCCAATGCCCACGCCGCGCGTTTCGATCAGCAGGCTGACGGCATTTTTCAGGCCGTAGACGTTGCGGCCGATGTCGGGCTGGGTGCCGCCCATCGTGATTTGCTTGTCGGCTGGGTCCGCCGACGTGGTGTAGTACCACTCGGTGCTGAGCCCTTGCGCTTGGAGCGCCGCCAGCAGCGGACGGTGGTACCACTCTTCAGCGGCCTTGGTCAAAAACTCGGGAAGGTTGGCCGTGGTCGCGTAGTGCAGCAGCGCGTCGTACTTTTGCACGGCACCGAACTTTTGCAGAAAACGATCGACGACGATGTACTCGTGGGCATCGACCACGACAGTCGAGTGGTAGTCGCGCGTCAGTCTGGCAAGCGCACGGGCTTCGGGGGTGTTGAGCAGCAAGTGATCGCGGTTCATGTCCAGCCCGTCGACGGTCACGCGCTGCCCGGCCGCCGCGCCGTCGGGGTTGGCGCGCGGCACGATGATGACGTTGATGCGTTCGAGCACCGGCTGCAGCAGTCCTTGCGTGAGTTCGCGGGCGATCACCAGCAGGGCTTCACTGCCGGCCGGTTCGTCGCCGTGCTGCTGGCCGATCAGCAGCACGGTGGGGCGGTTGGAGGCGATCAGCGCGGCGGCGTCTGTGCCGGCGGCGCGTGTCAGCACCAGCGCTTCAAGAGGCTCCCCGCGCTGCGATTGCCCGATGGGCAGCACCGCTGCTTTGACACTGGCAGAACGCGACGCGGATGCAGCCAGTTCGCGCAGCCAGCTCTGGATTTCCGCATTGGATGTGAAGCTGCTGCGCCCGGCCTGCAAGCCGGGCGTGCTGTAAGCAACGGACGGCGCCGGAAAGCGCGCGGCCACGGCGGCGCTGTAAGGCGCTTGCGCGGCGGCGGGGGACGCGGTGACGAAGCCGGGTCTGGCGGGGATGGGCTGCGCCAACGGCACCGTCGCAACGGTTGCGGGGATGCCCGGCGTTGTCGCTGGCGGGATCGTGCCGGCAGTGGCGGGCCAGGGCGGGAGCGGCACCGAGGTGCAAGCCGCCAGCAAGGCAATCAGCGCCCCGGCGACACCTGTGCGCACGCCATCGAACAGCCGGCGCATCGGTCGTGCGCCGGCCAGGGGGGTTATTCGCGTGGGCTGGTCCGTCATTTTCATGGTTTCGAAGTTGAACCCCATTATCCGGTTTGCGGCCCAACTGGTGCCGGTGGCAACCCCCGGTGTACCGTTTTCGGGCTGGCGCCGGGTGGATGTGCGACGGTGAAGCTGAAGCGCTGTCCGTATGAGAAACTACGGACTGATGAGTGACAACACTGAACTTTTGAAGCACACGGGAAAAATCCTGTCCGTCGCCCCCATGATGGATTGGACGGACCGGCATTGCCGCTATTTTCATCGCCTGCTGTCGCGCCGCGCCTTGCTGTACACCGAGATGGTGACGACCGGCGCGCTGATCCATGGCGACGTGGCGCGGCACCTGCACTTCAACACCGAAGAGCATCCGGTGGCGTTGCAACTGGGCGGCAGCGAGCCGGCCGATCTGGCGCACTGTGCCAAGCTGGGGGCGCAGTGGGGCTATGACGAGATCAACCTCAATTGCGGCTGTCCCAGCGAGCGGGTGCAGCGCGGCGCCTTTGGCGCCTGCCTGATGGCCGAGCCGCAACTCGTGGCCGACTGCGTCAAGGCCATGCTGGACGTGGTGACGGTGCCGGTGACCGTCAAGCACCGCATCGGCATCGACCGGACCGAGAGTTACGGGTTTGTGCGCGACTTTGTCGGCGCCGTCAGCCAGGCGGGTTGCCAAATGTTCATCGTGCATGCGCGCAACGCCTGGCTCAAGGGCCTGAGCCCGAAGGAAAACCGCGACGTGCCGCCACTGCGTTACGAACTGGTGTATCGGCTCAAGCGCGAATTCCCGCGGCTCACCATCGCCATCAATGGCGGCATCACCACCACCGGACAGGTGGCCGGGCAGTTGCAGCGACTCGACGGCGTGATGGTCGGCCGAGAGGCTTATCACAACCCCTGGTGGCTGGCCTCGTGGGACACGGATTTCTTTGGTGCCGGGCCGTCCGGTCTGACCCGCGATGCGGTCGAGGCGCAGATGGTCGATTACATGGCCAGAGAGGCGGTCGCACACGGCACGCCCTGGCCTTGCATTGCCCGCCACATGCTGGGCCTGCGCCACGGGCTGCCGGGCGCGCGGCGCTGGCGCCAGGTCTGGAGCGACCACAAGCTCAAGGCCCTGCATCCGCGCGACGTGATGGCGCTGGCGCATTCGTCTGCGAACGAGGGCGCTTCATCGTCCCCGCAGGCGGTCGTGATGGCTGATGTCTGAAGCGGCGCAACGCGAGACGCGCTGGGCGCTGGCGCTCTTGTGGCTGGTGCCCGCGCTTTGGACGGTCAACTACATCGTCGCGCGAAAGGCGCCCGGCCTCATTGGCCCTTATATGCTGGCACTGGGCCGCTGGAGTCTTGCGGCCCTGATCCTGGTGCTGATTGCACGCGCAGAGCTGTGGCAGCAGCGGGCCGCGATTGCCCGCGCATGGCGGCAGTACCTGGTGCTTGGCACCCTGGGCATGCTGATCTGCGGTGCCTGGGTTTATGAGGGCGCGCGTTCGACCGGTGCGATGAATATCGCATTGATCTATTCGGCCTCGCCAGTGCTGATCAGCCTGGGTGCGATGTGGTGGCTGGGCGAAGGCTTGGGCGCGCGTCAGGTGGCCGGTGTGTTGCTGGCGCTGGCCGGTGTGCTGCATGTGGTCGTGCGGGGGCGCTGGACGGCCCTGGCCGACGTGCAGTTTGTGCCCGGCGATGCGTGGATTCTTGCGGCGACGGTGTCATGGGCCGCCTATGCCCTGCTGCAAAAAAGATGGCCCAGCCCCCTGGGGGCGACAGCGCGGCTTGCCGCCATTTGTGTGGGGGGAACGCTGGTTTTGTTGCCGCCGGCGTTATGGGAGGCTTTGCAGCCCGGTGCCGCTTGCCTGGGCGCTGACGCGCTGCGACTGGTGGTCGTGGCTGCGCTGGTCCCGGGTGTCGGCGCCTACTGGATTTATGGCTGGGCGCAAAAAATTCTCGGTGCCGGCCGTGTGGCTGTGGCCCTGTACTTGGGGCCGCTGTACGCGGCGGTGGCAGCCTGGTGGGTGCTGGGTGAACCGCCCGGGTGGCACCACGCGGTCGGCGCATTGCTGATCCTGCCTGGCGTATTTCTGGTCACGCGCCCGGTCAGGCGGCCGCCTCCAGCCCGTTCGTGAAATGCTCCCGCATGCGCTGTGCGGTGGCCTGGGGGTCGCGCGCCGCCAGCGCTTGCATGATGGCGCGGTGTTCGGCCAATGATTCTTCGATCCGCCCGCTTTTGAGCAGCGAGTTGTGGCGGTTGAGCTTCATCACCTTGCGCAGGTCGGCCACCATCTGGTTGCGCCAGCGGTTGTCGGCGATTTCCAGCAAACGCATGTGGAAAGCTTCATTGATTTCAAAAAAGCGTTCCCGGTTGGTCGCCGCTTTTTCGAGTTCGCGGTGCAGCACTTGCAGCTCCTGAAGCTGCGCGTCGGTGGCCTGCGTCGCCACCACGCCGGCGGCGTCGCTTTCCAGCAGGGCCAGCAGGTGGTAGACATCGGTCAGGTCGCGCTCGGAGACCTCGGTGACGTAGGCGCCGCGCCGCACCTTCATCGTGACCAACCCCTCGGTGGCCAGCACCTTCAGCGCCTCGCGCAGCGGCGTGCGGCTGATGCCGTATTCTTCGGCCAGCTTGAGCTCGTCAATCCAGTTGCCGGGTGCCAGCTCGCGGTTGAAAATGCGCTGACGCAATAGCTCGGCAACTTCCTCATAGAGCGCGCGGGGAGTCAATGAAACAGCGGCCATGGTTTTGGGGTTCACGGGGTTGCGGCCTAAGGCCAGACCTCGGCATCTTACCTGAAACTGAATTTCAAATGAATAATTATGAATAATAATAAATGATGTAAACTCATTCGTTCAGTGAACAGACCGCTAAGCACAGATTGACGTACCCTCATGAGCACCTCAAAACCTCCGTCCAGCCCTGAATTTGCCGCTCCGAGCCTGGCTGCCTGGGCCAAAGCCGCCGCCAAATCAGTGCCTGGCGGCGACATCAGCGCCTTGAACTGGCAGACACCCGATGGCATCACCGTCAAGCCGCTGTACACGTCGGAAGATGTCAAAGACCTGCACCACACCCACACGCTGCCGGGCTTTGAGCCGTTCATCCGCGGCCCGCAAGCCACCATGTATGCGGTGCGCCCGTGGACCATCCGCCAGTACGCCGGTTTTTCCACCGCCGAAGAGTCCAACACGTTTTACCGCAAGGCCCTGGCCGCCGGCGGCCAGGGCGTTTCGGTGGCCTTCGACCTGGCCACGCATCGCGGCTACGACTCCGACCATCCGCGCGTGACCGGCGACGTCGGCAAGGCCGGCGTGGCGATTGACAGCGTCGAGGACATGAAAATCCTGTTCGACCAGATCCCGCTGGACAAGGTGTCCGTCTCCATGACCATGAACGGCGCGGTGCTGCCGGTGCTGGCCGGCTATGTGGTCGCGGCGGAAGAGCAGGGCGTGGCCCAGGACCAACTGAGCGGCACCATCCAGAACGACATCCTCAAAGAGTTCATGGTGCGCAACACCTACATCTACCCGCCGGCGCCCAGCATACGCATCATCGGCGACATCATCGAGTACACGGCGCAGCACATGCCCAAGTTCAACTCGATCAGCATCTCGGGCTACCACATGCAGGAAGCGGGCGCGAACCAGGCGCTGGAACTGGCCTTCACGCTGGCCGACGGCAAGGAGTATGTGAAGACGGCGATGGCCAAGGGCCTGGACGTGGACGGCTTTGCCGGGCGCCTGAGCTTTTTCTGGGCCATCGGCATGAACTTCTACCTCGAAGTGGCCAAGTTGCGCGCGGCCCGCCTGCTCTGGTGCCGCATCATGAAGGAGTTCAACGCCAAAAACCCCAAGAGCCTGATGCTGCGCACGCATTGCCAGACCAGTGGCTGGAGCCTGACCGAGCAGGACCCCTACAACAACGTGGTGCGCACCACCATCGAGGCCATGGCCGCGGTCTTCGGCGGCACACAAAGCCTGCACACCAACAGCTTCGATGAAGCGATCGCGCTGCCTACCGAGTTTTCCTCACGCATCGCCCGCAACACCCAGCTCATCATCCAGGAAGAAACCCATATTCCGAACGTGATTGACCCCTGGGCCGGCAGCTACATGATGGAAAAACTCACCCAGGACATGGCCGATGCCGCCTGGGCCATCATCGAGGAAGTCGATGCCATGGGCGGCATGACAAAAGCCGTGGACAGCGGCTGGGCCAAGCTCAAGATCGAGGCCGCGGCCGCCGAAAAGCAGGCGCGTATCGACAGCGGCAAGGACGTTATCGTCGGCGTCAACAAGTACAAGCTCAAGACGGAAGACGCGATTGAAACCCGCGACATCGACAATGTGGCGGTGCGTGACGGGCAGATCACGCGCCTCAAGGCCATCCGGGCCAGCCGCGATGACGCCGCCGTGCAGGCTGCGCTGGACGCACTGACGACAGCGGCTGAAAACGGCGATGGCAACCTGCTGGATTTATGCATCAAGGCCATGCGCCTGCGTGCCACGGTGGGCGAGGTCAGCGATGCGCTGGAAAAAATTTACGGGCGCCACCGCGCCGATACGCAAAAGGTGACCGGTGTGTATGCAGCAGCCTATGACTCGGCCGAAGGCTGGGAAAATCTCAAGAGTGAAATCAACGCCTTTGCCGAAGCGCAAGGCCGCCGTCCGCGCGTGATGATTTCAAAACTGGGCCAGGACGGCCACGACCGCGGCGCCAAGGTGGTGGCTACGGCTTTTGCCGACCTCGGCTTCGACGTGGACATGGGGCCGCTGTTCCAGACGCCCGAAGAGTGCGCGCGCCAGGCGATTGAAAACGACGTGCATGCGGTGGGCGTCTCGACGCTGGCCGCCGGCCACAAGACGCTGGTGCCGGCCATCATCGCCGAACTCAAAAAGCAGGGTGCCGACGACATCATCGTGTTTGTCGGCGGCGTGATTCCGCGGCAGGACTACGAGATGCTGTATGAGGCCGGCGTCAAGGGCATTTACGGCCCGGGTACGCCGATTCCGGCCAGTGCCAAGGACGTGCTGGAGCAGATCAAGGTAGCCATCGGCAACTGAGTTCCATCGGGATAACTGCGAAACGGAATTTAGATGAGAACACAGATAATCTTGGTCGATTTCGAAAACGTGCAACCTGATCTGTTACCCGCTCTTGCGATCGACGATGTACAGGTTCGTGTTTTCGTGGGTCCACATCAAACCCGTTTGGCTACGAATGTGGTGGTTGCCATGCAAGAGTTGGGGGGGCGTGCCAAGTACGTCAGGGTTTCTAAGCAAGGTCCAGATGCGCTGGACATGCACCTTGCTTTCTATCTAGGCGAACTTTCACAGCAGTTTCCCGATGCGTTCTTCCATGTTGTTGCAAAGGATCGGGATTACGACTCCCTCTTGGAACATTTGAAGGCCAGAGGAATTTATTCGGCGAAAGCGCCAGACTTGGCTGCAATCCCTCTATTCAAACGAGCACTTTCCAGCAAACCAGCTGATCAGATTAGCGCTGCCGCCGATTGGCTTAAAGAGCGTTTAGGAAACCGCCCCAGTACTTTGAAGACGCTGAAAAACAGCTTGAAGAAGGTCGCATTCTCGGAAAGGTTGGACGAAGCACAGATTGATGAGGTGTTTCAAGGGTTGGTGAACCAAGGCCTCATTTCTGTTGACAAGCAGAAAGTGCTCTATCTGGAGCGGCTGAATGCTTGATGGCATATTGCATGGCGATTCAGCCACCCAGCGCCGCGCCATCGCCAAAGCCATCACGCTGCTCGAATCGACCCGCGCCGACCACCGCGCGCAGGCCGACGAATTACTCACCGCTTTGCTGCCGCACACCGGAAAATCTTTTCGCCTGGGTATCAGCGGTGTTCCCGGCGTCGGCAAATCCACCTTTATCGAGGTGCTGGGCCTCTATTTGATTGAGCAGGGCCACCGCGTCGCCGTGTTGACCATCGACCCGTCGTCCAGCGTCTCGGGCGGCTCCATCCTCGGCGACAAGACGCGCATGGAAAAGCTCTCCGTCCACGAGCGAGCCTACATTCGCCCCAGCCCGTCGAGCGGCACGCTGGGCGGCGTCGCCGAGAAAACGCGCGAGGCCATGCTGGTCTGCGAAGCGGCCGGTTATGACGTGGTGATTGTTGAAACCGTTGGCGTGGGCCAGTCCGAGACCGCCGTTGCCAACATGACCGACATGTTTGTGCTGATGCAGTTGCCCAATGCCGGTGACGATTTGCAGGCGATCAAGAAGGGCGTGATGGAACTGGCCGATCTGGTCGTCATCAACAAGGCCGACATTGACGCCAATGCCGCGATGCGCGCGCAGGCGCAGATCTCCTCGGCGATGCGCCTGTTCGGCCTGGTCAACAACGCGATGGGCAGCGCCCAGGCGGACAATTTTGACAAGCGCTGGCACCCCCAGGTGATCCAGCTCAGCGCCCTGCACAACAAGGGCGTTGATGCTTTCTGGACGGCGGTGACGCAGTTCAAAAAACTGCAAACTGCCAACGACCAGATGGCCGCGCGGCGCCGCCATCAGTCGTTGTCGTGGATGTGGGAGTGCATTGACGCGGGGCTCAAGCAGGCGTTCCGGCGGGATCCGGCGGTCAGCGCCTTGCTGCCGACCCTGCTGGCCGAGGTGGAAAGCGGCCGGATTCCCGCCTCGACCGCCGCACGAACGCTGCTCGCAGCCCAATCATTTTCGGCGCAAGCCGCTGCCAACCAAGCGCATACTTAGAGAGAGCAAAGAAAGCGAACCATGCAGGATATTCTTGAACAACTCGAAAAAAAACGCGCCGCGGCCCGCGTGGGCGGTGGCCAAAAGCGCATAGAGGCGCAGCACGGCAAAGGCAAGCTGACGGCGCGTGAACGGCTGGAACTGCTGCTCGATGAAGGCACGTTTGAAGAGTGGGACATGTTTGTCGAGCACCGCTGCACCGACTTTGGCATGCAGGACAACAAAATCCCCGGCGACGGCGTCGTCACCGGTTACGGCATGATCAACGGCCGCCTGGTGTTTGTCTTCAGCCAGGACTTCACGGTGTTTGGCGGCGCGCTGTCGGAAGCGCATGCCGAGAAAATCTGCAAGATCATGGATCAGGCGATGAAGGTCGGCGCGCCGGTGATTGGCCTCAACGACTCCGGCGGCGCCCGCATCCAGGAAGGCGTCGCTTCGCTCGGCGGCTATGCCGACGTGTTCCAGCGCAACGTGATGGCCAGCGGCGTGATTCCGCAGATCAGCATGATCATGGGACCGAGCGCGGGCGGCGCAGTGTACTCGCCCGCCATGACCGACTTCATCTTCATGGTCAAGGACAGCGCCTACATGTTTGTCACCGGCCCGGATGTGGTCAAAACCGTGACCCACGAAGAAGTGACCGCCGAGGAGCTGGGCGGTGCCATCACCCACACCACCAAGAGCGGCGTGGCTGATCTGGCGTTTGAAAACGACGTCGAGGCGCTGCTGATGCTGCGCCGCCTGTACAACTATCTGCCGTTGAACAACCGCCAGAAAGCGCCCATCCGAAAAAGCGGCGACCCGGCCGACCGCATGGACATGAGCCTGGACACGCTGGTGCCGGACAATCCGAACAAGCCTTACGACATGAAAGAGCTGATTGCCAAGACGGTGGACGATGGCGACTTCTTTGAGCTGCAGCCCGAGTACGCGAAAAACATCATCATCTGTTTTGCCCGCATGGAAGGCCAGACCGTCGGCATCGTCGCCAACCAGCCGCTGGTGCTGGCGGGTTGTCTGGACATCAAGAGTTCGATCAAGGCCGCGCGTTTTGTGCGCTTTTGTGACGCCTTCAATATTCCGGTGCTGACCTTTGTCGATGTGCCCGGCTTCATGCCTGGTACCAGCCAGGAATACGGCGGCATCATCAAGCACGGCGCCAAGCTGCTGTATGCCTATGCCGAATGCACGGTACCCAAGATCACGGTGATCACGCGCAAGGCCTACGGTGGCGCCTACGACGTGATGTCAAGCAAACACCTGCGCGGCGACGTCAACTTCGCCTGGCCCCATGCCGAGATTGCCGTCATGGGAGCCAAGGGCGCGGTGGAAATAATTTTTCGCGAAGACAAGGGAAGTCCAGAGAAATTAGCGGCCAAGGAAGCAGAATACAAAGCCCGCTTTGCCAACCCCTTCGTCGCCGGCGCACGCGGCTTCATCGACGACGTGATCCTGCCGCACGAAACCCGCAAACGCATTTGCCGCAGCCTGGTGATGCTGCGCGACAAAAAGCTTGAGAACCCGTGGCGCAAGCATGGCAACATCCCACTGTGAATAACGATATTGTCATTGCGACCCCGGCTCAAGTCCGGCATGACAACACTGGAGTAGCTTATGTTTGAAAAAATACTAATCGCGAACCGCGGCGAAATCGCTTGCCGCGTCATCCAGACCGCCCGCAAGATGGGCATCAAAACCGTTGCCGTGTACTCCGACGCCGACAAGAACGCGCGCCATGTGGAGTTGGCCGATGAAGCGGTCCACATTGGTCCCGCAGCCAGTCGTGAAAGTTACCTGGTGGCCGACAAAATCATTGCCGCCTGCAAGCAGTTGGGGGCGCAGGCGGTACACCCCGGCTACGGCTTTTTGAGCGAGAACGCCGGTTTTGCCAAACGCGTTGAAGAAGAAGGCCTGGTGTTCATCGGTCCCAAACACGCCTCCATTGCTGCGATGGGCGACAAGATTGCGTCGAAAAAATTGGCGGGCGCGGTGGGAGTCAACTGCATTCCGGGTGTCAACGATGCGATTGCCTCCGCCGAAAAAGCGGTGCAGATTGCAAACGGCATAGGCTACCCGGTAATGATCAAGGCCAGCGCCGGCGGTGGCGGCAAGGGCCTGCGGGTGGCCTTCAACGACAAGGAGGCTTTCGAGGGTTTTACCAGTTGCCGCAACGAAGCGAAAAGCAGCTTTGGCGATGACCGGGTCTTCATCGAAAAATTTGTCGAAGAGCCGCGTCACATCGAAATCCAGGTTCTGGGCGACAGCCACGGCAACTGCATTTACCTCAATGAGCGCGAATGCTCGATTCAGCGCCGCCACCAGAAGGTGATTGAAGAAGCACCGTCGCCCTTCATCAGCGAGGCAACGCGCCAAGCCATGGGTGAGCAGGCTGTGGCCTTGGCCCGCGCGGTGAACTACCAGAGCGCGGGCACGGTGGAGTTTGTGGTCGGCAAGGACCAGAGCTTTTACTTTTTGGAGATGAACACCCGTTTGCAGGTCGAGCATCCGGTGACCGAGTGCATCACCGGCCTCGATCTGGTGGAACTGATGATTCGCGTGGCGGCCGGCGAGAAGCTGCCCTTGAGTCAGGCCGACGTCAAGCGCGAGGGCTGGGCGATCGAGTGCCGCATCAATGCCGAAGACCCGTTCCGCAACTTTTTGCCCTCGACCGGCCGGCTGGTGCGTTTTGCGCCGCCGAAAGAGACCATGTTTGCCGCCGATACCTCGCAGTCATTTGGCGTGCGGGTGGACACCGGCGTGCAGGATGGCGGCGAGATACCGATGTTCTACGACTCGATGATTGCCAAGCTGATCGTGCATGGCAAGGACCGCAACGAGGCGATTGCGAAAATGCGCGAGGCGCTCAACGGTTTTGTGATTCGCGGCGTCTCCAGCAACATTCCTTTCCAGGCCGCGCTGCTGGCGCACCCGAAGTTTGTCGCCGGCGATTTCAATACCGGCTTTATTGCCGAAAATTACGGTCAGGGCTTTCGCGCGGAAGACGTGCCGCACAACGACCCGGACTTCCTCGTGGCACTGGCGGCTTTTGTGAACCGGCGCTACCGCAACCGCGCCGTCGGCATCAGCGGCCAGCTCGAAGGCCATGAAATAGCCGTTGGCGAACAGTTTGTCGTGGTGACGCTGGGCCAGCAAGGCACCAGCAGTCCGCGTGCTGTTTCCGTGACGGATTTTGAAGGAAAAACAGGCTCCAGTGCAGTTTTGGTGGGTGCAAAAATCTATAAAATTTGCAGCAACTCCCGCTTCAGGGATGTGCGTATTCGCGGCACCTGCAACGACCAACCCTTTACCGCGCAGATTGAGCGCGGCGTTGGCAAGAACCCGCTGGCCATTCGCGTGGTACACAACGGCACGCAGATCGATGCGCTGGTGCTCTCAAAGCGCGCCGCCGAACTCCATGCCCTGATGCCCTACAAGGCACCGCCCGACATGAGCCGCTATGTGCTCTCGCCCATGCCCGGCCTGCTGGTCGAGGTCGCGGTGCAGCCGGGCCAGAAAGTGCAGGCCGGCGAACGCGTCGCGGTGATCGAGGCGATGAAAATGGAGAACGTGCTGTTTGCGGCAGCCGACGGCGTGGTTGGCAAGGTGCTGGCCGGAAAAGGTGAAAGCCTGTCCGTGGACCAGCCCATCGTGGAGTTCGAGGCATGAACATCAGCAAAGGTGACCCAATAGCCCCCTCGGGGGGCAGCGCAGCCCACGAAGTGGCAAGCGTGGGGGTGGATTTTTCCGCCGGGCCGCCCCCAGGAAAAATAGCCCCCTTGGGGGGCAGCGCATTACACGCAGTGAAAAGCGTGGGGGTGGATTTTTCCGCCGGGCCGCCCCCAGGAAAAATAGCCCCCTTGGGGGGCAGCGCATTACACGAAGTGAAAAGCGTGGGGGCCAGTTCCCGCCCTTTCAAAGTTCTCGGTATCCAGCAAATCGCCATCGGCGGCATCGACAAGCTGCGCCTGCAAAAACTCTGGGTGGACATGCTCGGTCTGGAACGCACCGGTACCTTCAGGAGCGAGCGCGAGAATGTCGATGAAGACATTTGCGCGATAGGCAGCGGGCCGTTCAAGGTCGAGGTTGACTTGATGCAGCCGATGGACCCGGACAAAAAACCGGCAGTTCATAGCACGCCGCTGAACCACGTTGGTTTGTGGATCGACGATTTGCCCGCCGCAGTTCAATGGCTGACGACCCAGGGTGTGCGGTTTGCCCCCGGCGGCATTCGCCAGGGGGCGGCAGGTTTTGACATCTGTTTTCTGCATCCCAAGGCCAATGAGGAATTTCCCATCGCGGGCGAAGGCGTCCTGATCGAGCTGGTGCAGGCGCCACCCGAGGTGGTGGCTGCTTTTGCCCGGTTGCAACTTGCGGCCCAATGAAATCCCCGAAAGCACTGACGGACGTGCGCAGCGTAAACTGGCGTCCGCGGCCGATGTTTGCACAGCGCTCGACCCACCAAAAAACAGGAGGTTACTCTTGCAGCCAACCAACATAGCCAAACCGTCCTATTTCCACAAGATCGTCGATTGCCAGTGGGCCTGCCCGGCCCACACCCCCGTTCCCGAATACATACGCCTGATCGGCCAGGGTCGTTACAGCGACGCCTACATGGTCAACTGGGTCTCGAATGTCTTCCCCGGCATTCTGGGCCGCACCTGCGACCGACCCTGCGAGCCGGCGTGCCGCAGGGGCCGGGTCGAGGAAAACAACGGCGAGCATCCCGAACCGGTGGCGATTTGCCGCCTCAAGCGTGTGGCCGCCGACATGAAAAACGATGTCCGCCAGCGCATGCCCCGACTGGCGCCGAAAAACGGAAAACGCATTGCCTGCATAGGCGCCGGACCGGCCTCGCTGACGGTGGCGCGCGATCTGGCGCCGCTGGGTTACGAGGTCACGGTGTTCGATGGCGAGGCCAAGGCCGGTGGTTTCATCCGCACGCAGATTCCGCGCTTTCGCCTGCCCGAGTCGGTGATCGACGAAGAAACCGGCTACATCCTGGACCTGGGTGTGCAGTTCAAAAGCGGCCAGCGCATCGAGTCGATGAAGGCCTTGCTGGAGGACAAAACGAACGGCGGCTACGACGCGGTGTTTGTCGGTTGCGGCGCGCCGCGCGGGCGCGACCTGAGCCTTCCCGGACGCAAGGAGATCACGGACAACATCCACATCGGCATCAACTGGCTGGCGTCCGTGTCCTTCGGCCACATCACCACTATCGGCCAACGCGTCATTGTGCTGGGTGGCGGCAACACGGCGATGGACTGCTGCCGCTCGGCACGGCGCCTGGGCGGTACCGATGTGAAGGTGATTGTGCGCAGCGGCTTCGACGAAATGAAGGCATCTCCCTGGGAGAAGGAAGACGCCCAGCACGAGGGTATTCCCATCATCAACTTTCACGTGCCCAAGTCCTTTGAGCACAGCGGCGGCAATCTCACCGGCATGCGCTTCGAGGTGGTCAAGGCGGTCTATGACGAACAGGGCAAGCGCAGCCTGGTGCCGACCGGCGAGCCGGAGGTGCTGGTCGAGTGCGATGCCGTGCTGATTGCCGTGGGCCAGGAAAACGCCTTTCCCTGGATAGAGCCTGACTGCGGCATCCGCTTCGATGCGCAGGGTTTGCCGGTGCTGGACAATGAGACTTTTCAGTCCAGCGTACCGAAGGTGTTCTTTGGCGGCGATTCAGCTTTCGGCCCGAAGAACATCATCACGGCGGTCGCGCATGGGCATGAGGCGGCGGTGTCTATCGACCGTTTCCTGAGCGGAGAAGACATCCGCCGCCGGCCCGACCCGATGACCAATCTGATGTCCACCAAGATGGGCATTCATGAGTGGAGTTACGACAACGACACCTCCGATGACGCCCGCTTCAAGGTGCCCTGGGCCAAGGCCGAAATCGCGCTGGCCAGCATCCGCGTCGAAGTGGAACTGGGCTTTGACGCCGCCACGGCCTTCAAGGAGGCCGGGCGCTGCCTGAACTGCGACGTGCAGACGGTGTTCACCGCGCCGGCCTGCATCGAGTGCGATGCCTGCGTGGACATTTGCCCGATGGACTGCATCAGCTTTACCGCCAATGGGGACGAAGCCGACTTGCGCACCCGCCTGAAGGCGCCGGCGCTGAACCTGGCGCAGGCTCTGTATGTTTCCAGCGAACTCAAAACCGGGCGAGTGATGGTCAAGGACGAGGATGTTTGCCTGCATTGCGGCCTGTGCGCCGAGCGCTGCCCGACCGGTGCCTGGGACATGCAGAAGTTTTTTCTGCAGACCACGCAGGCCGGACCATCCTGCCGCGATGCGAACAAGCCTGCAGTCCGCACAGGGGGGGTGCCAGCATGAAGCGTATCGAAGCCGTCAACGACTTTGTCATCAAGTTCGCCAACGTCAATGGCTCGGGTTCGGCCTCGGCCAATGAACTGTTTGCCAAGGCCATTTTGCGCATGGGTGTGCCGGTCAGCCCGCGCAATATTTTTCCCAGCAACATCCAGGGCCTGCCGACCTGGTACGAAGTGCGTGTCTGCGACAAGGGCTACCTGGGCCGGCGCGGCGGCATCGACATGATGGTGGCGATGAATCCGCAAACCTGGGACGCCGACCTGGCCGAGCTGGAGCCGGGCGGCTACCTGTTTTACGACAGCACGCGGCCCATGCCTGCGTCGAAGTTCCGTAACGACATTCACGTGATCGGCATGCCGCTGACCGAGATTTCCAATGCGGTCTATTCCGACCCGCGCCAGCGCCAGTTGTTCAAGAACATCATTTACGTCGGTGCGCTGTCGGTGCTGCTGGAGGTCGAGGCCCAGGTCCTGGAAAAGCTGTTTGCCGAGCAGTACAAAGGCAAGGAAAAACTGCTGGCCTCGAACGTGCAGGCGTTGCACCTGGGGCGAGACTTCGCCAGCGAGAACCTGCAGGCGCCGCTGGGTATCTGCGTACGGCGCAGTGACCAGGTCGGCGACAAGATATTTGTCGATGGCAACAGCGCGGCGGCACTGGGCTGCGTGTACGGTGGCGCCACCGTGGCCGCCTGGTACCCGATCACGCCTTCGTCGTCGGTGGCCGAGGCCTTTCAATCATATTGCGCCAAATACCGAGTGGATGCCGAGACCGGCAGGAACAACTACGCCATCGTGCAGGCGGAAGACGAAATAGCCTCCATCGGCATGGTGGTGGGCGCCGGCTGGAACGGTGCGCGCGCCTTCACCGCTACCTCGGGCCCGGGGGTGTCGCTGATGACGGAGTTCATCGGGTTGGCCTATTTTGCCGAAATACCGGTCACCATCATCAATGTGCAGCGTGGCGGCCCCTCGACCGGCATGCCGACGCGCACCCAGCAGGCCGACCTGATCTCCTGCGCCTACGCCTCGCACGGCGACACCAAGCATGTGCTGCTGCTGCCGGAAGACCCGCACGAATGTTTTGAACACGCCGCAAAGGCGCTGGACCTGGCGGAGCGGCTGCAAGCGCCGGTGTTTGTGATGACCGACCTCGACATCGGCATGAACCAGCGCCTGTGCGAGCCCTTCAGTTGGGACGACAGCCGCTGCTACGACCGCGGCAAGGTGATGACGGCCGCCGAGCTGGAGGCGGGCAAGGACTTCGGCCGCTACAAGGATGTCGATGGCGATGGCATCCCCTGGCGCACCCTGCCGGGTACCCACCCGACCAAAGGCAGCTATTTCACGCGCGGCACCACGCGCAATGCCTACGCGCAGTATTCGGAGCGCGGCCCGGACTACATCTACAACGTGCAGCGGCTCTTGAGAAAATTTGAAACCGCCGCCACGCTGGTGCCGCAGCCAGTGCTGCGGCCCGCCGCGCGCAAGACCCGGCTGGGCGTCATCTATTTCGGCTCCACCAGCCCGGCCATGAACGAAGCACTGGACGTGCTCTCCGAGGCCGGCATCCACCTCGACGCCTTGCGGCTGCGGGCCTTTCCGTTTCCGGCCATCGTCGCGCAGTTCCTGGCCGAGCACGAAAAAGTGTTTGTGGTCGAGCAAAACCGCGATGCGCAGATGCACAGCCTGCTGGTCAACGAACTGGACGTCGATCCGGCGCGCCTGGTGCGTGTGCTCCATTACGACGGCACGCCCATCACGGCGCGTTTCATCACCGGGGCCATCACGCAGCATGTGCAAGCCGAGGTGGCAACGCTGCAAAACAAAACACGGGAGCTGTCATGACTTATCTCGCCAAACCGCGGCTGCACCACCCCTCGCTGACCGTCAACAAGGTCGGCTACACCCGGCGCGACTACGAAGGGAAAATCTCCACCCTGTGCGCCGGTTGCGGGCACGACTCGATCTCGGCCGCCATCATCCAGGCCTGTTGGGAGCTGGACATCGCGCCGCACCGCGTCGCCAAACTCTCGGGCATTGGCTGCAGCTCCAAGACGCCGGACTATTTTCTCGGCGCGTCGCACGGCTTCAATACCGTCCACGGGCGCATGCCTTCGGTGCTGACCGGCGCCAACCTGGCCAACCGCGATTTGCTCTACCTCGGCGTGTCGGGCGACGGCGACTCGGCGTCGATCGGCCTGGGCCAGTTCGCCCACGCGATGCGGCGCGGCGTCAACATGGTGTACATCGTCGAGAACAACGGCGTCTACGGCCTGACCAAGGGACAGTTCTCGGCCACCGCCGACCAGGGATCGAAAAGCAAGAAAGGGGCAGTCAACAGCGACAGCCCGGTGGACTTGGTGGCCATTGCGCTGCAGCTCGGTGCCACCTACGTGGCCCGCGGATTTTCGGGCGACAAGGCGCAGTTGGTGCCGCTCATCAAGGGCGCCATCGGGCATGGCGGCGCGGCCTTCATCGACGTCATCAGCCCCTGCGTGGCCTTTAACAACCATGCGGGCAGCACCAAGAGCTACGACTACGTGCGCGAGCACAACGAGGCCGTGAGCCGCATCGACTTCATCAGCGCGCGTGACGAAATCACCGCCACCTACGCGCCGGGCGAGGTGATCGATGTGCTGCAGCACGACGGCTCCCGCCTGCGTTTTCGCAAACTGCACACGGACTACGATCCAACAGATCGCTACGCCGCCTTGAGCTATACGAATATGCACCAGGCGCGTGGCGAAGTGGTGACTGGTCTGCTCTACCTGGATCCGCTTGCATCCGACATGCATGTGGCACTCAATACCAGCGATACGCCACTCAACAAGCTGGGGGCCGCCCAGTTATGTCCAGGATTAAAGGGGCTCGACAAGTTGAACGCATCCTTGCGGTGATTTTGATTTAAACAGGACGAAAATCATGGCTGAACGCACCGTGTTTCAATCCACCCCCCGGCGACATGTGGTCAGCCTGCCCCCGCAAGCCAGCGTTTGGGAAGCTGCGTGTGTCATGACCAAGGCCAACTGCGGCAGCGTTCTGATCATCGATGGCGCAGGACTCATGCAGGGCATTCTGACCGAGCGTGACCTGATGACCCGCGTGCTGGCCAAGGCCCTGGATGCCGAAAAGACGCTGGTTTCCGAGGTGATGACGCACCACCCCCAGTGCGTCGCGCCCGAGATGACCGTGCCCGATGCGGTGCTCATCATGCTGGAGCGCGGATTCCGGCACTTGCCCATTGTCTCTTCGAGCGGAAAAATCCTGGGTGTTTTCTCGGTCCGCGATGCCTTGCCGCGCGAGATTGACAACGCCGTCAGCCTTGCCGAGTTTCATGATTCGGTGAATGACGCGCTTGGCTAGGCATGCCATCCAGCGCCTTATCCTGAATCACGTTTGGCGCGTGCGCGCGCCAAAGCCGCTTCGATCACGGCACGTTTCTTGTCCAGTATCGCGGGGTCGGTGTGCCGTGAATGGTGGGCCAGATCGGCGAGCTTTGCCATGGCTTTTTCTTCCAGCCTTTTTTGGTTTTCGTTCTCATCCCGTTTGCGCCGGTCGCTATGAAGTTCATAGCGACTGCGGGCTTCGCCGGCCTGCTCGGACGACCAGGCGGCCCAACTGGTGCGGGTGCCGGTGACATTTTCCAGGCTGATGCAGTCGACCGGGCACACCGGAATGCAAAGCTCGCAGCCGGTGCAATACGGCTCGATCACGGTGTGCATCAGCTTGTTGCTGCCCACAATGGCGTCCACCGGGCAGGCGTCCAGGCACAGCGTGCAACCTATGCACCAGGCGTCGTCGATGATGGCGAGCTGGCGCGGGCCTTCGCTGCCGTTCTCGACGTTGAGGGCCAGCACAGGCCGGCCGGTGATGGCCGCCAGGCGCTCAATGCCTTCGGCGCCGCCGGGCGGGCACTGGTTGATGTCGGCCTGCCCAGATGCAATCGCTTGGGCATACGCCGCGCAATCGGGGTAGCCGCAGCGGGTGCATTGGGTTTGCGGCAGCGCGGCGTTGATCTGTTCGGCGAGCAGGTTCACGGTGCGACGTTCACAGCAGGGCGCTGCCTTACTTCTTGCCGGCAACTTTTTTGGCAGCGCCGCGAGCAGTCGTTTTCGGGGTTGCTGGGGGTGCCGGTTTCGCCATCCTTTTAGGAGCCTCCTGCGAGCGTGTGGAAACGGTTTTGGCCTGATTGTGCTCAAGAATGAAGGCCTTGACCTGCGGGTAGACCATGTCGCGCCAGCGGCGGCCGCTAAAGATGCCGTAGTGTCCCGCGCCCTTGACTTCGAGGTGTTTCTGGCGTGCCTTCGGCACGTTGTAGCAAAGGCGGTGGGCGGCTTCGGTCTGGCCGGAGCCGGAGATGTCGTCCAGTTCGCCTTCAATCGTGAAGTGTGCGGTGGTCGTGATGTCCTGGGGGCGTACCCGCTGCAACGTGCCGTTCGTGGACCGCACGTCCCAGGTGCCGTTGACCAGTTTGAACTCCTGGAACACGGTCTTGATGGTGTCGAGGTAATAGTCGGCGTCCATGTCCAGCACGGCGTTGTACTCGTCGTAAAACTTGACGTGGGCTTCGGTGCTGGCGTCGTCGCCCTTGATCAGGTCCTTGAAGTAGTCGTAGTGGCTGCTGGCGTGGCGGTCCGGGTTCATCGCGACAAAGCCGGTGTGCTGCAAAAAGCCGGGGTAGACGCGGCGCCCGGCACCGGGGAAATTGCTCGGCACACGGTAGATCACGTTGTTTTCAAACCATTCGTAGCTTTTGTTCATGGCCAGGTTGTTGACAGCGGTGGGCGACAGGCGCGCGTCGATCGGCCCACCCATCATGGTCATGCTCAGCGGGGTCAGCTCACCGCGTGACGCCATCAGTGACACGGCGGCCAGCACCGGCACGGTGGGCTGGCACACGCTGATCACATGGCAATTGCCATAGATGCCCTGCAGATGGGCTATGAATTCCTGCACGTAGTTGACGTAATCGTCGAGATGGAAGGCGCCGTCCGCCAGCGGCACGGTGCGGGCGTTTTTCCAGTCGGTGATGTAGACCTTGTGGTCCTTGAGCATGGTACTGACGGTGTCGCGCAGCAGCGTGGCATGGTGGCCCGACAGCGGCGCCACAATCAGCACGACGGGCTGGCCCTTGAGCTGGGTCAGCGTTGCCGGGTCATCGGTAAAACGCTTGAAACGGCGCAACTCGCAAAAAGGCTTGTCCAGCTCAATGCGTTCATGAATGGCGACGTTGGTGCCGGCGACATTGACCGTGCTGATGCCAAAGGCGGGTTTTTCGTAGTCTTTGCCGAGGCGGTAAATCAGGCTGTAGCCGGCGGCCGCCCGCTGGGCCAGGGGGTTCTGGCTGAATGGCGACAGGGGGTTGTTGTAAAGCTTGGCGGCGGCTTGGGCAAAGTCGACAAACGGCTCCATCAGCGAACGCTGGGTTTCATAGACTTGATAAAGCATGGGAAAACCTTTTCACAACGGCAAATGTTGCGGTGCAGCAAATAATAACAGGTAGGCCCGATACTTGAAGGTTGAGGGCAAACACCCATGACCCATGCCCCTGGGTCTTCGGAACCCTTTCGTCAAATTCATGAAAGGTTCGCGGGGGTGCCCTGAGCCCGCCCTTGTGTTTTTTCTGTTCGGGCAGAATTTGTCCGACACTTTACCGACTGGACAGTTTATGACCGAGATGACCACGGGCGCTGCGCAAGACCTGCTCAGCACGCTGAAAAAAACCGACAAAATGCCGGTGATGTTCGTTGGCCATGGCAGCCCCATGAACGCGATTGGCGACAATGAATACCGTCGCAACTGGCAGGCGCAGGGTGCCGAGTTTGGCAGCAAATACCCGATGCCCCAGCTCATCCTGTGCATTTCCGCCCATTGGCTGACCGAGGGCTGGTGGCTGACCGGCATGGACAAGCCCAAAACGATCCACGACTTTGGCGGGTTTCCGCAGGAACTGTTTGACCAGCAATACCCGGCACCGGGTGCGCCCGCGGCGGCGCGCGAGATCAGCCGGTTTGTCAGGCAACGCGCCTCGGCACCGTTGGGCCTGGACCTGCAGGCGTGGGGGCTGGACCACGGCAACTGGTCGGTGCTCAAACCGATGTTTCCCGAGGCCGGCATTCCGGTGGTGCAACTGAGCATGGACTATGGCCGCCCGCCCGCCGACCATTACGCGCTGGCGCAGCAGCTCAAGGGCCTGCGCCAGCGCGGCGTGCTGATTGTGGGCAGCGGCAACATCGTGCATAACCTGCGCCAGATCCAGCGCGGCGCTGCCGGCAGCCAGGCTTATGACTGGGCGCTGGAGTTCGACCAGACGATAGGCGGCTATCTGCAGCAGGGCAACCTGGACAGCCTGCAACACTTCCAGAAGCTGGGTCAGTTGGCACGCATGGCGCACCCGACCCACGAGCACTTCCTGCCGCTGCTGTATGCGGCCGGCGCCGCGGACGCCAAGGAGCCGCCGCAATTTTTCAACACCAGCTTCCAGATGGGCTCGGTTTCGATGCGCTCGGTGCTCTGGGCTTGAGACCGCCCAGCCGCGGCAAATAAGTGCGAACAGGCCCTAAAGCACTTTGGCGATCGACGCGCAGACGTGGTCGATGTTCTGGCTGTTGAGGGCCGCCACACACATGCGGCCCGTGTCGGTGCCGTACACGCCAAATTCATGGCGCAGGCGCACCATCTGGTCTTTGCTCAGGCCGCTGTAGCTGAACATGCCGATCTGGGTGGTGATAAAACTCATGTCCTGCTTGACGCCGGCGGCTTTGAGCTTTTCCACCAGCAGGGTGCGCATTTGTTTGATGCGGGCGCGCATTTCGCCGAGCTCCTTTTCCCACAGGGCGCGCAGCTCCGGGCTGGTCAGCACCGCTGCGACGACCGCGCCGCCATGGATGGGCGGGTTGCTGTAGTTGGTGCGAATGGCAATTTTCAGTTGGCTCAGCACGCGGGCGGCTTCTTCCTTGTCCTGGCACAACACGCTGAGCGCGCCCACGCGTTCCCCATACAGGCTGAAGCTCTTGGAAAACGAAGTAGAGACGAAAAAATCCAGGCCGGCAGCCACGAATTGGCCGATCACCGCGCCGTCTTCAGCGATGCCCTGGCCGAAGCCCTGGTAGGCCATGTCGAGAAACGGCACCAGATTGCCGGCCTTGACGGCGGCAATCACCCGGTCCCACTGTGCGGGCGTGATGTCGTAGCCGGTCGGATTGTGGCAGCAGGCATGCAGCACCACAATGGTTCCGGCAGGGGCGGCGTTCAATGCGGCCAGCATGCCTTCGAAGTTCAGGCCGCGTGTGGCCGCGTCATAATAAGGGTAGCTTTCCACCGTAAAGCCTGCGCTGGCAAAGAGCGCGCGGTGGTTTTCCCAGCTCGGGTCGCTGATCAGCACCTTGGCCGCGGGGGTCAGGCGCTTGAGAAAATCAGCGCCGATTTTCAAGCCGCCGGTGCCGCCTAAGGCCTGCACCGTCGCCACGCGGGCCGAGGTGACCGGCTCGCTGCCGGCGCCAAACACCAGCGACTGGACCGCGGCGTCATAAGCGGCAATACCGTCAATCGGCAGGTAGCCGCGCGGCTTGGGCGCTTGCATCATGGCTTTTTCCGCAGCCTGCACGCACTGCAGCAGCGGCAGCTTGCCCTGGTCGTCGTAGTAGACACCCACACCCAGATTGACCTTGGCGGGGTTGGTGTCGGCGGCAAACTGCTCGTTGAGACCCAAAATCGGGTCGCGAGGAGCCATTTCGACAGCGGAAAAGAGGGGCATGGAGGGCGTCCTGTGAAGAGAAGTCCGAGGAGAAGGCTGAGAAAAAACGAAATACGCTACTCGGTTGCCCGGCATTTTACCGGCACCCAATTGGTGTCCAAGTTGAAGTGAGGTGTTGCGGTCAATTTGCATTCAGCCCATGTTCGCGCGATAGGAGCACTGACTTCCAGTGCGATTCGCGACGCAAGACACTCAGAAGGGCAACACGAGGTGGTGGCATCTTTGCTCTATGGCTGTGGCATGCGATTGATGGAAGGCCTGCGCTTGCGCGTCAAGGATGTGGACTTTGATCGCCAGCCCGCCGGATGCGCTGGTGTAAATGGGTACCATGGCTCTTTCTTTCGCACTTTGAACCGCTTCCTCATGCTTGGACCTTCTTCCGTTGCGCGCCACAACCTTCCCGACGCTGTTGCACCGCCTCAGCCTGGCACGTTTGTCAGCTTTCCGGGCTCGCCCTTCGAGCTCTTCATGCCTTACCCACCCGCCGGCGACCAGCCCGAGGCCATCGACCAACTGGTCGATGGCATCAACGACGGCGAGGTGTTTCAGACCCTGTTGGGCGTGACCGGCTCGGGCAAGACCTTCACGATGGCCAATGTGATCGCGCGCCTGGGCCGGCCCGCCATCGTGTTTGCGCCGAACAAGACGCTGGCCGCGCAGTTGTACAGCGAATTTCGCGAGTTTTTCCCGAACAACGCGGTGGAGTATTTCGTCAGTTATTACGATTACTACCAGCCCGAGGCCTATGTGCCGCAGCGCGACCTGTTCATCGAAAAAGACTCGGCGATCAACGAGCACATCGAGCAGATGCGCCTGTCGGCCACCAAAAGCGTGCTGGAGCGGCGCGACACCATCATTGTGGCAACGGTCAGCGCGATTTACGGCATTGGCGCGCCGGAAGACTACACGCAGATGCGTTTTATTGCGCGCACCGGCGACAAGACGGGCCAGCGCGACATCATTGCGCGGCTGATCCGCATGCAGTACGCGCGCAACGACCAGGACTTTGCGCGCGGCACCTTCCGCGTGCGCGGCGACGTGATCGACGTGTTTCCGGCGGAGCATTCGGAGCTGGCCGTCCGCATCGAGCTGTTTGACGACGAGATCGAGTCGCTTCAGTTGTTTGACCCGCTGACCGGTCGCATTCGCCAGAACGTCCCGCGCTTTGTGGTCTACCCGAAGAGCCACTATGTCACGCCGCGCGACAAGGTGCTGGCGGCGGTCGAAACGATCAAGATCGAGCTGTCCGGGCGGGTCAAGCAGTTTGTCAGCGAGGGCAAGCTGGTGGAGGCGCAGCGCATCGAGCAGCGCACACGGTTCGACCTGGAGATGCTCAGCGAAATCGGCCACTGCAAAGGCATCGAAAACTACACGCGTCACTTGAGCGGCGCGGCGCCCGGCTCGCCGCCGGCAACATTGTGCGATTACCTGCCCAAGGACGCGCTGATGTTTCTCGACGAGAGCCATGTGATGATCGGCCAGCTCAATGCCATGTACAACGGCGACCGCTCGCGCAAGACCACGCTGGTGGAATACGGCTTTCGCCTGCCCAGCGCGCTGGACAACCGCCCTTTGAAGTTTGAAGAGTTTGAAGTCAAGATGCGCCAGGCCGTCTTTGTCTCGGCCACGCCGGCTGCCTACGAGCAGCAGCATGCCGGGCAGGTGGTGGAGCAGGTGGTCCGGCCGACCGGCCTGGTGGACCCGCAGGTCGAGGTGCGGCCGGCGACCCACCAGGTCGATGATGTGCTGCAGGAAATCCGCATCCGGGTGGACAAAAACGAGCGCGTGCTGATCACGACGCTGACCAAGCGCATGGCCGAGCAATTGACCGACTACCTGAGCGACAACGGCGTCAAGGTGCGCTACCTGCACAGCGACGTGGACACGGTCGAGCGGGTGGAAATCCTGCGCGACCTGCGGCTGGGCACCTTCGACGTGCTGGTCGGCATCAATTTGCTGCGCGAAGGCCTGGACATTCCCGAGGTCAGCCTGGTCGCGATCCTCGACGCCGACAAGGAAGGTTTTCTGCGCTCGGAGCGCAGCCTGATCCAGACCATAGGGCGGGCGGCCCGCAACCTCAATGGCCGGGCCATTTTGTATGCGGACCGCATCACCGACTCGATGCAAAAGGCGATGGATGAAACCGAGCGCCGCCGCAGCAAGCAGATGGCCTTCAACCTGGCCCACGGCATCACGCCGCGCAGCATCGTCAAACGCATCAAGGATCTGATCGACGGCGTTTACAGCGAAAAATCAGGCAAGGAAGCGGAAAAACGCGAGCTGCAAAAAGCCCGGGTGGAAGACATGAGCGAGAAAGACATCGCCCGCGAAATCAAGCGGCTTGAAAAACAGATGATCGAGCATGCCAAAAACCTGGAGTTTGAAAAAGCCGCCAAGGCGCGCGATCAGTTGCATATTCTCAAGCAACGGGCTTTCGGCGCCCCGGGCACCGACAACGTCGTGCCGGTTTCAGGTGCCTGACCAGTTGGATGCGAGGGCCAGGATGCCAACCCATTCGGTCAGGTTATTGTGTTATACTTGACAAAATTAGTCAAGAACAATCAAGACAAGAAAACCCTGTCGCCGGACAGGCCGATTCGGCCGGGGCGGATGGGGGAAAAGTTCCCTGCAAGCCACAAGCTTTCAGGGTGAGCCAAACGACAGTCAAGCCAACTTATAAGGAGCTTGAAAATGCGCCTCACGACCAAAGGCCGCTTTGCGGTCACTGCGATGATTGACCTGGCACTGCGCCAGAATAACGGCCCCGTTACGCTGGCGGCCATCAGCCAGCGCCAGCAGATTTCGCTATCTTACCTGGAGCAACTGTTCGGCAAGCTGCGCCGCCACGAGCTGGTCGAGTCTACCCGAGGTCCCGGCGGCGGTTATACGCTGGGCCGCAAGGCGGCAGACATCACCGTCGCCGACATCATCGTGTCGGTTGACGAGCCGATCGACTCCACCCAGTGTGGTGGCAAGGAAAACTGCCAGGGTGACGGTGGCCGCTGCATGACGCATGAGTTGTGGGCATCGCTGAACAGCCGCATGGTGGAGTTTCTCGACTCCGTGACCCTGCAAAAGCTGGTTGACGACCAGTTGGCCAAGGGTGTCGTGGTGGAAAACACGCCCATGGTGAAGAAGGCCGTTTTTGCCGCGCCGGTGGTCAAACCGCTCCGCATCAATGTGCCCAACTCGGTCTTTGCCCTTGGGAACGCGCTGTCGAAGTCCTGATCGAGCAGGCCCTTTGGACACCGGGTCAGACGTTGTTGGCGTGATTGCCGTGTTTTTTTATGCTGCAAACCAGCCTGTGAATTGAAGAACTAGCCAAATGGATACCCCGCATTTTCCCATTTATATGGACTACAGCGCCACGAACCCGTGTGACCCACGGGTGGTGGACGCGATGATTCCCTGGTTGCGCGAGCATTTCGGCAACCCCGCCTCGCGCAGCCACGCCTGGGGCTGGGAGGCGGAAGCCGCGGTTGAAAAAGCCCGCGAGCAGGTGGCGGCCCTGATCGGCGCCGACCCGCGCGAAATCGTCTGGACCAGCGGTGCGACCGAGTCCGACAACCTGGCGCTCAAAGGCGCGGCGCATTTCTACAAGACCAGGGGTAAACACATCATCACGGTCAAGACCGAGCACAAGGCGGTGCTCGATACCTGCCGCGAGCTGGAGCGCCAGGGTTTTGAGGTGAGCTACCTCGATGTGCAAGCAGACGGCCTGCTCGACCTCGCGGTGCTGAAGGCGGCCATCCGTCCCGACACGATTGTGGTCAGCGTCATGTACGTCAACAACGAGATCGGCGTCATTCAGGACATTGCGGCGATTGGCGCCCTGTGCCGTGAGAAGGGCATTATTTTCCACGTGGACGCGGCGCAGGCGACCGGCCGTGTGGACATCGACCTGGCGACCTTGCCGGTGGACTTGATGAGCTTGACCGCCCACAAAACCTATGGCCCCAAAGGCATTGGCGCCCTGTACGTGCGGCGCAAGCCTAGAGTGCGGCTGGAGGCGCAGATGCACGGCGGCGGCCACGAGCGCGGCATGCGTTCCGGAACCCTTCCCACGCACCAGTGCGTGGGCATGGGCGAGGCTTACCGCATCGCCAGGCTTGAGATGCACGAGGAAAACAAGCGCATCCGCGCCCTGCACGAGCGGATGCTGGCCGGCCTGAAGGATGTGGAGGAGGTGTTCCTCAATGGTCACGCCGAAAAACGCGTGCCGCACAACCTGAACATGAGCTTCAACTATGTGGAAGGCGAGTCCCTGATCATGGGGATCAAGGGCCTGGCGGTTTCCAGCGGGTCGGCCTGCACCTCGGCCAGCCTGGAGCCCAGCTATGTGCTGCGCGCCCTGGGCCGCAGCGACGAGCTGGCTCACAGCAGCCTGCGCATGACGATTGGCCGCTGGAGCACCGAAGAGGAAATCGACTACGCCGTGGCGACGATCAAGGAAAACGTGGCCAAGCTGCGCGAGCTGTCGCCGCTGTGGGAAATGTTCAAGGAGGGTGTAGATATCTCCACCATCCAGTGGGCGGCGCATTAAGGCAATGCTGAATAAGTCTCCCCGTTCGGACTGAGCCTGTCGAAGTCCTTCGCAAGTTGTTGATTTGCAAGGGCAGCGTTTCGACAGGCTCAACGCGAACGGACTTATTCAGCGTAGCCTTAAGGCTCATCAGGCCATTACGCAAGACAACTTAAGAGGTAAACAAATGGCATACAGTGAAAAAGTGGTGGACCATTATGAACACCCCCGCAACGTCGGCTCGTTTGAGAAGGGCGACGATACGGTAGGCACCGGCATGGTGGGCGCCCCGGCCTGCGGCGACGTGATGAAGCTGCAGATCAAGGTCAACCCGCTAACCGGCGTGATTGAAGACGCACGCTTCAAGACCTACGGTTGCGGCTCGGCGATTGCGTCCAGCTCGCTCGTGACCGAGTGGGTCAAGGGCAAGACGCTGGACCAGGCGGCGAGCATCAAGAACAGCGCGATTGCCGAAGAGCTGGCCTTGCCGCCCGTGAAAATTCACTGCTCCATTTTGGCTGAAGACGCCATCAAGGCCGCCGTGAGTGACTACAAGCAAAAGCACACCTCCCACTAACTCCTGTTGACCGGCGAAGCATTTCATGTCTGTTACCCTCACCGACGCCGCAGCACGGCACGTCAACCGCTACATGGCCAAGCGCGGCAAAGGCGTGGGCGTGCGTCTGGGCGTGAGAACCACCGGCTGCTCCGGCCTGGCCTACAAGCTGGAATATGCCGACGAAATTGCACCCGAAGACGTGGTCTTTGAAGACAACGGCGTGAAGGTGCTGGTGGACCCGAAAAGCATGGCCTACATCGACGGCACCCAGCTCGACTTCGTGCGCGAAGGACTCAATGAAGGCTTTAAATTCATCAACCCCAATGAGCGCGACCGCTGTGGCTGCGGGGAAAGTTTCCGGGTTTGACGGCTTTGGGCCCTCACCGGCAGAAGCCGCCTTCACCTCCGGTGCTGGCGGCGTTTTCTTGATATGAACCTTCAATCCAACGATTTCGAACTCTTTGATGTGCCTGTGCAGTTTGCGCAGGACCGCGCTGCGCTGGATGCGCGCTGGAAAGAGCTGCAGCGGCAAGCGCATCCCGATAAATTTGCAGCGCAGGGCGCTGCCGCCCAGCGTCTGGCGATGCAGTGGTCGGTGCGCATCAACGAGGCTTACCAGCGCCTCAAGGATCCCCTGAAGCGGGCAATCTACCTCTGCGAATTGCACGGCGCTGCCATCCAGGCCGAGAGCAACACCGCGATGCCGCCAGACTTTTTGATCCAGCAAATGCAGTGGCGTGAAGCGCTGGAGGATGCGGAGGGCATCGAAAATCTGGAAGAAATAGCTGCCCAGGCCATGGCCAGCAGGCAAGAGCAGTTGTTAAAAATAGAGCGAATACTGGACGACCAAAAAGACTTTGCGGCAGCAGCCCAGCAGGTGAGAAGCCTTATGTTTATTGAGCGCTTTGGCAGCGAGGTCAATGCCCGCATCGACTCGCTGGGACAATAGGCGTTCGCCGACATCGCGACGCATCCTTAAAACATTCATGGCATTACTGCAACTATCCGAACCGGGCCAAACGCCCGATCCGCACCAGCGGCGCATTGCCGTCGGCATTGATCTGGGAACCACCCATTCTCTGGTTGCCAGCGTGCGCAACGGTGTCGCCGAATGCCTGCCCGACGCGCAGGGCCGGGTGCTGCTGCCCAGCGTGGTGCGTTACCTGGTGGACGAAACCGGCGCCACCGGGCGCCAGACCGGTTTTGACGCGCTGGCCGCGCAGGTGCAGGACCCGCAAAACACCATCGCGTCCGTCAAACGCCTGATGGGGCGCGGCATTCAGGACATCGGCAGCCGCGCGCAGTTGCCCTACCAGTTGATTGACCAACCCGGCATGGTCACGCTGCAAACGGTGGCCGGCGAGAAAAGCCCGGTCGAGGTCAGCGCCGAGATTCTCGCCACGCTGCGCTACCGTGCCGAAGACACTTTCAATGACGACATTCATGGCGCCGTGATCACGGTGCCCGCCTATTTCGACGATGCGCAACGCCAGGCCACCAAGGACGCGGCGCAACTGGCCGGGCTGAACGTCTTGCGCCTGATCAACGAGCCCACCGCAGCGGCCATCGCCTACGGCCTGGACAATGCCAGCGAAGGAGTCTACGCGATCTACGATCTGGGGGGCGGCACTTTCGACATCTCCATTTTGCGCTTGAGCCAGGGCGTGTTTGAAGTCGTGGCTACCGGCGGTGATTCGGCGCTCGGCGGCGACGACTACGACCGCGCGCTGGTCGAGTGGGTACTTGGCAAAGCCGGCTTGGCGTGCGACGCATTGACGCTTTCCGACAAGGCCGTGTTGCTGCGGGCCGCCCGGGCCTGCAAAGAAGCGCTGTCCGCTACAGATTCAGTAATGTTCTCCGCGCATTTATCAAAAGCTGCCATCCACTTTGACATGAAAGCGGCGGACTTCGAGGCTGCCACCGCGGGTTTGACCCAACGCACGCTGACGGCGGTGCGCAAGGCCTTGCGCGACGCGAAACTCGGCAAGGACGACATCCAGGGCGTGGTGCTGGTGGGCGGCTCCACACGCATGCCGCAGGTGCGCCGCGCCGTCGCCGGCCTGTTTGGCCGCGAGCCCTTGACCAATCTGAACCCGGATGAAGTCGTCGCGCTGGGCGCGGCCATTTCGGCCAACCAGCTCGCCGGCAACAGCGTTGGCAGCGACCTGTTGCTGCTCGACGTCATTCCGCTGTCGCTGGGCATTGAAACCATGGGCGGCCTGGTCGAGCGCATCGTGCCGCGCAACCAGACCATCCCCACCGCGATGGCGCAGGACTTCACCACCTACCAGGACGGCCAGACCGCGCTGGCCCTGCATGTGGTGCAGGGTGAGCGCGATCTGGTGGCCGACTGCCGCAGCCTGGCACGCTTCGAGCTGCGCGGCATTCCGCCCATGGCCGCCGGCGCAGCGCGCATTCGCGTCACGTTCACGGTAGACGCCGATGGCCTGCTCAGCGTCAGCGCCAAAGAGCAGGGCAGCGGCGTGGAAGCGCACATTGATGTGAAACCGTCTTACGGCCTGTCCGACGATGACATCGCCCGCATGCTGCAGGAGAGTTTTTCGACCGCCCAGCAGGACATGCAGGCGCGTGCGCTGGCCGAGGTCCGGGTCGATGCCGACCGCATGATTCTGGCCACCCGCAGTGCGCTGACCGCCGATGCCGATTTGCTGACGGCCGCGGAAAAGGCGGAGATCGACCGCCTGATGGCCGAGGTGGCCCGGACAAGACAGCACGGCGATGCGGCGCAGATCGACGCGGCCGTCAAGGCCCTGGCCAACGGAACCGAAAACTTTGCCGCCCGGCGCATGAACCGCGGCATCCGGCAAGCCCTGGCTGGCAAAAACATAGCGACGGTTTGAAGCCGGACTGAATACCCCATGCCCATCATCAAAATACTTCCCCATCCTGAATACTGTCCGAACGGCGCCCAGGTGTCCGCGCCGGCCGGCACCTCGATCTGCGAGGCCCTGCTCGACAACCTCATCAACATCGAACACGCCTGCGACATGAGCTGCGCCTGCACGACCTGCCACGTCATCGTGCGCGAGGGCATGCACTCGCTTAACGAGATGGATGAGAGCGAGGAAGACCTGCTGGACCGCGCCTGGGGACTGGAGCCCAATTCGCGCCTGAGCTGTCAGGCCATATTGGCGCAGACCGACGTGACGGTCGAGATTCCCAAGTACTCGATCAACCATGCCAAGGAAAACCATTAGCCCCCACGCTTGCCACTGCGTGTGCTGCGCTGCCCCCCGAGGGGGCGCATTTTCCCTTGGGGCGGCCCGGCGGAAAAACATCCACGGACCCTGCGCAGCTATCATCTGAACCATGCGCCAAATCGTTCTAGACACTGAAACCACCGGTCTGTCCGCGGAAAACGGCGACCGCATCATCGAAATCGGCTGTGTCGAGCTGCTCGGCCGCAAGCTCACCGGCAACAACCGCCACTTCTACCTGAACCCCGAGCGCGACAGCCACGAAGACGCGCTCAAGGTGCATGGCATCAGCAATGAGTTCCTGCAGGACAAACCCAAATTTTCGGCGATTGCCGACGAGTTGCTGGCTTACCTTGAAGGTGCTGAAGTCATCATCCACAACGCGCCGTTTGACATCAGTTTCCTGAACAAGGAGCTGGAGCTGATCGGGCGCGAGCCCATAGCGCGTTGCGTGGACAAGGTGACTGACAGCCTGATGATGGCCAAGGAGTTGTTTCCCGGCAAACGCAATTCGCTCGATGCGTTGTGCGACCGCCTGGAGGTCGACAACTCGGGCCGCACGCTGCATGGCGCCCTGCTCGACGCCGAACTGCTGGCCGACGTCTACATCAACCTGACGCGCGGGCAGAACACGCTGGCGATGGATCTGGGTGGCGGCACCCAGGACGGCAGCGTTGTTCCCGTCATCGATCTGAGCGTTTTCGACTTGCCGCTGCTGCGGGCCAGCGATCAGGAAGTGCAGGCCCATGAAAACCTGCTGGCCGACATCGACAAGGCCAGCAAAGGCAAAACCGTTTGGCGTGTTCTGGCCGACGCCTGACAAAACCGCCTATAATTTACAGTTGACCGGCAGGGCGGTTAGCTCAGGGGTAGAGCACTGCATTCACACTGCAGGGGTCGCAAGTTCGAAACTTGCACCGCCCACCAGAATTGAAGCCCCAAGTCGCTTGCGACTTGGGGCTTTTTCTTTGCCCGGGTGGTTTCAGAACCGGTACTTCAGGCCCAGCGTGGTGGCGTTCACGTTGTCACGTCCCGAGCCGGAAAACTTGAAGTCGTGGCGCTCCCATTGCAGGATCGCGGACCATCTGTCGGAAAAGTCATAACTCACACCCGCCCCGAGCGACAGACCGAAGCCGTCCTCGTCGCCGCTGGTGACGCCCGAACCCGGCGTGGAGGTCACGCTGGTACGGCCGTAGGTCGTGCCCACCTTGCCGAACAGGCCCCATGTCGGGCTGAGCGGCACCTTGCCGACCAGGCTCATGTTGATGCCGTAAGCCTTGGTCGTGCCACCACCCCGGTCAATGCTGCCCATGTCGACGTAGTCCAACTCCAGACCGAAGTTGTTGCTGAACGTGCCGCCTCCGTAGATGCTGTAGGCATTGTCCTTGTCACCGCAGTTGAACACCCCGGCGCCGCATCCTTGCCGGTAACTGGAGCGACCGGCATTGTGCCGAGGTAAGCGCTGCCAGTAGCGTACCACGCACTGCTGCCGGATCCGGAGGAAGGGCTGCTGATCTGGGCCTGGACGGGCAGGCTGCCGGCGACGGCTGCTGCACCGAGCAGCAGGCTGGAGAGAACGCGATGAAGTTTTTTCACGATGACTCCTCGCAGGATGACGATTCGATGATGATCCGCCCCTTGGTGGGACGGACCGACAAACGACGCAACCAATTTAAACATTCAGGGCGGAACGGCTTGTAGGAAACGCCTGACGCAGCGTGTAGGACGGGCGGAAGCAGAGCGCGGTGGCGGGCCATGGCGTCACCAGCCGGGCACCACACGCCAGCCGTGCGGGCAGGGTGCGCGCAGGCTCAATTTGCTATAAAACTAATAGCTGTTGGCGAACGACCAACAAGGGGTGAGGACTAATTTGGCTTTATTTTTGGGCGAATGCAGGGCTGGCGGCACCCGGCCGCCAGCTTCCTGCGTCGCAGGTTTTCGGCGCTTTACTGTGCTGCCCAGCCGCCGTCCATGTTCCAGGCCACGCCGCGCACATTGTTCCCGGCGGGCGAGCAGAAAAATACGGCCAGGGCACCGAGCTCTTCGGGCGTGGTGAACTGCATCGAGGGCTCTTTTTCACCGAGCAGTTGGCGTGTGGCCTGCTCGTTGGAGATGCCGCCCGCCGCGGCTTTGGCGTCCACCTGTTTTTGCACCAGCGGCGTCAGCACCCAGCCCGGGCAGATGGCGTTGCAGGTCACGCCGGTGGTGGCGTTTTCGAGCGCCGTGACCTTGGTCAGGCCGACCAGGCCGTGTTTGGCGGCGACGTAAGCGGATTTGTCAGCCGAGCCGACCAGGCCGTGGACCGATGCGATGTTGATGATGCGGCCCCAGCCCTTGCCGCCGTCGGCGGCTTTCATGGCCGGCAGGGCCATGCGCGTGGCGTGAAAGGCGCTGCTCAGGTTGATGGCGATGACGGCGTCCCATCGCTCGACCGGAAAGTTCTCGATTTTTGCCACATGCTGAATGCCGGCATTGTTGACGAGGATGTCCACGCGCCCGAATTGCGCGGCGGCAAACTTCATCATCGCTTCAATCTCGGCGGGCTGGCTCATGTCCGCGCCGTGGTAAGCGACTTTCGCGCCCAGCGCGGCAATTTGCGCTTGCGGCCCGTCGGTGTCGCCAAACCCGTTGAGCACGATGTTGGCGCCCTGCGCCGCCAACGATTTGGCGATTCCCAGGCCGATCCCGCTGGTGGAGCCGGTCACGAGGGCGGTTTTACCTTTGAGCATGAAGTTTCTCCGTATGATTGACGTTGCAAGTGAAACGCTGAACAAGCTGTTTCGATAATTATCAGCCTTGACCCCGGATTCTTTTGACCATGACTGAACCTACGCTGAACTACGTGCCTTGCCCCGATGCTTCGGGCGGGCATCGCATGGCTTACTGGCAGTGGGGCGATCCGGCCAATCCCCATGTGGTGATGTGTGTGCATGGCCTGTCGCGCCAGGGCCGGGATTTCGACGTGCTGGCGCGTTACCTGTGTGATCGGGTTCGGGTGGTTTGCCCCGACGTGGTGGGCCGCGGCAAAAGCGACTGGCTGAAGGACCCGATGGACTACCAGATTCCGCTCTATGCCGCCGACATGCTGGTGCTGCTGGACTGGCTGCATCAGCAATCGTCCATCACGACGCTGGACTGGGTCGGCACCAGCATGGGCGGACTGATCGGCATGGTCATCGCCGGCCAGCCGGGCCTTGGCGCCGCAAATGCGGTGGCAAGCGCAGAGGCAGAACATTCTTCCGCCGGGCCGCCCCAAGGTGAAACAGCCCCCTCGGGGGGCAGCGCAGTACGCGAAGCGACAAGCGTGGGGGCCATTCGCAAGCTGGTGCTCAACGACGTGGGGCCGGCCATCGAGCGGCAGGCGATCGAGCGCATTGCCGCGTACCTGGGCCAGGCCGGGCATTTCAGCTCGCTGCAGCAGGCCGCCGACGCGATGTGGGCCGTCTCGACCGGCTTTGGCCCGCACTCGCCCGAGCAATGGCTGGCCTTGTCGCGCCACATGGTCAAGCCGGCATCCGACGGGTCTGCCGGCAGCTTGATGCTGCACTACGACCCGGCTATTGCGGTTCCCGTGCGTGCCGCGACCGAAGAATCGACCCGGCAGGGCGAAGCCATGCTTTGGCAACTTTATGACAACATCCGGGCATCGACGCTGATCCTGCGCGGCGCACAATCGGACCTGCTCAGCCGCGCGACGGCGCTGGCCATGACGCAGCGCGGCCCCAAAGCCCGTCTGGTGGAGTTTGAAGGGGTGGGGCATGTGCCGACCCTGGTGGCGCTGGATCAGGTCAGCACAGTGGGTGACTTTCTTCTTGTCTGAATTTTTTCCAATAGCCGCCTGATGAAAAATACCGGGGCCGGGCCTGGCGCTTCGCCCATAGCACCCATAGCGCGTTTAGCCAATGCGTCTCTCGTGACGGCCGCCGCGGACAGCCTGCCGGACCAGCCGCCCGCCCTGGCGCGCGCCCGCGCTTTTGCCGAGCCGCTGATTGCCGGCGAAACGCTGGATACCGGTGAAAACATACTCGCCCATGCCGATGCCGTCGCGGCCATTCTCAAGGCCATTGGCGGCTCCGAGGAGATGCAGGCCGCCACCTACCTGGTGCATGCGTGTCCGCACCTGAACAAGCCGCAGGAGGTGATTGCCAAGGCGTTTGGCGCGAACTTTGCGGCCCTGGCGATTGAAACCAACAAGCTGGTCAATGTGCAGAAGCAGGCCAGAGCGGCCGATGCAAAAGCGCAACTGACCGAAGACCCGGCGGCGCAGACCGAAAACGTGCGCAAGATGCTGTTGGCGTTTTCGCGCGATTTGCGGGTGGTCATGCTGCGGCTGGCGTCCCGCCTGCAAACTCTGCGCCATTTTGCGGCCATTCGTCAACCGGCACCGCTGGCCGTGGCGCGCGAGTCGTTGCATGTGTTTGCGCCGCTGGCGAACCGCCTGGGCATCTGGCAAATCAAGTGGGAGATGGAAGACTTGGCTTTCCGTTGCCTGGAGCCGGATACCTACAAAAAAATTGCCGGCTTGCTCGATGAAAAACGCGCCGAGCGTGAGGGCTTCATGGAAACGCTGCGCGCGCAACTGGAGCGCGATTTGAACCGCAGCGGAATCGCCGCGAAGGTAGAGGGCCGGCCCAAACACATCTACAGCATTGTCAAAAAAATGCGCGGCAAGTCGCTCGATTTTGAACAGGTGTTTGATATCCGCGCTTTGCGTGTGATTGCCGCAGACGTCAATGGCTGTTATGCAGCGCTCGGTTTTGTGCATTCGAACTTCACGCCGGTGGCGGGTGAATTCGACGACTACATTGCCAAGCCCAAGTCCAACGGCTACCAGTCCCTGCACACCGTGGTGCGCGACGCGCAGCAGCGTGCGGTCGAGATCCAGATCCGGACGCAGGCCATGCACGACCATGCCGAGCACGGCGTGGCGGCGCACTGGGCTTACAAGGAAGCCGGGGCCAAGGGTTACAGCGGCGTTTCGGCCAGCAGCGAGTACGACGCAAAAATTGCCGTGCTGCGGCAACTGCTGGCCTGGGAGCGCGATTTGTCCGGACCTTTGGCGGCCAAATCGGGCGATGCCAACCAGGGCCTGTTCGAAGACCGCATCTATGTGCTGACGCCCGAGGCGGCCATCGTCGAGCTGCCGCAGGGCGCCACGGCGGTGGATTTTGCCTATAGCGTTCACACCAGCCTGGGGCATCGCTGCCGTGGCGCGCGTATCGATGGCGCCATGGTGCCGCTGAACACGCCGCTGCAAAACGGGCAGACGGTGGAGGTCATCACGACGAAGGAGGGCGGCCCGTCGCGCGACTGGCTCAACCCCGAACTGGGCTTTCTGACCAGCCACCGCGCGAAGTCGAAAGTACGCGCGTGGTTCAACGGACTGGCCATGGCGCAAACCGTGGCGCGCGGACGCGAAGCCGTGGAAAAGCTGCTGCAGCGGGAAGGCAAAACCTCGATGAAGCTGGAGGACGTGGCGGCGCAGCTCGGCTTCGACAGCGCGGAGGATTTGTTTGAGGTGGTGGGCAAGGACGAGTTGTCGCTGCGCACCATTGAAAACATGCTCAAGCCGCCTGAGCCCGCACTCACGCAGGATGACTACGTGCTGGTCAAGAAAGCCCGGCAGCAGGACAAGTCCGCGGAGTGCAGCCGCAAGGGGGGGGTGTTGGTCGTCGGCATCGCCTCCCTGTTGACGCAACTGGCCCGGTGCTGCAAACCGGCGCCGCCCGACGCTATTCTTGGCTTTGTGACCAAGGGCAAGGGCGTGAGCATTCACCGCAGCGACTGCAGCAACTTCAGGAACATGGCGGGCGGCAGCCCGGATCGCGTGATCGAGGTGCAGTGGAGCCAGCCCAAAAGCAGCGACGGCTCGGTCTATCCGGTCGATGTGGCCATCGAAGCCGCTGACCGGCAGGGTTTGTTGCGTGACATTTCGGAAGTGTTTTCCAGGGAAAAAATGAACGTGATCGGGGTCCAGACCCAGTCGGTGAAGGACAACCGCGGCGGCACGGCCCGGATGACGTTCACGGTCGAAGTGACCGACTCGGGCCGGCTCAGCCAGGTGCTTGCCGTTGTGGCCGAGGTCGCTGGCGTGCGTTCCGCCCGCAGGCGGTGAGCTTGAACGAAATGGGCTTGGCTTGGTTTTCCGCCGGGCCGCCCCAAGGAAAACACGGCCCCCTCGGGGGGCAGAGAGTTACACGCTAGTAGAACGAACGTGGGGGCTTGGTTTTCCGCCGGGCCGCCCCAAGGAAAACACGGCCCCCTCGGGGGGCAGAGAGTTACACGCTAGTAGAACGAACGTGGGGGCCACATTCTCCCTGCTACAATAGCAAAGTCGAACAGTCCTTAGGCGCGTAGCTCAGCTGGTTAGAGCACCACCTTGACATGGTGGGGGTCGTTGGTTCGAGTCCAATCGCGCCTACCACTTCCCTGAAGTCGTATTTTCCCTGTCATCCGTGACATGCACGGTTCACACAGGGTAAACCAAGGGGCTTGTGGGCAGGCATCCTTCCTAGAATGCAATCAAGGCCTGTGCCAATGTGAAGTCGGTACGGGCAGCCATTCAAAGGAGTTCGCGCAGTGCCAAAAAGCAAACCAAGCATTCAGTCAAAGCGTCAGGCATCTGACTCGAAGCGTCATTCGGGCAATGGCGCCGCCGGCAGCACGCCGGGCAGCGACAGCAAGGCGGCAGCGCAGCGCGTCATCAAGAAATACCCGAATCGCCGCCTTTACGACACCGACGGCTCGACCTACATCACGCTGGCCGACGTCAAACAGTTGGTGATGGACATGGCTGACTTTGTGGTGCGCGATGCCAAAACCAACGAGGACTTGACCCGCAGCATCCTGCTGCAGATCATTCTGGAAGAAGAAGCCGGCGGTGCGCCCATCTTCACCGAGGCGGTGCTGGGCAACATCATCCGTTTTTACGGCAATGCGATGCAGGGCTTCATGGGCGCTTATCTGGAGAAAAACGTCCAGTCCTTCATGGACCTGCAAGTCAAAATGTCCGAACAATCGCAGGGCCTGTCGCCGGAGATGTGGACCCAGTTCATGAATGCCCAGTCGCCGATGATGCAGGGCATGATGGGAAGCTATGTCGAGCAGTCGAAAACCGTGTTCACGCAAATGCAGGAGCAGATGCAAAAACAAAGCGAGCAAATGCTCGCCGCATTGGGTGTCAAGCGCTGATCAAGCGCCAGGGCACGTCGCCAAAGTGCTCTTTCGGGCGAAGCCGGCACGCGACAGGTCGGCTCTGAGACAATAGAAGGCATGAGCCAAGCCCTTTCCACCCCGCCCCTTCCTTCTTCGAATACGGCTCCCCGCGTCGGTTTTGTCAGCCTCGGCTGCCCCAAGGCACTGACCGATTCAGAGCTGATCCTGACGCAATTGAACGCCGAGGGCTACCAGACCTCCAAAACCTTTGCGGGCGCCGATCTGGTGATCGTCAACACCTGCGGGTTCATCGACGATGCCGTGAGGGAAAGTCTGGACACCATTGGCGAGGCGCTGGCTGAAAACGGGCGGGTCATCGTCACCGGCTGCCTGGGCGCCAAGGCGGGTGAGGGGGGAGGCAACCTGGTCAGGCAGATGCACCCCCGTGTGTTGGCCGTGACCGGCCCGCACGCCACGCAGGAGGTGATGGACGCGGTGCATCTGAACCTGCCCAAGCCGCACGACCCTTTTGTGGACCTGGTTCCGAACGCTTTTGGTATTGCCGGCATCAAGCTCACGCCCCGGCACTATGCGTATCTGAAAATCAGCGAAGGCTGCAACCACCGCTGCACGTTCTGCATCATTCCGTCGATGCGCGGCGATCTGGTGTCGCGCCCGATTGGTGATGTGCTCAATGAAGCGCGTGCGCTGTTTGAGGGCGGCGTCAAGGAGCTGCTGGTGATCAGCCAGGACACCTCGGCGTATGGCGTGGACGTCAAATACCGCACCGGTTTCTGGGACGGCAAGCCGGTCAAGACCCGCATGCTGGAGCTGGTACAGGCCCTGGGCGAGATGGCCGAGCCCTATGGCGCCTGGGTGCGCTTGCATTACGTCTATCCGTACCCAAATGTGGACGACATACTGCCGCTGATGGCCACGGGCAAGGTGCTGCCTTACCTGGACGTGCCCTTGCAGCACAGCCACCCCGACGTGCTCAAGCGCATGAAACGCCCGGCCAGCGGCGAGAAAAATCTGGAGCGCATTGCGCGCTGGCGCGAGATGTGCCCAGAAATCGTGATTCGCAGCACTTTTATTGCCGGGTTTCCCGGCGAGACCGAGGAAGAATTTGAGCACCTGCTGGACTTCATGCGCGAGGCGCAGATCGACCGCGCCGGCTGCTTTGCCTACAGCGCTGTCGAGGGTGCCACGGCCAACAAACTACCCGGCATGCTGCCGATGGAAGTGCGTGAAGAACGTCGCGCACGCTTCATGGCCGTGGCCGAAGCCGTGTCCAGCACCAAGCTACAGCAACGTGTGGGCGCGACCATGCAGGTGTTGGTGGATTCAGCCCCCGGCCTGGGAAAAAAAGGCGGCGTGGGCCGAAGCTATGCCGATGCGCCCGAGATTGATGGCGTCGTGAAATTGTTGCCGCCCGAAAAAATCAGCAAGACGCTGAAGGTCGGGGAATTTACCAAGGCCCGGATTGTTGGCACACAGGGCCATGACCTGGTGGCGATACCGGTTTAAAGGCGGGCGAAAAGGAAAAAGGCCGCTGGATCGGCGGCGGCCTTTGTTTTGCCAGCTTTCGCTGGTCTGGATGTCTTTGGTGCCCGGGAGAGAACTCGAATCTCCACATCTTGCGATACACGGACCTGAACCGTGCGCGTCTACCAATTCCGCCACCCGGGCACAGCCAGCAGTGTAACATTGCAAATTCAATTTTTTGTGCCGGAGTCCAAAAATAGTCGACACTGCGATGCAGGATGTGAGCGCAGGACTTTCCGCCGAAGATCGGTCGGGTGTGTGTCGGCGCCGCGCGATTTTGACGCCCCAGAAAACGGGCACGACGGAGCCCCGGCCGCGAACAAAGCGGCACCGGGATTGACTTGCAATTTAACCATCTCAAGAAGAGAGATCACTTATCAAAACAACTACACCAAGCGCCGGCCAGGGTGCCGGACTGCTCGCCGAATTTGAAGGAACCGTTTCCGGCCACCGGGATGGTCATGGCTTTGTGCTGCGCGACGACGGCGAAGCCGACATCTACCTGCCGCCCAACGAGATGCGCGCGGTGCTGCACAAAGACCGGGTCAAGGCGCGCATCGTGCGGCATGACCGCAAAAACCGGCCGGAAGGCCGGGTCACGGAAATCATCGAGCGATCATCCAACCCCATCATCGGCCGCTTGCTGCAGGAAAGCGGTGTCTGGCTGGTGGCGCCGGAAGACAAGCGTTACGGCCAGGACGTGCTGATTCCCAAGGGGGCCACCGGCACGGCCAAAATCGGGCAGATCGTGGTGGTCGAATTGACCGAGCCGCCGGCACTGTTCGGCCAGCCGGTGGGGCGCGTCAAGGAGGTGCTGGGCGAGATCGACGATCCGGGCATGGAGATTGAAATCGCGGTGCGCAAATACGGCGTGCCGCATGAGTTCAGCGACGCGGCGCTGGCGCTGGCCCGCGCCTTGCCGGACGCGGTGCGTCCCCTTGATAAAAAACACCGGGTGGACCTGAGCGACGTTGCGCTGGTCACCATCGACGGCGAGGATGCCCGGGATTTTGACGACGCGGTTTATTGCGAGCCGGCCAAAGTCGGCAGGGGCAAGGGCTGGCGCCTGCTGGTGGCGATCGCCGACGTCAGCCATTACGTGGAGACCGGCAGCGCGATTGACGTTGACGCCTACGACCGGGCCACCAGCGTGTATTTCCCGCGCCGCGTGATTCCCATGCTGCCCGAAAAGCTCTCCAACGGCCTGTGCTCGCTGAACCCGAATGTTGAGCGCCTGTGCATGGTCTGCGACATGCTGATCAATGCCAAGGGCGAGGTTCACGCCTACCAGTTTTACCCGGCCGTGATGTTCAGCCACGCGCGTTTCACCTACACCGAAGTCGCGGCCATCCTGGCCAACACGCGCGGCCCGGAAGCGGCCCAGCGCAAGGCGCTGGTGCCCCATCTGCTGAACCTGCACGATGTTTACCAGGCGCTGCTCAAGGAGCGCAGCGTGCGCGGCGCGGTGGATTTTGAAACCACCGAAACCCAGATCGTCTGCGACGAAGCCGGACGCATTGAAAAAATCGTGCCGCGCACCCGCAACGTGGCGCACCGCCTGATTGAAGAGGCCATGCTGGCGGCCAATGTGTGTTCGGCGGACTATATTTCGCACAGCAAACACGTCGGTTTGTTCCGTGTGCATGAAGGCCCGACGGCCGAGAAAAAAGACCTGCTGCGCAACTACCTGAAGGCGATCGGCTTGGGGCTGAGCATCAGCGACGAGCCGACGCCGGGCGAGTTCCAGAAGATCGCCGCCGCCACCATAGACCGGCCGGATGCGTTGCAAATTCATTCGATGCTGCTGCGCTCCATGCAGCAGGCGATTTACACGCCGATGAACGATGGCCACTTTGGCCTGGCCTATGAGGCCTACACCCACTTCACCAGCCCGATCCGGCGTTACCCGGACTTGCTGGTACACCGCGTCATCAAGGCGATCCTGAACAAGACCACCTACCAGTTGCCAACCTTGCCCATTCCGGGCGAAGCGGTGGCCAAACTGTCCAAACGGCTGGCATCCAGGGTGAAAGAGCCGACGCAAAAGCCGAAAAAAGCCAGCGTGGACCAGTTGGCCTGGCTGGCGGCCGGGCTGCATTGCAGCGCCAATGAGCGCCGCGCCGATGAAGCCAGCCGCGATGTGGAAGCCTGGCTCAAGTGCAAATACATGCGCGAGCACCTGGGCGAAGAGTTTGGCGGCGTGGTCACGGCGGCCACCGGCTTTGGCATTTTCGTCACGCTGGACGCCATGTATGTCGAAGGTTTGGTCCACATCACCGAACTGGGCGGCGAGTATTTCCGCTTTGACGAGGCACGCCAGGAGCTGCGCGGCGAACGGACCGGCACCCGCTACGCCATTGGCACCCGCGTGCGCGTTCAGGTCAGCCGGGTTGACCTGGATGGCCGCAAGATTGATTTCCGACTGGTGCGCGAGGGCGAAGAACTGCTCAACCGGGCCATGAAGGACAAAACCGGCGGACGCGTGGCCGACCTGCCCGAGCAGGGGCGGGCTTTGCCGCGCCAGGCCGGCGAAAAACGCGGCGGCAAGCGGGTCGCGCAGCGCTCCGACAGCAGGGCGCCCAAGTCGCCGATTCAGGCGCTCAAGGCGGCGGTTAAAAAGGCGGCGTCCGGAGCCGGGCGCCAACAAAGTAAAAAACCCAGACGTTGACCGGATGTCAACGGCCTGTCACGCTCAGGACTGACAAACCATGCTGATCCGAATCCTGACCTTCCTGCTGGAAACCTTTTTTTTCGTGCTGATCGGGGCGGTGCTGCTGCGTGCCTACATGAACCTCTTGCGCATCAACATGAGCGCGCAACCGGGCTACTTTGTGATGGCTGTGACGAACTGGCTGGTCAAGCCCTTGCGGCGCATTCTGCCGAAGACCCTTGCGCAGGCACGCCTGGACTGGGCCAGTGTGCTGGCGGCGGTCCTGCTGGCGCTGGTCTATGCCTTGTCGTGGGCCGCTTTGTTCGGCGTCCTGTTTGACTCGTTCCCGGCTGTGCTGCCGGGTCTGCTGCTGTTTGCCGTCAAGATGCTGGCGCGTGTCACGCTGCAAGTGGCCTTTTTCGTGGTGTTGGCCTATGCCATTGTCTCGTGGCTGCAGCCTGGCTCACCGGTGTATGGGCGGCTGGGCCGGCTGGCCGAGCCGCTGCTGGCACCGCTGCGCCGCATTGTTCCCGTGCTTGGCGGGCTGGATTTGTCGGCGCTGGTGCTGCTACTGCTGCTTCAGATCGGCTTGATGGTCCTCGGTTAAGGGTGGGCTGAGCGGGCTAGCGCCAATACTGTTCGCTTGACCGTTCGGGCTGAGCTTGTCGAAGCCTGCTTGCACTGTGACGACCCTTCGACAGGCTCAGGGCGAACGGGGTTGTAGCGCTTAAATGAACAGCATTGGGGCTAGCGCAGAAGCGGTCAGCGGCTGCTCCGGACGGTGCAGTGCCCAGTCGTCGGCCAGTCGGCCGTGCTGGAACACGGCGTCGCAGGCCGCGCCAAAGGCCGATGATCCATTCGCCAAAAATGCCCCCAGCATCCCCGCCAGCACGTCGCCGGTGCCCGCCGTGGCCAGGCGCGCGTTGCCGCTGCTGTTGATGACCGAAAGCTGGCCGGGGGCGGCGATCACCGTACCCGAGCCTTTGAGCACCACCACGCACTGAAACTGCCCGGCCAATTGCTCGGCTGCCTTCAGTCGGTTCGCCTGCACGCTGGCCGCGCTGCCGCCGAGCAGGCGCGCGGCCTCCAGCGGATGCGGGCTCAAGACCGTGCGGTAGCCCCGGCCCTGGCGTGCCCTGAGCTGGGTTTGCAACTGTGTGTCTCTCGCAATTGCGTTGAGCGCATCCGCGTCCAGCACAGCCCTGGCGGCATCCGATAGAACCCTGGGAAGAACGCCGGCCACCGAGTCGCCACCGCCGCAGCCGCAGACCAGCACCTGGTTTTTCAGCGCCAGCGCCTCAGGGCTGCGAAACATCAATTCCGGCTGCTGCGGGTCCACCGTCATGGCTGCAGTGCCGAGCAGGGCCACAAACACCCGGCCAGCGCCGGCATGCAAGGCGGCGCGGCCGGCCAGCAGGGCGGCGCCGGTCATGTGCGTGGCGACGCCTGACTCGCCGCCGAGGATGGCGACATCCCCAAAGTTGCCTTTGTGGCTGGCGTGGGCGGCCTGGCCGCGGCCAGGCCGCATGACCCGGTCTTGCCCCAGCAACCAGGCGTCGGGCGTGAGGTCCGGTGGCGCCGTGATACCCAGGTCGTCCCACCATACCTGCCCGGCCAGGTCCCGGCCGCCGGCAGTGAATAAACCCGGTTTCAGCGTCAGAAGGCTTAAGGTAAATCTGGCACCAACCCTTTGCATATCAGTGTGATTAGCTATGAATTCAGGACCGAAAGAGGAGCCGGTGTCGGCGTCCAGTCCGCTCGGAATGTCTATTGCCAAAACCGGTTTGTCGCTGGCGCGCAGCACAGCCAGCCACTGGCCGAGCAAATCGGTTTTGTTTTTGTCATTGGCGGCGGCAGGATGCGGCGCGGCACCTATGCCGAGCAGGGCGTCGATGGCGAAGTCATGGTCTCGCGGCGCGGCGGTGGCGAATGGCACACCGGCGGCGCGCGCGCGAACCAGCGAGGCCAGCGCATCGGCCGGCACCTTGGCTTCGTTCTGCGCACCCAGCCAGGTCACCAGTACCGCTTTGCCCCACTGGTGCAGATGCAGCGCGGCTTCGAGGCCGTCGCCGCCGTTGTTGCCCGGCCCGCAGGCGATCCAGATGCGCCGCGCATGCGGCGCCAGGGCCAGGGCCAGTTGGGCCGTCGCCAGCCCCGCGCGCTGCATCAGGGTGTGCGGCGCCAGCGTCGCCGCCGCCTGCTGCTCCAACCGGCGCGTTGCCGCGACGCCATAAAACGGCAGGCTGAGGGCGCTGGAGATGATTTGCATGGGTCGATTGTGCAACGGTCAGGACGTGAGCCGGATCAAGCCGAGTCCGTCCATGATAGGGATGTTATACTTAGCCGGTTGTACGAAAGGCAATTTCGCCGTCGTGCAACAAATAGCAAATCAGCCATTCAAGGTGTTGCCCATCAAGCTTTTCAAGTGGCTTTCGGGCGATAAGCGCTGATTTTAGACACAACCTTTGGAGTAAATCTATGCCAACAAGCATGCGTGAAATGCTGGAAGCCGGCGTCCATTTCGGTCACCAAACCCGCTTCTGGAATCCCAAGATGGCCCCGTACATCTTCGGCCACCGCAACCGTATTCACATCATCAACCTCGAAAAATCGCTGCCGATGTTCGAGGGCGCGATGAAGTTCGCCAAACAATTGTCGGCCAACCGCGGCACCATCATGATGGTCGGCACCAAGCGTCAGGCCCGCGAAATCGTCGCCACCGAAGCGCGCCGCGCCGGTGTGCCTTTTGTCGATCAGCGCTGGCTGGGCGGCATGCTGACCAACTTCAAGACGGTCAAAACATCCATCAAGCGCCTCAAGGAAATGAAGGCATTGCAGGAAGTGGGCCTCGATACCCTGAGCAAAAAAGAGCAGCTCACGTTCAAGCGTGAAATGGAGAAGCTTGAAAAAGACATCGGCGGCATTCAGGACATGAACGCCTTGCCCGACGCGATTTTCGTGATCGACGTGGGCTTCCACAAGATTGCCGTGCTGGAAGCCAAAAAACTGGGCATTCCGCTGATCGGCGTGGTCGATTCCAACCACTCGCCCATCGGCATTGACTATGTGATTCCCGGCAACGACGACTCGTCCAAGGCCGTGGCGCTGTACGCCCGCGGCATCGCGGACGCGATCATCGAAGGCCGCGCCAATGCGGCCAATGAGGTCGTCAAGATGGTCTCGGCCGAGAGCACCGATGAATTCGTCGAAGTGGAAAACGCAGCCACCTGATTGCCGCGCCCCTGCGTCTGACGCGAAAAAGGGGGCTCGCGTAGCCCCTTTTTTGCAGCTCCACGCAATGGCACAACGTATTTAACTGAAGTCGACACGACACACGGAGAACTGAACATGGTAATTACAGCAAGCATGGTCGCGGAGTTGCGCGCAAAAACCGACGCCCCCATGATGGAGTGCAAAAAAGCACTGACCGAGGCAGGCGGCAGCTTTGAAAAAGCCGAAGAGATCCTGCGTGTCAAGCTGGGCAACAAGGCCGGCAAGGCCGCTTCCCGCATCACCGCCGAAGGCGTGATCGCCTATTACAGCGAAGGCGGTGTTGGCGCACTCGTCGAAGTCAATTGCGAAACCGATTTCGTGACCAAAAACGACAGCTTCCTGGCCTTCACCAAAGCCGTAGCCGTTGGCATCGTCAAGAACAACCCGCTTGACGTGGCCGCCATCGGCGCCATGCCTTTTTCGCTCGACGGCTTCGGCCCCACGATCGAAGACGTGCGCAAAGGCCTGATCGGCAAGATCGGCGAAAACATGAGCGTGCGCCGCTTCAAGCGTTTCGAGGACGGCAAGCTGGCCTCTTACCTGCACGGCACCCGCATCGGCGTGGTGGTCGCGTACGAAGGCGAAGAAACGCCGGCCAAGGACGTCGCCATGCACGTAGCCGCCATGAAACCGGTCGCGCTGTCCAGCGACCAAGTGCCTGCCGAACTGGTCGCCAAAGAGCGTTCCGTCGCGGCCGCCAAAGCCGCTGAAGACGCGAGCAAGGCGCAAGCCGAGGGCAAGCCGGTTCAGTCGGCTGAAATTGTCGCCAAACGCATTGACGGCAGTGTGCAGAAGTACCTCAAGGAGGTTTCCCTGTTCAACCAGCCCTTCGTCAAGAACGACAAGCAGACCGTCGAGCAGATGCTCAAAGAGAAAGGCACGACGGTGAAGTCTTTCACGCTGTATGTCGTTGGTGAGGGCATTGAGAAAAAGGTTGACGATTTTGCGGCTGAAGTGGCCGCCCAGGTGGCTGCCGCCAAAGCAGTCTGATTGCACCCGCTGACCCGGAAGGCCGCTAAACTTACGCCCATAAAAACGACAGGAGCTTCCCCCATGCCAGCCTACAAGCGAATCTTGTTGAAACTTTCGGGTGAAGCCTTGATGGGAGACGACGCCTTCGGCATCAACCGCGCAACCATTGTGCGCATGGTGGAAGAAATTGCCGACATCACCCGCATGGGTGTGCAGGTAGCCGTCGTGATTGGCGGCGGCAATATTTTCCGGGGTGTGGCGGGCGGCTCGGTTGGCATGGACCGCGCGACGGCCGATTACATGGGCATGCTGGCCACCGTGATGAACGCGCTGGCGCTGGGCGACACCATGGACAAAGCCGGCCTCACGCCGCGCGTCATGTCGGCCATCGGCATCGAGCGGATTGTCGAGCCCTATGTGCGTCCCAAGGCCCTGCAGTACCTCGAAGAGGGCAAGGTCGTCATTTTTGCGGCGGGCACCGGCAACCCCTTCTTCACGACCGACACGGCCGCCGCCTTGCGCGGCGCCGAAATCGGGGCCGAGATTGTGCTCAAGGCCACCAAGGTCGATGGTGTCTACAGCGCGGACCCGAAGAAAGACCCATCGGCCATCCGCTACGCCAACATCACGTTTGATGAGGCCATGGGCAAAAACCTGGAAGTGATGGATGCGACAGCGTTCGCGCTGTGCCGCGACCAGAAGCTGCCGATCAAGATTTTCAGCATTTTCAAGCACGGCGCGCTCAAACGCGTGGTGCAGGGCGAAGACGAAGGAACGCTGGTCCACGTCTGAGCCTGATTCGATTCACATCAGACTTTTTGCGACAATGAAAATCCGGAGATTGAATCATGAGCATTATCGACGTCAAGAACAATGCCGAGCAGAAAATGCTGCATTCGGTGGAGTCCTTCAAGCATGCACTGACCAAAATTCGCACCGGACGCGCCAACCCCGGCCTGCTGGACACGGTGCAGGTGGATTACTACGGCGCCATGGTGCCGATCAGCCAAGTGGCCAACGTGTCGCTGCTGGACGCGCGCACGATCAGCGTTGCCCCCTGGGAAAAAGGCATGGGCGCCAAGATTGAAAAAGCCATTCGTGACTCGGATCTCGGACTCAACCCGGCGTCCCAGGGCGATCTGATTCGTGTGCCCATGCCGGCCATGACCGAGGAGCGCCGCAAGGAACTGACCAAGGTGGTTCGGGCCGAAGGCGAGCACGCCAAGGTGGCGATTCGCAATTTGCGGCGCGATGCCAACGATGGCGTGAAAAAGCTGGTCAAGGACAAGCTGGCGTCGGAAGATGACGAGCGCCGCGCCCATGACGAGGTGCAGAAGTTCACAGACCGTTTCATTGCGGAAGTCGACAAGCTGGTGGCTGGCAAAGAGCAAGACATCATGGCGGTGTAGATTGCCCCCACGCTCGCTCACTACGTGTAGCTCGCTGCCCCCCGAGGGGGCCGCTGCGCCTGCGGCCCGGCTAAGCCGGTTCCGCGGCCCCTGCTTGAAAAGACAGTTCCCCCCAGGCACGCGCACTGTGCGTATTGACTGACTGCCGACATGGCTCAAACAAGCTCCACCGCCGTTCCGCACCATGTGGCCATCGTGATGGACGGCAACGGCCGCTGGGCCACGCGGCGCTTTTTGCCGCGTGTCGCGGGCCATCAGCAGGGCGTCGGCGCGCTGAGCCGGTGCGTGCAGGCCTGTATTGCCCGTGGCATCGGCGTGCTCACGGTGTTCGCTTTTTCGTCCGAGAACTGGAACCGGCCCGCCGAAGAGGTCTCAGGCCTGATGGCGTTGCTGGCGCTGTCGCTGTCCAGGGAGGTGTCCTCGCTCAAAGCCAATGGTGTGCAACTGCATTTTGTCGGCGACAGGCAGCGTCTGTCTGAAAAAGTCAGGGCCGGCTTGGCGCAGGCCGAGCGCGCCACTGAAGACAACCAGCGGCTGGTGTTCAATGTGTGTTTCAACTACGGTGGGCGCTGGGATATCGCCCAGGCCGCGCGCAAGCTCGCCGCCGCTGGGCAGGACATCACCGAAATGGCGCTGGACCGCGCGCTGGCGCTGGCCCATGTGCCGGACCCGGACCTCTTGATCCGCACCGGAGGCGAGTTGCGCCTCAGCAATTTTCTACTGTGGCAGGCGGCTTATTCCGAACTGCATTTTTCAGACAAGCTCTGGCCCGACTTCGACGACGCCGCGCTGGACGAGGCGATTGCCGTGTACCGCAGCCGCGAGAGGCGCTTTGGCCAGACCTCCGATCAGATCGGTCCGGAACGAAACCCCCCCCCGATGAAGGCCGCCTGATGCTCAAGCAACGCGTGATCACTGCCATCGTGCTGCTGGCCATCGTGCTGCCGGCGCTTTTTTACCGCTCCGCCGCGCCCTTCAGCGCGCTTGCCCTGCTGCTGATTGCGGCGGGTGCCTGGGAATGGGCTCGCTTGAACGGTGACGGGCCGGGCCGCGCGCTGCTGACCGGCTTGGCCTGCGTCGTCCTGTGCGGCATGTCCTGGTACTTGGGACTGCTTGATCGGCCGCTGCCTCTGCTCTGGCGTCTGGCGGGCGCGGCCTGGGTGCTGGCAGGCGCCTGGCTGCTGCGCGGCGGTGTCGCGGGCTGGCCGCGTATTCCACGGGCGGTCCGCCTGGGCGGTGGGGTGCTGGCGCTCTGGCTGGCCTGGCTGGCCGTGGCGCAGGCGCGCATCATCGGCATCGAGTTCCTGCTCTCGGTACTGCTGCTGGTCTGGGTCGCTGATATTGGCGCCTACTTTGCCGGCAAGGCTTTCGGCGGACGGTTCAGCAAGGGCAAGCTGGCACCGGCCATCAGCCCCGGTAAAAGCTGGGAGGGCGTCTGGGGCGGCATGACCGGTGTGCTGGTTCTTTGCGTTGCCTGGCTGGTGCTGGATGTCACCGGAGAGAGTCTGTACGCACGCCTCGCTGCGCAACATGGCCTGGTGGTGACGCTGCTGGCCATGGTTTTCCTGGCGGCCCTCAGCGTGGTCGGCGATCTCGTCGAGTCACTGATCAAGCGCAGCGCCGGCGTCAAGGACTCCAGTGGCTTGCTGCCGGGCCATGGCGGTGTGCTCGATCGCGTCGATGCGCTGTTGCCGGTGCTGCCGCTGGCCATGATGCTGGTGACTGTATGACCCCCACGCTTGTCGCTTCGCGTACTTCGCTGCCCCCCGAGGGGGCTGGACTTGCTTGGGACGGCCCGGCGCTGCGTCCGACCCCCACGCTTGTCGCTTCGCGTACTGCGTTCATATGTTGAAACAACGCGTGACAGTGTTGGGCTCGACCGGGTCGGTCGGGGTCAATACGCTGGAGGTGATCGCCGGTCACCCCGAGCGCTTTGAAATTTTTGCGCTCAGCGCGGCGATGCAAACCGATTTGATGCTGGCGCAGTGCCTTCGCTTCAAGCCGCATTACGCCGTGATGGCGAGTTCGCCGCAGGCCCGCATTCTGGCCCAAAAACTCAAAGACAATGGGCTTCAGACCCAAGTGCTGCTTGCGCAGAACGCGCTTGAAATGATCGCATCTGACGAGCGGGTGGACACCGTGATGGCGGCCATTGTGGGCGCTGCCGGACTCGGGCCCTGCATGGCGGCGGCCAAAGCCGGCAAGCGGCTGCTCCTGGCGAATAAAGAGGCGCTGGTGGTGGGCGGCGAGGTTTTCATGCAGGCCGTGCGCGAAGGCGGCGCCCAGTTGCTGCCCATCGACAGTGAGCATTCCGCCATTTTCCAGTCCTTGCCGGAAGACCCGGCAGTCTGGGCCGAACGCATCGACAAAATCATTCTGACCGCCTCGGGCGGGCCGTTTCGCACCCGCGCGCCCGCCAGCCTGCGTGATGTGACGCCCGACGAGGCCTGCGCCCACCCGAACTGGGTCATGGGCAGGAAGATTTCGGTGGACTCGGCCACCATGATGAACAAGGCGCTCGAAGTCATAGAGGCGCGCTACCTGTTCGGCCTGGACCCGGCGCAAATCGAGGTGGTGATTCATCCGCAGAGCATCATTCATTCCATGGTGCAGTACCGCGACACTTCGGTGGTGGCCCAGCTCGGCACGCCCGACATGCGGGTGCCGATTGCCTACGGTCTGGCGTGGCCGGGCCGGATTGTCTCAGGCGCGCGGGCGCTTGACTTCAGGGCGCTGGCCGACATGACTTTTGCGGTGCCGGATAACGCGCATTTTCCCGGCTTGCCTCTGGCCTGGGAGGTGCTGGATGCGCCGGTGGGCACGGCCGCGGTGCTCAATGCCGCCAACGAAGTGGCGGTCGCCGCGTTTCTTGAAAAACGCATCCGTTTTGATCAGATTCATGATGTCAATCGTGCAACTCTGGATGCTGTCAGCGCCTCTGAAGTCCACGGCATCGGGGACTTGCTGGCGCTCGACGCACAGGCGCGCGCCGCGGCCACCCGGATTGCCGGGAATCTAAAGAATTGACGGGAGTTCTGCCATGCTGACCTTGCTTTCCTTTGTTGTTGCGCTGGGGATATTGATCGCCGTTCACGAGTACGGCCACTACCGCGTGGCCGTCGCTTGCGGCATCAAGGTGCTGAAGTTTTCGGTCGGCTTTGGCAGGCCGGTTTACACATGGCGACTCAAAAACCGACCGACCGAATTTTCCATCGGCATGTTGCCGCTGGGCGGCTATGTCAAGATGCTCGACGAGCGGGAAGACCCGGTGGATCCGGCGGAACGCCACCTGGCGTTCAACAACCAGCCTTTAAGGGTGCGCGCCGCCGTGGTGGCGGCGGGGCCGGCCGCCAACCTGCTGCTGGCTGTCTTGCTGTATGCCATCGTCAACTGGGGTGGTCTGCAGGAGCCGCAGGCGGTCCTGGCCAGCCCGGTGGCGGGCTCTATCGCCGAACGCGCCGGTTTGCGTGGTGGCGAGCGGGTGCAGCAGGCTGCGTTTGACGACGAAGCCTGGCACGATGTACGTTCCTTTGAAGACTTGCGCTGGCGCTTGACCCAGGCCGCTCTGAACGGCCGCGATGTGCGGCTGCAGGTCACGGACAGCGGGACGGATTCTGCGCCGGTCCGCAGCGTGCTGCTGCCGCTGGGCCAGCTCAATGCCGCCGATGCCGACGCCCAGATGTTTCGCAAGATCGGCATTCTGGGGCCGTGGACGCAAGCGGCGATTGGCGAGGTGATGCCAGGCGGCGCTGCGGAAAAATCCGGCTTGCGCAGCGGCGACGTGGTGCTGCAAATTGGCAATCTGACCATCGTCGATGGGCAGCAGTTGCGCGAAACCATTCGCGCTTCTGCCGCCGCCCCGGGCGGACTGCCGCAGACCTGGCAGATCCTGCGGGCAGGGCAGGCTTTGGCCCTGCCTGTCACGCCCGAGATCAAGCGGGAAGGCGGCCAGTCCGTGGGACGGATAGGCGCCTATGTCGGCGCGCCGCCCGCGCTGGTGATGGTGCGCCATGGGCCGCTCGACGGCTTGTGGAATGGGGCGGTTCGTACCTGGGAAGTGTCCCTGCTGACACTGAAAATGATGGGCAAAATGCTGATCGGCGAGGCTTCCCTGAAAAATCTCAGTGGTCCGCTGACGATTGCCGACTACGCCGGCAAATCAGCCAGCCTCGGCTGGAGCGCTTACCTGCTGTTTCTGGCGCTGATCAGCGTCAGCCTGGGGGTGCTGAATTTACTGCCGCTGCCGGTTCTCGATGGCGGGCACCTGATGTATTATCTTTGGGAGGCGGTTACCGGCAAAAGCGTGTCTGACGCCTGGATGGACCGGTTGCAGCGCGGTGGCGTTGCAATCTTGCTGGGCATGATGTCTGTCGCCCTGTTTAACGATATCTCCCGGCTTTTGGGTTAATTCCACACTTTTTCATGCAAAAACAAATCAATCGATTCAAGGTCCGCACCGTATCCGCGATTGTGGCGAGTTTTTTCATCGCGCATGCAGCCTGGGCGGTGGACCCGTTTACCGTGCGCGACATCCGGGTGGAAGGTCTGCAGCGCGTCGAGCCGGGAACCATTTTTGCCTCGCTGCCTTTTCGCGTCGGTGAGACCTATGACGACGAGAAGGGCGCCAGCGCCATCCGGGCACTGTTTGGACTGGGCCTGTTCAAGGATGTGCGCCTGGAGGTCAGTGGCAACGTGCTTGTCGTGATTGTCGAGGAGCGCCCGACGGTTGCCGACGTGGACTTCGTCGGCGCCAAGGAGTTTGACAAGGATGTGCTGAAAAAAGCCTTGCGCGAAATCGGACTCACCGAGGGCCGGCCCTTTGACAAGGCGCTGGCTGACCGCGCCGAGCAGGAACTCAAGCGCCAATACATCAACCGCAGCCTGTATGGCGCCGAGGTGGTGACCACCGTCACCCCGATCGAGCGCAACCGGGTCAATGTGACCTTCAGCGTGATCGAAGGCGATGTCGCGAAAATCAAGGAAATCCGTATTGTCGGCAACAAGGTGTTCAGCGAGTCCACGCTGCGCAACCTGTTCGACCTGGACACCGGCGGGTGGCTGAGCTGGTACACCAAGTCAGACCGGTATTCGCGGACCAAGCTCAACGCCGATATCGAAACCCTGCGCGCTTACTACCTGGCGCGGGGCTACCTTGAATTCAAGGTCGACTCCACCCAGGTCGCCATTTCGCCGAACAAGCAGGATATTTCGGTGATCATCAATGTCACGGAAGGCGAGCGCTTCATCGTCTCTGGCGTCAAGCTCGAAGGCAACTTCCTGGGGCGCGAGGAGGAGTTCAAGTCGCTGGTCACCATCAAGCCCGGCGAAGCCTACAATGCAGACCAGGTGGCGCAGACTGTCAAGGCGTTTACCGAGTACTACGGCAGTTTCGGCTTTGCCTTTGCCAAGGTGGAAGGCAAGCCGGAAATTGACCGGGTCAACAACCGCGTGGCTTTTGTGCTGCAGGGCGATCCGTCGCGCCGCGCCTATGTGCGGCGCATCAATATCAGCGGCAACAACCGCACCCGCGATGAAGTGGTTCGCCGTGAGTTCAGGCAGTTTGAGTCGTCCTGGTATGACGGCGACAAAATCCGCCTGTCCCGCGACCGCGTCGACCGCCTCGGCTATTTCACCGAGGTCAACGTCGACACCCAGGAAGTGCCGGGAACGCAGGACCAAGTGGACCTGAGTCTGGCGGTGGTTGAAAAGCCCACCGGCAATCTGCAGCTCGGCGTCGGTTTTTCCAGCACTGAAAAGGTATCGCTGGGCTTCGGTTTCAAGCAGGACAATGCGTTCGGCACCGGCAATTACCTGGGTCTTGAGCTCAACACCGGCAAATTCAACAGGCAGTTTGTGCTCAGCACCGTGGACCCCTATTTCACGACCGATGGCATCTCGCGTACCTTGGATGTTTACGCACGCACCGCACGGCCCTACGACGGCCAGGGCGGCGACTATGTCATCAAAACCACCGGCGGCAGTGTGCGTTTTGGTGTGCCGTTCAGCGAGGTCGATACGGTTTACTTCGGCGCCGGGGTGGAGCAGATCGATATTTCGGGGATTAATCTTCCGTCGGTGTATCAGAGTCACATCAACACTTTTGGTGCCAAAAGCAGTTCCATCCCCCTGACGGTCGGCTGGTCGCGTGACGAGCGCGACAGTGCGCTGGTTCCAACGAATGGGCGTTTCCAGCGTGTGTACGGCGACTGGGGGATTGCCGGGGATGCCCGGTTCCTGCGCGGCAACTACCAGGTCCAGCAGTACATTGCGCTGAACAAGCAATTTACCATTGCCTTGAATGGCGAGCTGGGCTGGGGCAAGGGCCTGAACGGACAACCCTTCCCGGTGTTTAAAAATTCCTACTCCGGCGGCCTGGGTTCGGTGCGCGGCTTTGAGGCCGGCTCACTGGGGCCACGCGATAGCCAGGGCAACTCCATTGGCGGACCGAAAAAAATCACGCTGAATGCCGAAGTTCTGATGCCTTTCCCGGGCGCAGGCAATGACAGGACTTTGCGGCTCTTCGGTTTTGTGGACACGGGCAACGTGTTTGGCGAGAATGACAAATACAAACTGGGCGATCTGCGCTCATCGGTCGGGGTGGGCATTAGCTGGGTTTCCCCTCTCGGTCCGCTGCGCCTGGCCATTGCCAATCCGCTGAGCAAGAAGCCAACGGATAGAATCCAGAGATTGCAATTCCAAATCGGTACATCGTTCTAATGAAGTATTTTTCATACAAGTTTTTTCTGGTTGCCTTGATGGCCCTGGCTACCTGTGCTGCAGGTGCGCAGGAATTCAAGATTGGCATCGTCAATATTGACCGCATCTTCCGCGAAGCCAGCAGTGCCAAGGCGGCTCAGGCCAAGCTGGAACAGGAATTCGGCAGGCGCGAAAAAGAACTTGGCGATCTGGGGACGCAGTTGAAGACGCTTGCAGACAAATTTGAGCGCGAGGCCCCCACTTTGTCGGAGAGCCAGCGTACCGTTCGCCAGAAGCAGTTGGTCGATCAGGACCGCGAATTCCAGCGCAAACGCCGCGAATTCCAGGAAGACCTGAATGCCCGCAAAAATGAAGAGTTGCAGCAAGTCATCGAGCGAGCGAACAAAGTCGTCAAGATGGTGGCCGAGACTGAAAAATACGATCTGGTGTTGCAGGAAGCGGTCTACGCCAACCCCAAGCACGACATCACCGACAAAGTCATCAAAGCGCTCAACGCCAGTAAATAAGCGTTCAGGGACAGGTCAAGTGTGACGCTCAGGCTCGGGGACATTGTTGCATCGCTGGCCGGCGAATTTGACGCCAGGCTGGTGGGAGACCCGGATGTTCTGATTGAGCGGCTTGCCCCGCTCGAGTCTGCCGGCACCGACGCGCTGACTTTTCTGAGCCACCTGAAGTACCAGGGAAAACTCGGCAGATCGGCCGCCGCCTGTGTGGTGGTGGGTCCAGGCGCCGCCGAGGCCGCAATGCAGCGCGGCGCCTGCATTATTGTTGACGACCCCTATTTCTATTTCGCACGGGTGACACAGCTCTGGAAACGCCGCCATTTGTCGGCCAGCGTGGGGCAAGTGCTCATCCACCCCAGCGCCCTGATCGATCCACTGGCTCAGTTGGCGTCTGACGTGGCCGTCGGTGCCTTTGCCTGCATTGGCGCCAACGCGGTGCTGAGCGCGGGTGTCCGCGTGGGCGAGCATGGCGTGATTGGCCGCGACGTCAGCATTGGGGCGGGTACGCACCTGGCGGCGCGGGTGACGGTGGCCGAAGGCTGCGTGATCGGTGAGCGCTGCGTCGTTCATCCCGGCGCTGTGATCGGTGCCGACGGCTTCGGTTTCGCCCCGCACGACGGCCGCTGGGAAAAAATCGAACAGCTCGGCGGAGTCCGCATCGGCAACGATGTGGAGATAGGCGCCAACACCTGTATCGACCGGGGTGCGCTGCAGGACACGGTGATCGAAGATGGCGTCAAGCTGGACAACCTGATCCAGATCGGCCACAACGTGCATATCGGCCGGCACGCGGCCCTGGCCGGCTGCGTCGGCGTGGCGGGCAGCGCCAATATCGGTGCCCATTGCACGGTGGGCGGTGGCGCGGTGGTGCTCGGGCACTTGCGCCTGGCCGACCATGTGCATATTTCGGCCGCTTCCGTGGTGACACGCTCCATACTCAAGCCGGGCCATTACACGGGGCTGTTTCCCATCGACGACAATGCGCAATGGGAAAAAAATGCGGCCACGCTCAAGCAGCTTCACGGTTTGCGTGAACGCATCAAACTGCTGGAGCAAACGACTGAAAAAGCCTTTGAAAAGACACCTAAAAAATCATGATGGACATTCACCAAATCCTCAAGCAGCTACCGCACCGCTTCCCCTTCTTGCTGGTGGACCGCGTGCTCGAGCTCGAAAAGGGAAAACGGATCAAGGCTTTGAAGAACGTCACGATCAACGAACCTTTTTTCACCGGGCATTTTCCGCACCGGCCGGTGATGCCGGGTGTATTGATGCTCGAAGCCATGGCGCAGGCCGCTGCCTTGCTGGCTTTCGAGATGCAGGGCGTGACGCCCGACGACAAGACCGTGTACTATTTTGCCGGCATCGACGGCGCGCGCTTCAAACGGCCGGTGGAGCCGGGCGACCAGTTGATCATGGAGGTGACGCTGGACCGGTTGAAGGCCGGCGTGTTCAAGTTCAAGGGCGTGGCGCATGTGGCTGACAACATGGTCTGTGAAGCCGAGCTGATGTGTACCATGCGCACCATTGCCTGATCCGTTGCCGGCCCGAAAGAATTCCCCGTGACAGGCATCCACTCCACGGCCATTGTTGATCCGTTGGCCCAGCTCGACAGCAGTGTCGGCGTCGGACCTTACACAGTGATCGGCCCGCACGTCAAGGTAGGCGCAGGCACCACGATAGGCGCGCACTGCGTCATCGAAGGCCATACCACGATAGGCGAGGGCAACCGCATTTTCCAGTTCAATTCGCTGGGCGCCATCCCGCAGGACAAGAAGTACGCCGGCGAGCCTTGCGAACTGGTCATTGGGGACCGCAACACCATTCGCGAGTTTTGCACCTTCAACATCGGCTCGCCCGGCGATACCGGCGTCACGCGGGTCGGCAACGACAACTGGATCATGGCCTATGTGCATCTGGCGCATGACTGCGATGTCGGCAACCACACCATTTTTGCCAACAATGCGCAGTTGGCCGGTCATGTGCATGTTGGCGACTGGGTGATCCTGGGTGGCTTTACCGTCGTGCATCAGTTCGTCCGGCTCGGCGCGCACAGCATGACGGCGATGTGCTCACTGCTGTTTGCCGACTTGCCGCCGTTCGTGATGTGCCAGGGCCAGCCGGCCGAGGCGCGCTCCATGAACTTTGAAGGGCTGCGCCGCCGCGGTTTTTCAGCAGACCGCATTGCAGCCGTCAAAGCCATGCACAAGGCCTTGTACCGCGAGGACTTGACACTGGAGCAAGCCAGAACCCGCATGGCAGAATTGACCGCGGGGCATCCCGAGGCTGCGCCGGATGTCCAGATGATGCTGTCCTTTCTTGCCGATATATCGCCGCAACGCGGCATCGTGCGCTAGGTTTTCATGCCAGGCACAAGCAGCTCTCTGCCTGTCCGTGGAGTGGCTGAAGGCCTGACAGCTCCGGTGCTGGCCATGGTCGCTGGCGAAACGTCAGGGGACTTGTTGGCGGGCTTGCTGCTCGACGGTTTTCGCGCACGCTGGCCGAATTTGCGCGCTGGCGGGATCGGCGGGCCGCAAATGGTGCAGCGCGGTTTTGACGCCTGGTGGCCCAGCGACAAGCTGGCCGTGCGAGGCTATGTCGAGGTGCTGCGCCACTACCGTGAAATCGTCGGCATCCGTGCGCAGTTGAAGCAAAAATTGCTACGGCAACGCCCCGACATCTTTATTGGCGTGGACGCGCCCGACTTCAACCTCGACCTCGAAGCCGTCCTCAAAGCCGCAGGCATCCGGACCGTTCAATTTGTCAGCCCCTCGGTCTGGGCCTGGCGCGCGGACCGGGTCGATAAAATCAGGCGCAGCGTCGATCATGTCCTGTGCATCTTCCCGTTCGAGCCGGCCTTGCTGGCGCAGCACGGAGTTGCCGCGACTTATGTGGGGCACCCGCTGGCCAGCCTGATTCCGATGCGGGCCGACCAAGCCGCGGCCCGCCGCACGCTGGACCTGCGGCAGGACGACCTGGTGCTGGCTGTTTTGCCGGGCAGCCGGCGCTCCGAAATCAAGTACCTGGCTGATAGATTTTTGCGGGCTGCAGCCCTCGTCAAACGGGCGCAAGCGGCGGTCAGAATAATAATACCGGCCGTTCCCGCCTTGCGCGGCCAGATTGAGCAGGCGGCGCGGGTGGCGGGTGTGCTGGACGATATACAGATCGTGACAGGGCAATCACACACGGTGCTGGCGGCTTGCGACGTCACGTTGATTGCCAGCGGCACCGCGACCCTGGAGGCGGCGCTGTTCAAGCGTCCTATGGTGATTGCCTACCGCATGAACTGGCTGTCGTGGCAGATCATGCGCCGCAAAAAGCTGCAACCCTGGGTTGGCCTTCCCAACATCCTGTGCCGTGATTTTGTCGTGCCTGAGCTGCTGCAGGACGCTGCCACGCCGCAGGCGCTGGCCGATGCCGTTTTGCAGTGGATGGATGCGAAAATCTCGGCACCTGAAAAAATAGGGGCTCTCGAACAACGATTTACAGCGCTGCACGAAGAACTGCGGCGCGACACCGGCAAAATAGCCACCGATGCGATCCAGAAAATTCTTGAAGGCTGAACAGGTCACGCTGTCCTGGGATACCCCCGGCTTGTGGGCCGGTGTGGACGAAGCGGGCCGCGGGCCGCTGGCCGGGCCGGTGGTGGCTGCCGCGGTCATTCTGGACGACCTGCAGCCCATCAAGGGCCTGGCAGACTCCAAAATCCTGACGCCGTTGCGCCGGGAAAAACTCTACGACGAGATCCGCGCCAAGGCCTTGTGCTGCTCCATCGCCCAGGCGAGTGCGGAGGAAATCGACGCGCTCAATATTCTGCAGGCCACGATGCTGGCGATGCAGCGCGCGGTCAAAGGCCTGCGCCTGAAGCCGGTGAAGGTGCAGGTGGACGGCAACCGCCTGCCGGCGCTGAGCATGCTGGCCGAAGCGATTGTCAAGGGCGATGCCCTGGTGCCCGCGATTTCCGCCGCCTCGATTCTGGCCAAAGTCTACCGGGACCGCTGGTGCGCGCAGTACCACCTTGAATACCCGCAATATGGTTTTGCCGGCCACAAGGGTTATGGCACGGTCGAACACCTGGCCGCGCTGCGCGAATACGGCGCCTGCCCGCAACACCGCAAGTCTTTCCGTCCCGTGGCCGAGGTCCTGCGGTGAACGCTTCCCCGTCCGCACCGCCCACCTTGGTCACGTCCCGCGACAACGCCCTGGTCAAGGACTTGCGCAAGCTCTCGCAGGACAGCACGGCCTACCGCAAGCAGGGGCGGGTCTGGCTGGAGGGCGACCATTTGTGCCGTGCCGCGCTGGCCCGCGGTCGGAAGCCCCTGATTGCGGTATTTTCAGAATCATTTTGGCCGTTAGCCCCTGCGGAATTGGCGCAAGCGGCGATCAAAACAATGGTAATTCCCGACGCACTGCTGCCCGAGATCAGTGGGCTCGAATCACCGGCCCGCATGGGTTTTGTGATGGCGCTGCCGGCACCGGGCGCGCTGTCGCCTGGTGCGGCTTCACTCATCCTCGACCGTGTGCAGGATGCCGGCAATGTCGGCTCCATGCTGCGCAGTGCCGCCGCGTTTGGTTTTGGGCAGGTGATTGCGCTCAAAGGCACGGCCGCGCTCTGGTCGCCCAAGGTGTTGCGCGCCGGCATGGGTGCCCACTTCGCCCTGCAGTTGCTCGAAGGCCTGGAGCCGGATGCGCTGGGCGCCTTGACCGTGCCCATCCTCGTGACCAGTTCGCACCACGGCAGTTTGCTGCACCGGCAAACCCTTCCCATGCCTTGCGCCTGGGCGATGGGTCACGAAGGGCAGGGTATCGGCGATCCCTTGATGGCGCGTGCGAGCTTGAAGGTCCGCATCGGCCAGCCGGGCGGCGAGGAGTCCCTCAACGTCGCCGCCGCTGCGGCGATTTGCCTGCATGCCAGCAGCGTGGGCCAAAGCGATTGATAGAGATTTTCATCATTCCGAATACACACCCGAGCCATGACCCAATCAGCAAAACAGGAGGCACCCAATGAGCGCGCTTGACTCACTTTCGATGACATCCATTCCCGCCGAGGACGAAGCTTTGCGCGCACCGGTGCGCGCATTCCTGCGCGATGCCATGCGCCATATCCCGGCGCACGTGCGGGCTAAATCGTGGGCCGGTTATGACCCAGGATTTAGCCGCGAACTCGGCCGCCAGGGCTGGCTTGGCATGACGCTGCCCAAGGAGTACGGCGGCGGTGGGCGCAGCCCGTTTGCGCGTTATGTGTTGGTCGAAGAGTTGCTCAATTTCGGTGCGCCAGTTGGTTCGCACTGGATCGCGGATCGGCAAAGCGGGCCGCTCATTCTTAAATACGGAACCGCTGCCCAGAAGCGCTTTTACCTGCCGCTGATCTGTCGGGGCGAGGCGTTTTTTTGCATTGGCATGAGCGAGCCCAATGCGGGTTCCGACCTGGCCAGCGTGAAAACCAGAGCCACCCAAACCGCCAACGGCTGGACGCTGAATGGTCAGAAAATATGGACCACCAACGCGCACTCCAGCCAGTACATGATTGCGCTGGTGCGCACCTCGGGCGAGGCGCAAGACCGCCACAAGGGCTTGTCGCAAATCATCGTGGACTTGTCGCTTCCGGGTGTGACGGTGCGCCCCATCACCGACTTGTCTGGCGGCAGCCACTTCTGCGAAGTGTTCTTCGACAATGTGCTGCTGCCCGGCGATGCGTTGATCGGCGAGGAGGGCAAAGGCTGGGAACAGGTCACCGCCGAGTTGGCCTTTGAGCGCAGCGGGCCCGAGCGCCTGTATTCCAGCATTGTGCTGTTCGACGAGTGGCTGGCCTTTATTCGTACTGAAGCGGGCCGCACGCCCGAGTCGATACGTCTGGCGGGGAAAATCTTCAGCCAACTGGCGCCACTGCGCGCCATGTCGGTGGCCGTTACAGAAAAACTCGCGCGTGGCGAGAGCCCCATCGTGGAGGCGGCGCTGGTCAAAGACCTGGGCACCGGGGTGGAGCAACTGATCCCGAGCGTCATTGCCGACGACCTGTTTTCGCGCGAGAAGCAAAACGCGCCCCTGGAACTGCTGCTGACCCTGAACTATGTGACGCAAGTCGCGCCGTCATTCTCGCTGCGCGGTGGCACACGGGATATTTTGCGCGGCATGATTGCCCGTGGCCTCGGGCTGCGCTAGGTCTTTGATAAGGAAGCGACGAATGAATGATATTTTCTCCGATGCCGTGCGGCAACTGCTCGCGGCACACTGCACCCCGCAGGTGGTGCGCAACATTGAAGCGGGCGATACGGCCCAGGCGTTATGGCAAGTGATTGAGGCGTCCGGATTTGCAGATGCCCTGGTCGATGAGGCACACGGAGGCGCGGCTTTGAGCCTGTCCGCGGTCTATCCGATGCTCGAACTCTGCGGCAGCTTTGCGTTGCCGGTGCCGCTGGCGGAAACCCTGCTGGCGCGGGCTTTGCTCGCGCAAGCCGGTGTGCTTATTCCCAAAGGCAGCATCGCCTTGGGGCAGGAGAGCATCAGCCCGGATGGGTTGTTGGTCTGCGACACCGTGCGCTGTGGCCAGGTGGCCGACTGGGTGCTGGCGACACATGGCGAGCACAGCCTGTTGCTGCCGGCGGCGCAGGCCACAAAATCTGCGGCCGGGTTTTGTCTGGATGCAACGCTGCAATGGCCGCAGGCAGCGCTGGGTGCTTGCGTTCGGATTCCTTGCACCTACGACATCAAAACGCTGCAAGCCTGCCTTTACGCCGCCCAATTGGCAGGTGCCTTGCAGGCTGTTTTCAGCCGCACCCTGCAATACGCCAATGACCGCAGCCAGTTTGGCCGCCCGATTGGAAAGTTTCAGGCGATTCAGCACCAGCTCAGCGTCATCTCGGAACACGCATTTGCGGCGCGCATGGCAGCCCAGATTGGCTGCCGCTCAAACACCTTCATGCCGGACCGGCTGTGTGCGGCGGTCGCCAAGGCGCGCACCAGCGAGGCGGCGTTGGAGGTAGCCGCATTGAGCCACTCCATTCACGGGGCCATCGGATTCACCCAGGAGTTTGACTTGCAGCTCTTTACCCGCCGGCTGCACCTGTGGCGCCAGGTCGCCGGCTCCGAGTCGTATTGGCACACGGTGGTCGGGACCGAGCTGGTTGACCGTCACCAGGGGCTCACGCTGGACTTGATCCGCACCGTCACCGACATTCATTAATTCTTAAATTTTGGAGTAAACAACAATGAGCAACTTTTTGAAATCAGAGCGCACCGGCCCCATCCTCACGCTCACCATGAACCAGCCCGACACCCGCAACGCCCTGACCGGGAACTCGGCGGTGCAGGAGTTTGTAGATGCCTGCGCCGCCATTTCCCTGGATCGCTCCATCCGCGTCGTCATCCTCGCGGCCGAGGGGCCGGTTTTTTGCTCCGGCGGCAACGTCAAGGACATGCAGCGCTTCTTCACGCAAGACCTGTCGCCCGAGGTCATCCGCGAGGAATACCGCAACGGTATCCAGCGCTTGCCCAAAGCCCTGTACAACCTCGACGTCCCGCTGATCGCCGCCGTCAACGGTCCGGCCATCGGCGCCGGGCTGGACTTGACCTGCATGTGCGACATCCGCATTGCCTCCGAGAACGCCACGTTCGCAGAAAGCTTTGTCAAAGTCGGCATCGTGCCGGGCGACGGCGGTGCCTGGCTGCTGCCGCGCGTGGTCGGCATGTCCAAGGCTTCGGAGATGGCCTTCACCGGGGAAGCGCTGTCGGCTGCCCAGGCGCTGGCCTGTGGCCTGGTGTCGCGCGTGGTGCCGCCTGGGGACTTGCTGGCCGAAGCCAGAGCGCTCGCCGGTAAAATTGCCGCGAACCCCGCCGGCGTGTTGCGCATGACCAAACGCCTGTTGCGCGAAGGCGAGCGCAGCAGTCTGGAATCGCTGCTGGAGTTGTCAGCCGGTTATCAGGCCATTGCCCACAAGACGGCTGATCACAAAGAGGCTGTGATGGCGTTTGTCGAGAAGCGAAAGCCAAAGTTCGCAGACTGAAGAGACGGCTCAGGCACAGGTTGCCAGTGGCGTGGGCGCCGCCGGCTTCCGAAGGAAAATGAGTCTCATCGGCTATAATTAAAGGCTTTCCCGCAAACCCCTGTACGCCTAGCGCATTCAAGCCAAAACCCTCACAAAAGCAGCAACCAAGAGTCACTTCTTGAGCACGCTTGGGCGTACCCGTAACCAACCCGGAGAACCCAGTGCTTTTGTCTCTAAAGGGAAATACGCCGCACGCCATCTTGGCGCTCGCAGACGGCACGGTCTTTATTGGCAATTCCATCGGAGCCGCAGGCGCCACCGTCGGCGAAGTGGTGTTCAACACCGCCATGACCGGCTACCAGGAAATCCTGACCGACCCCAGCTACTGCCAGCAGATCGTGACCTTGACTTATCCGCATATCGGCAACTACGGCGTCAATGATGAAGACGTCGAGGCCGACAAAGTCCATGCCGCCGGTCTGATCATCAAGGACCTGCCGTTGCTGGCCTCTAATTTTCGCATGTCCATGTCCTTGTCCGACTACCTGGTCAAGGAAAACACGGTGGCGATTGCGGGGATGGATACCCGCCAATTAACACGCCATCTGCGCACCCAAGGTGCGCAGAACGGTTGCATTCTGGCGCTCGCCCAAGGCCAGGCCGTTGCGCAGTCAGCCATTGACAAAGCCATCGCGGCGGCCAGGGCTGCGCCCAGCATGGCCGGTCTGGATCTGGCCAAGGTCGTGTCGGTGAAGCAGTCCTACGACTGGACGCAAACAGAGTGGAAACTCGGCGCTGGTTACGGTGTGCAAATCACACCAAAGTTTCATGTCGTCGCCTATGACTTCGGCGTGAAGAAAAACATTTTGCGCATGATCGCCGAGCGCGGCGCGCGCATCACCGTGGTGCCGGCGCAAACCTCGGCTCAAGACGCGCTCGGGCTTCAGCCCGATGGCATCTTTCTGGCCAATGGCCCCGGCGATCCGGAGCCTTGTGACTACGCGATTGCTGCCACCCGCGAATTGATAGAAACCGGCATTCCGACCTTCGGCATCTGCCTGGGCCACCAGATCATGGCGCTGGCCAGCGGCGCAAGAACCTTCAAGATGAAGTTTGGCCACCACGGCGCGAATCATCCGGTCAAGGACCTCGACAATGGCCGGGTCAGCATCACCAGCCAAAACCACGGTTTTGCGGTCGATGAGAAAACCCTGCCCGCCAATCTGCGCCCTACGCACATCAGCCTGTTTGACGGTACGCTGCAGGGCCTGGCCCGCACCGACAAGCCGGCCTTCTGCTTTCAGGGGCACCCGGAGGCGTCTCCTGGTCCGCATGACATTTCGTATTTGTTCGACCGCTTCACTGCGCTGATGGAGCAAAGTCGTGGGTACTAAAAGTATTTTAAGATCACAAACCGCGTTCCAAGTCCTCAGGTGGCTGCGCTGGATGTGCCTTCAAAAGTACTTGAAATTCGAGGCCAAAGGGTGTTAATTTCCCAGCAACTCGCGATGCTCTATGGCGTGGAGCCGCGCGTTTTAATGCAGCAGGTTCAACGTAATGTTGAGCGGTTTCCATCTGACTTTATGTTTCAGTTGACAGCGGATGAATTCGCCAACTTGAAATCACAAACTGTGACTTCAAGTTGGGGCGGAATTCGGAAACTGCCTTACGCATTCACAGAGCAGGGCGTGGTCATGCTTTCCAGTGTGCTGAAAAGTGACCGCGCGATTGCAGTCAATATCGAGATCATGCGCACCTTCGTCAAGCTGCGCGGCATGCTGGCAGGGCATTCTGACCTCAAACGCAAGCTCAATGCGCTGGAAAAGAAATACGACGAGAACTTCAGGATGGTGTTCGACGCCATCCACCAACTGATGGACGAACCGGTACCTGGAGCCTACGGCCGTCGCCGCATCGGTTTCACAAAAGACAAATAAATAAACATGCCTAAACGCACAGACATCCAATCCGTTCTCATCATCGGTGCCGGCCCCATCATCATCGGCCAGGCCTGCGAGTTCGACTACTCTGGCGTGCAGGCCTGCAAGGCGCTGCGCGAAGAAGGCTACAAAGTCATTCTGATCAACAGCAACCCGGCGACCATCATGACCGACCCGGCCACCGCCGACGTCACCTACATCGAGCCGATCACCTGGCAGACGGTGGAGAAGATCATTGCGAAGGAAAGGCCCGATGCGATCTTGCCGACCATGGGCGGCCAGACCGCGCTGAACTGCGCCCTCGATTTGTGGCACAAGGGCGTGCTCGACAAATACAAGGTCGAGCTGATTGGCGCATCACCCGAGGCCATCGACAAGGCGGAAGACCGCTTGAAGTTCAAGGACGCGATGACCAAAATCGGCCTGGGCTCGGCCCGCTCCGGCATCGCGCACAGCATGGAAGAAGCCTGGGCCGTCCAGAAAACATTGGGTTTTCCGACTGTCATCCGCCCCAGCTTCACGCTGGGCGGCACCGGCGGCGGCATTGCCTACAACGCCGAAGAGTTTGAAGTGGTCTGCAAGCGCGGCCTGGAAGCCTCGCCGACCAGCGAACTGCTGATCGAAGAGTCGCTGCTCGGCTGGAAAGAGTACGAGATGGAAGTGGTGCGCGACAAGATGGATAACTGCATCATCGTCTGCTCGATCGAAAACCTCGACCCGATGGGGGTACACACCGGCGACTCGATCACCGTGGCGCCGGCGCAAACGCTGAGCGACAAGGAGTACCAGATCCTGCGCAACGCCAGTCTGGCGGTGCTGCGAGAGATCGGCGTGGATACCGGCGGCTCCAACGTGCAGTTCGCCATCAACCCCGTCGATGGCCGCATGGTGGTGATCGAGATGAACCCGCGCGTGTCGCGGTCGTCGGCGCTGGCGTCCAAGGCGACGGGCTTCCCGATCGCCAAGATCGCCGCCAAGGTGGCCGTCGGCTACACGCTCGACGAGATCCCCAACGACATCACCCGCGAGACGCCCGCCAGCTTCGAGCCCACCCTGGACTACGTCGTCGTCAAGGCGCCGCGGTTCGCGTTCGAGAAGTTCCCCTCGGCCGACCCGCGCCTCACCACGCACATGAAGTCGGTCGGCGAGGCCATGGCCATCGGCCGCAGCTTCACCGAGGCGCTCGGCAAGGCGCTGCGCTCGCTGGAGCGTCCCGAGGCCGCGTTCAGCTGGGCCGCTCCGCCGCCCGAGACCAAGCAGGCGCTGCTCGAGCGCGCCTCGGTGCCCCACGACGGCCGGCTGCTTGTCGTGCTCGACGCGATCCGCGCCGGCGCGTCCGTCCAGGAGGTGCACGACGCCACGGGCATCGACCCGTGGTTCGTCGACCAGCTGCTGCTCATGCACGAGGTGGCCCTGGAGGTGCGCGACGCCGACGAGCTGACGCCCGCGGTGCTGCGCCGGGCCAAGCGCCACGGGCTGTCCGACCTCCAGGTCGGCGAGCTGCGCGACCTGCGCGAGGACGTCGTGCGCGGCGTCCGGCACGCGCTGGGGATCCGGCCGGTCTACAAGACGGTCGACACCTGCGCGGCCGAGTTCGCCGCGGCGACGCCGTACCACTACTCCTCCTACGACGAGGAGACCGAGGTCGCGCCGCGCACCAGGCCGGCCGTGCTCATCCTCGGCAGCGGTCCGAACCGGATCGGCCAGGGCATCGAGTTCGACTACTCGTGCGTGCACGCCTGCCTGGCGCTGTCCGAGGCCGGGTACGAGACCGTGATGGTCAACTGCAACCCCGAGACCGTCTCGACCGACTACGACACCTCCGACCGGCTCTACTTCGAGCCGCTCACCCTGGAGGACGTGCTCGAGGTGGTCGCGGCCGAGCAGGCCGCCGGCCCCGTCGCCGGCGTCGTGGTGCAGCTCGGCGGCCAGACGCCGCTCGGCCTCGCCGCCGCGCTCGCCGCCGAGGGCGTGCCCATCGTCGGCACCCAGCCCGAGGCGATCGACCTCGCCGAGGACCGCGGTCTGTTCGGTCGCGTGCTCGCCGAGGCCGGCCTGCCCGCGCCCAAGCACGGCATGGCCACCTCGTTCGCCGAGGCCAAGGCCATCGCCGACGAGATCGCCTACCCGGTGCTCGTGCGCCCGTCGTACGTGCTCGGCGGGCGCGGCATGGAGATCGTCTACGACGAGGAGTCGATGGCGGACTACATCGGCCGCTCGACGCAGATCTCGTCCGAGCACCCGGTGCTCGTCGACCGGTTCCTGGACGACGCGATCGAGATCGACGTCGACGCGATCTACGACGGCGAGGAGCTCTACCTCGGCGGCGTGATGGAGCACATCGAGGAGGCTGGCATCCACTCCGGCGACTCCTCCTGCGCGCTGCCGCCGATCACGCTCGGCCGCGAGGAGATCGACCGCATCCGGACGTCGACCGAGGCGATCGCCAAGGGGGTCGGCGTCCGCGGGCTGATCAACATCCAGTTCGCCCTGGCCTCGGACGTCCTCTACGTGATCGAGGCCAACCCGCGCGCCTCGCGCACCGTCCCGTTCGTGTCCAAGGCCACCGGCGTCCAGCTGGCCAAGGCCGCCGCCCGGGTGATGCTGGGCGAGACCGTCCGCAGCCTGCGCCGCGAGGAGGTGCTGCCCGCCCACGGCGACGGCGGCGACCTCCCCGCCGACGGGCCGATCGCCGTCAAGGAGGCGGTGATGCCGTTCAACCGCTTCCGCACCGTCGAGGGCACCACCGTCGACACCGTGCTCGGGCCCGAGATGCGCTCCACCGGCGAGGTGATGGGCATCGACGCGCTCTTCGGCACCGCGTTCGCCAAGGCCCAGGCCGGCGCGCAGGACGGACTGCCGCGCTCGGGCAAGATCTTCGTGTCGGTCGCCAACCGCGACAAGCGCCACATGATCTTCCCGGTGAAGCGCCTGGCCGACCTCGGCTTCGAGATCCTCGCGACGAGCGGCACCGCCGCCGTCCTGGCGCGCAACGGCGTGCGGTCGACCGTGATCCGCAAGCTCACCGAGGACGCGGACTCCGGGGCGGAGCACCCGAGCACGATCGTCGACAAGATCTTCGACGGCGAGATCGGGCTGATCATCAACACCCCGCACGGCGTCAGCTCCGGCGGCAACCCGCGCCTCGACGGCTACGAGATCCGCAGCGCGGCCGTCCGGGAGAACATCCCGTGCATCACCACGGTGCAGGGGCTGGCCGCGGCCGTCCAGGGCATCGAGGCGCTGCTCACGGGCGAGGTCGGTGTCCGCTCGCTGCAGGACTGGGCCACGACGCTGCGTCGATGAGGACGGGAGATCCCATGAGCGAGCACGATCCGAGCGAGGCGCCGTGGTGGACGCGCGCCGTCGTCTACCAGATCTGGCCGCGGTCGTTCAGCGACTCCGACGGTGACGGGATCGGCGACCTGCGGGGCGTCGTCGACCGCCTGGACCACCTCGAGCTGCTCGGCGTCGACGTGCTGTGGTTGTCGCCGATCTACCGCTCGCCGCAGGACGACGCGGGCTACGACATCAGCGACTACCGCTCCGTCGACCCGGTGTTCGGGACGCTGGAGGACCTCGACGCCCTGCTCGCAGCGGCGCACGCGCGCGGCATGCGCGTCGTGATGGACCTCGTGGTCAACCACACCTCGGACGAGCACGCCTGGTTCGAGGCGTCGCGCTCCTCACGGGACGCGCCGCAGCGCGACTGGTACTGGTGGCGCCCGCCCCGCGAGGGCCACGTCGGCGGCGAGCCGGGCGCCGAGCCCACCAACTGGGGATCGGCGTTCTCGGGCTCGGCCTGGGCGTGGGACGAGGCGTCGGGGGAGTACTACCTGCACCTGTTCAGCCGCAAGCAGCCCGACCTGAACTGGGAGAACCCCGAGGTCCGGGCGGCGGTGCACGAGATGATGCGCTGGTGGCTCGACCGCGGGGTCGACGGCTTCCGGATGGACGTCATCAACCTCATCTCCAAGACGCTGCCGCTCGAGGACGCGCCGGTGCCCGACGGCGCGACGCTCGGTGACGCGTTCGGCGCGGTCGCCAGCGGCCCCCGCATCCACGAGTTCCTCGCCGAGATGACCCGCGAGGTGTTCGGGGGCCGCGACGGCGCGTTCCTGACCGTCGGCGAGATGCCCGGCGTCACGACCGCCGACGCCGTGCTGTTCACCGACCCGGCACGCCGCGAGGTCGACATGGTCTTCCAGTTCGAGCACGTGGACCTCGACCACGGCCCGGGCGGCAAGTGGGACCCGGTGCCGCTGCCGCCCACCGCGCTGCGCGACTCGCTGTCGCGGTGGCAGCTGGCGCTGGCCGATCGTGGCTGGAACAGCCTGTACTGGGACAACCACGACCAGCCGCGCGCGGTCTCGCGCTTCGGAGACGACGGCGAGCACCGCGTCGTCTCGGCCAAGGCGCTCGCGACGCTGCTGCACCTGCACCGGGGCACGCCGTACGTCTACCAGGGCGAGGAGCTCGGGATGACCAACGCGCCGTTGGCCGACGCGTCCGAGCTGCGCGACATCGAGTCCCTCAACCACCTGCGCGAGCAGGTGGCCGCCGGTCGCGACGAGGCCGAGGTGCTGGCGTCGATGCGCCCGACGGCCCGTGACAACGCCCGCACCCCGGTGCAGTGGGACGACGGCCCGTACGCCGGCTTCACCACCGGCGTCCCCTGGACCGACGTCAACCCGAACGCGGCGACGATCAACGCCGCCGCCGCGACGGCCGATCCCGACTCGGTGCTGCACCACTACCGCCGCCTCGTCGCGCTGCGCCACGACGACCCCGTCGTCGCCCTCGGCGACTTCGCCCTCGTGCCGTCCGACGACCGCGTCTACGCCTTCACCCGCGCGCTGGACGACGTCGAGCTGCTCGTCGTCGTCAACCTGTCGGGCGCCGATGTCGCCGCTCCCGAGACGTCGTCGGGCTGGACGGGCGCCGAGCTGGTCCTCGGCGTCCGGCCCGACGGCGCCGTCCCGGTGCCGGGGGAGCGCCTCGCCCCCTGGGAGTCCCAGGTCTGGCGCCGCACCCGCCCCCGCCCCTGACCTCGATCCGTCGCGTCGGCCGGTCCCGTCCGTCACTTCGGCCGGTCCCGTCCGTCGCTTCGGCCGGTCGGACCGTCGGACGTGGTGCCGGGCGGGGTGGGTACGGTGAGCGCCATGACGGACACCTTCGGCGCCCGCCTCCACGAGGTCGCGTCGCGCCTCGGACCGCTGTGCGTCGGCATCGACCCGCACCCGTCGCTGCTCACGTCGTGGGGCCTGGCCGACGACGTCGCCGGGCTCGAGGCGTTCGCGCTCGGGGCCGTCGAGGCGCTGGCCGGGGTGGTCGGGGTGCTGAAGCCGCAGTCGGCGTTCTTCGAGCGGCACGGGTCCGCGGGCGTCGCGGTGCTCGAGCGCACCATCGCCACGGCCCGTGACGCGGGCGCCCTCGTCGTGCTCGACGTCAAGCGCGGCGACATCGGCTCCACGGCGCAGGCCTACGCGGACGCCTACCTGGACCCCGCGTCGCCCCTGCGCGCCGACGCGGTCACCGTCTCGCCGTTCCTCGGCTACGGGTCGCTCGCCCCGTTCGTCGACGCCGCCGAGCGCCACGGCGGTGGAGTGCTCGTCCTCGCCCTCACCTCCAACCCCGAGGGCGCCGAGGTGCAGCACGCCCGCGGCGCCGACGGCCGGACGGTCGCCGGCACCGTCGCCGACCACGTCCGCGCGGCCAACGAGGGCGCCGAGCCGCTCGGCTCGATCGGCCTCGTCGTGGGCGCCACCGTGGGCGACACCGACGAGGACCTCTCGGTGAACGGCCCGATCCTGGTGCCCGGCCTCGGCGCCCAGGGCGGCACCGCCGTGGACCTCGCCCGCATCTTCCGGGGCGTGGACGCCCTGGTGGTGCCCACCACGTCGCGTGCGGTGCTCCAGGCGGGGCCCGACCGCACGGCGCTGCGCGACGCCGCCCGGCGCGCCCTCGACTGACCGTCACCCGGCCGCGTGCGAGGATGACGCCCGCGTCCGCGACCCCGCCGGACCGCCCGTCGAGCCCGGAGGACGACCCGTGCGTCGCATCGTCGCTGCCCTGGTGACCTGTGTGACGGCTGCCGCCGTCCTGTCCGGATGCGGGGGAGACAGCCCCTACTGCGCCACCGTCCGCGACACCGAGGCGCAGCTGCGTGCGATCGGCAGCGCGCAGGACGACGCCGACCTCGCGCGCGCCGCCGGGGCCGCGAACCGGATCGCCACGGTCGCGCCCGCTCCGGTCGACGCCGACTGGAAGGGCATCGCCGACGCCCTGACGTCGTTCGCCACGACGCTGAAGAAGGTGGGCGTGACCTACCAGGACCTGCTCGCCCAGCAGAACCTGCAGGACCTCACCGACGCCGACCGGACCGAGCTCCGCGCCTCCCTGGCCGAGCTCGAGAAGGCCAACGACCCGACCGTGACGAAGCGGATCAACGACCAGGTCCAGGACGAGTGCGACATCGTCATCCGCCCGTCCTGACCTGCGTCGTCACGATCCGGACCCGTCTTGCAGCCTGCCTGGGGACGACGCTAGGTTCGACACATCCCACCGCGACGCGCCGCGTCCGCTCGACCCCACGAGGTGAACGAACGTTGGCTCTCCCCCCGCTCACGCCGGAGCAACGCACGGCAGCGCTCGCCAAGGCTGCCGCCGCACGGCGCGAACGGGCCGAGATCAAGAACCGCCTGAAGCACGCCGGGGGCTCGCTGAGCGACGTCCTGCGCGAGGGACGCACCAACGACGTCGTCGCCAAGATGCGCGTCGTCGACCTCCTGCAGGCCCTGCCGGGCCTGGGCAAGGTGCGGGCCGAGCAGGTCATGGAGCGCCTCGAGATCGCCCGGAGCCGCCGGGTCGGTGGGCTCGGCGCGAAGCAGGTCGAGAAGCTGGAGCGTGAGTTCGCTCCCCGTGGCTGACCACCAGCGCTCCCGTCTCGTCGTCCTGGCCGGACCCACCGCCGTCGGCAAGGGCACCGTGGCCGCCTGGGTCCGCGAGCACCACCCCGAGGTCTGGATCTCGGTGTCGGCCACCACGCGTCCGCCCCGTCCCGGCGAGGTCGACGGCGTCCACTACCACTTCGTCGGCGAGGACGGCTTCGACGACCTCGTCGCGCGCGACGACCTCCTCGAGTGGGCCGTCGTGCACGGACGGCACCGCTACGGCACGCCGCGCTCGCCCGTCGAGGCCCAGCTGGACGCCGGCCGGCCCGCGCTGTTGGAGATCGACCTGCAGGGCGCCCGCCAGGTCCGCGACGCGATGCCCGACGCGCTCTTCTGCTTCCTGGCGCCCCCCAGCTGGGACGAGCTGACCCGTCGGCTGGTCGGTCGGGGCACCGAGGACGAGGAGGAGCGCGAGCGCCGTCTGCGCACCGCGCGGCTCGAGCTGGCGGCCGAGTCGGAGTTCGACGTGACCGTCGTGAACACCGAGGTCCCGGTCGCCGGCGCGCAGTTGCTAGACTTGTTCGGTTAGCCCACTCTCCACACCCCTTTTGCGAGGTCACACGCGTGTCCGGTACCCGCCCCGCCCCCGAGGGCATCACCAACCCGCCGATCGACGACCTGCTGTCCAAGACCGACTCCAAGTACAAGCTGGTGCTCTACAGCGCCAAGCGTGCACGCCAGATCAACGCCTACTACTCCCAGCTCGGCGAAGGCCTGCTGGAGTACGTCGGCCCGCTCCTCGACACCCACGTCCAGGAGAAGCCCCTCTCGATCGCGCTCCGCGAGATCGACGCCGATCTCCTCACCTGCGAGGACGTCTCGGCCGAGGACGCCACCCCGTCGGCCACCTGAGCGACCGCGGCGACGACGTGAGGACGACCCTGCAGTGAGCTCGGTCGTCCTCGGCGTCGGCGGCGGCATCGCCGCCTACAAGTCCGCCGAGCTGCTGCGCCTGTTCACCGAGTCCGGCCACGACGTGCGCGTCGTGCCCACCGAGGCGTCGCTGCAGTTCGTCGGCGCGGCCACCTGGGAGGCCCTATCGGGCCACCCGGTCGCCACCGGGGTCTTCAGCGACGTCCACGAGGTGCCGCACGTCCGGATCGGGCAGGGTGCCGACCTGGTCGTGGTCGCCCCGGCGACCGCCGACCTGCTGGCCCGCGCCGCCCACGGGCTGGCCGACGACCTCCTCACCAGCACCCTGCTCACCGCGCGCTGCCCGGTGGTGCTGGTCCCGGCCATGCACACCGAGATGTGGGAGCACGCCGCCACCCGCGCCAACGTCGCGCTGCTGCGTGAGCGCGGCGTCACCGTCGTCGAGCCCGACGTCGGCCGGCTCACCGGCGCCGACTCGGGCAAGGGGCGCCTGCCCGCACCCGAGCAGGTGTTCGCGCTCGCGTCGGACCTGCTGGCCCGTGGCCCGCTGGAGCCCGACCTGCGCGGTCTGCGGGTGGTGGTGAGCTGCGGCGGCACCCGCGAGCCCCTCGACCCCGTGCGCTACCTGGGCAACCGCTCGTCCGGGCGACAGGGCGTCGCGCTCGCGCAGGCCGCCGTGGCGCGGGGCGCGTCGGTGCACCTCGTCGCCGCCCACGTGTCGGTGCCGCTGCCGGCGGGCGTCGACGTCACCCGCGTCGGCACCACCCGCGACCTGCTCGAGGCAATGACCGCGGCGTCGGTCGGCGCCGACGCGGTCGTGATGGCCGCGGCTCCCGCCGACTTCCGCCCGGCCGCCACGGTCGCCACGAAGATCAAGAAGGAGCCCGGCGTCGCGGCGCCCGTCGTCGAGCTGGTGGAGAACCCCGACGTCCTGGCCACGCTGGTGGCCGAGCGCGCCGCCCGCCGGACGTCCGAGCCCGGCACCGGACCCGTCCTGGTGGGCTTCGCCGCCGAGACCGGCGACGCGCGCGGCAGCGTGCTCGAGCACGCGCGCCGCAAGCTCGAGCGCAAGGGGTGCGACCTGCTCGTGCTCAACGACGTCGCCGACGGCCGGGTCTTCGACCGACCCGACAACGAGGTGACGATCCTCGACCCCGAGGGTGGCGCGACCCCGGTTCCGCTCGGGTCCAAGCTCGACGTCGCGCACGCGGTGTGGGACCAGGTCGCCCGCCGACTGGGACACGACCTGCCCTGACGGCGGTGCGCGATACGCTGGCCAACGGCCATCCCCGTGGTGCGCCGCGTTCCCCAGCAGTACCCAGCCAGCCTCAACCGTCACAGGAGCCACCCGTGGGCCGTCGTCTGTTCACCTCCGAGTCCGTCACCGAGGGACACCCGGACAAGATCGCCGACCAGATCAGCGACAGCATCCTCGACGAGCTGCTGCGCCAGGACCCGACCAGCCGCGTGGCGGTCGAGACGCTCCTCACCACCGGCCTGGTGGTCGTGGGCGGCGAGGTCACCACCCAGGGCTACGCCAACATCTCCGACATCGTGCGCGAGCGGATCCTCGCGATCGGCTACGACTCGTCGGCCAAGGGCTTCGACGGCGCGTCCTGCGGCGTCAGCGTCGCGATCGGTGCGCAGTCGCCCGACATCGCGCAGGGCGTCGACACCGCGCACGAGAGCCGCACCGAGGGCGCCACCGACGCGCTGGACTCCCAGGGCGCCGGCGACCAGGGCCTGATGTTCGGCTTCGCCGTCGACGAGACCCCCGAGCTGATGCCGCTGCCGATCGTCATCGCGCAGCGCCTGGCGCAGCGGCTGTCGCAGGTCCGCAAGGACGGCACGCTGGCCTACCTGCGTCCCGACGGCAAGACCCAGGTCACGGTCGAGTACGGCGACGACGGCCGGCCCCGGCGCATCGACACCATCGTCGTGTCGAGCCAGCACGCCCCCGACATCGACCTCGACAACATGCTGAGCCCCGACATCAAGAAGCACGTCGTCGACGAGGTGCTCCAGGGCTTCGAAGTCGACCACTCGGACTACCGGCTGCTCGTGAACCCGACCGGCCGCTTCGAGATCGGCGGCCCGATGGGCGACGCCGGCCTCACCGGCCGCAAGATCATCGTCGACACCTACGGCGGCTACGCCCGCCACGGCGGCGGCGCGTTCTCGGGCAAGGACCCGAGCAAGGTCGACCGCTCGGCCGCCTACGCGATGCGCTGGGTCGCCAAGAACGTCGTCGCCTCGGGCCTGGCCACCAAGGCCGAGGTCCAGGTGGCCTACGCCATCGGCAAGGCGCAGCCCGTCGGCCTCTACGTCGACACCTTCGGCACCAACACGGTCCCCGTCGAGGACATCGAGCGCGCCGTCGACGAGGTCTTCGACCTGCGTCCCGCCGCGATCATCCGCGACCTCGACCTGCTGCGCCCGATCTACGCCCAGACCGCGGCCTACGGTCACTTCGGGCGCGAGCTCCCCGACTTCACCTGGGAGCGCACCGACCGCGCCGACGCCCTGCGCGCCGCCGCGGGCATCTGAGGATCCGTCCCACGGCCGGCACCGCGCGTCGGTGCCGGCTGGTAGGTCTGGGGCCGTGGTGAGCACGAACGACGTCCCCGAGCAGCTGGCGCTGCTGCGCACCCGGGTGCGGCCCACGAAGGTCGCCCCCACGGGCGTGGCCGCGTCGCTGCCGGTCGCTCGCGTCGCCGTCGACGTGCCGCTGGCCCATCTCGACCGCCCCTTCGACTACCTCGTCCCCGAGGCGATGGACGCCGACGCCCGGCCCGGTACCCGTGTCACCGTGAGGTTCGCCGGCCGTCAGGTGTCGGGCCTCGTGCTCGAGCGGGTCGGCGCCTCGGAGCACGAGGGCAGCCTCGGGCGGCTCGCCCGCGCCGTCTCGCCCGAGGTGGTGCTGCGGCCCGACGTCGCCCGGTTGGTGCGGCAGGTCGCCGACCGCTGCGCCGGCACGTTCAGCGACGTCGTGCGGCTCGCGGTGCCGCCGCGTCACGCCCGGGTGGAGGGTCGCGAGCCCAAGCCGTCCGTGGCGGGCCCGCTGCCGCCCGCGCAGCCCAGGTTCGCCGAGCCCGACGGGCAGCGCTGGGTCGACGCGCTCGCCGAGGGACGGCCCGTGCGGGCCGTGTGGAGCGCCCCGGCCACCGCCGACGTGCCGCGCACCGTGGCCGCATCGGTGCTCGCCGTGCTGCGACGCGGCCGCGGGGCGGTGGTGTGCGTGCCCGACGCGCACGACGTCGCCCGCTTCGACACCGCGTTCACCGACGTGCTCGGGCCCGGCCAGCACGTCGTCCTCACCGCCGACCTCGGTCCGTCCGCCCGCTACGCGGCCTTCCTCGCGCTCGCCCGCGGGCAGGTGCGCGCCGTGGTGGGCACGCGTGCCGCGGCGTTCGCCCCCGTCCACGACCTCGGCCTGGTGGCGATCTGGGACGACGGCGACGACCTCCATGCCGAGCCCCGCGCGCCGTACCCGCACGTCCGCGAGGTGCTGCTCACCCGGGCGGCCGACGCCGGCTGCGCGGCCCTGCTCGCGGCGCACGCCCGGACCTGCGAGGCCCAGCACCTCGTCGACTCCGGCTGGGCGGTCTCGATCGAGCTCGACGCCACCGCGCGCCGCACGGCGTGGCCGCGGGGGCAGGTGGGCGGGTCCGACGACCGCGCGCTGGCCCGCGACGCGGCCGCCCAGGCCGCCCGGCTCCCGGTCGACGCCCTGCAGGTGGTGCGCGCCGCCCTCGAGCACGGTCCCGTGCTGGTGCAGGTGCCGCGCGCGGGCTACCGCACCGCGCTGTCGTGCCAGCGGTGCCACGAGCCGGCCCGGTGCGAGCGCTGCCAGGGGCCGCTCGGGCAGTCCTCGCCCGACACCGCGCCCGCCTGCCGCTGGTGCGGCACCGTCGCGGAGCAGTGGCGCTGCCGGGAGTGCGGCGGTGCGCGCCTGCGGGCCCCCGTCGTCGGGCGCGGTCGGACGGCCGAGGAGCTGGGCCGGGCGTTCCCGTCCGTGCCGGTGGTCGGGGCGTCCGGCGAGACCCGCACCACGCGCGTCGACGGCACCCCGCGTCTCGTCGTCGCCACGCCGGGCGCCGAGCCGCACGCCGACGGCGGCTACGCGGCCGCGCTGCTGATGGACACCTGGCTGCTGCTGGCCCGACCCGACCTGCGCACCGCCGAGGAGTCGGTGCGACGCTGGCTCAACGCGTCGGCGCTCGTCCGCCCGGCCGGCGAGGGCGGCCGGGTGGTGCTCGTCGGCGACCCCGCCGACCCCGCGATCCAGGCGGTGGTGCGGGCCGACCCGGTGGGGTTCGCCCGACGCGAGCTCGCCGACCGTCAGGTGGCGCACTTCCCGCCCGCCGTGCGGCTGGCCAGCATCGAGGCGCCGCTCGACGAGCTGCTGCCCCTGCTCGACCGCCCGTGGCCCCAGCCCTGCGAGCTGCTCGGACCCGTCGCCCTGCCCGAGCAGCGCGGTGAGGACGCCGGCTCCCGCCTCGTCGTCCGGGTGCCCCGCCACCGCGGCCCCGCCCTCGCCGCGGCCCTCCGCGAGCTCCAGGCCGGCCGCAGCCTCCGCAAGGAGCCCACCCTCCGCGTGCGGGTCGACCCCCAGTCCCTCTCCTTCTGACCCCGCCGTCCGTCGCTCCCACCCCCGCCATCCGTCACTCCGGCCCCACCCATCCGGCGGCCCGGCCCCGCGGGAGACCGGGAGCGACGGACAGGTGGGGCCGGAGCGACGGATCGCGGGGAGTCCTAGGGTGGGGCGGGTGAGACTGGTCTTCGCGGGGACGCCCGACGTGGCGCTGCCGGCCCTGCGACGGCTGGCGGCGAGCAGCCACGACGTCGTCGCGGTGGTCACCCGTCCGGACGCCCGGACGGGCCGCGGCCGACGCGTGGAGGAGTCGCCCGTCGCGCTGGCGGCGCACGAGCTGGGCCTCGAGGTGCTCAAGCCGGCTCACCCCCGTGACCCGGAGTTCGTCGAGCGGCTCACGGCCCTACGTCCGGACTGCTGCCCGGTCGTGGCGTACGGCGCGCTCGTGCCGCAGCACGTGCTCGACGTGCCTGTCCACGGATGGGTCAACCTGCACTTCTCGGTCCTCCCCGCGTGGCGCGGAGCGGCGCCCGTGCAGCGCGCGGTGATGGCCGGCGACGAGGTCACCGGTGCGACGGTGTTCCGCCTCGTGCTCGAGATGGACGCGGGGCCCGTGCTCGGCGTCGTCACCGAGCGCGTGCGCGAGCGCGACACGTCCGGCGACCTGCTCGAGCGGCTGGCCGACCACGGGTCGGGCCTGCTGGTCGACGCCCTGGACCACCTCGAGGCCGGCGACGCCGTGCCCCGCGAGCAGCCCGTCGACGGCGTCAGCCTGGCCCCCAAGCTCACCACCGACGACGCCCGCGTCGACTGGACGCACCCCGCGGTGGCCGTCGACCGCCGCGTCCGTGCCTGCACGCCCGCCCCCGGCGCCTGGACCACCCTCGGCGACGACCGCCTCGGCCTCGGCCCCGTGACACCCGATCCCGACGGCCCGGCGCTGGCCCCCGGCGAGCTGGCGGCCGGGCGCAAGGCCGTCCACGTCGGCTGCGCGGACGGGACGGTGCGGCTCGGCGACGTCCGTCCGCCCGGCAAGAAGCACATGGCCGCCGCCGACTGGGCCCGCGGACTGCGGCTCGAGGGCGGCGAGCGTCTTGGTTGACGCGGCCCGCGGCGTCGCGTTCGAGGTCCTGCGGGCCATCGACGACCAGGACGCCTACGTCAACCTGCTGCTGCCTCGCCTGCTCCGCGAGCACCGCCTCGACCCGCGCGACGCCGCGTTCGCCACCGAGCTCGCGCACGGCACCGTGCGCCGCATCGGCACCTACGACGCGATCCTGGACCGCACCGCAAAGCAGGGCGTCGCCAAGCTCGACCCGCCCGTCCGCGACGTGCTGCGGCTCGGCATCCACCAGCTGCTGTCGATGCGGGTCCCCAGCCACGCGGCGGTCTCCACCAGCGTCGACCTCGTTCGCCGCGTCGTCGGCCACCGTCCGGCCTCCTTCGTCAACGCGGTGCTGCGCAAGGTGTCGCAGGCCGACCTCGAGGAGTGGACGCGCCGGGTGGCCCCGTCGCGCACCCAGGACGCCGTCGGACACCTGTCCGTCGCGCACTCGCACCCGCGGTGGGTCGTCGAGGCCCTGCGCGACGCCCTCGGCGACACCACGCCCGGGCTGGACGAGACCGCGCTGCTGCTCGCCGCCGACAACGACGCGCCGGGCGTCACCCTCGTGGCCCGGCCGGGCCTGTCGACCGTCGAGGAGCTGGCCGACGACGCCGGCACGCCGGGGCGCTGGTCGCCGTGGGCGGTCCACCTCGGTGGGGGAGACCCCGGACGGCTGGCCGCCGTGCGCGAGCACCGGGCCGGCGTCCAGGACGAGGGGTCGCAGCTGGTCGCGCTCGCGCTCGCCGGGACCGCGCTCGAGGGCGACGACGTCCGCTGGCTCGACCTGTGCGCCGGCCCCGGTGGCAAGGCCGCGCTGCTCGCGGCCGTCGCCGACGGGCGCGGTGCGCACCTGGTCGCCAACGAGTTGCAGGAGCACCGGGCCGAGCTCGTCCGCCAGTCGCTCCAGGGTGTGCCGTCGGCGGTCGTCGTGGTGGGGGACGGGCGCCAGGACGTCGACGGCGGGCCGTTCGACCGCGTGCTCGTCGACGCCCCGTGCACCGGTCTCGGCGCGCTGCGTCGTCGTCCCGAGGCCCGCTGGCGCCGTTCGCCCGCCGACGTCCCCGCCCTGGTGACGCTCCAGGGCGCGCTGCTCGAGAGCGCCTGGCGCCAGGTGCGGTCCGGTGGCGTCGTGGCCTACGCGACCTGCTCGCCGCACCGCGAGGAGACCGTGGGGGTCGTCGAGGCGTTCCTCGCCGGCCGGGACGACGTCGAGGTGCTCGACGCGACCGCCGCGGTGCCGATGAGCGACCTCGACGGACCCTTCGTGCAGCTGTGGCCGCACCGCCACGGCACCGACGCCATGTTCCTGGCGCTGCTCAGGCGCCGCTGAGCCGTCCGCCGGGCGTCGATAGGCTCGCGCCATGGGCATCCAGATCTCCCCGAGCATCCTGTCGGCCGACTTCGCGAACCTCGAGTCCGAGGCCGCGCGCGTCAAGGGCGCCGACTGGCTCCACGTCGACGTGATGGACAACCACTTCGTGCCCAACCTGACGCTCGGCCTGCCCGTGCTGGAGGCGCTCGGCAAGGTCGCCGCCCAGCCCATCGACGCGCACCTGATGATCGAGGACCCCGACACCCACGCGCCCGCGTACGCCGAGGCGGGCGCGTCGAGCGTCACGTTCCACGTCGAGGCCGCCCGCGCGCCCGTCCGCCTGGCCCGCGAGATCCGCAAGCAGGGGGCCCGCGCGAGCATGGCGCTGCGGCCGGCGACCCCGATCGAGCCCTACGCCGACCTGCTGCCCGAGCTCGACATGGTGCTGGTGATGACCGTCGAGCCCGGCTTCGGCGGCCAGGCGTTCCTCGACCTCACGCTGCCCAAGATCCGCCGCACCCGCGCGCTCCTCGACGCCGTCGGCGGCGACCTGTGGCTCCAGGTCGACGGCGGCATCTCCCCGCAGACCATCGAGCGCGCCGCCGAGGCGGGCGCCGACGTGTTCGTCGCGGGATCGGCCGTCTTCGGCGCGGACGACCCCGACGCGGCCGTCGCCGGACTGCGTGCCGCGGCCGCCGCCGTCTCCACGCACGCCTGACGCTCCGCCACCCACCCGGATCCTCGTCACCAGGCGGACACCCGCAGGGCGCCATCGGCGGACCGCGCTAGGCTGAAGGAAGAACAGACGAGCTCACGCTCGCGTGCTCCGGGGTCGGTGAAAGTCCGAGCCGGCGGTGACAGTCCGCGACCCGGGTCGCCCCTCACGGGGAGTCCCGGTTGACCTGGTGGAACTCCGGGACCGACGGTGAGAGTCCGGATGGGAGGTGCACGCGGTCGCGGTCCCGCCGGCGACGTCCGGCGCGCACGCGACCTCACGCCCTCCCGCGCCCCGAGGCCCGCAGCCCGGACGAGAGGGACCCGCTGGTGGCCAGCGACACCGAGACCGACGCCATGCGTCGCGCCCTCGTCCTCGCGCGCGAGCACCCGCACCGCACCTACCCCAACCCCCGGGTCGGCTGCGTCCTGCTCGCCCCGGACGGCACGCTGGTCGCCGAGGGCGCGCACCGCGGCGCCGGCACGCCGCACGCCGAGGCCGTCGCCCTCGCCGCGGCCGGG
>JAURVI010000011.1 GCA_030655515.1 Polaromonas sp. | reverse complement strand
AACATGAAAGCGCGTCTTCGCACCCATGGCGGCGTTGCAACCCTTGCGAAGGCGGCCAGCCTTCGCTGCGGCTTGCGCCTTGCCCTGGGTACGAATCCATCACTTTCATGATGTTTCGCTACTTCCGGGTTGCAGTACTAGACTGTGCTTGCTTGAGGCCGCCCCGCCGCAAAGTGGTTCTGCCGCCAGGCTTCGAACACCGTCACCGCCACCGCGTTGGACAGGTTCAGGCTGCGTTGGCCCGCCAGCATTGGCAATCTCAAGCACTGTGTCGGCGCGAAAGTATCGCGAAGCCGAGCGGCCAGGCCACGGGTTTCCGACCCGAACACCAGCCAGTCGCCGGGCGCAAACTGCGCCTCATGGACCAGGCGGGTGCCGCGGGTACTCAGGGCAAACAGACGCAGCGGGTCCGGCTGCTCGGTGTCCAGAAAAGCCTGCCAGTGAGCGTGGCGTTTGAGCTCGGCATACTCGTGGTAGTCCAGCCCGGCGCGCCGCATGTGCTTGTCGTCCATCGAAAAGCCCAGCGGCTCCACCAGGTGCAGCCGGCAGCCGGTGTTGGCGGCCAGCCGGATGACATTGCCGGTGTTGGGCGGTATTTCAGGCTCGACTAAAACGATATTGAACATGGCCCGATTGTCGCCCGCGCCGGGCGTGGGGGCAGCGCATGACACGCAGTGAAAAGCGTGGGGGCCTTATTCATTCTTGCTCCGTGCGCGCGCATACGATGCCGCTGACCTGGGCGGCACCGGCCTCGCGCAAGGCCTGCGCCGCGCCAAACAGCGATGCGCCGCTGGTCATCACGTCATCGACCAGCAGCACACGGCGGTTTTTGATCTCAGACGCGCGCAAGGGGCTGACGACAAACGCGCCCCTGACATTTTGCAGTCGGGCTTCGCGTTTGAGCTGGGCCTGAGGCAGCGTGTTTTTAATGCGCAGCAGCAGACGGGCATCGGATTGCGCGAGTGTGCCGCTTTGACGAGCCAGCGCCTTGACCAGCTCCCAGGCCTGGTTGAATCCGCGCGATTGCAGGCGCTCGACCGACAAGGGCATCGGAATAAGCCAGTCATCGGCCTGCAGCGTCGCCAGGGTTTGCAACACTCCCGGCGTTTTTAACAGCAGGCTGGCGAAGACCTCGGCCCAGGCCGGGTCGTCGGCGAATTTGTAGCGGGCAACCAGGTCTGACCATGGGTAGGCATAGGCCACAGCGGCAAAACAGGCATCCAGCGGCGGCGGCTGGCGCAAACACGCTGCGCATTGAGGCGAGCGGCTGGCGGGCAAAGTCAGCGCGCAACTGCGGCAGCGTGCCAGCGCCGCAAGCGGTTGCCCAAAGCGTGCAAGACAGGACGCGCAAACACGGCGCGCCGGCCAACCATGGCAAACCGCGCACTGACTGGCCACATGTTGCAGCAGGGAAGCCGGGTTGGGCAAGCGTAGCGACATCGTGTCAATATACTCGGCGCTTCCCCCTTGTCGCTTTCACTCTTTTTTCTGATGTCCACCCAACGCCCGCCCACACTGGATGCCATCGCCACGGATCGCTGGCAGCGCATCGCGCCGGCAACCTCGCCCTGGCTGCACGAAGAAGTGGCACAGCGCATGCTGGACAGGCTGCAATGGATCAAGCTCAAGCCGCAGGCTTGGGCTAATTGGGGCGCCGTGCGCGGTGGTCTGCAGGCGCACCGGCGGCTCGCCGATAGCTACCCGAATGCATCCTGCTTTGTGGTTGAAGCTCAGGGGAAACGGGTGCAAGAAGCCATTAAAAACATAGCGAAACCGTGGTGGAACCCGAAGCACTGGGGCGCGCCAGCGGCGCGCTTCGAGGCACCGCCGCCCGCTGCCGTGGACATGCTCTGGGCCAATATGGCGCTGCACGAGGCAGTTGACCCGCAGGCCTTGTTGGCGCAATGGCATCAAGCGCTGAAGGTCGGCGGCTTCCTGATGTTTTCCTGTTTGGGCCCGGACACCACGCGCGAGCTGCGTGAGGTTTACCGGGCGTTGGGCTGGCCGCCGGCTGGCCATCAGTTGACCGACATGCACGACTGGGGCGACATGCTGGTGCAAACCGGTTTTGCCGAACCCGTGATGGACATGGAGCGCATCACGCTGACCTATGAAACGCCGCAACGCCTGCTGCGGGAGTTGCGCGAACTCGGGCGCAACCTGCACCCCGGGCGTTTTCCCGGCCTGCGCGGGCGGGCCTGGCATGAAGCGCTGCTCGATGCGCTGGCCCGCCCGTTGGCGGGCACGGGGCCGGACGGGCGCCTGCGACTGACCTTCGAGATCATCTATGGTCACGCCTTCAAGCCGGGGCCGCGCATTGCCATGACTGCGCAAACGGTCCTTTCCCTGGATGAAATGCGCCTAAATTTGCGCCAGCGCAAAAGTGTTGGACCATATGCTTGACCAAAGAGGCTTGACATGTTTTTGATGTCCGTATTGGTCGGCTACAATAAATGCCAATTGAATTAAGGCGTTTCAGCGAGCTATTGCTGCGCCTGTCCGATGGACGGGTGCTCGGCGGGTGAGTGCATGTGTCTCGGGTTCGATCACGTGCAGGGCCGAAACATTCAATTGCTGGCGAGTGGCTGCTGGCTGAATGCAATCGCATTCATCGGCAAGATTCAGAAGGCCAAAGGCGTTGCGGCAAGCGTGAAAACCTGCGTGTGATTGCCGGGATAGTCTTGAACAAATTGAGGCAATGAAGAAGTGAACATGATGAAGAACATTTTTGACAGATTGGCTTCACTGCTGCTTGCGGCAAGTGCATGGGCTGGCACGGCGGCATTCACGGCGGCGCAAGCGGTCAACGACCTGCCCGGCGGCCCGGCGGTCAATCAGCTCAATCTGCACCCCGCGGTCACCAGAATCGCCGAGCAGCAGCAGTGGCTGCACTGGTTCGTGATGATCATCTGCCTGGTCATTTTTCTGGCGGTGTTCGGCGTCATGTTTTATTCCATCTGGAAGCACCGCAAGTCCGTTGGTCACAAATCGGCCAACTTCCACGAATCCGCCACGGTCGAGATCGTCTGGACCATTGTTCCTTTTGTCATTGTGATTTTGATGGCCTTGCCGGCCACCAAGGTGCTGGTGGCGGCCAAAGACACGACCAGCGCCGACTTGACCATCAAGGCCACCGGCATGCAGTGGAAATGGGGCTATGACTACATCAAGGGCGAAGGCGAAGGCATCGGTTTTCTTTCGGCGCTGGACAGCACCCATCGGGAAATGTCCAACAGTGGCGGCCCGAAAAAAGGCGAAGCGCCGGACGACTACCTGCTCAAGGTGGACAATCCGCTGGTGGTGCCCGTCGACCGAAAAATCCGCATCATTACCACGGCCAACGACGTGATTCACGCCTGGATGGTGCCGGCCTTCGGCGTCAAGCAGGATGCGATTCCCGGCTTTATCCGCGACACCTGGTTCCGCGCCGAAAAAGTCGGCGACTACTACGGCCAGTGCGCCGAGCTGTGCGGCAAGGAACACGCCTACATGCCCATTCATGTGAAAGTGGTTTCCGGCGAAGATTACGCCAAGTGGGTAGTCGTCAAGGCCAAGGAAGCCGCCGCCAAGGCCGATGATCCTTCCCGGGTCTGGGCGCTGCCCGAGCTCAAGGCGCGCGGCGAAAAAGTCTATGCCGCCAATTGCGCCGCCTGTCACCAGGCCAATGGCAAGGGTGCCGGCCCGATCAAGCCCCTGGACGGTTCGGCCATCGTGCTCGCTGCAGACCACGGCAAGCAGATCGCCGTTCTTCTGAACGGTGCGGCCGGCGGAGCGATGCCGGCGTGGAAAACATTGAGCGACACGGATCTCGCCGCGGTTGTCACCTACACCAAGAACAACTGGTCCAACCAGAGCGGCCAGCTCGTGCAGCCTGCCGAAATCCAGGCCGTGCGCAAGTAAGAAATCAAACGACAAGACCCTACCGTCTCCCGTCGGCTGACAGATAAAAAGCCGCCGACAAGCCATCAAAGGAAGCCAGATGAGTGCAGTTCTAGACCATCACGATCACGCGCATGACCACGAGCACCACGCCCCCACAGGTTGGCGGCGTTGGGTCTATGCGACCAACCATAAAGACATCGGCACGCTGTACCTGCTGTTCAGCTTCACGATGCTGATGTTTGGCGGCGTGCTGGCGCTGGCTATCCGTGCCGAGCTGTTCCAGCCCGGGCTGCAACTGGTCAACCCCGAGCTCTTCAACCAGCTCACCACCATGCATGGCGTGATCATGGTGTTCGGCGCCATCATGCCGGCCTTTGTCGGTTTTGCGAACTGGATGATTCCGATGCAGATCGGCGCCGCCGACATGGCGTTTGCCCGCATGAACAATTTCAGCTTCTGGCTGTTGATTCCGGCTGGCCTGATGGTGGCCGGATCGTTCTTCATGCCCGGTGGCGCTCCGGCGGCAGGCTGGACGTTTTATGCGCCGCTGACCCTGCAAATGGGCCCCAGCATGGACGCCGGTATTTTCGCGCTGCACATCCTGGGTGCTTCGTCCATCATGGGCTCGATCAACATCATCGTGACCATCCTGAACATGCGCGCGCCCGGCATGACCTTGATGAAGATGCCGATGTTCTGCTGGACCTGGCTGATCACCGCTTACCTGCTGATCGCCGTGATGCCTGTGCTGGCCGGCGCCATCACCATGACGCTGACGGACCGCCACTTCGGCACCAGTTTCTTCAACCCGGCCGGTGGCGGTGACCCGATCATGTTCCAGCACATTTTCTGGTTCTTCGGTCACCCCGAGGTCTACATCATGATCCTGCCGGCCTTCGGCATCATCAGCCAGATCATCCCGGCCTTTGCCCGCAAACGGTTGTTTGGCTACGCCTCGATGGTGTACGCCACCGGCTCCATCGCCATCCTGAGCTTCGTGGTCTGGGCACACCACATGTTCACCACCGGCATGCCGGTGACCGGCCAGTTGTTCTTCATGTATTCGACGATGCTGATCGCGGTGCCGACCGGCGTCAAGGTATTCAACTGGATCGCAACGATGTGGAAGGGGTCGATGACCTTTGAAACGCCCATGCTGTTTGCCGTCGGTTTCATCTTCGTGTTCACCATGGGCGGCTTCACGGGTCTGATCCTGGCGGTCGCACCGATTGACATCCAGGTGCAGGACACCTATTACGTGGTGGCCCACTTCCACTATGTGCTGGTGGCCGGCTCGCTGTTCGCGCTGTTCGCCGGCTACTACTACTGGTCGCCCAAGTGGACCGGTGTGATGTACAACGAAAGCCGCGGCAAGATCCACTTCTGGTGGTCGCTGATTTCCTTCAACGTGACCTTCTTCCCGATGCACTTCCTGGGCCTGGCCGGCATGCCGCGCCGTTATGCCGACTACCCGATGCAGTTTGCCGACTTCAACGCGATTGCCAGCGTGGGCGCCTTCTTTTTCGGCATCGCACAGGTTTATTTCTTCCTCTTCATCGTGGTGCCGACGATGCGCGGCAAAGGTGCAAAAGCACCGCAAAAGCCCTGGGAAGGCGCCGAAGGCCTGGAGTGGGAAGTGCCTTCCCCCGCGCCTTTCCACACCTTTGAAACACCTCCCCGTCTGGACGCGACCGCGACCAAAGTCTTGGGTTACTAAGCCCTTGGCAGAAGCAGCAAGCACGCCATGACACCTGAACAGAAAAAGAGCAACCTGAGGCTGGGGCTGATACTGGCCTCTGTCGCGATCATCTTTTTTCTCGGCTTCATCGCCAAGCTGGTTTTTCTTGGCAAAGGGTGATGGATGGGCCGCAAGCGCGAAAATTTCAAGATGGTGGGCAAGCTGAGCGTGATCGTGCTCGGCATGTTTGCCTTCGGCTATGCGCTGGTGCCCATTTACAAGGCCATCTGCGAGATGACCGGCATCAACATCCTGGCGCTGGGCGACCGGCAGATTCCCGGTGCGACATCCAGGGTGTCGGCCAACACGCAGGTCGATACCAGCCGCAGCATCACCGTCGAGTTTGACGCGAACGCGCGCGGCCCCTGGCTGTTCAAGCCGGCGTCCCGTTCGCTACAGGTGCATCCGGGCGAGCTGGCGACGGTGATGTATGAATTCCAGAACGTGCAGAACCGCACCATGTCGGCGCAGGCCATTCCCAGTTATGCACCGGCGCAGGCAGGCGCTCACTTCAACAAGCTCGAGTGCTTTTGCTTCAGCGAATACACCCTGGCCCCGGGCGAGAAAAAGCAGTGGCCGGTGGTTTTTGTGATTGATCCCAAGCTGTCCAGGGATGTGAGTACCATCACGCTGTCCTACACCTTTTTTGAAGTCGGCGGCAAAACGCCGCCGGCTCCGGTGGCCGCCGCCGAGGGGGCTGTGCCCAAGCGGGGGCCTGGCGCATGAGCACACTGGTCACGCGACGCAAAGGCTCGATCTGGCGCACGGTCAAGGCGGTGAGCTGGTCGTTTGTGGGCCTGCGCACCAGAGGCGACTACGAAAAAGATGTCGAGCAACTCAATCCGATGCATATCGTCATTGTGGCCTTGGTCGGCGTGTTGGTTTTTGTCGGTAGCCTGATTTTGCTGGCTACCTGGGTGGTAGGTCAGTAAACCGCTGGCGTACCCGCCAAGCCCTTGATTAACGAATTTCAGTATTTAGCGAAACAGGAGTTGGAAATGTCTTCAGCAGCACATGCAGGAACCCCTTATTACTTCGTCCCGGCACCCTCGGCCTACCCGGTGCTGGCGGCAACCGGCCTGTTCTTCATCATTCTGGGCGGGGGGCAGTGGATCAATGGCGCGGGCTGGGGTGCTTACTCGCTGGCCTTTGGCATGGCCTGGTTGCTGGGCGTGCTGTTTGTCTGGTTTCGGGCCGCGGTGGCCGAAAGCGAAGGCGGCCTGTATGGCCACAAAGTCGACCTGTCCTTCCGCTGGAGCATGAGCTGGTTCATCTTTTCGGAAGTGATGTTCTTCGGTGCTTTCTTCACGGCACTGTGGTGGGCGCGTGCGCATTCGGTGCCCGAACTGGGCAGCCTGGAAAACGCCTTGCTGTGGCCCGATTTCAAGGCGGTCTGGCCCAGCGTCGCGCCGGGCGTCACCGCTTCGCCGGCCGACATCGTCGAGCCGTTCACGACCATGGGGCCGTTCTGGCTGCCGACCATCAACACCGCCTTGCTGCTGAGCTCCGGCGTGACGCTGACCATCGCCCACCATGCGCTGCGCGAAAACCATCGCGGCCGGACGATTGCGTTCATGTGGCTCACCGTGCTGCTCGGCGTGACCTTCCTGGGCGTGCAGGGTTATGAGTATTTCCATGCCTACACCGATCTCAACCTGAAACTCTCGTCCGGCGTATACGGTTCGACCTTCTTCATGCTGACCGGCTTTCACGGCTTTCACGTGTTTGTCGGCATGCTGATGCTGCTGTTCATCACGCTGCGCCTGCAAAAGGGGCATTTCACCGCGGAGCGCCATTTCGGTTTTGAGGGTGCTGCCTGGTACTGGCACTTTGTGGACGTGGTCTGGCTGGGCCTTTACATCCTGGTCTACTGGTTGTGAACCCGGCCAACCGGAAAAAAGCGCCGCGAGGCGCTTTTTTTACTTGCCAGCCGGAATGCCCGTAGGTTGGATATAGCCCATTTTCCACGCGATCAGGATGCAGACAAACAGCACAATCGAAAAGCCCACGCGAAAGGCCAGCGCGCGCGCCATCTTGCTGGTTTTGGCTTTGTCGCCGCTGCCGTCTTTTAGCATGAAAAACAGCGCCGATGCGAGGCTGGCGAGGATGGCCAAAAAAGCGAGTGCTACAAGATAAGTCATGACCACAATTATCCGCGCATGACTTCGCGTTTGCAAAACTACCGGTTTTGGGTGTTGACCCTGGCGGCTGTGCTGATGGCCGGCCTGAGCTTGTCGCTGGGCCAGTGGCAATTGCGCCGCGCCATCCAGAAAGAAGCGCTGCAGGCCGCCATTGACAGTCAAAAAAGGCTTCCGGCCATTGACAACCGGTCGCTATCAGATGCCAAAAACATAGCGGATATGATGCACCGCCAGGCCGTGCTGCACGGCACTTGGCAGGACGCCCATACGGTGTACCTGGACAACCGTCCTATGGGCGGGAAATCGGGTTTCTGGGTCGTGACGCCGCTGGCGCTGGAAGGCAGCGGCCAGTCGATTCTGGTGCAACGCGGCTGGGTGCCGCGCGATTTCAAGGACCGCACCCGCCTGCCTGCTGTTGAAACACCGCCCGGTCTCGTCAGCGTGCCCGGCCGCATGGCCCCGTCACCGTCCAAGCTATACGCGTTCGACGGCGTGGAAAGTGGCCGCATCCGGCAAAATATCGATGTCGCTGCCTTCAGTGCCGAAATTGGCGCGCCGCTGCCCCCCGCTTCACTGCTGCAGACCGGCGCGGCCAGCGAGGGCTTGCTGCGTGACTGGCCGGCGCCCGCCACCGGTGTGGACAAGCACTACGGCTATGCCTTCCAGTGGTTCAGCCTGTGCGCCTTGGTCGTGGGTCTTTATGTCTGGTTCCAGTGGGTTCTTCCGTGTCGCAAAATGCGTCACTCACAGCGTTTCTAAAACAACCATCGATTTTCAAAGTGCAACACCAACAGTCCGACTCTTCCTTATCGCCCGGTGGCCTTGCCGTGCAAGACCAGCCTTTGGGCCTGACCGTGCATGCGATGCCGCAGTTCGATTCGGACGGGGCTGCACAAGTGCCCGGCACGCGGGCCGGGCGCTGGAAAATGCTGGCCGTTCTGCTGGTGTGTGCAGCGCCGGTGATCGCCTCTTATTTCGCCTATTACGTGATCCGGCCGGAAGGCCGGCGCAACTATGGCGAACTGATGGACCCGCAGCGCCCGCTTCCGGCCCTGGCCGCCGTGGCGCTTGATGGCAGCCGGATCGAGCTGCCCGCGCTCAAGGGCCAGTGGCTGTTGGTCAGCGTTGCGGGCGGTGCCTGCAGCGCGACGTGCCGGCAACACTTGTATTTTCAGCGCCAACTGCGCGAGTCGCTGGGCCGCGAGAAGGACAGGCTGGACCGGGTCTGGCTGGTGACCGATGAGGAGGCTGTCCCCGACACGCTGAAAACGGCGTTGCAAGGCGCCACCGTGCTGCGTGTGTCCGGGCTCGATCAGTGGTTGCAGGCTGCCCCCGGCCAGCGATTGGCCGATCACCTGTTTGTGGTCGATCCAGGCGGCAACTGGATGATGCGTTTTCCGGCCAACATGGATGCGGATGGGGCCGCCAAGGCCAAGCGCGACCTGGAGCGCCTGCTGCGCGCCTCCAGCGCCTGGGACCGGGCCGGGCGCTGAAGTGATGGCCCCCACGCTTGTCGCTTCGCGTACTGCGCTGCCCCCCGAGGGGGCTGTGCTTGCTTGGGGCGGCCCTGCGCGGCGCACGTCCATCGTCCCCGCGCTTGCTACAACGCGTACTGCGCTGACCGGCGCTGACTGACATGGACGCACAAAACCTTTACGACCTCAGCCCGGCGATTCGCCTGATGGCCATGGGCCTGCTGCTGGCCCTAGGCCCGCTGGCCTGGGTCTGGCTGCGCAACAAAAACCAGCCGCCCGCCCGCCGCCTGCGCGTGCTCACCCTGCTTACTTTGTTCCTGACCTTTGATCTGGTGCTGTTTGGCGCGTTCACGCGACTGACCGACTCCGGGCTGGGCTGCCCCGACTGGCCGGGTTGTTACGGCCATGCCAGCCCGCTCGGCGCGCAGCACCCGATCAGCGCTGCCCAAACGGCCTTGCCCAGCGGTCCGGTCACGCATTCCAAGGCCTGGGTAGAGATGATTCACCGCTACCTGGCCACCGGCGTTGGTGTGCTGATCCTGACGCTCGCAGTTGCCACGTGGATGGCCCGCCGTGCCGAAAAGCAAGGACAAAACGTTGCCGAGCGTGAGGGTTCTGTCATCTCGCTTTGGTGGCCTGCCCTGACGCTGATCTGGGTGTGCATCCAGGGCGCATTCGGCGCGCTGACCGTCACAATGAAGCTGTTTCCGCTGATCGTGACGCTGCATCTGCTGGGTGGCCTGGTCCTGCTGGCTTTGCTGCAAGCCCAGGCTGTGCGTTACGCGCGGGCGCAGGGGGAGTCCTTGCCGGTGCCGCTGCCGCCCGGCACCTGGCTGCTGCTGGGGGTGGCCTTTGTCTTGTTGTGGCTACAGATTGCGCTGGGTGGCTGGGTCAGCACCAACTACGCGGTGCTGGCCTGCAGCGAGTTTCCGGCTTGCCAGGGCAGTTGGTGGCCGGCGATGGATTTCAGCGAAGGGTTCACGTTCTGGCGCGCGCTGGGTGCCGGGTCCGCGGGCGACAACATCAGCTTTCAGGCGCTGACCGCGATCCACTATGTGCATCGACTGGCGGCCTACGTGGTGTTCGCCGCGCTGCTGCTGCTGGCTCACCGGCTCAGGCAAATTCCTGCCATGCGTTCTCATGCCTTCTGGATAGGCGGCCTGGCACTGTGGCAGTTTGCCACCGGCCTGAGCAATGTCGTGCTGGGCTGGCCGCTGGTGGCGGCAGTCTCGCACACCGGCGGGGCGGCCGCGCTGGTGGTGGTGCTGACCGGCGCTATTTTTTCGAGCCGATCTTCCCAGTGCGCGGCGAGTGCGTCAAAATCGAAGGCTGCTAGCCTATGAACCCCTCCGACTCCTCCGCTTGCGCGGCGATGACCCCTTTTGTCCCTTCCAAATTTGCGCAGTTTTACGCGCTGACCAAGCCGCGCGTGGTGCAGCTCATTGTGTTTTGCGCACTGATCGGCATGGTGCTGGCGGTGCCTGGTGTGCCGGGCTGGGCCGAGGTCAAGCTGGCGCTGATCGCTTGCGCCGGTATCTGGCTGGTGGCCGGTGCCGCCGCGGCCTTCAACTGCCTGGTCGAGCAGCAGATTGACGCCAGGATGAAACGCACCGCCTGGCGCGCCACCGCTCAGGGGCAGATCAGCAATCCGCTGACGCTGGCGTTTTCCACCGCGCTGTGCGCGCTCGGCTCCTGGGTGCTCTACGTCTGGGTCAACCCGCTGACCATGTGGCTGACCTTTGCGACCTTTGTCGGTTACGCCGTGGTCTACACCGTGATACTCAAACCGTTGACACCGCAAAACATCGTGATTGGAGGCGCCTCCGGCGCGATGCCGCCGGTGCTGGGCTGGGCCGCGATGACCGGCAGCGTCAGCCCCGAGGCGCTGATTCTGTTTCTGATCATCTTTTTGTGGACACCGCCGCACTTCTGGGCGCTGGCGCTGTACCGCGTCGAAGACTACCGCAAGTCGGGCCTGCCGATGCTGCCCGTCACTCACGGCAACGAGTTCACGCGATTGCAGGTGTTTCTGTACACGCTGGTGCTGTTTGCCGCCTGCCTGCTGCCCTTTGTTTTCAAGATGAGCGGCTGGCTTTACCTGGTGGTGGCGACTGGTTTGAGCTTTGGGTTCAGTTGGTACGGCTGGCGCTTGTGGCGCAATTATTCCGATGCCCTGGCGCGCAAGACCTTTCGCTTTTCACTGATTCACCTGTCTGTTTTGTTTGCGGCCCTGCTGCTGGACCATTACCTCGTATGAGCACCTCCTGCGTTTTTTCCGGCAAACGAAATGCTATTAAGTTAATAGCTGTCAGCACTTTATTGGTGGGGGCAGGTGGCTTGTTGAGTGCCTGCTCTGAAACCAAACCGCAATTTTCCAGCATCGACATCACCGGCGCCGACTATGCCCGCGACTTTGCCCTGACCGACCACAACGGCCAGTTGCGCAGTCTCAAGGACTTCCAGGGCAAGGTGGTCGTTGTGTTCTTCGGCTACACCCAGTGCCCGGACGTCTGCCCGACCTCGATGGCCGAACTTGCCGAGATCAAAAAAATGCTGGGGCCGAACGGTGATCGGCTGCAGGGTCTGTTTGTTTCGCTGGACCCCGAGCGTGATACGCAGGACGTGCTCAAGGCCTACATGGGCAACTTCGACCCGACCTTCCTGGCGCTGCGCCCCGACCTCGACAAGCTGCCGCAACTGGCCAAGGACTTCAAGATTTTCTACAAAAAGGTCGATGGCAAGACGCCGGGCAGTTACACGCTGGACCATTCGGCCGGCAGCTACATCTTTGACCCGCAGGGCCGTGTGCGCCTGTACAGCCGTTATGGCAGCGGCGCTGCGGCGCTGGCTGCCGACATACGGCTGTTGCTCAAAAACAGTTGATGCGGGGCAAAAAAAGCCTGTCCACGATGGTCGTATGCAGGCTTTGACCATGCCGTTTTCACGGCATGGCAGGCAAGGCGTCAAGCGTAAGCGGCCAGAACCTTTTTCATTTTCTTCATCGCCGCCACTTCAATCTGCCGAATGCGTTCGGCGCTGACCTTGTACTCGGCCGCCAGATCGTGCAGCGTCATGCCGCCCGAGCCGTCGTCGTTGACCTTGAGCCAGCGTTCTTCGACAATGCGGCGCGAACGCGCGTCCAGGTCTTCCAGTGCGGTCGTGATGCCGTTGCTCGCCAGATAATCGCGCTGGCGCGACTCCATCAGCATGGTCGGCTCCTGCGTGGCATCCGACAGGTAGGCAATCGGGCCGAACGCGTCTTCACCGTCGCCGCTGGGGCTCGGATCCAGCAGCACGTCGCCACCGGACATGCGTTGCTCCATCTCGATGACTTCCTCGCGCTTGACTCTCAAGGTTTTCGCCATCGAGTCGATCTGGCCTTCGGTCAGCGAGTCCCGGTGCGTCGCCACGTCGGCATCGTCCTTGAACCCCTGCTTCATCGAGCGCAGATTGAAAAACAGTTTGCGCTGGGCCTTGGTGGTCGCCACCTTGACCATGCGCCAGTTTTTCAGGATGTACTCATGCATCTCGGCCTTGATCCAGTGCAGCGCGTAGCTGACCAGCCGGACGCCCTGGTCCGGATCAAAACGTTTGACCGCTTTCATCAAGCCGATATTGCCCTCCTGAATCAGGTCGGCATGGGGCAACCCATAACCCAGGTACTTGCGTGACGTGGATACCACCAGCCGCAAGTGAGAGAGCACTAGCTTCCCGGCTGCGTCCAGATCGTTGTTTTCTTTGAGTTTTTTGGCAAACTCCTGCTCCTGCTCCAGGGTGAGCATGGGCAGGCGGTTGACCGCCGAGATATAGGCATCCAGGTTGCCCAGCGGGGGCAGAAGCGACCAGGGGCTGACCGGCGCCAGCGCAGTTGCTAAGGCGACTTGGGGGGAAAGAGCATATGACATAGGGCAAAACTCCTTTTCTGCAAATGATACTAGCACTCTATTGGAGAGAGTGCCAACCAATAGGTTCAATGGCTTTGATAGGGTACGGCTAATACGTGTTAACCCCAAAGCCTGCCTTCTTTCTTTATTGGTACCTACTTTCCTCAAGATGGCCGACGAGCGCAGCCAGCCGCCCTGGAGCCAGCCCAGCCCGATTGCCAAGGGCTACGATTGGCCGTCGCTGCTGGCCAGAAATGGCGACGAGCTGTTTGACCATTATTTTTGTTTGCCGCGCACGACCATGTGGCGCAGCACAACCCCATGATCGCAAGGCAACCTGGTCAACCGAGAACCCGGAAGGCCGCTGGCGTGTGGACGAGTACGCCGACGTGATCGCCCAGGAGATCGTGGATGATCTGGAAGCGGCGCTGGAGCCGTTCAGGCTGATTGCGGGCTGAATAAGCTCAGGGCAGACGTTTGCCGTCGCGGATTTCGCGCACTTCGACGTCGACAATTTCTGCGCCACGCGGTGCAGCCGTATCTCGCATTCCGGTGCCGGACCACATGGCTTGCGAAGAGAATCGCTGAAAATGGCCAAACACCCTGGCGGGCTTTGGTTTTTGGCCGGTGAGCAGCGATTTGAGCAGGTTCAAGGCCAGCACGATCAGTGCCGCTGTGAGCAGGCTGACCGCAAAGATGGCGGCAAACAGGCCCAGAAGCAGTTTCAGGACAAGACGCAAAATTTGGCTGACAAGGCTGGACACGTTGAAAAATCCTCTAAACCCCGTAGATGGAGGCGCGGCGCGTGGTTTCAAGTCGCTTCAGGCCAGCAGCGCCTGCGCGAACTCCCTGGCGCTGAAGGTCTCCAGGTCTTCGAGTTTTTCGCCGACACCGATGAAATAAACCGGCACCGGCCGCAAGCCCGGCGCGGCTTTGGCGCGTTCCCTGGCCCACAGCGCAATGGCGGCCAGCACGCCGCCCTTGGCCGTGCCGTCCAGTTTGGTGACGATCAGGCCGGTCAGGTGCAAGGCCTCGTCAAAGGCCTTGACCTGGCTCAGTGCGTTCTGGCCGGTGTTGCCGTCAATCACCAGCAGCACCTCGTGCGGTGCGGTGGACGTGGCCGCCACGCTTGCCACTTCGTGTGCTGCGCTTCCCCCCGAGTGGGCTGAACTTGCCTGGGGCGGCCCTGCGCTGCGTTCGATGTCGGCTTTGGCGATGGTGCGCTTGATCTTTTTGAGCTCTTCCATCAAGTGCAGTTGCGTCGGCAGGCGACCGGCGGTGTCGATCAGCACCACGTCCTTGCCGCGCGCCTTGCCGGCGCTGACCGCGTCAAAACTCACGGCCGCCGGGTCGCCGCCCTCCTGGCTGATGATCTCCACCATGTTTCTGCCGGCCCAGACTTCCAGTTGTTCACGCGCCGCGGCCCGAAAGGTGTCGGCCGCGGCCAGCAGCACCGACGCGCCTTCGCTGGCCAGGTGCCGCGTCAGTTTGCCAATGGAGGTGGTCTTGCCTGCGCCGTTGACGCCGGCCACCATGATCACGGTCGGCTTGTATTCGCCGATCACCAGGGCCTGTTCCAGCGGTTGAAGAAGCTGCGTCAGTGCTTCGGTGAGTATGTTCTTGACCGCCACCGGATGCGTGACGCCGCTGTCCTTGACGCGCCGCTTGACCTCGCCCAGCAGGTAGGCGGTGGCGCTGACGCCGGCGTCGGCCATCAGCAGCGCAGACTCCAGGTCCTCATACAGCGCATCGTCAATGTGTTTGCCGGTGAAAACGCCGGAAATACTGGCGCCGGTTTTTTGCAGGCCTGATTTGAGTTTGCTGACCCAATGCGCACGCCCGGCCGGCACCGCGCCGGGCAGCGCAATCTCAATCGGCGTGACCAGCGCGCTGCCAATCAGCCCGCCGCTGGCTGAAGGTGCTGGGCTGTCAGATGGCCGGGGGGTCGATGGCGCTGCGTCGGCAGGTTTTTTTTTCTTGAAGAAACTGAACATTGGATGTGCTTTGGAGTCACACTATTCTATGAAACACAGGGGGCAGCCTCTCATGGGGTTATTTATCCGACTTTGCGCACCACCCGCACTGCCTCGCAGTGCCTGCCTGTCTCTGGCGCTCAGCCTTTTATGGACCCTTCCTTCCTGGGCGCAGACCGTGGTCGCGCCCGCCGCCGCGCCGGTGACGCAGTTCCAACTGGCCAATGGGTTGACGGTCATCGTCAAAACCGACCGGCGTGCGCCCACGGCAGCCCACATGTTGTGGGTGCGGGTTGGCTCGATGGACGAGGTTGACGGACGCACGGGGGTGGCCCATGTGCTGGAGCACATGATGTTCAAGGGAACGCCCGACCTGAAGCCGGGCGAGTTTTCGCGCCGCGTGGCTGCATTGGGAGGCCGCGAAAACGCCTTCACCAGCCGCGACGCCACCGGCTACCACCAGCAGATTCCCGCCGGCAAGCTCGAAGAGGTGATGCGCCTGGAGGCTGACCGCTTTGCCCGCAACCAGTGGAGCGACGACGAGTTCAAGAAAGAGATCGAAGTGGTCAAGGAAGAGCGCCGCCTGCGCACCGATGACTCACCGCGTGCGCTGATGCATGAGACGGCCAACGCCATGACCTTCATCGCCTCGCCCTACCGGCGTCCGGTGGTTGGCTGGATGAGCGACCTGGAGGCCATGACGCCCGACGATGCCCGCGATTTTTACCGGCGCTGGTATGTGCCCGCCAATGCGGCCGTGGTGGTGGCCGGTGATGTGGAGGTGGCGCAGGTGCGGCAACTGGCGGAAAAATACTACGGCCGCATCGCGGCGCGCCCGGTGCCGCCGCGCAAGCCGCGTGTGGAGCCGGTCCAGACCGGGCTGCGCCGGCTGGACTTCAAGGCCCCTGCCAGCCAGGCCTATGTGAGCCTGTCGTTCAAGGTCCCGGGCTTGCGTACTTCGGACACGGGGCAAGAGGCCAGCGATGCCTTCAACCGCGATGCACTGGCGCTGACGGTACTGGCGGCGGTGCTCGATGGCTATGACGGCGCGCGGCTGGACCGGGCATTGACCCAGGGCGAGCAGCGCCTGGCCGACAGTGCCGGCGCGTCGAACGGCCTGATCGGCCGAGGTCCGCAGCTTTTCACGCTTGACGGCGTGCCGGCCGACGGCAAAACTGCGCGCCAAGTGGTCGATGCCCTGCGCCAGCAGGTCGCGCTGGTCGCTCGTGAAGGTGTCAGCGAGGCCGAATTGAAGCGCGTCAAAACCCAGTGGACGGCCAGCGAAACCTACAAGCTCGACGCCGTGTTCAGCCAGGCCCGCGAACTGGGTTCGTACTGGGCCAATGATTTGCCGCTCGACGCCGACGCCCGCCTGATCGCCCAGTTGCGCACCATCGGCAGCGCGGAGGTTCAGGCCGTGGCCGCGCGTTATTTTGGCGACGACCAACTGACCATCGCCACCTTGCTGCCGCAGCCGATGGCGCCGAATCGCCGGCTGCGCGCGCCGGGTGCGATGCCCAGGCATTGATGCGCCCGTCGCCTTCTTCTTCTGCAACATGGTTTCTTCAGGGTCTCATGTGAAAATTGCTATAAAAAACAGAGCTGCTTGCGCGTTTTTGTTATGGGCTGCGGGCCTTTTTCTGCAAACAACTGCGTTCGCCGCCATTCCCGTGCAGCACTGGACGCAAGCCAGCGGCGCCAAGGTTTATCTGGTCGAAAGCCCGGCCATCGCGATGGTCGATGTGCAGCTCGATTTCGATGCCGGCAGCCGGCGTGTGGCAGCCGGCCAGGCCGGGCTGGCCGGTGTCACGGCCGCCTTGTTGTCCAAAGGGGTTGCCGCGAAGGGGGGTGCCCTTGCACTCGATGAAAACGCCCTGGGTGAGGCCTGGGCCGATTTGGGCGCGCAGTTTGGCGCGTCTGCCGGAACCGACCGCTTCAGCTTTTCGCTGCGCAGTCTGAGCGAGCCGGATCTGCTGGCCCAGGCGGTGCAATTGGCGGCCCGGCAGATTGCCGAGCCGGCTTTTCCGGCCGATGTCTGGCAGCGCGACCGGCAGCGGCTGGTGGCGCAACTGAAGGAGTCCTATACCCGACCGGCCAGTGTGGCGGCCCGCGAATTCGCCAAAACCGTCTACGGCAGCCACCCCTATGGTCATGAGGTCAACGAGGCCACGCTCGCACGGATCAGCGTCGCCGATATGCAGGCCTTCCATGCGGCACACATCACCCGCTGCAACGCCCGGGTCAGCATCGTGGGCGCGCTCACACGCATGCAGGCTGACGCGCTGGTGGCCGGCCTGCTGTCGCGGTTGCCGCCCATCGACTGTGCGGCTGCGCCGCCCTTGCCGGCGGTGCCTGAAGTGGCGCCATTGGAGCGCGCCCAGTTGCTGCGCATCCCGTTTGACTCGGCGCAAGCCCATGTGCTGATGGGCCAGCCCGGCTACAGGCGCAACGATCCCGACTTTTTTGCGCTGACGGTCGGCAATTACATTCTGGGCGGCGGCGGCTTTGTGTCGCGCCTGACATCCGAAGTGCGGGAAAAGCGCGGTTTGAGTTACAGCGTGTACAGCTACTTTGCCCCGGGCCTGCACGCCGGGGCCTTCACGCTGGGCCTGCAAACCCGGCCGGACCAGGTGGGCGAGGCGGTGCGGGTCTCGCGCGAGGTGCTCACCCGGTTTGTGCATGAAGGCCCGAGCGGGGCTGAACTCAAGGCCGCCAAGGACAATCTGGTGGGGGGCTTCGCGTTGCGCATCGACAGCAACCGCAAGCTACTCGACAACGTGGCCAATATCGCCTGGAACCAGCTCCCGCTGGACTACCTCGACATCTGGACGCAGCAGGTGGAGAAGGTGACACTGGCGGATATCAAGGCAGCCTTCTCGCGCAAATTGCAGCCTGAAAAAATGGTGACCGTGGTGGTGGGCGCGGCTGACGCTGGCAAGTGAGTTGCACATCTATTCCCGGCCATAATGAGTTCAAACAATCAACCACCCCAGCGGGACGCGGGGAAGGATTCGTGCCTTACCACGGGAGATGCGAACCGCCGGATACGTGACCCGTATATCCGGTGGAGTGGGAGGGAAGGGCCGTGAAGCTTCTTCCTATCCCGATTAGGCGTCGGCGGTTGCTTATCACAGAGCATAGATTGATAATTGCATTTTCATGCGGTTATGGAGCCAGCTATGAAAGTCTATTCAGCGGTAATTGAGCGGTGCCCACAAACAGGCCTGTTCGTTGGTTTTGTTCCCGGTTTCCCCGGCGCTCATTCCCAGGGGGAAACGCTGGATGAAGTCAACCGGAACCTGCACGATGTTATTGCAATGCTTCTGGAAGATGGTGAGCCCATACTGGAGTCCGAGTTTGTCGGGGTCCAAAACGTCGCCGTCGCTTGAGTCATGGGCAACGTCCCCGTCCTCAAACCCAATGAAGTTATCGCCATCCTCATCAAACTCGGTTTCACCGAAGTCCGCCAACGCGGATCACACAAACAATTCCGTGATGCCGCAGGCCGCTGCACAACGGTTCCATTTCATCAAGGTCGAGACATCTCCCCAGTCTTGCTCCGTCACATCGCCAAAGACATCGGGATCGCGCTTGATGAGTTGCTCAAGCACAGATAGCCCAACGAATAAGGTTAGATCGTGCAACCCGGCGATCAACACGGACGCTGCGCGATAAAGCCACGCAGCGCCGGTTGCCTTCACGTTTGGCGTCACGATGGGGTTAATCCTACTGTGTCACAAACGTAGTCGCAGGTTTATCGAGCTGCAATGCGGGCAGTGCCCCAGAGTGATTGCGAGGGCCACTGCCAATTGGAAGCGCAGCGTTGTGATCGAGTTTGAGACGTGACGCTGGGCGCGATGGGCTTCCCCGAGGGATGGAATCTTGGGGAACGGCAGGCACTTGGCGTTGGGCGAAGTTTTTTTTACCGCTGGCATCGCTGCCAGCCTTCAGTCGTTGCGCCATCAGGAAACCGTATGCCGCAATGCTCAAAGTAGCGTGGTGGTGGAACCCCCGCCATCCTCGACCTTCATAGTGGCCCAATCCCAGGTCCTGCTTCAAATCCTGGTAATCGCGCTCGATACGCCAGCGCATGTGCGCGGCACCAACCAGATCGTTCAATGCGGTCGTCTCTGGCAGTGTGGACAGGTAGTATTTCTCGGGCTCGGCCTGATCCGCGGGCCACTCGATGAGTAGCCATTGCTCAGGCAGCAAACGGGCCTTGCCGACATTGCCACCCGCGCAGCGCACCCGCAGCGCGGCAAAGCGGCCCGTCAGCCGCTCGTTGGTTCCTTCGCGCCAACTGATGTTGTGCAATGCGCTGCCCGGCAAACCCAGCGCCAGGGTCTTGACGTTCACAGGTTGGCGTTTGGCAGTGCGCCGTGGCATCACCGGCGGGCGGCCCATGCCGCTATAGGGTTTGGGCGGTAGCGGCTCCAAGCCCGGGGGCCAGACAACGACGGCAGAGGTGATGCCCACCATGTAGTGCAGACCCAGATCACTCAGGCCCTGGCGAAACGCGTAGTCAATTCCATAACCTGCATCGGCCAGCACGCAGTGCCGGGGTGCTTCTTGCGCGAGCAGGTGCCTTATCTGTTGCAGTGCAATTTGTGGCTTGGTTGCAAACGCGATGTCCTCAGGAATCCCGGCCTTGAGCCGGCGTGCCTTGTCTTCGGCCCAGACGTGGGGCAAGTACAGTTGCCAGGCCACCGGCAGGCTGCCTTCTTCACAGGCCAGCGTTACGCTTACCGCCACCTGGCAGTTGTCCTGTTTGCCCAGCACGCCGCAGTATTGGCGCGTCACCCCCACAGAGTGCATGCCCTTCTTGGGGAATCCGGTGTCGTCGATGATCCACCAGCCCCCAGCGCTGAAGTCCATCACTGGCACGACCCATTGCGCGACACGTCGCAGTAGTTCTTGGTCGCTCCATGGAGCCTTGGCCACGAAGTGATGCAGCGATTGATGCTTGGCGCTCGCGTGCAACGGGTCAACTCGAGCAGCCATGGGCTCGACGCTCTTACGCGACAACGGCAGCATCAGACCGGTGCAATAGCCACTCAACCCCGCGTGCCGGTCTGCATGACCCAGTCCTTGCATCAGGTAAGCCATGTAGTCATCGAACTCTTTGGCAATGTCCATCTCATCCCCTTGGAAGGAAAGATAAACACATCATACCACATTTTGTGACACAGTAAGA
>JAURVI010000010.1 GCA_030655515.1 Polaromonas sp. | reverse complement strand
GCCTCGATATCGCCCGGGTCGAGCCACTGCTTGGACTGCTGCGAGTGGTGCGCCCACACACCGGCGAAGCAGTCGGCCTGCAACTCGACGCGCACGCTGATCGCATTGTTCTGCGTCTGGCTGAGCCGGCCGCGCATGCCGTCGACCTTGGCGGTGATGCCGAGTTCGTCCTGTACGTGGTGGCCGACCTCGTGCGCGATCACATAGGCCTGGGCGAATTCACCTGGCGCGCCGAGGTCGCGCTTGAGCGTGTCGAAGAAGCCGAGGTCGATGTAGACCTTCTTGTCGCCAGGGCAGTAGAACGGGCCCATGGCCGACTGGCCAGTGCCGCAGGCCGTCGGCGTGGCGCCGCGAAACAGCACCAGACGCGGCGGCTGGTAGGTGCCGCCGTTCTGCTGGAACGCCTGCGTCCAGACGACCTCGGTGTTCTTGAGCACGGTGGAGACGAAGGCCGCTTCGCGGTCGTCGGGCGGCGGTTTCTGTGCCGGCCCCTGCTGCACCTGGGGTGCGGACTCGCCACCGGTGAGCAAGCCCAGCACGGTGAGCGGGTTGATGCCGAAGATCCATCCCGCGACGAGCGCAACCGCCACGGTGCCGATGCCGACGCTGCGCCCACCGATGGGAAACCCGCCACCGCCGCCGCTGCGGCGATCTTCGACGTTGTCCGACTGTTCGTTGCCTTCCCACCGCATGACGCTCTCCTTGAAGCCGCCTGCGTGGCAGGCTTGGCGCGATCCTACGCGCTCAACGCGCGGCCGAGAGCCCGACCGTGATCAAACCGCTGCTCGACGCATCGACAGGGCGGGCGCCAGACGATGCGACCGCCGTCGATCCCGTCGCTGGGCCCTGGTTGCGTTCCGCCGCCTCACGCACCTCAGCCCGCAGCACCTGGGAGCGGGTGACCACCACCATCGCGACCATCTGCGCCAGCATGAGCGACAACAGCGCCGCGGCGAGCAGCCAGCGGTACGGCGTCATGGGGCGCTCGGGGCGCAGTTGTTCCTGGGAATTCATCGTCGGCTCCTCGACTCCGTACAGCGTGTACGTCCAGTTACCGATGGTGCCGTGCGCCCGACGGGCAGACCATTCCGGAGAGCGCGAGGCGTTGTAGGACCACAGCCGGGCCGCGACTCGGACGCCGCCAGGCATCCGACGGGCGTCCAATCAGGCCTTGGGCAGCGTCACGCCGTGCTGGCCCTGGTACTTGCCGCCGCGGTCCTTGTAGCTGACCTCGCAGACCTCGTCGCTCTCGAAGAACAGCACCTGCGCACAGCCCTCGCCCGCGTAGATCTTGGCGGGCAGCGGCGTCGTGTTGCTGAATTCCAGCGTCACGTAGCCTTCCCACTCGGGCTCGAAGGGCGTGACGTTGACGATGATGCCGCAACGGGCGTACGTGCTTTTGCCCAGGCAGATGGTCAGCACGTTGCGCGGGATGCGGAAGTACTCCATGGTGCGGGCCAGCGCGAAGCTGTTGGGCGGGATGATGCAGACATCATCATGAAAATCGACAAAGCTTTTTTCGTCGAAGTTCTTCGGGTCCACCACCGTGCTGTGGATGTTGGTGAAGACCTTGAACTCGGGCGCGCAGCGGATGTCGTAGCCATAGCTGCTGGTGCCGTAGCTGATGATTTTCTTGCCTTCGCGCTCGCGGATCTGACCCGGCTCGAAGGGTTCGATCATGCCGGTCGTTTCCGCCATGCGGCGTATCCACTTGTCGCTTTTGATGCTCATTCGGGAAGCTCCTTGCTTTGCCAGTGATTGTAGGCACGCTGCAAGCGGGCCAGAAAACCTGACGGCTAGCGACAATGCTGTTCATTGAAGCGCTACAACCCCGTTCGCCCTGAGCCTGTCGAAGGGTCGTCACAGTGCAAACAGGCTTCGACAAGCTCAGCCCGAACGGTTAAGCGAACAGTATTGCGGCTAGCGATCAAGTCAATAGCTGCTTGCGCCCGTTTTGCGCGCCAGCGGCGGGGTAGCCTGCGGGTTGAGCACCACAAAGTCGCCCTCGCAGCCCGGCAGCAAACCTTCGGTTTCCAGCACGGCCTGCGCCGGATCGGCAAAGTAAAGAATGGAGGCGCGGCAGGCTTTCATGGGGGCAGGTTACCTCATGCGCCGTTTAACCTCACCCCAGCCCTCTCCCAAAAGGAGAGGGGGCAAACCGACTCGATAAGTCGGGGGGGGTCGGCTCACTATTTTGGCAACTTGCCCTGCACACCCTGCACCAGAAAATTCATGGCCAGAATCTGCGCGTCCGTCAGCGTTTTTCCGGCAGCCAGCACTTCCTGGCCTTCGTTGTCCAGCAGTGCCGTCTGCGCCTTGAAAGGATGCAGCCTGCCTGCGGCGATGTCGCGCTGGCGCGCCATGACTTCGGCGGCGACTTGCTTCGGGATTTTGGGGCCAAAGCTGTCGACACGAACCATGCCTTCCTTCACGCCGCCCCCGAATGCGCCGCTTTTCCAGTTGCCGTCGAGCACGGCCTGGGCGCGGCGGGTGTAGTAGTTGCCCCACTGGTGCGTCACAGCCAGCAGTTGCGCGTCGGGCGCAACTTTGCGCATGTCGGAGTGGTAGGCGATGGCGAGCTTGCCGCGCTCCTGCGCCGCACGCATCACCGCGGTCGAGCCGGTGTGAAAAGCGATGACCTCCACCCCCTGGTTAAACAGCGTCATGGCCGCATCGCGCTCGCGCGGCGGGTCGAACCAGGCGCCGAGCCAGACCACCTTCACTTCGGCCTGGGGGTTCACCGACCGCATGCCCAGCGTGAAGGCGTTGATGCCCTGAATCACCTCGGGAATCGGAAAACCCGCCACATAGCCGGCGCTGCCGGCCAGACGGCCCGCCGCAATGCCGGCCAGGTAACGGCCTTCGTAATAGCGCGCATTGGCCACGGCCACATTGGGCGCGGTTTTGTAGCCGGTGACGGACTCGAACTTCACGTCGGGAAAGTCTTTGGCCACCTTGAGCGTCGGCTCCATGTAGCCAAAGCTGGGCGTGAAAATCAGCATGTTGCCCTGCCGGGCCAGGTCGCGGATCACGCGTTCGGCATCAGCGCCTTCCGCGACGTTTTCCACGTAGGTGGTTTTGACTTTGCTCCCCAGCGCTGCGTCCACCGCCTGGCGGCCTTCTTCGTGCTGGCGCACCCAGCCAGCCTCGGCGAGCGGCGCGACATAAACAAAGCCGATCTTCAGCGGCTCTTTCTCAGGTGCCGGTGATTGGGAAAAAGCGGGAGAAACAAGACAGGCGGCCACGAGCGCGGCAGCGAGGTTTTTATACATGGTAGTCCTCTACATGGCCCCGGAATAACAAAAACCACCAGCGCGCCGGGACAGCACGCTGACATGCATTGAGTTTAACGGTTCCGGCCGGATGGGATGACGGTGACTCTGCAAACTGGCGACCTGGCGGGTCCGCCATGGCCGGAAACGAGGATAATCCTCGGAAACGGAGCCCCTCACCCTCACGGAAGCCAGCGAAGATGCATGACAACGACGTTTACAAGCTTACCCCCCGCGGTGAACAGGAATTGCGCGGCAGCGCGACCACGCTGTCGCCGGCCGAGATTGAACAGTTGATCCGGATCGACGGTGTCCTGACCTTCGCGCAAATCAAGGCGGGAATGCCGGCGGTTGCGCCAGAGGCCTTCACAGCCACCTTCAAGCGCTTGCTGGACCGGGGCTTGCTATCGCTGGCCGAGGTCGATCCCTTCGCCGAACAATTCCAGGCCCAACTGAACAAAATGGCGTTGTCCCGGGTCGAAGCCGAGGCCGATTCGGGCGCCGTTTCGCTCAAGAAGACCGGCTATTACGTGAGCATTGCCCGCAAGCGCGGCCCTGCCCGCACACTGGCGCCGGGCGAGGTGCTCTCGGCCATTGTGGTGGACGACGAGCCCACGCTCGCCAAATTCATCCAGAGCTATCTGTCTTTCGAGGGCTTTCATGTCCGGCTGGCAGGCAACCGGGCCGAAGTCATTGCCGAGTTCCGCAAGCCCCCCATTCCCGACCTGATTCTTCTGGACGTGATGCTGCCGGACGCCGACGGCTTTGACATTTTGCTCAGACTGCGCCAGCACCCGGCGCTGAAAAACGTGCCCGTCATCATGCTGACCGGGAAGGCCACGCGCGAAGCCGTGATCAAGGGCCTGGCCAGCGGCGCGGACGGCTACATCACCAAGCCCTTCGAGGCCGACGCGCTGATGCATGCGGTCAGGACGGTCGTCGGATTGCCGGAAGACTCCGCTGCGTCGAAAGATTTCTGGATCGACAAGAAAGCCAGGTTCTGAGTTCGGACGCTTCGCTAGCGAAAAGTCTCGAAGCATTCGTTCAGCCGGTCGAGGTGAAGGCGCTTGGCTGACTCATCAACAAAACTGGCCTCAAAGCTGTTGCGCGCCAGCGTGTAGGCGTGCTGCGCATTCAGGCCGAGAGCCGCAAAGGTCTGCGTGAAGTTGTCATTCATATAGCCACCGAAGTAGGCCGGATCGTCGGAGTTGACGGTGGCGACCAGCCCGGCATCCAGCAGCTCGCCCAGGTTGTGCCGTGCCAGGTCGGGGAACACGCAAAGCTTGAGGTTGGACAGCGGGCACACCGTGAGCGGGATGCGGTCCCGCGCCAGACGCTGCATCAGCGCAGGGTCTTTGGCAGACTGCACGCCGTGGTCGATGCGTTCGACCTTGAGCACGTCCAGCGCCGTCCAGATGTAGCCGGGCGGACCTTCTTCGCCGGCATGCGCGACCCGATGCAGGCCCAGCGCACGGCAGCGCGCAAACACGCGGGCAAACTTTTCAGGCGGGTTGCCGACCTCGCCGGAATCGAGCCCCACGCCGACAATCAAGTCGCAAAAAGGCATTGCCTGCTCCAGCGTTTCAAAGGCGTCTTCTTCAGGGAGGTGGCGCAGAAAACACATGATTAAAGATGCACTGACCCCAAGCTCGGCCTTGGCGTCGACACAGGCGCGGTGCAGGCCCTTGACCACGGTTTCCATGCTGACGCCGCGCGCGGTGTGTGTCTGCGGATCGAAAAACAGCTCGGTGTGAACCACATTGTCTTCTGCGGTTTTCACGAAGTAAGCGCGCGCCATGTCATAAAAATCCTGCTCTTTGAGCAACACACTGGCGCCGGCGTAATAAATATCAAGAAAGCTCTGCAGGTTGGTGAACGCATAGGCGCTGCGCAGCTCCTCCACAGAAGCGCAGGGCAAGGCCACGCCGTTGCGCCGCGCCAGCGCAAAAATCAGCTCGGGTTCGAGCGAGCCTTCAATGTGAATGTGCAGCTCGGCCTTGGGCATCCGACGCAGCAGCTCGGACAAACGGTCGGGTGCAACGGGCTTGACTGATTTCATCTTTTCTCCAACAAGCGAAAAAACCGCCAGAAGGCAGCCTGAGCATCAAGCTTCGCGCCTTCCCCCCGTGGGAGAGGGAGAGAAAACTCAATTGCCGGGGACTTTGCCTTCCACCCCTTTGACGTAGCTCTTGAGTCCGCCAAGAAACTTGTCGTCAGCCACTGCGTCCTTGGCCACCAGTTCCTTGCCGGTGTTGTCCGTGATCGGCCCCGTCCAAATCATGAAGGAGCCGTCTTTCAGGCCCGCCTTGATCTCGTCGATCCGCTTCTTCGTCTCGTCCGGCACATCGGCGGCAATCGACACCATGTCGATCGCGCCTTCCTTGACGCCCCACCAGCTCTGGCCGGTGGCCCACTTGCCTTCGAGCGCGTCGCGGGTGGCCTTGACGTAGTACGGGCCCCAGTTGATGATCGCCGAGCCCAGGTGGGCCTTGGGGCCGTAGGAGGTCATGTCGGAATCCCAGCCAAAGGCGCGCATGTTCATTTTTTCAGCGGTCTGCAGCACGGCCGACGAGTCGGTGTTCTGGAACAGCACGTCGGCGCCACCGTTGATGAGCGCGGTGGCGGCTTCGGTTTCCTTGGGCGGATTGAACCACTCGTTGACCCAGACCACCCGGGTCTTGACCTGGGGGTTGACCGACTGCGCACCCAGCGTGAAGCTGTTGATGTTGCGGATGACCTCTGGAATCGGAATCGAGCCGACCACGCCCAAGGTGCCGCTTTTGCTCATCTTGCCGGCGATCACGCCCGCCATGTAGGCGCCCTCGTAAGTGCGGCTGTCGTAGGTGCGCAGGTTCTCCGCGGTTTTGTAGCCGGTGGCGTGCTCGAACTTCACGCCTTTGAAGTCGGCGGCTACTTTGAGCATGGGTTCCATGTAGCCAAAGGTGGTGCCGAAAATCAGCTTGTTGCCCTGGTTGGCCATGTCGCGGAGCACGCGCTCGGCATCGGCCGACTCCGGTACTTTTTCGACAAAGCTGGTGACGACCTTGTCGCCAAACTCTTTTTCAATCGCCTTGCGGCCGTTGTCGTGCGCAAAGGTCCAGCCGCCGTCGCCGACCGGGCCGATGTAGGCGAAGGCGATTTTCAAAGGTACCGGCTTGGCCGGTGCGGCGGCCACAGGCGCGGGTGCGGGCTCTTGCGTTTTGCCGCAACCCAGCAGCGCGGCGGAAGCGACTGCGGACAATGCCGCCAGCTTGAGCAGTGAGCGTTTTTGGTGATCTGTCATGTCATCTCCTGTAGCGACGGTTAAGAATTTGTTTAAAAAAACTCGGATTATGAGCCGGGGAAATCAGGATCCAGGATGGAAAGGTTTGCCAATCGATGCCGGCATGTTCAGCCTGATCCAGCGCGGATTGCGCGAAATCAGCACCAGCACCCCGATGGTGGCCAGGTAGGGCAGCATCGTCAGGAACTGGGGCGGCACGTCAACCCCCAGGCCCTGCAGATGAAACTGCAGCATGGTCACGCCGCCGAACAGGTAAGCTCCAAGCAACACCCGTGCCGGGCGCCAGGTGGCAAAAGTGGTCAGTGCCAGCGCAATCCAGCCCTTGCCGGCAATCATGCCTTCGACCCACAGTGGCGTGTAGACCACCGAAACATACGCGCCGGCCAGGCCGCACAGCGCGCCGCCGGCCACCACGGCAGCCAGGCGGATGCGCCGCACCGGGTAACCCAGCGCATGGGCCGATTCGGGGCTTTCGCCGACCGAACGCAGCACCAGGCCGGCACGGGTGCGGTACAAAAACCAGACCAGGCCCCCGGCCAGCCCCATGGCGATGTAGACCATGGGGTGCTGGCGAAACAGCGCCGGCCCGGCAAAAGGCAGCTCACTAAACCAGGGAATGGCGTATTGCGTCTGCTCGGGCAGCTTTTCCTGCACATACTTGATGCCGACGAAGGCCGAGAACCCCGCACCAAACAGGCTCAGCGCCAGACCGGTCGCGTACTGGTTGGTATTGAGCCAGATCACCAGCACACCCAAGACGGCAGCCAGCAGGGCGCCGGCCGCCATGCCGGCGGCAAAGCCCAGCCAACTGTTGCCGGTGTGAACCACGGTGGCAAAACCGGCAATGGCGGCACACAGCATCATGCCTTCTGCCCCCAGGTTGACGATGCCGGCTTTTTCGTTGATCAGCAGGCCCAGTGCGGCAATCGCCAGCACGGTGCCGGCGCTCAGGGTGGCCGCCAGCAGCCATGCGGTGGCGTCCATCAGCGAAGCGCCTTGCGGAATTCGAGACGGTAAGCCATCAAGGTATCGCAGGCCAGCAGGCAAAACAGCAGCAGGCCCTGAAACACGCCGGTCAGCGACTTGGGCAAGCCCAGGCGCGACTGCGCCAGCTCGCCGCCAATGTAAAACATGCTCATCAACATCGCCGAGAGCGCCATGCCGGCCGGGTGCAGGCGCCCGACAAAAGCCACGATGATCGCGGCAAAGCCGTAGCCTGCCGGCACATAAGGCGTGAGCTGACCGATCGGCCCGGCCACTTCCAGCGCGCCGGCCAGGCCGGCGGCGCCGCCCGAGGTCAGCAGCGCCACCCACAAGGCCTTGCGCGACGAAAAGCCCGCGTAACGCGCGGCGCCAGGGGCCAGGCCGCCGACCTGCTGGGCAAAACCGGCGTAGGTGCGAAACAGGTACAACCACAGCGCCGCCGCGCCCGCCAGACCCAAGAGCAGGCCGATGCTGACGCGCGAGCCCGGCATCAGGCGCGGAATCTGCGTCACCGCTTCGAAGGTTTTGGTTTGCGGAAAGTTGTAGCCGGCCGGGTCTTTCCAGGGACCGAACACCAGGTAGTTCAGCACCATGTCGGCCACATAGACCAGCATCAGGCTGACCAGGATTTCATTGGCGTTGAAGCGGTCCTTCAGCAGCGCCGTGATGCCGGCCCAGGCCATGCCGCCCAGCACACCGGCCAGGACGATGAAAACAACGATCCACGGCCCCGTGCTCTTGTCGGCCAGCAAGGCAACGCCGCCTGCGGCCACCGCCCCGATGACAAATTGCCCCTCGGCGCCAATGTTCCAGACATTGGAGCGAAAACACACGGCCAGGCCCAGCGCAATGATGAGCAGAGGTGTCGCCTTGACCATCAGCTCGCCCAGTGCATAGGGTGACTTGATCGGCTCCCAGAAAAAAATCTGCAAGCCCCGGACCGGGTCTTTGCCCAGCGCGACGAACAGCAGCACACCGATGAGCACGGTGATCAGGAGCGCCAGCAACGGCGAGACGAAGCGCCAGAAACGGGACGGCTGGGGCCGCGCCTCAAGCTTGAGCATGTGGCGCTCCGGTTTCCGTGAGTGCCGTGCCAGCGGTGTCATGCCACAGCCCGCTCATCCACTGCCCGACCAGCGCCACCGTGGCGTGGGCACGCGGCAGCGACGGCGACATCTGCCCCCTGGCCATCACATACAGGCGGTCGCAGACGTCAAACAGCTCTTCGAGTTCTTCGCTGACGACCAGCACCGCGCAGCCGCTGTCCGCCAGCTTCAGTATCTCGCCCCGTATCTGCACGGCGGCGCCCACGTCAACCCCCCAGGTCGGTTGCGAGACGATGAGGAGCCGTGGATTCGCCGCGATCTCGCGGCCAACAATGAATTTTTGCAGGTTCCCGCCGGACAGCGATTGGGCCGCCGCGTGAGGGCCGCCGGCCTTGACCCCGAAGCGGGCCATGAGGTCGGCTGCCTGCGCCTGCAAGGCCCGCAGATGCAACCAGCCGCCCCGGCCGACCGCATTTTTGCGCGTCAGCAGCAGGTTGTGCGCCAGGCTCAGCGTTGGCACCGCGCCGCGCCCGAGCCGTTCTTCCGGCACAAAATGCAAGCCCAGCGCGCGGCGCTGCGCCGGGTTGAGCGGGCCCACGCCCTGCCCTTCGACCCGGATCGAGGCAGCCGCGGCTCGCGTGTCTTCACCCGACAAGACATACAGCAGCTCCTTCTGCCCGTTGCCGGACACGCCGGCAATGCCGACCACTTCACCGGCACGCACCGTCAGTGCGACATGCTGCAAGTCCACGCCAAACTGGTCTTCCCGGGCCAGGCTTAAATCGCGCACTTCCAGCACGGTGGCGCCAAGCGTTACCGCGCGGGGCTCCAGCGCCGATGGCTCGGCACCGATCATCAGGCGGCTGAGCGAGGCGTTGGACTCCTGCCGCGGATCGCACACCCCACGGACCTTGCCGCCCCGCAACACCGTGCAAGCCGTGCATAAGGCGCGGATTTCATGGAGCTTGTGGCTGATGTACAAGATGCTGCAACCCCGCGCGGCCAACTGACGCAGCGTGGAAAAAAGGTTTTCCGCCGCCTGCGGCGTCAGCACCGAGGTCGGCTCGTCGAGAATCAGCAGCCGGGGCTTGCTCAAGAGCGCGCGCACAATTTCGACGCGCTGGCGCTCGCCGACACTCAGCGTATGCACCGGCCGGGCCGGCTCCAGTTGCAGGTCGTATTCCTGCGTCGTGGCGCTGATGCGCCGCGACACCTCGGGCAGGCTCAGGTGTTTGCCAAGGCCGAGCCAGACGTTTTCGGCGACGGTCAGCGTGTCGAACAGGTTGAAATGCTGAAACACCATGCCGATGCCCAGCGCGAGCGCTTGCTGCGGGTTGCGTATCACGACCGTCTGGCCATCGACCTGCATACTGCCGGCATCGGGCCTGACTGCGCCGTAGATGATTTTCATCAGGGTCGATTTGCCGGCGCCATTTTCGCCCAGTACGGCATGAATTTCACCGGGCTCCACCCTCAGCGCCACCTCGCTGTTGGCCACCACCGCCGGATAGCGTTTGGTGATGCCGGTGAGCTGCAAGCGGGGCACGGCGGCGGCTGGAAAAATAGCAGCGGTCATTGTCTCTGGCAATTTTTTAGGGTTCATGACATCAACCCTTGCTGGACAGGCGCAGGCACAGCACACTTACACGCATGGACATTCAATCGCCTCTCAAAACCATTCAATTCGTCAGGGCTGGCAAGGTGGTCTCGCTCGCCAATGTACCACCCAGCCGCACCCTGCTGGCGCTGTTGCGCGAAGACCTGGGTCGCACCGGCGCCAAGGAAGGCTGCGGCGAAGGCGGCGGCTGCGCCTGCACGGTGGTGGTCGGCGAGGCCGAGGGCAATCACATCCGCTACCGGGCCAGCAACAGTTGTCTCCGCCTGGCACATTCGGTCGACGGCATGGCGCTGTGGACGGTGGAAGACCTCGCGGCCAAAGACGGCACGCTGCATCCGGCGCAACAAAGCATGGTTGATTGCCACGCCAGCCAGTGCGGCTTTTGCACGCCGGATTTTGACAGGAATTGCGCCGCATTGAAGACTATCCGCATCACATCGCGACAGGCGCCGCAGTGCCGCTGGCCGATGCCTATGCGGCGCTGGTGAAAGACCGGCCGCACCTGCACGCCTTTGCCGCCCGTTTTGCCGGTCTGCCGGTGCGCAACGCCGGCACCCTGGGCGGCAACGTGGCCAACGGCTCGCCGATTGGCGACTCGATGCCGCTGCTGATGGCGTTGCGCGCCAGCGTGGTGCTGATGAGCCGGCGCGGGCGGCGTGGCCGCGGCACCGATTCTCTCGACGGTGGCGCACGACCGGCTGCTGGCCGTTGGCGCCAGCGCCGCACTCACCATGCCCGGCGTGTACGACGTGATTCTGGCGCGCGGGGATGGTCAGATGGTTCATCTGACGGCACCAGCGACGGCGGAAAATGTGCTGAAAGCGCTGCCCCCCGGAGGGGAGCCCTCACGCCATCAGGCCTTGGCGTAGGCTGAAAAGGTCTTGCGAAACTTGGCGACCTTGGGGCCGGCCACCGCCATGCAGTACCCCTGGTTCGGGTTCTTTTCGAAGAAGTCCTGGTGGTACTCTTCGGCCGGCGAATAGTTCGATACCGGCAGCACCTCGGTCACAACCGGCATACCGAACAGCTTTTGCCGGTTCAACTCGCTGACCATCTCCTCGGCCACCTGCTTTTGCCCCGGCGTTGAATAGTAGATGCCGCTGCGGTACTGCGTGCCGCTGTCATTGCCCTGGCGGTTGAGCGTGGTCGGGTCATGAATGACGAAGAAGATTTCAAGAATCGCGCGCAGGCTGATCTGCGCCGGGTCATAGATCAGCCTGACGACCTCGTTGTGCCCGGTGGTGCCGGTGCAGACCTGCTCATAAGCGGGATTGTCAATGTGGCCGTTGCTGTAGCCCGACTCCACATCAATAATGCCGCGCACCTGCACGAACACCGCTTCGATGCACCAGAAGCAGCCGCCGCCCAGCGTGATGGTCTCGTTGGCGCTGCCCGTAAACTTGTCCTGTTCCATAAGTCTTCCTTTTATCCATCCATCAAACGCAGATCATCCGGGAAAACTATTTTGCATTCAGCCCCGCACGCCGAAAACCCCTTGCCACGGCCTGACCTGGCCAGGCCGGTCACGACATGCCGCGGGATTGAATGATCAAGTCAGCTTGCAACTATTTATTTCATAACGACATGGGCACCTCATGACAGAGCTGGGTCAACTCAAGCCGATTCTTGCCACCCTGCTGCTGCCGCCCGCCGCGCCGCTGCTGCTGGCCCTGCTGGGGCTGCTGCTGGCGACCAGAAAGCGGGCTGCCGGCCTGGCCCTGAGTTTTGCCGCAGTGGCTTTGCTCTGGCTCCTGAGCTGCCATGCCGTGGCAGTGTGGCTGGCGCAGAACGCATTGCCCCAATTTGCACCGGTGTCAGTGGCCTCGCTGAAAAACACCGGGGTACAAGCGATTGTGGTGCTGGGCGGCGGCGTCCGGCCCACGGCGCCGGAGTACGGTGAGCCGCAAGCCTCGTTGCCTGCCGCTGCGCGCCTGCGCTACGGTGTGTGGCTGGCCCGGCAAACCGGCTTGCCGGTGGCTTTTGCGGGCGGCCGGGGCTGGGGCGCGGCCGATGCGCAGACCTTGTCTGAAGGCGAAGTCACGCGCCGCCTGGCACAGCAGGACTACGGGCTGAGCTTGCGCTGGGTCGATGACCAGTCGCGCGACACCTTCGAGAACGCCCGGATGCTGCGGCCGCTGCTGCAAAAGGACAAAATCCAGCGTATTGCGCTGGTCACCCATGCCTGGCACATGCCGCGCTCGGTGCAGGCGTTTGAGCGCGCCGGGTTCACGGTGACCGCTGCGCCCATGGCTTATATTTTGCCCCACCAGAACCGGGGGCTCGAATGGTTGCCGTCGGTCGAGGGCCTGCAATCGTCGCGCGTGGTACTCAAGGAATGGCTGGCCTTGCGTGTCGCATCGCCTTGACAGCCACGGCTTTACCCAAAATTTACCTGAGCGACAGCGCCGGTTCAGGCGTCGGTCTCAGAGTGGTGGTGTCAGAGTGGTATCAGCGTAGCGGTTGACGGACAAGCGGCAACCCGCTACATTACTAACCAGTCAGTCAGTAATTTATGCCGATTCCCAAACTCTTCACTTGCGACACAACAGCCCCGCTGTCCGCCAAACGCGAGCGGCGCAAAGAGGCGCGTCCCGGCGAACTGCTGGACGCGGCGCTCGACTTGTTTGTCGAAAAAGGCTTTGCCGCGACCCGCGCCGAAGAAGTCGCCGCGCGGGCCGGCGTCTCCAAAGGCACACTGTTTCTGTATTTCCAGAGCAAGGAAGAATTGCTCAAAGCCGTGGTGCGCGAAAGCATCTCGGGCCGCTTCAAGGAGTGGAACGACGAATTTGCAACTTTTGAAGGCACGACAGCCGAGATGCTGCGCTACTGCATGACGACATGGTGGGAACGTGTGGGCGCCACCCGGGCCTCGGGCATCGCCAAGCTGATGATGAGCGAGGCCGGCAACTTCCCGGAAATTGCCGCTTTCTACCAGCAGGAGGTCGTCCGGCCGGGGCAAAAGCTGATTCGCCGCATCATGCAGCGCGGCATCGACCGCGGCGAGTTCCGCGCGGTGGACCTCGACTACGCGGTGTACAGCGTGATTGCGCCGATGATTTTCCTGATCCTGGCCAAACATTCGAGCGGCATCTGCACCGACGCCGATCTGCCGGGCAACGCCGAAAAATACATCGCAGCCCAGGTCGACACCATTCTCCACGGCATAGGTTTCGGTGCCGGGCCGCCCCAACCCGAAACAGCCCCCTCGGGGGGCCGTGCATCACACAAAGTGAAAAGCGGGGGGGGCATTCCTTCACCCCAGGCGCCCCCCCCACGCAAGGACAAGGCCAAAGCATGAAACGTTCGATCCAATGGGCCATCGCGGTCATTGTCTTGCTGCTGCTGGCCACCGCCGTCGTGGGCGCCCTGTCGGCCCGCAAAACCCAGCAGCAGGCGCTGGCCGCCAGTGCCGACAAGACGCAGACGCTGGTCGAACTGGCCGCCACCGATGTCGTGCAGGCGCAAACCCGCGAACTCAGCCAGGGCTTGGCGGTGTCGGGCACACTCAAGGCTGTCAACTCGGCCGTCGTCAAGGCGCGGGTCGCCGGCGAGCTGCAGGGCCTGAGCGTGCGTGAAGGCGACTTTGTCAAGGCCGGCCAGGTTCTTGCGCGCATCGAGGCCAGTGAATACCAGTCGCGTGTGCGGCAGTTCCAGGAACAGGCCGGTTCGGCCCAGGCACAGATTGACATCGTGCAGCGCCAGTACGACAACAACCAGGCACTGGTCACTCAGGGCTTTATTTCCAAAACCGCGCTGGACACCTCGCTGGGCAATCTCAACGCCGCCAGAGCCAACCACCAGGCGGCGCTGGCAGCCGTGGATGTGGCGAAAAAATCGCTGGACGACACGGTGCTGCGCGCGCCGCTGTCCGGCCAGGTGTCGCAGCGGCTGGCGCAGTCCGGAGAGCGCGTGGGCGTGGACGCCCGGGTGCTTGAAATCGTGGATCTGCGCCGGCTCGAACTCGAAGCCAGCCTCGGCGCGGCCGACGCGTTGAGCGTGCAACCCGGCCAGAGCGCCGTGCTCCGGCTCGAAGGCAGCGCGCAAACCGTCACGGCCACGGTGGCGCGCACCAACCCCAGCGCACAAGCCGGCAGCCGCAGCGTTCTGGTCTACCTGAGCATAGACAACACGGCCATGCAAGCAGGCTTGCGGCAGGGCCTGTTTGCGCAGGGTACGCTGGGCACGGCGCGCATTTCGGCGCTGGCCGTTCCGCTCAGCGCGGTACGCACCGACAAGCCTGCGCCTTATGTGCAGGTGGTGGAAAACAAGCAGGTGGCCCACAAGCCGGTGGAAATGGGTACACGCGGCAACAGCGCCCCAGGCGCGGGCGGCGAACCCATGGTGGCGGTCAAGGGGCTGGCGGAAAACGCCGTCGTCATCGCCGGCGCGGTGGGCGCTTTGCGCGAAGGCACGGCCGTGAAGTTCACGCAGGCCCCGAGCTGGGCCCAGACCCCTTCCCCCAAGACAGCCCCTTAAGCCCGTATGTGGTTCACCCAAGTCAGCCTGAAAAATCCGGTGTTCGCGACCATGGTCATGCTGGCCATCGTCGTGCTGGGCCTGTTCTCCTACCAGCGCCTGCAGGTGGACCAGTTTCCGGCCATTGATTTTCCGGTGGTGGTGGTCACGACCGAATACCCGGGCGCTTCGCCGGAAATTGTCGAAAGCGAAGTCACCAAAAAGATCGAGGAAGGCGTCAACTCGATTGCCGGCATCAACAGCCTGACTTCGCGCAGCTACGAAGGCCAGTCGGTCGTCATCATTGAATTCCAGTTGCATATCGACGGCCGCAAGGCGGCGGAAGACGTGCGCGAAAAGATCGCCTCCCTGCGCCCGCTGCTGCGCGATGAGGTCAAGGAACCGCGTGTGTTGCGCTTCGATCCGGCCAGCCGCTCGATCTGGTCAGTTGCAGTTTTACCCGCCGCAACCACCGCAACCGGCAAGGCAGTCGCCGTCCCCGGCGCCGTCGAGCTCACCAACTGGGCCGACCAGGTGTTGAAAAAGCGGCTTGAAAATGTGCGGGGCGTCGGCTCGGTCAGTCTGGTGGGCGGCAGCAAACGCGAGATCAACATCTACCTGAACCCGCAGGCCATGGAAGCGCTGGGCATCACGGCCGACCAGGTGGTCGGTGCAGTGCGCAGCGAAAACCAGGACCTGCCGGTCGGCGCCATCCGTTCGCTGGCGCAGGAACGGGTCGTGAAAATCGATGCCCGCATGAAACGACCGGAAGATTTCGGCAAGATCATCGTGGCGCGCAAGACATCCGGCACCGGCGCGGGCACGGCGGTCACGGTGGATCAGGTCGCCGCCATCCGCGACGGCGCGCAGGAGGTCGACAGCCTGGCGCTGTACAACGGCCAGCGCACGCTGCTGCTGACCGTGCAGAAAGCCCAGGGTGAAAACACCATCGCGGTGGTGGACGGACTGAACAAGTCCGTCAGAGACCTCCAGGCCCTGCTTCCGGCCGGTACCCGGCTGGAGACGATTGGCGACGGCTCGCGCCCCATCCGCGTGGCGGTCGAGAACGTCAGGCGCACCCTGATCGAAGGTGCGCTGCTCACGATTCTGATTGTTTTCCTCTTCCTGAACTCCTGGCGCTCGACGGTGATCACCGGCCTGACCTTGCCGATCTCCATCATCGGAACTTTTTTGTTCATGAACCTGTTCGGCTTCACCATCAACATGGTCACCTTGATGGCGCTCAGCCTGTGCGTGGGCCTGCTGATTGACGACGCGATCGTGGTGCGCGAGAACATCGTGCGCCATGTGCAGATGGGCAAGCGGCCCTTCCAGGCCGCGATGGACGGCACCCAGGAAATCGGGCTGGCGGTGCTGGCCACCACGTTTTCGATTGTTGCGGTATTCCTGCCCATCGGCTTCATGGGCGGCATCATCGGCAAGTTCTTTCACGAGTTCGGCGTCACCATCGTCGCCGCAGTGCTGATCTCGATGTTTGTCAGCTTCACGCTGGACCCGATGTTATCGAGCATCTGGCACGACCCGAGCATCGAGGCCCATGGCCAGCACCACGCGCCGGTGACTTTTTACGACAAGACCATAGGCCGCGTGACCGGCTGGTTCGAGCGCGCCACCGACGCGCTGGCCGAGACCTACCAGCGCATCCTGCGCTGGGCACTTGGCCACAAGCTGGCCACCATCGGGCTGGCCGTGGCGATTTTTGTCACCAGTATCGTCATGGTGCCGCTGCTCGGTACCGAGTTCGTGCCCAAGGCCGACTTCTCGGAAACCTCGCTCAATTTCCACACCCCGGTGGGCTCCTCTCTGGAAGCGACCGAGGCCAAGACCCGGCAGGTCGAGACCATCCTGCGCGAATTCCCCGAGGTCAGCTACACGCTGTCCACCCTCAACACCGGCAATGCCCAGGGCAAGATGTACGCCAGCATTTACGTGCGCCTGGTGGACCGCAAAGCCAGAAGCCGCAGCGTGGACCAGTTGTCGAACATTCTGCGCGAACGGCTCAAGCAGGTGCCCGGCATCACGGTCACGCACATCGGCCTGCTTGACATGGTGGGCGGCAACAAGCAGGTGGAGTTTTCGCTGCAGGGCGCCGACCTGAAAGAGCTGGAACGCCTGACGCGACTGGTCACGGACAAGATCAGCGGCATTCCCGGCCTGGTGGACCTGGACTCCAGCCTCAAGGCGGACAAGCCGACCATCGAGGTTGATGTCAATCGCGATGCTGCGTCCGACCTCGGGCTGTCGGTGGCGCAGATTGCCGCCTCGCTGCGCACCCTGGTGGCCGGGCAGACCGTCGGCAACTGGCGCGCGCCGGACGACCAGACCTACGACGTGAACGTGCGTCTGGCCCCTGGCGCCAGAGACGCGCCGCAGGACCTGGAGCGCCTGCCCTTCATCAGCAGCGTCATCGGCAGCAACGCCGACGGCTCGGCCCGCACCGTGCGCCTGAGCCAGGTCGCCACGGTGAAGGAGTCCACCGGCCCGAACCAGATCAACCGGCGCGACCTGACGCGTGAAGTCGCGATCAATGCCAACGTCTACAACCGCTCGGCCGGCGAAGTCTCGACCGACATCCGCAAGGCGCTCGACAGCATCAGCTTCCCGCCCGGCTACCGCTACCAGTTCGGCGGCTCCACCAAAAACATGGCCGAGTCTTTTGGCTACGCGATCTCGGCGCTGGTGCTGGCCATCCTGTTCATCTACATGATTCTGGCCAGCCAGTTCAAGAGCTTTCTGCAGCCCCTGGCGTTAATGACCTCGCTGCCGCTGACGCTCATCGGCGTGGTGCTGGCGCTGCTGCTGTTCCGCTCGACGCTGTCGATGTTTTCCATCATCGGCGTGGTGATGCTGATGGGGCTGGTCACCAAAAATGCGATTTTGCTGGTGGACTTCGCAATCCGAATGAGAGATGAAGGCATGGAACGCAGCGACGCGCTGCTGATGGCCGCCCGCGTCCGGCTGCGCCCGATTCTGATGACCACGCTGGCGATGATTTTTGGCATGGTGCCGCTGGCCTTTGCGCTGACCGAGGGCTCGGAGCAGCGCGCGCCCATGGGCCAGGCCGTGATTGGCGGCGTCATCACCTCGTCGCTGTTGACCCTGGTGGTGGTGCCGGTGACTTACTGCTACCTCGACGATCTGGCGCAGTGGCTCAAGCGCCGATTCGCTGGCCGGCGCGCCGTGCCTGCTGCGATGGTCACCCCGGTGGCCCCCCGGTAAAATCAAGGATTCAATCGCTACCGCCCCGTTTTTTTTACAGGCCAACCATGAACTACGAACAAGCCCGCTTCAACATGATTGAACAGCAAATCCGCCCCTGGGAAGTGCTGGACAGCCAGGTCCTTTCTTTGCTGGCCGTGGTCAGGCGCGAAGATTTTGTGCCAGCGGCGCTGAAGTCGCTGGCCTTTGCCGACATGGAAATTGCGCTGTCGCCCAAACCCGGCCAATGCATGTTGTCGCCCAAGGTGGAAGCCCGGGTCCTGCAGGACCTGGCTGTGCAAAAGCATGAAAAAGTCCTGGAAATCGGTGCCGGTTCCGGCTATATGGCCGCTTTGCTGGCGCACCGCGCGCAGCAGGTGATCACACTGGAGATCGACCCTGACCTGGCCGAAACGGCACGCAACAACCTGAAAAAGGCCGGCGTTTACAACGCCGAGGTACGCACCGGCGACGGTGCCGCCCGGCTCGGCCAGGCCGTCTCCAGCAAGGACCCGCTCAGTGGTCCCTTTGATGTGATCGTGCTCAGCGGCTCGGTGGCCGAGGTGCCGGCCACGCTGCTGGCGATGCTGAAAACCGGCGGCCGGCTCAGCGCCATCGTCGGCTTCGAGCCCATGATGCGCGCCACCTTGGTGACACGCGTCGGTGAAGCCGCCTGGCGCACGACGCAAGGCTGGGACACGGTGGCGCCGCGCCTGCTCAACTTCCCCGAGCCTTCCAGATTCAACTTCTAAATGCAAAGAATTTGCAGCCTTTTCCAGGACACCCATGACAACGCTATTGAAAAAACCGGCATTGCTGCCCTTGGCTCTCGCGTTGAACGCTGTGTTGGCGGTGGTGGCGCCTGCGGCCCAGGCTCAAAATCTGGTGGCGCTGTACCAGTCGGCGCGCGACTACGATGCCGCTTACCAGTCGTCCCGTTCGCTGTACGAGGCGAACCTGGCCAAGGCCGAGCAGGCCAAGGCCGGCATTTTGCCAACGGCGGGCCTGGCCTCCGGTGTGTCGCGCACGAATTATGAAAGCATCACCAGCTCGGTCACCGAACGCAGCTTCACGACCCAGAGCGCGACGCTGAGCGCCTCGCAGCCGCTGTACCGGCCCGGCAACTGGGCGAGCTATGAGCAGGGCAAACAGCAGGTCGAGTTGTCCAAAGCCCAGCTCGAAGCGGCCGAACAAGACCTGATCGTGCGCACCAGCCAGTCCTATTTCGATGTGCTGGCCTCGCAGGACACGCTGGCGTTTGTCAGAGCACAAAAAGCCGCGGTCGCCGAGCAGTTGGCTTCGGCCAAACGCAACTTCGAAGTCGGCACCTCGACCATCACCGACGCGCGCGAAGCGCAGGCGCGCTACGACCTGGTGATTGCCCAGGAAATTGCCGCCGAAAACGACTTGCGCGTCAAACAGATCGCGCTCGACCAACTGGTCGGAAAAACCGACGCCCAGCCCAAAGGCCTGCTCATGCCGCTGGCCTTGCCACCGCTGCTGCCCAACGACGTGGCGGCCTGGATCCGGCCGTCGGAAGATGTTCATCCAACGGTCCGGCAGGCCCAGGCCAACCTGGAGGTTGCCAAACTGGAGATCAACAAAGCCGAAGCCGGCCACAAGCCGACGCTGGACCTGACCGCCAGCTACGGCGTGCAGCGCAACCCGAGCGGCAACACCCTGACCAACCAGAGCTCACGCACCAACAACACAACGGTCGGCCTGGCGCTGAACCTGCCGCTGTTTGCCGGCTTCGCCACGCAAAACCGCATCCGGGAAACACTCTCGCTGGAAGAAAAGGCGCGTTCCGACCTGGAAGGCGCCAAACGCGGCGCCGCCCTGAGCACCCGCACCGCCTTCTTCAGCGTGTTGTCGGGCCAGGGGCAAGTCAAGGCGCTGGAAGCGGCCGAGGCATCCAGCCAGAGCGCTTTGGACGCCAACAAACTCGGCTACCAGGTCGGCGTGCGCATCAACATCGACGTGCTGAACGCACAAAGCCAGTTGTTCCAGACCAAACGCGACCTGGCCAAAGCCCGCTACGACGTGCTGGTCGGCAGCCTCAAGCTGCGCCAGGCCAATGGCACCTTGACGCCGGAAGACCTGCTGTTGATTAATTCCTTGCTGGTGAAGTAAAGGGGAAGGGGCAATGCTGTTCATTGAAGCGCTACAACCCCGTTCGCCCTGAGCCTGTCGAAGGGTCGTCACAGTGCAAACAGGCTTCGACAAGCTCAGCCCGAACGGTTAAGCGAACAGTATTGGGGTAAGGGGCCTGCGCCCCAAGCAGAGGGAGCGCACTGCCTCATGCTCCTGTGGGGTGCCTGGGCGCTGTCAGCTTTCACGCCCTCAACGCTCACGCCGCCAGCATTTTGGCGCCGTCGAGTTTTGAAGCGGCGCGGTCAAATGTCCACAGCGGGCGTTCACCAGCGGCGTGTGCCAGTGCGACGTGAACACAGTCTGCAAAATCGGCTCTGTTGCGTTGGTACAAAGCAAGAGCAACCTCTGCGGCAGCTTCAGATTCAAAAGACAGTTCTGCCGATGCCAGAAGGCTGGAAATGGCGTTGGTGATCTGGTCTTTGTCGAAGCCGAAATTTGAGCGCAGTACCCACTCCAGCTCCAGCATCACAGTGATAGGGATATACAGCGTCTCACCCGCACGCAGCACTGCGCGTATGAGTTTTTTTGCCAATCCGAGCTGCCGATCATCGTCTTGAACAAGATAGCGGACCAGCACGTTGGTATCAAGAGAAGCCATCAGCGCCAGGCATTCATGTCTTCAATTCGCACCTTTTTACCCGTGGGCGCTTTGAGCATTCCTGCAAGGTCAAGTATGGACTTGGTTTTGGCACGCACGATGATGGTGCCGTCAGGCATGAGCGTCCATTGCAACCTGGTTCCTGGCTGGGTGTGCAAGGCATCCCTGATGGGCTGAGGCACGGTGGTCTGGCCTTTGATGGTTATGGTGGATTCAGACATGGCATCTCCTTACTATTCGCTCAATTGTAATGCGACCGCATGAAAAAATGCGCGTGAAGGTCAAGCGCTTCAATCCCCGTCGCCATTCAGAAGCGAGGCCAGGGCCTGGGCCGTGTTCGCGGTTGCGCCCCGATGCTGCGCCGCAAATTGCAGGCTGGCCGCGGCGGCGGCGTGCTGCGCAGTCGGCCGGGTCAACAATGCTTTGGCGTTGCGCACCGCGTCGGCCATGTCCAGTGCGCGCCGGGCAGCGCCGGCGGCTTCGGCCAGCTCAGCCACTTCGGCAAAGTTGAATGTGTGCGGCCCCATCATCACAGGGCAGCCGCAGGCAGCCGCTTCAATCAGGTTCTGCCCGCCCAGCGGCGCAAAGCTGCCGCCGAGCAGCGCCACGTCACTCATCGCGTAATACAGCGCCATCTCGCCCAGCGAGTCGCCGAGCCAGACATCGGCCGCCAGCGGCGGCCCGCCATTCCAGTTGGAGCGGCGCGACACCGACAAGCCGCGCTTTTCGACCAGCGCGCACACCTCGTCAAAGCGCTGCGGATGACGCGGCACAATCAGTATCTGGAAAACAGCGACAACCGATGTTTCTGCCGAATCAGCATCCGCTACTGTTTTAGTAGCGTCTTGCGCCTGCACAGAAAGGGCCGGAGCACTTATTCTTTCAAGAAAGCTTTCTTCCTCACCTTCCCGCGAACTGGCCAGCATCAAAACAGGGCGGGCCAGCGCCAGCCGCCACTGTTTGCCCTGGGCGTACTGCGCCGCATCGGGCGCGGCATCAAACTTCAGGTTACCGAATACGTGCTGCACTGTCGCCCCCAGCGAACGCAAGCGCCGCGCGTCGTCCTGCGTCTGCGCGTACACCGCCGCCAGCGCCGCATACGCGGGCCGCGACAGTGGCGCCATGCGCAGCGCCTGCTGCAGCGACTTGTCCGAGAGGCGCGCGTTGACCAGTGCCAGCGGCACACCGCGCGCCTGCGCGCAAGCCACGCTGTTGGGCCAGACCTCGGTTTCCAGCAGGATGCCCAGGCGCGGCTGGAAGTGCGCGAAGAAACGGGCGACGGCGGCTTCGCTGTCCCAGGGCTGCCAGACCTGCACATCCCCTTCGCGCAGCAGACTCACGCCTTCGACCCGCCCGGTCGCCGTGCCATGCGTCAGCAATATCCGCAGCGCCGGCAACCGTTCGCGCAAGGCCTTGAGCAAAATGCCGGCGGTGCGGGTTTCGCCCAGCGACACCGCGTGTACCCACACCAGCTCGGAGCGGACCTCTGGCGCCTGCGTGTAAAACCCGAAACGCTCATCGACCGCCTCAAGGTAACCCGGTTCAACCTGGCCGCGCCGGATCAGCTTGCGCCGCAGGAAAGGCTGGGCCGCCCACATCAGCAGCGAATAGAGCTTGCGGATCATGGTCGCCATCAAACGGCATCCCGCAGTTCTGCGCCAGTCGGCTGGCAGCCGAGCCATGCGTCCCAGACCGCCTGAACGGTCGGTGTCGGCCGGGCATGCACACTGATCTGGCGAACCCCGGCTGAACCGGCGGGCCCCGGCCCGGTGCGCCAGGCCGTGTCGAAGTTGTATATCTGCACATGCGGCAAGTCCAGCGCCACGGCGATGTGGCTCAGGCCGCTGTCCACGCCGATCACTCCCGCGCACTGCGCCATCTGCGGCGTCAGCGCGTCCAGTGGCAGGCGTGGCCAAATCAGGGCACGAGGCTCGCTGCCCTTGCCTTCGCCGTTCAAGGCATCGGCAATCACCTGGCTGGCCGCCAATTCATCGGCACTGCCGTGCGGCAGCGCAATCCGGTAGCCCAGCGTATTGAGCTGCCGACCCAGGGCGATCCAGCTTGCCAGCGGCCACTGCTTGTCAGCGCGCGAAGCGCCATGGACGAACGCTATTGTTTCAGGCGCTGCCTGCGCCCGTGTGATCTGGGCCAGGGCCTTTTTTAGTCCATAGTCCAGCGCGGGCGGCAAGGCATAACCCAGCGCGCGGGCGCACAGCGCGCGCGAACGCTGCACCGCGTGGATGTGCGGCTCGATGGCAATGGCCACATCAGCCACCCAGCGCGTCGGCGCTTCGTAGCCCGAACCTTCGGTCCGATTCGCCAGCGCATAGCGTTGACCGGTCGCGCTGAGCCGGGCCAGCCGGGCCACCAGGGCCGACTTGGTCAAGCCCTGCAGGTCAATGACCGCGTCGTAGTGTTCGGTCTGCAACCGGGACTTGAAGACGCGCCACTCGGCCCGCGTGTTGGCCGCCAGCAACGATTTCCGCCAGCGGCGTAGTTCGCAAGGAATGACGCGGTGCAAGCCGGCCCCCAGCAGCAGCGACAGCAAAGGCGCGAAGGACTTCTCCACGGCCCAGTCGATCTGCGCACCCGGTCGCGCAGTCAGGATGTCCTGGACCACGGGCAGCGTATGCACCACGTCACCCAAAGATGACAGCTTGACCAGAAGGATTCTGGCCCCCACGCTTTTCACTTCGTGTAATGCGCTGCCCCCCGAGGGGGCCGTGCTTGCTTGGGGCGGCCCTGCGCGGGGTGCTGCGGCCCCCACGCTTTTCACTTCGTGTAATACGCTGCCCCCCGAGGGGGCCGTGCTTGCTTGGGGCGGCCCTGCGCGGGGTGCTGCGGCCCCCACGCTTTTCACTTCGTGTAATGCGCTGCCCCCCGAGGGGGCTGTGCTTGCTTGGGGCGGCCCTGCGCGGCGCACTTGCTCACTCATGGTCTGTCATGGCGGGCTGGACCCGCCATCCTGGGCTGCGCGCCCAGGAATTCGAAGCATGGACTCCGGGTCAGGCCCGGGGGGGCGGCTTCCTTGATCAATGCGCAGCCGCCGCAAAACTCGCATCGGGCTTGACGCTGCGCAGCAGCGCCAGCATGGCAGCCTCGATGCGCTCCAGCGCCTCTTGCGTGTGCCCTTCAAAACGCAGCACCAGCACCGGCGTGGTGTTGGACGCGCGTATCAGGCCAAAACCATCGGGCCAGTCCACCCGCAATCCGTCAATCGTATTCACGACAGCCGGCGCGGCGAAGTCGGCGCGCAGGACCAGTTGGTCCGCCAGCGCGTGGGGCTCGCCCTCCGCACAGTGGACGTTCAACTCGGGCGTGGAAAAACTGGTCGGCAGGCCATTGAGCAGTACGCCGGCGTCGGGCGCGGCGCTCAAAATTTCCAGCAGGCGCGCGCCGGCATAAGTGCCGTCGTCAAAACCGAACCAGCGTTCCTTGAAGAAGATGTGGCCACTCATCTCGCCGCCCAATGGCGAATTGACTTCTTTCATCTTCGCCTTGATCAGCGAGTGCCCGGTTTTGTACATCAGGGGCACGCCGCCGGCGGATGCTATCTCGGGCGCCAGGCGCTGCGAGCACTTGACGTCGAAAACAATGGTGCCGCCCGGCACGCGCGACAACACATCGCGCGCGAACAGCATCATCTGGCGGTCCGGGTAAATGGTGTTGCCCTCGCGGGTCACGATGCCCAGGCGGTCGCCGTCGCCGTCAAAAGCCAGGCCCAGTTCAGCATCGCTGGACTGCAGCGCAGCAATCAGGTCTTTGAGGTTTTCCGGCTTGCTCGGATCCGGGTGGTGGTTGGGAAAGCTGCCGTCCACCTCGCTGAACAGCTCGATCACCTCGCAGCCCAGCGCGCGAAAAATGCCGGGGGCCGAGGCGCCGGCAATGCCGTTGCCGGAATCGATCACCACCTTCATGGGGCGCTTGAGCTTGACGTCCGAGACAATGCGGTCGCGGTAAGGAGCGAGCACACTGATATTTCTGACCATTCCGGGGCGGGCCGTTGCCGTCCGGTTGTCCGACGCCATCGATCTTCTCAGCGCCTGAATTTCCTCGCCGTAAATCGCGCGCCCGGCCAGCACCATCTTGAAACCGTTGTAGTCCCGGGGGTTGTGGCTGCCGGTGATCTGGATGCCGGAGCCGGCCAGGGTGCTGGCCGCAAAATACAGCAGGGGCGTGGTGGCCATGCCGACATCGATCACGTCCACACCGCTTGCCACCAGCCCTCGAATCAGTGCGGCGCTGAGCGCCGGCCCGCTGAGGCGCCCGTCGCGGCCCACCGCCACCGTGCGTTCGCCTTCGGCCAGGGCCATGCTGCCGAAAGCCCGGCCAAGCGCCTCCGCCATGGATTCATTGACGGTCGCGGGCACAACGCCGCGGATGTCGTAAGCTTTGAAAATCGATGCGTCAACCTGCATGGGAGGGGGGTTTCCTGAGTTGCTGGAGCTGCATGGATTGTAGGCGCCAGGGCGGCGAGGGAGATGTCCGAAAACGGCTAGCCCAAACCCGTCCGCCGCGTATCATGAACCCCATGCACCCGGACAGCGCTCCCCTCGCCGACGACGCCTGCTACCTTGCCCTGAAGGCAAGGGACGCGCGTTTTGACGGCAGCTTTTTTACCGGCGTCACCTCCACCGGCATTTACTGCCGCCCGGTCTGCGGCGTCAAAACACCGAAGCGCGAAAACTGCCGTTTTTTCAGCCACGCCGCGCAGGCCGAAAGCGCGGGCTTTCGGCCCTGCCTGCGCTGCCGGCCCGAACTGGCGCCGCACTCGGTGGTATGGTCGATCCAGGATGCGTCTTACATCCTCGCGCACCAGGCGGCGCGTCTGCTCGAAGAGCCGGAAGCCTGGGGCGGAAGCGCTCCCTCCGTCGAGCGGTTGGCCGCGCGGCTGGGCGTCAGCGACCGCCATGTGCGGCGAATTTTTGAAGCGCAGTTCGGCGTGTCGCCGGTGCAATACCTGCAAACCCGCCGCCTGCTGACGGCCAAGCAGTTGCTGGCCGACACCGCCTTGCCGATCACGCGGGTTGCGCTGATCAGCGGCTACGCCAGTGTGCGGCGCTTCAACGCCGCCTTTGCCGAGCATTACGGCCTGAACCCGACGCAACTGCGGCGTCAGGGCGCAACGCCGTCGGACCGGGGCATCACCGTCAAGCTCGGTTACCGCCCGCCTTACGACGTGGCCGCGATGACCGGTTTCTTCAAGAAGCGGCAGATCAATGCGATTGAATTTGCATCTGACGGCGCGGGTGATCCGGCGATTGGACGCACTTTTCGCGTGGAAACCGGCGGCCGGACCCATGCAGGCTGGCTGCTCGCCACTTTTGACGAGCGCCGCTGCCATGTCGCGCTGCGTGTCAGCGATTCGCTGCGCGAGGTGTTGCCGCTGGTGATACGCCGGCTGCGCGCGATGCTGGACCTCGATGCCGATCCGCAGGCCATCAACAGCGTGCTGCACGCCGGTTTTCCGGGCGGCGACGGCCTGCGTGTGCCGGGTACGATGGACGGTTATGAACTGGCGGTGCGCGCCGTGCTGGGCCAGCAGATCACGGTGGCGGCCGCCCGCACGCTGGCGCAGCGCATGGTCGACAGATTCGGTGAGCCGATGGCAACGCCCTGGCCCGAACTGACGCGGCTGTTCCCCGCGGCGGCCATGCTGGCCCAGGCCGGCGGCGATGCGCTGGGCCAGCTCGGCATCGTCAAGCAGCGACAGACTGCCATCGTCGGCATTTCCCAAGCCGTGGCTTCAAAACGCCTGCAATTGCATGGCGGCGCCGATGTCAACGCCACCCTCGCCGCGCTGAAAGAGCTGCCCGGCATTGGCGACTGGACGGCGCAGTACATCGCCATGCGCGCACTGCGCTGGCCCGACGCTTTTCCGGCCGGTGATGTGGCGCTGCACAAAGCCTTGGGTGTGCAGGGCTTGAAAAACCCGGCCCGGCAAGCCGAACTGGCGTCCATGGCCTGGAAGCCATGGCGCAGTTATGCGGTCATTCGCGCCTGGAGCGGCGCGATGCAAGCCCCTTCCCGCCAATGAGAGACACGCCCAAGGAGATCACCATGAAATTCGATGCATCCATCGTCCAGACCCGCTTCCAGAGCCCGCTCGGAACCCTCATCATCGCGGCGACAAACAAAGGCCTGGCCGGACTCTGGTTTGAAGGCCAGCGCCACCTGCCTCGGGAATTGGCCCCCACGCTCGGCACTGACGTGTCCTCGTTGCCCTCCCCTGCGGTGTGGCCCACGGACCCCGATCATCCGGTGCTGCAAAAGGTCAGCCGGCAACTCGCCGAGTATTTTGCGGGACAACGCACGCAATTCGATGTTCCGCTCGACCTGGCCTACGGCACGGCGTTCCAGCAATCGGTCTGGCAGGCGCTGCTGAAAATTCCGCGCGGCGGCACCGCCAGCTACAGCGAGGTCAGCGCCTCCATCGGCAAACCGGCCGCGGTGCGCGCCGTGGGTGCAGCAGTGGGCCGCAACCCGGTCAGCATCATCGTGCCCTGCCACCGCGTGCTGGGTGCCCATGGCGCGCTCACCGGCTATGCCGGCGGGCTGGACCGGAAAACCGCGTTGCTCAAGCTGGAGGGCGTGCGCCTTGAGGGCGCATCGTGACTGTTGCGCCACCCGTTTTGAAAAACAGCACCTGGCTCACCGACTTCGTTCTGCTGGCGGCCATCTGGGGCTCGTCTTTTCTGTTCATGCGCATCGGCACGGTAGAGTTTGGCCCGCTGCCCACCGCCGCCGTGCGCGTGGCGATTGCCGCCGCCTTTTTGCTGCCGCTGGTGCTGCTGCGCGGGCTGGGGCCTACCTTGGCAAAAAACTGGCGCCGTGTTTTCCTGGCCGGCCTGTTCAACTCGGGCATTCCATTTGCGTGCTTTTCGTTTGCGCTGCTGTCCATCACGACGGGACTGTCGGCCATTCTCAATGCCACCGTGCCGATGTTTGGCGCCGTCGTGGCCTGGCTCTGGCTCAAGGACCGGCCCAACCACTCGCGTGTGCTCGGCCTGGTCGCCGGTTTTGCCGGCGTGGCCATGCTGGCCTGGGACAAGGCCACCTTCACACCCGATGCCTCGGGCGTGGCGCCGGGCTGGGCGGTGCTGGCCTGCCTGCTGGCTTGCCTGTGTTATGCGCTGTCGGCGAGTTACACCAAGCGGCATCTGGCCGGCCTGCCGCCGCTGGTCACCGCTGCCGGCAGCCAGATCGGCGCCACGCTGGGTCTGGGCCTGCCGGCGCTGTGGCTGTGGCCGGACCGCATGCCCGGCAGCAGCGCCTGGCTGGCGCTGCTGGCCGTCGGCGTGCTATGCACCGGCATCGCCTACATCCTGTACTTTCGCCTGATAGCCACCGCCGGCCCGGCGCGCGCGCTGGCGGTGACTTTTGTCGTGCCGGTGTTTGCCGTGTTCTACGGCATGGTGTTTCTCGGCGAGGCGGTGACGCCCTGGATGCTGCTCTGCGCCGCGATCATCGTCTGCGGCACCGCGCTGTCCACCGGCTTGCTAAAAATCGGGCGCTGAATTTTGTCCGCAAACCGCGCTCCGACCCACGGCACGCAGGCCCCGCAACGGCTTGCCTTGCTGTACTTCCATCGCCATAACTTAGATCCGCCTGGGTCACGATCAGGTGAAGACCATTGCCGTCATAAAGCTTGCATTGTGCGAAGGCGGGTTTTGCCTGGCTGAGCTCTTTGTCGGTGAGTTTGGCGCGCGGATTTCGCTCTCGCCTAATGATTATGGGGGGGTGGAAATTGACTCTGACAACATGAAATATCCTTGCTCTTGCTGCCAGAATACCCCAATAAGCCGAAATCCGTACCCCGAAAAATACCCCGATAAAGTGTCGGAAGCAGATGGACAACATAGGACGTCCAGAAACAAAAAAGCCCCTTTTCAGAGGAGCTTTTCGATTTTCAGGGGACCTTGCAGTACCTTGCTGAACCAATTACTGGCGGAGTGGACGGGACTCGAACCCGCGACCCCCGGCGTGACAGGCCGGTATTCTAACCAACTGAACTACCACTCCTGGTAGAGATAACGTTTGCTCTTTCGAGCCAGGTGCCATCAAACTTGCGCCTTGTTTCAACGCATCACTGCGAGAAATGCTGGCGACCCCACGGGGATTCGAACCCCGGTACTCACCGTGAAAGGGTGATGTCCTAGGCCTCTAGACGATGGGGTCAAAACCTTGGAACTTCCGGAAGCAGGCTTTTGAAGCCCTGCAAAAAAAACTTACTCGACAATTGACAATTTATTGGTGGAGGTAAACGGGATCGAACCGATGACCTCTTGCATGCCATGCAAGCGCTCTCCCATCTGAGCTATACCCCCGCACCGTCCTGCAATTGCAAAATTTCTCTGAAATTGCCAAGCCTTGAATTATAGCCAGAATTAAATAGCAACTCAATCCCTTCCAAACTCGCGTGTCGGCAGTAAATAGAAATGTCTGGTTTGATAGCAAACGGATTGTCCGCTTTCTGTTGACTTGGATTGCACCGGTTGCAAAGCCGCGAAGGGCATCAAGGTAACGATTGGCGCTATCCATGTCCGTGATGCCCGCACGCGCCAGCTCTTGCGGCAGCCTGCCCTGATGCGTCTGAAACGCCCGCTCGCTGCGCCCTCTGGCCTGCGGCGAGTAGGCCGCAATGTGCTCAATACCCAATTGCTTGAGGGCGCGGCCTACCTGCGTCAGGTGGGCCTTGTCGACCTTGCCACCGGCCACAGGCGTGGTGAAGTAGCGCGCACCCCTGTCGGTGTAAAGGCTGGCGAACAGGCCATAACGGACCATCGTCTGGCCGATGCCGTGAAAGCTTGAAGCGCTGCCTTCTTGCCCGCAGAAGAACATGGAGGTGTGAACGCCGGTGGCATCATCCATCGTGACCACCAGATCCCACACGGCTCCCGGCACCCAGCGATGCGTGCTGGCATCCTGATGCATCATCATGCCCTCCAGTGGGGCCCGCTCACGTTTGATGCGGTGCTTGCCCTGTCCTGGCAGCAGGGCCGCTTCTGACTGTGTCAGCCGCCCCGTTTTCCATTCCTCGTAGGCTTGTTCGAATCTCATCTTCCGGTTCTCCTGCATGTAGCGAGTCCGGCTGATCGGTGTGTCTTGCATCACACTCCTCACACCGAACAGATTACTTGCTTAAAACCGAACAGGTCATTTACTCCCGACATCCCTTCTAAACTCGCGCCAGCACGCTCGCCAGCGCCTTGCCGGTCGCGGTGCCAAGCTTCACCACCGCTTCCGGCGGCGCAGACGCCACCACCTGGCCGCCCGCGTTACCGCCGTCGGGACCCAGGTCGATCACCCAGTCGGCTTCGGCAATCACGTCGAGGTCGTGCTCGATCACGATCACGCTGTGGCCGCCATTGACCAGCCGGTGCAGCACATGAATCAATTTTTCGACATCGGCCATGTGCAGGCCCACGGTGGGCTCGTCCAGCACGTAGAGCGTGTGCGGCGCTTTCTGGCCGCGGCGCGTGATGTCGTCGCGCACCTTGGACAGCTCGGTCACCAGCTTGATGCGCTGCGCCTCGCCGCCTGACAGCGTGGGCGAGGGCTGGCCCAGGGTCAGGTAGCCCAGGCCGACGTCCTTGAGCAGTTGCAGCGGGTGCGCGATGGCGGGCATGGACGCGAAAAACGCCACCGCCTCATCGACTTCCATCTTCAGCACATCGCCGATGTTTTTGCCGCGCCAGGTCACGGCCTGGGTTTCGGGGTTGAAGCGTGCGCCGTGGCAGGTTTCGCACAGCACTTTGACGTCGGGCAAAAAGCTCATGCCGATGGTGCGCATGCCGGCACCTTCGCAGGTCGGGCAGCGCCCCTCGCCGGTGTTGAAACTGAAGCGCCCGGCGCCGTAGCCGCGCGCCCGCGCTTCGAGCGTGTCGGCAAACAGCTTGCGGACCGTGTCCCAGAAACCGATGTAGGTGGCCGGGCAGGAGCGCGGCGTCTTGCCGATGGGCGTCTGGTCCACCTCCAGCACGCGGTCCACCACTTCGTAGCCTTCGATACGTTCGCAGCCGGTCCAGGCCGGGTGTTGGCCTGCATCATCAGCGTCTCGTCCGGCCCTGGTTGAACGCAGCATGACGCCGGCCTGCACATTGGCCAGCAGCACATCGCGCGCCAGTGTGGATTTGCCGGAGCCGGAAACGCCGGTCACGGCCACCAGCCGGTACAGCGGCACGCTGATGGAGATGTTTTTCAAATTGTGCAAATCGGCATTGACCACCCGCAACCACGAGGTGAACGGGCTGGCCGTTGCGGGGGCTGCATTGGCGCTGATGCTGGCGCTGGCTGCGGCATCGCGCAAGGCTTGCGCCTTGAGCGCCGCTTTCTTTTGGCGGCCCATGGGAACCGGGGGCAGGCCCCCACCCCTGCCCTCCCCCAAAGGGGGAGGGAGCAGGTCCGTTTGGCTTCCTCCCCCGCTGGGGGAGGGTTGGGGTAGGGGCCATGCCACCGCTCGGCGCGGTTGCAGCGGGTGCTTCATGGCATGAAGCAGATACCGCCCGGTCAGGGATTCGGCGTTGGCACTGATGTCAGCCGCCGTGCCCTGCGCCACCAGTTGGCCGCCGCGCTTGCCGGCGCCGGGGCCGATGTCAATGATGTTGTCGGCGCGGCGTATCGTGTCTTCGTCGTGCTCGACCACCACCAGCGTGTTGCCTCTGGCACTGAGCTTGCCCAGGGCGTTGAGCAGAATCCGGTTGTCGCGCGGGTGCAGGCCGATGGTCGGTTCGTCGAGCACATAACAGACGCCCTGCAGATTGGAACCGAGCTGCGCCGCCAGCCGGATGCGCTGCGCCTCGCCGCCCGACAGCGTGGGCGCGCCGCGATCCAGCGTCAGGTAGCCCAGGCCCACGTCTTCGAGAAATTCAAGCCGGCTTTTGATCTCGGGAATCAGGTCGCGCGCAATGCCGGCTTCACGGCCCAACAGCGCCAGCTTCTCCACCCAGGCACGCACGTCAGTCACCGACAGGGCCGCAATATCGGCAATGCCGACACCGGCGAACTTCACCGCGCGCGCCTGCGCGTTCAGGCGCGTGCCCTCGCATTTTGGACAGGCCGCATCCCCCACGTCGTCGGCCTCGGGTTCGGCAAAACTTTGCTCGCGGCCCTTGTTGTCATCGTCACGCACCGAGTCGTCAAACACCTTGCGCTGCTCTTTGGTGAGCCGGACGCCGGTGCCCACGCAATCCGGGCACCAGCCGTGTTTGCTGTTGTAGCTGAACAGGCGCGGATCGAGTTCCGGGTAAGAGGTGGCGCAGACCGGGCAGGCGCGCTGCGTGGACGAGGCCTGCAGCCTGCCGATATTTTTGGTGGACGTGCCGGCCATCATCGCGCCGCGCAATCCGTCCAGCGGGGCCAGCACATGCACCACGCCCTTGCCATGCTGCAGCGCGGTCGCCAGCGCCTGGCGCAGCGCGGCTTCGTTGTCAGGTGTGACATGGATGTCGGCAATCGGCAGCTCCACCGTGTGTTCCTTGAAACGGTCGATGCGCGGAAAACCGGAGGTCGGCAAAAACTCGCCGTCGATGCGCAGATGGGTGTAGCCGCGCGGCCGCGCCCAGTCGGCCAGCTCGGTGTAGACGCCCTTGCGGTTGATCACCAGCGGCGCGAGCAAGCCGATGTGCTGGCCCCTGTAGGCCTTGAGCAGTTGGGCCGCAATGGCGTCAAGGCTCTGCGGCATCACCGCCGCGCCGTCTTTGGTGCAATGCTGGATGCCGAGCTTGACGTAGAGCAGGCGCAGGAAGTGCCAGACCTCGGTGGTGGTGCCCACGGTGGACTTGCGCCCGCCGCGCGACAGGCGCTGCTCGATCGCCACGGTCGGCGGAATGCCGTAGACCGCATCGACCTCGGGCCGGCCTGCCGGCTGCACGATGCTGCGCGCATAGGCGTTGAGCGATTCCAGATAGCGCCGCTGACCTTCGTTGAACAGGATGTCAAAGGCCAGCGTGGACTTGCCGGAACCCGACACGCCCGTCACCACATTGAACTGGCCGCGCGGAATATCGACCGACAGGCTTTGGAGGTTGTGCTCCCTGGCGTTGACGATCTGGATCAGGTTGGAGAACGTCGGTTTCACGGCCCAGGCCTTGGGCCGCGCCTCCTCGACACCATGCACCTTGCCCATGGCCTGTTCGTACTCGCGTAGCGCCAGCGCGGTGTGCGATGTCGGGTGCTGGCGCACCGCTTCGGGCGTGCCCTGGGCCACCAGCAGGCCGCCGGCCTCGCCCCCCTCGGGGCCGAGGTCGATCAGCCAGTCGGCCGAGCGGATCACGTCCAGGTTGTGTTCGATGATGATCAGCGAATGGCCCACATCCAGCAGCTTGCGCAGCGCCCGCATCAGCTTGGCGATGTCGTCGAAGTGCAGCCCGGTGGTCGGCTCGTCAAAAAGGAAAAGTGTGCCGCGGCTGACGTTTTTCAGCGCCAGCGGCTGGCGGCTGTTGCTGGTGGTTTTGGAGGCGCCGGCCAGAAAACCGGCGAGCTTGAGGCGCTGCGCCTCGCCGCCCGACAGCGTCGGCACCGGCTGGCCCAGCTTCACGTATTCGAGGCCGACATCGACGATGGGCTGCAGCGCGCGAATCACCTCGCGGTCCTGCGCGAACAATTGGCTGGCCTCGCTGACCGTCAGGTCCAGCACATCGGCCACATTCATGAGCCGCGCATGCACCTCGCCGATGGCCTTGCGCTCTATCGTGACTTCCAGAATCTCGGGCCGGTAGCGCTTGCCGTCGCAATCGGGGCAGCGCAGGTAGACGTCGCTGAGGAACTGCATCTCGACATGCTCGAAGCCGGAGCCGCCGCAGGTCGGGCAGCGCCCGTCGCCGTTATTGAAGCTGAACTTGGACGCGGTGTAGCTGCGCTGCCTGGCCAGCGGGGCCTGCGCAAACAGTTCGCGCACGGCGTCCCAGGCGCCGACATAGCTGGCCGGGTTGGAACGCGCGGTCTTGCCAATCGGCGACTGGTCGACGAACACCACGTCGCTCAGGTGATCGGCGCCCATCAGCCGCTCGTGCAGGCCCGGTGTTTCGGTGGCCTTGCCGAACTGGCGCAGCAGCGCCGGCGCGAGGATGTCCTGCATCAGCGTCGATTTGCCGGAGCCGCTGACCCCGGTCACGCAGACCAGGCGCTGCAGCGGAAACTCGACCGTCAGGTTCTTCAGGTTGTGGTCGCGCGCGCCCTCCAGAATCAGGCGCGGCGTGTTGTCGCTCACCGGCCGCTTGAAGCCCATGCCGACCTGCTTGCGTGAACCCAGGTAGGCACCGGTCAGCGTGTCGGCATGCCGGAGGTCTTGCGGCGTGCCGTCGAAGACGATCTGGCCGCCCTTCTCGCCCGGGCCGGGGCCCATGTCGATCATGCGGTCGGCCGCCATCATGACCGCCGGGTCGTGCTCGACCACCACCAGCGTGTTGCCGGCATCGCGCAGCCGGTGCATGGCCTGCGTGATGCGGTTCATGTCGCGCGGGTGCAGGCCGATCGAGGGCTCGTCGAGCACAAACAGGGTGTTGACCAGCGAGGTGCCGAGCGCCGTCGTGAGGTTGATGCGCTGCACCTCGCCGCCGGACAGGGTGCGGCTCTGCCGGTCCAGCGTCAGGTAGCCGATGCCGACATCGCAGAGGTACTTGAGGCGGGTGTGGATTTCCTCGAACAGCGATTTGAGCGCCTTGAACTCGGCATCGGGCGCACTGCCGTCCTGCAGCGCGGCCGGCGCCAGCCCGGCAAAAAACTGCCGCAGCCGGTCAATCGGCAAGCGCATGAGGTCATGCACGCACAAGCCCGGCATCGCTTCGAGCTGCTCGCGGGTCCAGCCCACACCGACCGGCATGAAACGCTGTGCTGGCGGCAGCACCGCGTCGGCCGCCTCCTTGGAGCCCAGCCGCCACAGCAGCGCCTCCCGCTTCAGGCGCGCGCCGCCGCAGGTTTCGCAGGGCGTGTAGCTGCGGTATTTGGACAGCAGCACACGGATGTGCATCTTGTAGGCCTTGCTCTCGAGGTAGGAAAAAAAACGCTTGATGCCGAACCAGTGCTGGTTCCATTTGCCGTTCCAGCTCGGCGAGCCGTTGATGACCCAGCCCTGCTGCTCCGGCGTGAGCTTGTACCAGGGCGTGTCGCGCGGGATGCCCGCGGTTTCGGCATGGCGCATCAGGTCGTCCTGCGCTTCTTTCCAGGCCGGCGTCTGCAGGGTCTTGATCGCGCCGGCGCGCAGGGTCAGCTTGTCGTTGGGGATCACCAGGCCGTAGTCCACCCCGATGACGCGGCCAAAACCACGGCAGGTTTCGCAGGCGCCCATGGCCGAGTTGAAGGAAAACAGTGAAGGCGTCGGGTCGGCGTAGCGCAGGTCGCTGTCGGGGCAATGCAGGCCGGTCGAAAAGCGCCACATTTCTTCCGATTCGGCAGACACTGAAGCAGATCCGGTGACATAGACGTTGAGCCGGCCACCGCGCTTGAGCGCCATTTCAATCGCCTCGATGACACGCGCCTTTTCAACAGTCTGGATACGGAAACGGTCAGCCACCACGTCAAGCAATTTATGCGGGCCTGCAGGTGTCGCCACCTCGCGTTCGGCATGCACGCGCGTGAACCCGCTGGCCGACAGCCACTGCGTGACCTCGTCGGCGCTGGTGTTGCCGGGCAGCTCGACAGGAAAGGTCATCACGAGACGTGCCCCCACGTTTGTCGCTCCGCGTACTGCACTGCCCCCCGAGGGGGCTAATTTTCCTTGGGGCGGCCCGGCGGAGGTATCGCCCCCCACGCTTGTCGCTTCGCGTACGACGCTGCCCCCCGAGGGGGCTAATTTTCCTTGGGGCGGCCCGGCGGAAAATTGGGCTTGCTCCATCGCTTCCGTACGACGCATCAACTCGGCATAAATCGACTCGGGCGTATCGTGCCGCACGGGCTGCGCGGTCTTTTTATCGAACAACCGTGCCGCGCGGGCATACAGCAGCTTCAGGTGGTCGTTGAGCTCGGTCATCGTGCCCACGGTCGAGCGCGAGCTGCGCACCGGGTTGGTCTGGTCAATGGCAATCGCCGGAGGAACACCCTCCACCTTGTCCACCGCGGGTTTGTCCATGCGGTCCAGAAACTGGCGCGCGTAGGCCGAAAAGGTTTCCACGTAACGGCGCTGGCCTTCGGCAAACAGGGTGTCAAACACCAGGGACGACTTGCCGGAGCCGCTGGGACCGGTGACCACCGTCATTTCACCGGTGCGAATATCCAGATCAATATTTTTGAGGTTGTGCTGGCGCGCGCCGCGAATACGGATGATTCCCTGGACCATGAATGGAGCTTTTCTGAAGAGGTCAAACATTCTAGGCGCCTGTCGGGCCTGCGAGAAACTTATCGGCTCCTGACAAGCGACGCAAACACCCTTCGGCGGCTTGTCAACATGCGCTGACTACGCCACGCAGAGCTATTTTTGGCGCGAGACACCCACAGCCAACTGACTGGCAGCCTCCCAGCCGGGGCCGTCAAACCAGGCATCACCCAGCACATAGGCCCGCAACATGGGCAGCGCATCGAAACCCCAGAACACCTTGCCATCCAGCGCCAGGGTGGGCACGCCAAACACGCCCTGCGCAATCGCTTCGTCGCTGTGACCCTTCAACTGGGCCTTGACGTCTGCGCCGTTGACATCACGTTGCGGGGCCAGTTGCGCAATCAGTGCGGCCAGCCGCCGGGGCTCAACCGCCTCTGCGCCGCCGCGCCAGACATGCCGAAACAGCGTTTCGCAAACATAACGGTTGGGCGTGCCTTGTGCATCGCAAGCCACGGCCAGCCGCAACAGGGCCAAGGGGTTGAAAGGGTGGCTGGCAGGCAACTGCAACGCCATGCCCTGCTGATGCGCCAGCCACAGGACCTGGCGGTAAGTCCAGTCGCGCTTGCCGGCCATTTCCGCGGGGCCGAGTTGCCCATGGTGTTTCAGCAGTCCGGCAAACAGCAGCGGCTTGTAAGTCACGCTGTAGCTGATGTCCCTCAAGGCTTCCGGCAGCTTCTCGAACGCCAGGTAGGCGTAGGGTGAGATGAAATCGAGGTAAAAGGTGATGTGTTTCATGCGGGTAGCTGCTGGATCGGGGTGCAACCTCATGGTTGCAGCGCCACCATGCGCTGCTCGATCAGATTCCAGACCGCGCGCTTGCCGGCATCCGTCGCCTGGCTCCAGCCGGCGATTTCTTCGCGGGTCCGAAAGCAGCCTTCACAGCAACCGCTGACCTCGCTCATTCGGCACACGGAGATGCAGGGCGAGGGCAAATTAGTGGTTTCGTTTTTTATTTTATGGACGCGGGCAGCGACTAAATTAATAGCGTTTTGCAGCGCTGCCTGTTCCTGCACCGGATCGACCGCCACGTCGGCAACCGGTGCGCCGGTCAAGGCCTGCAGTTGCTGCGGGCTGAGCTTGAAGACGCCATGCGGATGACCGGCCGCCGCCCATATCTCTTCAAAGCGAAACAACTGCCGGTCAATCAGGGTGACGGACGCTGAGGCATGCGCCAGCGGCGACACGCCGCCAATCGAAAAACCGGTTCGGATTTTGACGAACGCCGCATCGGCGCGGCCCAGCCGTTTGCCGTCGGGGCAGACCAGGGCTTCGACTTTTTTTTCATCCACCCGCTGATCGCCCGAGGTAATGACCAGTACCGCTGCATCATCCGGTTTGCGGCGAAAAATAATGCTTTTGGCGATCTGGCCCAACGCGATGCCCAGCGCGTCAGCCGCCTGCTGCGCGGTGCGGGCCGCGTCGTCCAGCATGAGCGGCAAGTGCGGGTGGCCTTTGGCCTGCAACACGGCGGCCACGCGCTGGACGCCTTCTGGCAGCATTTTCAACTCGCCCTTTTGTTCAGCAGCGCGGTCGCCGCGCGTGAATTGGGTTTGCGCTCCAGAAAGTCGCTGATGAATTTGCCGGCGTCGATCAGTTTGTCCAGATCAATGCCGGTAACGATGCCCATGCCCTGCAGCAGGTAGACCACGTCTTCGGTCGCCACATTGCCGGTGGCGCCTTTGGCATAGGGGCAGCCGCCCAGGCCGGCGGACGAGGTGTCGTATTGCCAGATACCCATTTGCAGGCAGATCAGCGTGTTGGCCAGCGCTTGACCATAGGTATCGTGAAAATGGCCCGACACATCGTCGATGCTGTAGTGCCGCAGCGTCGCTTCCATCGCGCGCCGCACCTTCAGCGGGGTGCCTACGCCAACCGTGTCGGCCACGCCGGCGTGCTGCACACCGATGTCCTTCAGCAGACGCGCCACCAGCTCGACCCGCTCCGGCGCCACCTCGCCCTCGTAAGGGCAGCCCACGGCGCAGGAGATCGCGCCACGCACATAAATGTTGCGTGCCCTGGCCGCTTCGACCACCGGCCGGAAGCGCTCGATGCTTTCGGCGATCGAGCAGTTGATGTTGCGCTGGCTGAAGGCTTCGCTGGCCGCGGCAAACACCACCACCTCATCGGGTTTTGACAACACCGCCGCCTCGAAGCCCTGCATATTGGGCGTCAGCACCGAGTAACGCACACCCGGCTTGCGCCTGATACCGGCCATGACCTCCGCGTTGTCAGCCATCTGCGGCACCCATTTGGGCGACACAAAACTGGTGACTTCGATCTCGGTGAGGCCGGCATCCTGCAGCCTATGCACCAGCTCGATCTTGACGGCGGCAGGCACCGGCTGCTTTTCATTTTGCAGGCCGTCGCGCGGACCGACATCGACGAGTTTGACTTTGGAGGGGAGTGACACGATATCAGTATCCTTTGTTTGGATTAACCGCACCGGGAAGGCTGGAAATGGCTTGCCCGCCCTTGCAGTGCCGCCATCTTGCCTGTTGTCTGCCCCATGCTTTCCTCGCGCAGGGTACGGGCCGAGGTGGGCGGCGTGACGGTCATTTTAAGATGCTGCCAGAAGGGATGCGCAGCCGGCAGCGGTTCAGTGCGAAAAACATCCGGCATCGCGTCCTGCGGCAGCTTGTCAGGCGGTCATCGTCAAGAGTTCCGCCCCTTCGGCGACCTGGTCGCCGAGAGCGTACAGCAGCTCCTGCACCACACCGTCGGCCGGCGCGGCAATCGTGTGCTCCATCTTCATCGCCTCCATCACTGCCAGCGCCTGGCCTTTGCTGACCTTGTCGCCGGCCTTTACCGCGAAGGACACGACCTTGCCGGGCATGGGCGCAGTCAGGCGGCCGGCTTCGCCATGGCTTTCCCCGGCATGCGCCAGCCGGTCAATCACCGTGATCTGGGTCGCGCCCTGGCGGGCGAACACATGCACCGTCTCGCCACGGCGGTAGATGTTTGCGCTGAACCGCTGCCCGCCAAACTGGAGGTCCATCGCGGCCTCTCCGCGCGAAAAAACCAGCGGGCCGTCCTGGCCGCCGGCGGCCAGGTGCAACGCGCCGTCATGCAGGTAGGTCAGCTCGGCCTGCACAGACTCGCCATGAAACTCGAACTCGAAGCGCCGCAGCGTCAGGCCATGGGAGCGCCAGCCGTCCCTTTTGCTGAAGGGGTCGGCCGTCTCCTGCGCTTTTTCCTCCAGCAAGGTCAGCGCCACGGCGGCAGCAGCAGCAGCGGGCAGGCCGAGCTTTTCCTGATGGAACAGCACCGCCTGCTCGCGCGGAATCAGCGCGGTATCGAGATCGGCCCCGGCAAACGAGCGGCTTTGCACCACATGGCGCAAAAACTGCACATTGGTAGACAGACCCACGATGTGCAGTTCCGCCAGCGCTTCATCCATGCGCGCCAGCGCCTGTTCGCGGGTATCGCCATGCACGATCAGCTTGGCGATCATCGAGTCGTAAAACGGCGAGATCACATCGCCTTCGCGCACGCCGGCATCCACACGCACCGGGCCCTGCTCGAAAGAAACGCACGGCGGCAGGCCATAGACATGCAGGGTGCCGGTGGCCGGCAGGAAGTTGTTATCCGGGTTTTCGGCGCAAATACGGGCCTCGATGGCGTGGCCGTGAATGCGCAATTGGTCTTGCGTCAGCGGCAGCTTCTCGCCCGACGCGACACGCAGTTGCCACGCCACCAAATCCAGCCCGGTAATCGCTTCAGTCACCGGATGCTCCACTTGCAGGCGGGTGTTCATCTCCATGAAGAAAAAGGCCCCCACGCTTGCCACTTCGTGTGCTGCGCTGCCCCCCGAGGGGGCTATTTTTCCTAAGGGTGGCCCGTCGGAAAAATGCTCTTTAATCGGCTGCTCGACGATGAATTCCACCGTGCCTGCGCCCACATAATGCACGGCGCGCGCCGCCGCGACAGCGGCCAGGCCCATCTGCTGGCGCATCTCGGGCGTCATGCCGGGCGCCGGCGCTTCTTCCAGCACCTTCTGATGACGCCGCTGCACCGAGCAATCGCGCTCAAACAGATAGACGTAATTGCCGTGGGTGTCGCCAAATACCTGGATCTCGATGTGGCGCGGGCGCTGCACGTATTTTTCAATCAGCACCGCGTCGCTGCCAAAACTGTTGCGCGCCTCGCGCTGGCAGGAGGCGAGCGCGGCCCCGAAGTCCGCCGCCTGGTCCACCACCCGCATGCCTTTGCCGCCGCCGCCCGCGCTGGCCTTGATCAGCACCGGGTAACCGATGCGGTTGGCCTCGTGCTGGAGCATGGCCGGATCCTGGTCGCTGCCGTGGTAGCCCGGCACCAGCGGCACGCCGGCTTTTTCCATCAGTTGCTTGGACTCTGCCTTCAGGCCCATGGCCTTGATGGCCGACGCGGGCGGGCCGATGAAGACCAGGCCGGCGTCGGCGCAGGCTTGCGCGAACTCTTCGTTCTCGCTCAGAAACCCGTAGCCCGGATGGATGGCCTCGGCACCTGTGGCCTGGGCCGCGGCGATGATTTTTTTCCAGCACAGGTAGCTGTCTTTGGGCGCGCTGCCGCCGATGTGAATCGCCTCGTCGCACACGCTGACATGTTTGGCGCCGGCGTCTGCGTCCGAATACACCGCCACGGTCTGGATCGCCATGCGCCTGGCGGTTGCTGCCACGCGGCAGGCGATTTCACCGCGATTGGCAATCAGTATTTTTTTAAACATGGTGGTGTCTCGCGGTGTAATCGCCTGCGCACGCTTCGCGCGCCATGCAATTTAGCTTCGCTGCTGCGCCGCTTCGCGGCTGGTCACCGCGATTGGCAATCAGTATTTTTTTAAACATGGTGGTGTCTCGCGGTGTAATCGCCGCCGCACGCATGCCGGGCGCGGTCGTGAATGTTGAAGCGGGTGTTGGCAATCATCGGTTCCCTTACATGCGGAACACGCCAAAACGCGGCTCGGGAATCGGGGCGTTCAGGCTGGCACGCAGCCCGAGCGCCAGCACGCGCCGCGTGTCGGCCGGGTCGATGACCCCGTCGTCCCACAGGCGCGCACTGGAGTAATAAGGGCGGGACTGGTGGTCGAACTGGTCGAGCATCGGTTGCTTGAAAGCTTTCTCCTCTTCGGCGCTCCACTGCCCGCCCTTGGCCTCGATCGCGTCGCGCCGCACGCTGGCCAGCACCGACGAGGCCTGCTCGCCGCCCATCACACAAATACGCGCGTTCGGCCACATCCATAAAAAGCGCGGGCTGTAAGCGCGGCCGCACATGCCGTAGTTGCCGGCGCCGAAACTGCCGCCGATGATGATGGTGAACTTGGGCACCTGGGCGGTGGCCACGGCCATCACCAGCTTGGCGCCATGGCGCGCAATACCCTCGGCCTCGTACTTGCGGCCGACCATGAAACCGGTGATGTTCTGCAGAAACACCAGCGGGATTTTCCGTTGACAGCAAAGTTCGATGAAGTGCGCGCCTTTTTGCGCCGACTCGCTGAACAAAATGCCGTTGTTGGCGATGATGCCCACCGGCATGCCTTCGATGCGTGCAAAGCCGGTCACCAGCGTCGTGCCGAAGCGCGCCTTGAACTCGTCGAACTCGCTGCCATCGACGACGCGGGCAATGATTTCGCGCACGTCATAAGGCTTGCGGGTATCGGCGGGGACAATGCCGTAAATCTCGTCTGCTTCGTACTCAGGAGCACGTACTGCACGATCAGTCAGGTTGGCAGGGACTTTTCGATTGAAATTCGCGTTCAGGTTGGCAACCGCCGAACGGGCCAACGCCAGCGCATGGGCATCGTTTTGCGCCAGGTGGTCGGCCACGCCGGACAGACGGGTATGCACATCGCCGCCGCCCAGGTCTTCGGCGGTCACGATCTCGCCGGTGGCCGCCTTCACCAGCGGCGGGCCGCCCAGGAAAATCGTGCCCTGGTTCTTGACGATGATGGTCTCGTCGCTCATCGCCGGCATATAGGCCCCGCCTGCCGTGCAACTGCCCATGACGACCGCGATCTGCGCGATGCCTTGCGCGCTCATGTTGGCCTGGTTGTAAAAGATGCGGCCAAAATGCTCGCGGTCAGGAAACACGTCGTCCTGGTTGGGCAGGTTGGCGCCGCCCGAATCGACCAGGTAAATGCAGGGCAGCCGGTTCTGCTGCGCGACTTCCTGCGCCCGCAAATGTTTTTTGACCGTCATCGGGTAGTAGGTGCCCCCCTTGACCGTGGCGTCGTTGCACACAATCAGGCAGTCGACCCCGCTGACACGGCCGATGCCGGTGATCACGCCGGCACAGGGCGCGCTGTCGCTGCCATCCTTGTCCGGGTACATCGCGTGGGCGGCCAGCGGGGCCAGCTCCAGAAACGGCGTGCCGGGGTCAAGCAGCATCTGCACCCGCTCGCGCGGCGGCAGCTTGCCGCGCGCCATGTGTTTGGCGCGCGCCGCTTCACCACCGCCGGCGGCGGCTTTGGCTACCTGCACCCGCAGATCATCAACCAGCGCGCGCATGGCGGCGGCGTTGGCCTGGAAGTCGGCGGATCGGGCGTTGAGTTTTGTCTCCAGAACGGGCATGAATTCCTCACAGCGGCGCTGGCGGCCGCGCATGGACCACACCTTAACGCCAATACGGCAGCTTAGGCGCAAAAGACGCCGAACGCCTGCCACGCAGGTTGCAAATCGTGCCAGCTTACCGCAAACTCGACCCATGCCCACCCGCACCTCGTCCGCCCTCACGGGCCAGCCCGCCGCTGCCACGCCCATGGCCTTTGCCCGTGCCATCGTCGCGGCTTACCCGCGTTATAAACAGAGCCCAGTCAAAGCCCTCAAGCTGGCACAGATCACGCCAGCCGATCTACGGCAAGCCGACGGACACATCACCGCACGGCAGATGGAAGTGCTGTCCGGCGCGGCCATGCAGGAACTGGACGACGAAGTGCTGGGCGCTTTCAGCCGCCGGCTGCCCTGGGGCAGCTACGGCATGCTGGCAAGAGCCTCGCTCAGCGCGCCCAACCTGGGCGTGGCACTCAAACGCTGGTGCCGCCACCACGCGCTGCTGGCCGACGACATTCACCTCAAGCTGGCGACCACCGGCGACAGCGCGGCCATCGTGATCGAGGAGCGCGCCGACCTGGGCCGCCATGGTCAAGGACAGCGCGAGTTCTGCCTGGTCCATGTGCTGCGCAACATCCACGGCCTGGCCTGCTGGTACATCGCCTCACGCATTCCGCTGCAGGGCGCACGCTTTCCCTTTGCCGCACCGCCGCATGCCGACGCCTACCAGCACATGTTCCCCGGCCCACTGCGCTTTGGCGCCGCGCAGGCCGAAATCCGGTTCGACGCGCGCTACCTGGCCCTGCCCCTGCGCCGCGACGAAAAGGCGCTGCGACAGATGCTGCAGCGCGCCCTGCCGCTCACGGTGCTGCAATACCGACGCGACCGCCTGCTGGTGCAGCAGGTACGGCAGACGCTTACGGCCAACCCCGCCGACACGCATAGCGCAGAAGGCATTGCCAGTCTGCTGCACATGTCTGCGCGCACACTGCACCGACAACTGAAGGAAGAAGGTGCGTCGCTACAGAAATTGAAGGATGAGGTGCGATTTGAGCGCGCAAAAGATTTATTGAACCGCAGTGACAAGCCATTGAAGCAAATTGCAGCGGCGGCGGGATTTCGGAATGAAAAGAGTTTTATGCGGGCGTTTCGGGAGTGGACGGGAGCCTCCCCTGGAGAATTTCGGGGGGGTCGGCAATTACCGCAAGTCCACCCGACTTACGTTCCACCCTGAAGATAGGGCCTCGGCCTGCTGAAGTACGGTTTGGACGGCGGCGTCCTGCAGGTCAGGCGGGAAGCCGTATTTGCGCAGAATGCGCTTTACCAGCACCCGCATCCGCGCCCTGGCCGAATCACGATGAGCCCAATCGACGGACACGTTCTCGCGCAGGCTGACCAACAACTCGTGAGCGATGAGTTTGAGCTTGTCGTCGCCCATCATTTCGACGGCGCTATTGTTCTCTGCGAGGGCATCAGTCCGCACTTTTCCAGTTGCAACTCCACCCTTGAACCGGTCCGCCCCGGAGGCGCAGGCGATGCGCCCTTCGTACAGTTCGTGAATCCGGGTTACCGTTTTGCTACTGATTCAATAGCTGCTTGCACACATGAAATAGGGGGTAGGATAACTTTTCACCACACCTCACAGCAGATCGCCGTCCACATAGTGCCAACGGCCTGCCTCATGCACGAAGCGGCTGCGCTCGTGCAGGCGGACAGCCGGACTGCCTGGGCTTTTTTGCCGGGCGACAAATTCGACTTCTGCATGGGTGGCGTCCAGTTGGCGATGCTGCCGCACGTCCAGCCCCAGCCACTTCACGCCGGAGTCAAACGCCAGTTGGGCCGGGCGGCGGCTGGCGTGCCAGGTGGCCAGCAGGTAGTCGGCCCGTTCCAGCACAAAGGCGGTGTAACGCGAGCGCATCAGCGCTTGGGCATCGGGCGCCGGTGTTTGGGCGAAGTCGCCCACGAAGCGGCCGCAGCAATTGCCAAGCACCAGTGGCTTTTTCGATGGTCCCAGGCGACCACAGGGACAAGGTTGGGCGGGCAATACCTGCGGCATCAACCCTTCCTGGCCTTGCGCTTTTCCCGGTCTTCGAGCGTTTCGGTCGGCGCGCCCTGCTTGAGCCATTCGGCATAACCACCGTCGATGTGGGCGACGTTGCTCATGCCCATCTCCTGCAAAGTCTTGGCAGCCAGCGCACTGCGCCAGCCGGCGCCGCAGAACAGGATGAACTCCTTGCCTTCGTCGGCAAACAGACTCTTGTGGTACGGCGAGGCGGGATCGACCCAGAACTCCAGCATGCCACGGGGTGCATGAAAGGCGCCCACCACCGTGCCGCCTGCGAGTTCGCGCACGTCGCGGATGTCAACGATCTGCACCTGCGGGTCCGTCAGCCGGGCCTGGACTTCGGCGACCGAATAGGTGGTGACCTGGGCCATGGCTTCATCGACGAGGGCGCGGAATCCTTTGGTGATGGGCATGCTTTGTCTCCTTCATTACACACATCGCGCATTAAGATGGCCTGCACATAGCTGCCACCCCATAAAGAGCGCGCGCCTGCATCAATTGGAGCTGCGTCTGAGACACACCCGGTTCTTTCCACGGATTGGTCACCAGTGAGCGCCCGGCCGTTTCTGGATCAAAAACAGGCTTGTTCATGGGCCGCGTCTCCAGGCGTCCGGCCAATTGCTCCTTGATTCTGTTTTTGGCAATCTGCGCATAGTCCTGGGCAAGTTCTGCGCCCATCCCCCGGCGGCCATGCTTTAACGCAATGCTGAATAAGTCTCCCCGTTCGGACTGAGCCTGTCGAAGTCCTTCGCAAGTTGTTGATTTGCAAGGGCAGCGTTTCGACAGGCTCAACGCGAACGGACTTATTCAGCGTAGCCCTAACACCCAGTCGTTGACATCGGTCAGCGACAAAACAAAGCGCTCAAAGACTGGATAGAGAACAATGTCGAGCGGCGTTATTTGTCCTTTATCCACGTAGTTCCCGACCTGCCAGCAAATGCTTCCCGTGGGTGCCAGCACACGCTCACACGCCTCAATGACTTCTTCCTGTTGCGTCACGTACTCTTTGAGACTGAGCTTGGTTTCGTAGGGCTTGCCAATGTTGTAGGGCGGCGAAGTCAACCGGTTGGACCGACTCGTCAGGAACATCACGCAACAACTTCAGGCAGTCGCCACCATAAACCACGGCCCGCGCATGATTTTCAAATCGAGTGGCTAACATTTTTCATGATGCTTCAGTTTGCATTCAGTGTGCCACATCAAAGCAATTCGAGGGCCAGCGCCGTGCCTTCGCCGCCGCCGATACACAAGGTTGCAATGCCTTTTTTCAGGCCCCGCGCCTTCAGCGCGTAAATCAGCGTAACGATGATGCGGGCGCCGCTGGCGCCGACCGGGTGGCCCAGCGCGCAGGCGCCGCCGTTGACGTTGACGATGTCGTGGCTGATGCCGAGTTCTTTCATGGCGGCCATGGGCACCACGGCAAAGGCTTCATTGATTTCCCACAGGTCCACGTCCTTGACGCTCCAGCCGATCTTCTTCAGAAGTTTTTGCACCGCGCCGACCGGTGCCGTGGTGAACCACTCGGGCGCCTGGGCAAAGGTGGCGTGGCCGACGATGCGGGCGAGGGGCTTGGCGCCCAGTTCCTTGGCGGTGGATGCGCGGGCCAGCACCAGCGCGGCGGCGCCGTCGTTGATCGACGAGCTGGACGCGGCGGTGATGGTGCCGTCTTTCTTGAAGGCGGGCTTGAGCGTCGGAATCTTGTCGAGCTTGACCTTGCCCGGGCCTTCGTCGATGGAAATCACGGTGTCGCCGGCACGGCCTTTGACGGTGACCGGCGTAATCTCCGCCTTGAAGGCGCCGGATTCGGTGGCCGCTTTGGCGCGTTGCACGCTGGTCACCGCGAAAGCGTCCTGCGCCTCTCGCGTGAATTTGTATTTGTCAGCACACTGCTCGCCAAAGGTGCCCATGGCGCGACCTGGCTCGTAAGCGTCTTCCAGGCCGTCGAGCATCATGTGGTCATAAATGCGGTCGTGCCCGATGCGGATACCACTGCGGCCCTTGAGCAGCAGGTGCGGCGCGTTGGTCATGCTTTCCATGCCGCCGGCCACCATCACATCACGGCTGCCGACCAGCAACTGGTCGTGCGCCAGGATCGCTGTTTCCATGCCGGAGCCGCACATTTTGGACAGCGTCACCGCGCCGCTGCTGGCCGGCAGGCCGCCCTTGAAGCCGGCTTGCCGGGCCGGCGCCTGGCCCTGGCCCGCCATCAGGCAGTTGCCAAACAGCACTTCATCGACCTTCTCGGGCGCAATGCCCGAGCGCTCGACGGCGGCCTTGATCGCTGCGCCGCCCAGGTCATGAGCGGACAGACTGGAAAAATCGCCCTGGAAGCCCCCCATGGGGGTGCGGGCGGCGCCGATGATAACAATGGAATCAGACATGGTTTTTTCTCCTGGTGGATGAGGGACAGCGCAGCAACCGAGGTCACCACGCTTGGCCCAAGGTTAAGAACTTGAGTCACCGCGCCGCGCGCTTGCTGGGCGAGAGCCGCAGTAACCATCTTCAAAAAAAGTCATTGTAGGCGCCCGACAGCAACTGGCAGGCCGCTCGCATCACAGATCTTCAGGTTTTCCGGTCGGCGTATTTGCGCACGAAGCGCCTGTCCCGCTCGTAGGGAAACACATCATGCACATGGCCTGCCGCAATACGCTCCTTGTGGCTTTGCCAGAAGGCCACGTCCAGCAGGTCGGCATGGTATTTCATGAAGACCTCGCGCACCGCGTCGTTGCCCAGCAGGAAGGGGCCGAAGGTTTCCGGAAACACATCCCTGGGTCCGACCGAGTACCAGACCTCGCCGCTCATTTCTTCTTCCTCATTGCGCGGCGTCGGCACCCGGCGGAAGTTGCAGTCGGTGATGTATTCGATCTCGTCGTAGTCGTAAAAAACCACCTTGCCATGGCGCGTGATGCCAAAGTTCTTCCACAGCATGTCGCCGGGAAAGATGTTGGCCGCCACCAGGTCCTTGATGGCGTTGCCGTATTCGATCACGGCGCGCTCGATCTGGTTTTTTGCGGCTGGCTCCGTGACACCGGCGTCGAAGGCTTCCTGCAAATAAATATTGAGCGGGATCATGCGGCGCTCGATGTAGACGTGCTTGATGATGATCTCCATGTTTCCGTCGCCATCGCGGTCGCTGATCTCCAGTTGGCTGGGCGCGAATTTCTCGATCTCGGCAATCAGCTCGTCGTCAAAACGCTCGCGCGGAAAGGCCACCTCGCTGTACTCCTGGGTGTCGGCCATGCGGCCGACGCGGTCGTGCTGCTTGACCAGCAGGTATTTGCCCTGGATCTGCTCTCTCGTCGTGTCTTTTTGCGGCGGGTAATGGTCCTTGATGACCTTGAACACATAGGGAAACGAGGGCAGATCGAACACCAGCATGACCATGCCCTTGATGCCGGGGGCGATGCGGAATTTGTCGGTCGAGTGGCGCAGATGGTACAGAAAATCACGGTAAAAAAGTGTCTTGCCCTGCTTGGCCAGACCGAGTGCATTGTAGATTTCGGCGCGCGGCATGCGCGGCATCATGCTGCGCAAAAACTGCACATAGGCCGAGGGAATCCCCATCTCCACCATGAAATAGGCGCGCGCGAAACTGAAGAGGATCAGCAGGTCGTCTTCCCCAATCAGCATCGCATCAATCACCAGCCTGTTCGACTTTCCGTGCAGCAGCGGCAGCGCAAACGGCAGCTCGTTGAAGCCGTTGATCAGCTTGCCGACAATGTAGGCGCCCTTGTTGCGGAAAAACAGGCTGGAGAGCGCCTGAATCTGGAAGTTGGCGCGTAATTTGACATCGCCCAGGCGGCTGTTGATTTCTTCCACCACGTAAGCCACGTCACGCGCCAGGTCTTCAAACTCCAGGCGCAGGTCAAAGTCGCTCACCATGCGAGACAGGTGCTGGTGCAAGGTGTCCCGCTGGGGATAATAGGCCCGGTAGGTGGGCTGCGCGGCAGGTTCGTCGTTTTCGATGTACTCGGTGCTGACGGCCGGCCGTACAAAAATGAAGTCGTTCTGGAAATAGCTGCGATGCAGGATCTTGGTGGTGACCGAATTGAAGAAGGTCTCGGCCAGCTCAGGCTGGTGGTGGTTGACCAGCAAACCGATGTAATGCAGCTTGACCTGCTGCCACACGTCCATCGGCTGCTCCCCGGCCTTGAATTCGCGCTCCAGCCGGGTTGAGGCCTCGCGCACCCTCAGGTCATAAAACTCGATGCGCTCCCGCTGGGCCCGCTGCTGGCCGTGCCAGTCCGCCGTTTCGAACCGGTGCTTGGCACGGGCCGATTCGGTGCGAAATAGCCGGTAGTGGCGATTAAAGCCATCCATCATCGCTTTGGCGATTTCGTAGGCCAGCGGAGAGTCGAGGCGCCGGGGAAACATGCTTATCGTCTTGCGTCCCTGACGCGGTCAACCGCCGCACGGTACAGCGTGTCGAGTTCGGCGGGATCGGAGACAGTCATTTTCAGGTCCTGCAGCAGGCCATCGTGAACGCCGTAGGTCCAGCCATGAATGCTGATCTTCTGGCCCCTGGCCCAGGCATCGACCATCACGGTGCTCACACAGACGTTGACCACCTGCTCGATCACATTGAGGTCGCACAGCGCGTCGGCGCGGTGCGCCTCGGGCAGGCGCTCCAGCAGCGCACTGTGCCGGTCACGCACGTCCTGGATGTGGCGTATCCAGTTGTCCGCCAGCCCGATGCGCGCACCGGCCAACGCCGCCTGCACGCCGCCGCAGCCGTAGTGCCCCACGACCATGAGGTGCTCCACCTTGAGCATTTCCACCGCGAACTGGATGGCCGAGAGCGCGTTGAGGTCGGAATGCACCACGATGTTGGCCACATTCCTATGCACAAACACTTCGCCCGGCTCCAGGCCGGTGATCTGGTTGGCCGGAACCCGGCTGTCAGAGCAGCCAATCCACATGTACCTGGGCTTTTGCTGCTTGATCAGCCCCGTGAAAAAGCCCGGCCGGTCGCGCTCCATCTGCGCGGCCCAGGCGCGGTTGTAGGAAAAAAGCTGTTGTATTTCTGAGTGCATCGTCAATTTTCACATAGTCTCGGCAAACAACTCGCGTCCAATCAGCATGCGGCGGATTTCGCTGGTGCCGGCGCCGATTTCGTACAGCTTGGCGTCGCGCCAGAGGCGGCCCAGCGGGTAGTCGTTGATGTAGCCATTGCCGCCGAAAATCTGCACGCCTTCACCGGCCATCCAGGTGGCCTTTTCAGCGCACCAGAGAATGACCGATGCGCAGTCCTTGCGCACCTGGCGCACATGCTCCGTTCCCAGCATGTCCAGATTTTTGGCAACCGTGTAGGCAAACGAACGCCCGGCCTGCAGCACGGTGTACATGTCGGCCACCTTGCCCTGAATCAACTGGAACTCGCCAATGGGGGCACCGAACTGCTTGCGGTCGTGAATGTAGGGAATCACGTTGTCCATGACGGACTGCATGATGCCCAGGGGGCCGCCGGTGAGCACGGCGCGCTCGTAGTCCAGGCCGCTCATCAACACTTTGGCGCCGCCGTTGAGACCGCCCAGGATATTTTGCGCCGGCACTTCCACATTGTCGAACACCAGCTCACCGGTGTGCGAACCGCGCATGCCGAGCTTGTCGAGCTTTTGCGCGACGGAAAAGCCTTTCATGCCTTTTTCGATCAGGAAGGCGGTGATGCTGTGCGCGCCGCGTTTTGCCGACGGGCCGCCCCTAGGCAAAACAGCCCCCTCGGGGGGCAGCGCAGCGTGGGGGCCAGTTTCGGGCTCGGTCTTGGCATAGACCACCAAGGTGTCGGCGTCCGGCCCGTTGGTGATCCACATCTTGCTGCCGTTGAGCAGGTAATAGCCGCCCTTGTCCTCAGCCTTGAGCTTCATTGACATGACGTCGCTGCCGGCGCCGGGTTCGCTCATGGCGAGCGCGCCGACATGTTCGCCGGTGATCAGCTTCGGCAGGTATTTTCGGCGCTGCTCCTGCGTGCCGTTGCGCTTGATCTGGTTGACGCACAGATTGCTGTGAGCGCCGTAGGACAACCCCACCGAGGCGCTGGCGCGGCTGATTTCCTCCATCGCGACCATGTGCGCCAGGTAGCCCATGTTGGCACCGCCATATTCCTCGCTGACCGTGATGCCGAGCACGCCCAGAGCGCCCATTTTTCGCCACAGATCCATCGGAAACTGGCCGTCGCGGTCAATCTCGAAAGCCCGCGGCGCGATCTGATCTTGAGCGAAATCGCGCACCGCATCGCGCAGGACATCAATGTCCTGTCCGAGCTGGAAGTTGAGTCCGGGCAGGTTGTTCACTGGATTCTCCTTTTTTGTTTCAGTTTTTCACGTCTTCACGGCCCAGCACTGTCATTAACGTGGCGCTCATGGTGGCGATGAGTTTTTCACGGCCTTCGTCGATGGCATAGGCCCGCCCTTCGGTCACCGTGACCGTGCGCCCCGGCTTGACCACCTGGCCCACCATGCGAAAGCGCTGGCCTTTCGCGGGGGCCAGCAGGTTGATCTTGTATTCGATGGTCAGCACACCCGCATCGGCTGGCATCAGCGTGAAGCCGGCGTAACCGCAGGCCGAGTCGAGCGCCGTAGCCACCATGCCGGCATGCAAAAAACCGTGCTGCTGGCTCAGGCCGGCCGCCCACGCCAGCTCAATGACCACCCGTCCGGGCTCTATCCCGGCCAGCGAAGCGCCGATGGTCGCCATGACACCCTGGCGCGCAAAGCTGCCCTGCACCCGGGCCGCGTAACCTTCGTCCCTGGGCTCGAAACGGGGGAATTCCATGGTCAACTCCTGATTGACGTTTACGTAAACGTCAATTATGGCCTACTTTGCCGTTTTGCCGGTCTTGGCGAGCAGCGCCCGGGCTTCTTTTTCGTGGGCCTTGACTTCATCCAGCGTGGTTCTCAGATCGACCATCTGCGCGTCGAGCTCTGCGCGATGCTCGCCCAGGATGAGCAAGAACTTCTTCAGTTGGGGAACGGTGTCGCGCGGCGAATCGTACATGTCGATGAGCTCTTTGGCCTCAACCAGGCTCAAACCCAGCCGTTTGGCCCGCAAGGTCAGCTTGAGCCGGGTTCTGTCGCGCGCGGTATAGACGCGGTTTCGGCCGGCCGGCCCCTCACGCTGGGGCTGCAGCAAGCCCATGTCTTCATAAAAGCGGATGGCGCGTGTCGTCAGGTCGAACTCTTTGGCCAGATCGCCGATGGAGTGTGTGGTGATTGCCATGCTGTGAAACCCTGGTGACAGGCCCGTTGTGAAGCTGCTCGAAAAATCAGGTGTAATAGAACGCTCACATTTACGTTAACGTAAACGTCAACCTAATCAGCAATCTTACAAGATGAATGCACAAGAAGCCCAATTGCACTACCCTCTCGGCGATATTTTGCCGCCGACCGGAGGCGCCCTGGAGGTGGCCCCGGGCGTCAAGTGGCTACGCATGACCCTGCCTTTCGCGCTGGACCACATCAATCTGTGGCTGCTGCGCGATGAACTGGACGGCCCCGACGGCAAGGTTCGCGGCTGGACGGTCGTGGACTGCTGCATCACCCAAGATGAATCCAAGGCGCAATGGGAGCAGATTTTCGCCAACGAGCTCGAAGGTTTGCCGATCCTGCGGGTCATCGTCACCCACATGCACCCGGACCACGTCGGGCTGGCGCACTGGCTGTGCGCCCGCTGGAACGCGCCGCTGTGGATCAGCGCCACCGACTACAATGCCGCCCGCATCAACAGCCGGGGCAGCTCCGCTTTCGGGGGCGAGAGTGCGGCCGCGTTTTTTGCATCGCACGGGCTGACCGATCCGCAGGCCATGGCGCAAATCAAGGCGCGCGCCAGCTACTACCCCGGCCTGGTACCCGAGGTCCCCAGCCGATTCCACCGCATGATGGACGGCCAGGTCATCGCCATCGGGGGCCGCAACTGGACCTGCATCAGCGGCTACGGCCATGCGCCCGAACACATCGCCCTGTCCTGCGCTGATGTCTCGTTGGCTCCCACGGGGACTGCGGCAACGACCCCCGAAGGGCGCGTCGCCGGTTTACTGATCAGCGGCGACATGATATTGCCACGCATCTCGACCAATATCAGTGTCTACGACATCGAGCCGGAGTCCAATCCGCTGACGCTGTTTTTGCAGTCGATCGACAAATTCAAGGCGCTGCACCCCGATACGCTGACACTGCCGTCCCATGGCAAACCCTTCAAAGGCTTGCACACGCGCATCGCGCAACTGCATGAGCACCACCGTGACCGGCTGGCGGAAGTCATGGAGGCCTGCCAGGCCAGCCCCTGCAGCGGCACGGACATCCTGCCCGTGATGTTCAAACGCAAGCTGGATCTGCACCAAACCACGTTCGCCCTGGGCGAGGCGGTTGCCCATCTGCATACGTTGTGGTTTGAGGGCAAGCTGCGACGCCTGCGGGGAAGCGACGGCATTTACCGCTTTCACCCGGCGTAGAACAAGCGCAGGCCGAATTGGCTATCGCCACTTGCGATTAGCCCCAAGAAGCGCGCAGACATAACCATGCAGCCAGTCAAAATTGATCGGCTTTTCAAGGTAGTACGAGTTGGGCGGAAGACCGCCTCTTTCCTCGATAGCCTCTCTGGGCAGGCCGCTGATGACCAGTATCTGCATGGCTAGCAACTGCTGGTTGCGCTTGAGGGCGCGCAGCATCTCCATGCCGTCAACACCCGGCATGATCAGGTCTGTGATCAACAGGTCGGGCCGCATGCTGGCGATGTCCATCAAAGCCTCCAGGGCGGACGGCATGAAGCTGCAGTCCACCGCCAAATCCCATTCGTCGAACTGGGCCTTGTAGAGATCGCGGGCGACTTCATCGTCTTCCACCACCAGCACACTCAGGCGATGTCGGGGGTCCGGATCAACCTGGGCCAGTTGCGGACTGTTTTTTTGCAGGTAGTTGTTGATGGCGCGCAGGGACAACCGGCGATGCCCGCCCAGCGTTTTCCATGCCTCGATTTCGCCCTTTTCAACCAGCGACTGCACCGTGGCCACCGACAGCCCCAGCAATTTGGCGGCATAAGTGGTGCCGCAATAATCGGCACTGGAAAAATCGTTCGCCGTGATGGCGTTTTCAAAACTCCGGGGTTCGCGCGGCATAAGAAAAACCCATCAAAATGATGATTGACACATTTGTTACATTGATCAGTCTAATCGAACTGGATTATTTTTATTTCCGGGACTTTGTCGTTATAAGCCGAATTCAAGGGGCCGCGATGGCGCCGGGCAAGGTGAAAAAGAAGGTGGCTCCTTTGCCCGGCTCGGATTCGGCCCACACCTGGCCGCGATGGCGGCCAACCACCCGGCTGACCGTAGCCAGGCCCACGCCGGTTCCGGGAAACTCGACCGCGGCATGCAGCCTTTGAAAGGTATTGAAGAGCTTGTCGGCATACGCCATGTCGAAGCCGGCCCCATTGTCCTGCACGAAAAACGTCGAGGTGCCGGCAGCGTCGATTTTGCGCCCGACCCTGATTTCGGCACAATCTCGCTGCGAAGTGAATTTCCAGGCATTGCCGAACAGATTTTCCATCAACACACGGATCAGCCGACCGTCGCCCTGAACCTGTAAGCCGTCTTCTATGCTGATGCGCGCCACGCGTTCCGGGTGACGGCCCTGGCATTCATCCGCGATCTCGCGCGCGATGGCGCTCAGATCGACCGTTTCATGGCGCAACTGCATACGCGAGACCTGCGCCAGCGACAACAAGTCTTCGATCAATTGCCCCATCTGCGCCACCCCGGCCTGGATGCGGGCGAGGTAGTGTTGAACTTTCTCGTTCGGGTTGTCGGCACCGAGCTGCCTGGCCAGCAGGCGGCTAAAACCGTCCACCGTGTTCAGCGGCGAACGCAGGTCATGCGACACCGAATAGGAAAAGGCTTCCAGTTCCTGGTTGGACAAGCGCAAAGCGGTCTCGATCTCCTTGATCTCGGTCACATCGGCATCAATACCGACCCAGAACAGCACGCTGCCGTTGTCGTCAAGCACCGGCGAAGCCCGGTAAGACATGGCGTGGTAGGCGCCGTCCTTGGCCAGCAGGCGCCGCATGCCCACATACGGCGTCAGGCTCCGGCGCGACGCCCCCCAGTTGGCGGACATGTCGTCCAGGTCATCGGGGTGTACCACGGTCATCCACTTGTATCCCAGCCAGTCAGCCGGTGTACCGCCCATCAACTCGTACCACCTCCGGTTCAGGTAGATCACCTTGCCGTCAGCGTCGACATTCCAGATGATCTGCGGAGCCTGCTCGGTCAGCGCCCGGAACAAAGCCTCTTGCCGCGCCAGGGCGGCGGTCCGCTCGGCGACTTTTTCTTCCAGCCCCAGATTGAGCCGGTGTACCTGCTCGAACAGTTTGACATTTTCAATGGCGATGGAGGCCAGTTGGGCCAGCTCGGCGCTGACATACTGGTCCTGCAAGGTGAACTCGCCCTCGTATTTATCGGTCAACTGCAGCAACCCGATATTCTCGCCGTTGCGCCCCGTCAGCGGCACCGCCAGCCAGCCGCGCATGGGCGGGTGTTTGTTGTCGGCCTGGTCGCCAAAATCGCGCCAGTGCGGGAGCGCTTCCAGCTCCGCCTGTGTCAGCCGCATCGGGCTGTTGGTTTCGCACACGAGCGAATAGATACCGCTGGCATAGGACTGTTTCACGAAATCCCGGCCGTTGGCATATTTGTCGGAGAGGGACAAGGCATTGATCGCTTGCGGCCCGCCCTCCCGGGCCGTCAAACTGACGACCGCCTGGTGCGCGCCGACCACGGCCCTGGCCTGGTCCACCGTTTCCTGCATCGCGGCTTCCAGTGTGCGCTGGCGGGTAATGGCCTGGGTCGCGTCGGCGGCGCGCTGCAGCGTGAACAGGTAGGCCTGCACGTCGTTCTCGGCTTTGACCTGTGCGGTGATGTTGATCGCCACCACGAAGCGGGCCTCTCGCCCAAGGTAATGAATGACGCGCGAGACCGTCTCCACCGGGAACTCCAGGCCGTCCTTGCGCACGTGAAGCCACCGGGTTGGCGCACCCGTGAAACCTTTGGCAACGTACTGCTCCAGGCGCTCCTGCTCTGCCCGGGGCCGGATGTCGAAGAGAGTCAACTGCAAAAATTCGTCACGGGAATAACCATAGCCGCTGATGGTTGTCTCGTTGACCGCCAGAAACTTCAGGGTCTGGGCATCGACAATCCACATCGGCACCGGCGCGGACTTGAACAAGGCGGCGTAACGCTGTTCGCCGTCAATCAGGGCCTGCTCGGACAATTTGCGCTCGGTGATGTCGCGCTCAACGGCCACCCAGTGCGTGAACACCCCCTTGGCGTCGGCAATGGGAACGATGTCGAGTTCCAGCCAGAACTCCTCGCCATTTTTTTTGTAGTTGGTCAGTTCGGCGCGCACCGGCTCCATTTTCCTGAGCGCCGCGCCGATGCGGTCCAGCTCGGAACCCTGCGTTTTGGGGCCCCGCAGAAAACCCGTCGGCTTGCCCAGCACTTCCTCGCGGCTGTGGCCGGTGCAGCGTTCAAAGGCATCGTTGACAAACACGATGCGTCGCGACTGCTTATCCAGCGGGTCGATCTCGGAGATCAGCACGATGTCGTTCAAGCGGGAAATGGCGGTCTCCAGCAGCCGCAGATGCTGCTGCGAGTCATGCTTTTCGGTGATGTCCTGAAGCATGCCCACCACGCGCTCGACCTTGCCGTCCTGCGTCAGTGCCTGTCCCTGCGTCCGCACCCAGATGCGCCGGCCTTTGGCGGTCACCAGCGGCAGCTCCAGATCCCAGGGCAGCCCGTGTTCAAGGGCGCCCTGCACCGCTGCATTCATCACCGCCCGTGCTTCAAGCGCATAAAACGCCAGGGCCTCGGCAACGCTGGGCTCGGTTGCGCGATCCAGCTCGTGGATGCGGTAGATTTGCTCCGACCAGACCAGCCGCATGCCGTCAAGAATCACCTCCCAGCCGCCGATTTTTCCCATTTCACCGGTGCGGCGCAGCAACTCCGTGGTACGTGCGGCGGCCCGCTCCGCGAGCTTTCGCCCGGTGATGTCCTGCGCCACACCGTCGCGCAAAATGGCCATGCCCGTGCTGTCGACATGAAGCTCGCCGAGCTGGTGTATCCAGCGGGTCTGCCCGCCAGGGGTGACGATGCGGTATTCGATATCCAGGGGCAGGCCGTTTCGTATGGCCTCATCGCGCAGGCGCTCGTAGCCAGGGCGGTCATCCGGGTGGGTCAGCCGGATCACGGTGTCCGGGTTGCCGTCAAAGTCCTCTCTCGCCAGCCCGTACAGTTCATACATCTCGTCGGACCACCAGAGCTGGCCGGTTTTCAGGTTCAGCTCCCAGTTGCCTATGCGCCCCAGGTGCTGGGCATTGAGCAGTTTGCGCTGGACTTCCTGCAATTGCTCGTAACTGCGCGTCTGCTCCATCTGCAGTTGTTCAAGCTGCGTGATGTCTGCAAATACCATCAAGGCGCCGACGATGCCATCGGGACCCTGCATGGGCCGGTAACTGACGCTGATCAAGCGGCCCTCGGGCGCGGCGTCGTTGCGCACCAGAATATGCAGCGGCCCGCCGCTTTTTCCCTGAAGGGCCCTATGAAGAGGCAATTCGTCGACGGCATACAAGGTATCGGTGCCGGGCACAAAGAGCCCCAGGTGCTGCGGCCATTGGCGGGACAGGATCGTGGGCGCCTGGTCCAGGACAAACAGCCGGGATGCCGCTTCATTCATCAGCAAGACGCGGCCCAGGATGTCCACCGCCATCAGGCCTTCCTGCATGCTGTTGATGGTCAGATCCAGCGTTGCGTAAGCCTGCCGGCTTCGCGTCAGCTCTTTTTCCAGATCGTTCTCGCGTTGCTCAAGCGAGTCGGCCATCAGGTTGAAGCTGGCCGCAATTCTGGAAAACTCGCCCTGGGCGTCGCTCCGGAGAACCGGAATGCGAACATTGAGGTTGCCTTTTTCCAGCTCCCGCGTGGCATGAAGAATCTGCCGGGTCGGCGCAACCAGGGCGCTCCCGCCAATCATCCACGCCACCCAGCCGCCGAGAAAAGCCACCAGTGCGAGCACGGCCAGCTCAAGCCAAAGCTGCTTGCGGATCGACCCCACGACCTGATCGCGGTCCAGGCTGACCGCCACGAAAACCGCCGCCTCCGCATGCGGGCTGCTGGGCATGAATGCCCACAAGCGCTCATGCCCCGCGCCATCGACGCCTTCGCGCACCCCCATGCTCCAGGTTTTCACGGCCTCCCGCAGCACCGGGCTGAGCACCTTTTTACCAACCTGAATAGGCAGAGCGGGCTTTCCCGCCAGCAAGGCGCCGTCGCGGTCGTGAATCCCCAGCGCGGCACCGGAGGGCAACTGTATCCCGGCAACCGATTTGGCCATCTCGGTCAAATCCAGCGCGGCAAAAACCACGCCCGTCACCTTGTCGTCAGCGTCGATCACCGGCTGTGCGAAAGCGATGACCGGCTTGCCGGCCAGCGGCCCCTGCCTGTAGTTACCCACCACAAAGCGGCGTTGCTCAATGGCGTTGCGGAAGTGGGCACGGTCTCCCGAAAAAGCTTTTTTGTCGCTGCCCAAGGCATGGCAGCGGGTATAACCGTCCAGGCCCAGAATGCCCAGATTGGCATATTCGGGAAAGCGCCGGGTCAGGCTTGAAAAATACCGGTCGCAGTCGAGGTTCTTGCCGTCCTGCAGGCCCGGCAGCGAGGCAATCACCGTCAGCATCTGCCGGGCGGAGTCGGCAACCCGCTCCTGGCTGGCCGCGACCAGCGACGCGGCGAACCGCAGATTGCTTTTGGCCCGCTCCAGCTCGGCATCGGCATTGTGCAGCGCCTTGAAGATCGACAAGCCGAACAACGGGACAATCGCCGCCATCACCAGCATGACGATGCGCACACGCAAACTGATCCTGGCCTTCATGGTGCTTTCCGCCGTGTAACTACCCGACTGCAAGTCATCGACTTCAGGGCAAAGCGCAAAGCCGGCACCGGCCTTCAGGCGGTGGCGATGGATTCATTGACCCGCAGCCAGTAGTCCTGCAGGCGGCTCAGTTTTTCAGTGAAGTCGCCAAAATCAACCGCTTTGCGCACAAAGCTGTTGGCCCCGCTTTGGTAGCAGGCAATGATATCGGACTGCTCGCTGGACGAGGTCAGCATGACCACCGGAACCAGCGCGGTCAGCGGATTGCTGCGCACGCTGCGCAAAACATCCAGGCCGGACAGCTTGGGCAGCTTCATGTCCAGCAAGATGAAGGCCGGTTGCTTGTTCGTGTCACGGCCCGCATGAGCACCTTGACCAAACAGGTAGTCGAGCGCCTCGACACCATCGCGCGCCGTGACAATGACCGCGTCCGCATCTTGCTCCTGCAGCGTCAAAACAGTGAGCTCAAGATGGTCCGGATTGTCTTCAACTACAAGAATTGGTTTGCTGTCCATCCGCACCCCCCAGAATCTGTAGTCATAACTCCGTCATCCTCATGATATTTGTCGAAAATATTACATACGTTTACATATTGATCCTACCATTGACCAACGAGTTTCACGGCATTAAACCACCAGCCGCCCCAAATTACCACCTCGGCACGGCTTCTTCCTTCAACTGGCTGCGCAGTTTTGCGTAGTCCGGCACCACGGTGCGCACCGTGTCCCAGAAACGCGGGCTGTGATCCATCACCCGCAGATGGCTCAGCTCGTGAACCACCACGTAGTCAATGACCGACTGCTTGAAGTGAATCAGCCGCCAGTTCAGGCGGATGGCGCCGTCGGCGCTGGCGCTGCCCCAGCGGGTGCCGGCACTGCTCAAGCTCAGTTTTCGCCACTGCACGCCCAGGTGCGGCGCAAAGTGGTTCAGGCGTTCGGTGAAAAGACGCTTGGCCTGCCGCATCAGCCAGGCTTGCACGCTGTCGCGAATCTGGTCTGCCGTGGCATCGTGGGCCAGGCCGATGTGCAAGGTGAGCCTGGTCACCCCGGGCAGGCTGGTTTGCCCGCCGACATGGGTGTCGCGCACGGCCCCAGTTTTGAGTTCGCCGCCGACGCTGCCGAAAGCGTGCCGCGGGTCGATCGCCACAATCACCGGCTCACCGAGAAAAGGCAGGGTGGCGCCGTCTTTCCATTCAATACGCGCTGATTCCAGCCGATCATGCCGGGCCCGGGTCTCGTGCAGCTTTTTGACAATCCAGTCCGATTTCTCCTGCACGGCCTTGTCGATTTCATACAGCGGCACCCACTTGGGCGCGCTGACGACCAGGCCTTCCGCGCCGACCGAAAAACCGATGGTGCGCCGCTTGCCGCGCCGGAACCGGTAGCCCACCACGGTGTCGCCCAACAGGGCTTCACGCGTGGCGCCCGGATGGCGGTAGGTGGCCGGCGCCAGCAACTGCTGCAAGGTTTGAGCCGCCAGCGGGTCCGTGGCGGGTTTCTGATCTGCTACTGTTTCAATAGCTACTTGCGAATATTCTACAAGGGCTGTCGGCCTATTTGACTCTTTTTCCCCGGTGTTGGGGGGGCGGGGGGCCGCTGGCCGTGCGGGCGCCGGATCAAATAGATCCAGCGTGAACTGTAGGAGCCTTTGCATGATGGCAGTTTAGCGCCGGTCACCCCAGCAAAACGGACGCCGTGTTGTCAAGCCTTGGCCCCTGTCGCTGCCGCGGCGGTCTCCGGGTAGGCTTCGGGGTCGAGCCGGCGCATTTCGGCTTCTATCCAGGCCTCGACTTCGCGCATCAGCTCGTCAGGCTTGCGGCCGGCGCTGCTGATGGGTTTGCCGATCGAGATGTCCACCGTGCCCGGCTTCTTGATGAAGGCCTTGCGCGGCCAGCACTTGGCGGAGGTCACGGCGATGGGAATCACCGGCGCACCGGTTTCGATGGCCAGCCGCGTGCCCCCCGATTTGTAGACGCCTTTCTTCCCGCGCGCGATACGCGTGCCTTCTGGAAACATGACGACCCAGACGCCCTGGCTCATCAGGCGGCGGCCCTGCTCGACCACCTTGTTGAAAGCCTGTGTGCGCTGGCTGCGGTCAATGTGAATCATGTCCATGCAGGCCATGGCCCAGCCGAAAAACGGCACGTAGAGCAGCTCTTTTTTGAAAACGTAGGCCAGCGGATGCGGCATCAGCGCCGGCATCGACAACGTTTCCCAGGCACTCTGGTGTTTGAGCAAAAGCACCGCAGCACCGGTTTTCTCCGTGGGCAGGTTTTCCATGCCGGTCACCCGGTTCTTGATGCCCAGAATGACCGTGCCGCCGCTGACCGCCACGCGCAACCAGCCGGCGCACATCCAGTAAATCTGCGTACTGCTGCCGAACAGGGAAAAAACCAGAACGGCCAGCGCCCACGGGATCACCGTGATGATCATCCACAGGAGGTGCAGAACGGAGCGAATCAGTGGCATGGCGTATTTTTCCAGTCGATGTTGAGGGTATTTTAGGGTGCCAGGCAGGCCTCCCTTGGCGCTTCAACCGCGGGCGGCGGCTTCCCGGAGCTTGTCTTTCTTGCTCGGGCGCTTGCCTTTGACACCGCCGGTCGGGGGGGCGATTGCCCTGGCGGCGGCCGGCAGCGGTTCAAATCCCGCCATGTGTTCGCACGGCAAGCTCAGGCGCTGGTGCTTTTCGATCAGACGCCAATGCGCTTCGGTATCTGCGCTGACAAAGCTCAACGCCACGCCGCTTTCCCCGGCCCGGCCGGTGCGGCCGATGCGATGAATGTAGTCCAGCGCCGAGCGTGGCAGGTCGTAGTTCACCACGACAGGCAATTGCGCAATGTCGATGCCGCGGGCAGCGACATCGGTGGCGATCACCACCTTCAGCCGGGACGCCTTGAAATCGGCCAGCACCTGCGTGCGTTTGCCCTGGCTCAACGCGCCGTGGAAAGGTTCGGCATTGATTCGGGCCTTGCGCAACTTGTCGGCAACGATTTCGGCGGCGTGTTTGGTGGCGACAAAAACCAGCACCTGCGTCCAGGCGTTTTCTTGTATCAGGTGCCGCAACAACTGGGTGCGCCGGCGAGCGTCCACCGCCATGGCCCGCTGCACGATGTCGGGCCGGTCCTGCGGCTCGGACAACATGTCGATGCGCACCGGATCGCGCAGCAACGTTTGCGCCAGAGCCTGCACCGCCGGCGGGAAAGTGGCCGAGAAAAACAGGTTCTGACGCTGCGGCGGCAGCAGCGCGAGGATGCGCCCGAATTCATCGGAAAAACCCAGGTCGAAGAGGCGGTCCGCCTCATCGAGCACCAGCACCGAAACGCCGGACAGCACCAGCGCGTTGTGCGCTGTCAGGTCCAGCAAACGGCCGGGTGTGGCGACCACGATATCGGCACCGCCGCGCAAGCCCATCATTTGCGGGTTGATGGACACGCCGCCAAACACAATGGCCACCTTCAAAGACCGTGGCAGGTGTTTTGCCAGGCGGCGAATCGCCTCGCCGATCTGGCTGCTGAGCTCGCGCGTGGGCACCAGAATCAGCGCGCGCACCCGCCGCGGCTTGTCACCCGGGGCCTGCTGCAACTGCTGCAGCAGCGGCAGCGCAAATGCCGCCGTCTTGCCCGAGCCGGTTGGTGCCGCGCCCAGCACATCGCGGCCCTGCAGCACCGCCGGGATCGCCGCCGCCTGGATGGGTCTGGGCGCCAGGTAGCCGCTGGCGCTGACAGCGCGTAACAGGTCAGGGGACAGGCCCAGGGCGGAAAATGGCATGGACAGGTGCTTTGCGTCGGGGAGCGGCATACTACACGCAGTGACAAGCGTGGGGCGGCAATTTTCCGCCGGGCCGTCCCAAGGAATCTTTGGCAATCAGAATCGACGCTCGCCAGCATCGTGTTGCCTGCCCGCCGGCATGGCTATTCAAGAAAAAGCCGCGATGCCGGTGATCGCGCGCCCGATGATCAGCGCGTGAACGTCGTGGGTGCCTTCGTAGGTATTGACAACTTCCAGGTTGACCAGGTGGCGCGCTACGCCGAACTCGTCGCTGATGCCGTTGCCGCCCAGCATGTCGCGCGCCATGCGGGCGATATCGAGCGCCTTGCCGCAGGAGTTGCGCTTCATGATCGAGGTGACCTCGACCGCGGCGCCGCCCTCGTCTTTCATGCGCCCCAGGCGCAGGCAACCCTGCAGCCCGAGGGCGATTTCGGTTTCCATGTCCGCGAGTTTTTTCTGGACCAACTGGTTGGCTGCCAGCGGGCGACCGAACTGCTTGCGGTCCAGCGTGTACTGGCGCGCCTTGTCAAAGCAGTCTTCGGCCGCGCCCAATGCACCCCAGGCAATGCCGTAACGCGCCGAATTCAGGCACGTAAACGGGCCTTTGAGGCCGCGCACGTCGGGGAAGGCGTTTTCCTCGGGGCAGAACACCGCGTCCATCACGATTTCGCCGGTGATCGATGCGCGCAGGCCGACCTTGCCGTGGATGGCCGGGGCGCTCAGGCCTTTGGCGCCTTTGTCCAGAATGAAGCCGCGAATCGCACCTTCGTCGTCCTTGGCCCAGACCACAAACACGTCGGCGATCGGGCTGTTCGTGATCCACATCTTGCTGCCGCTCAGCGCGTAACCGCCGGGCACCTTGCGCGCGCGGGTGATCATGCTGCCCGGGTCGGAGCCGTGGTTGGGCTCGGTCAGGCCAAAGCAGCCGATCGCCTCGCCGGTGGCGAGCCTGGGCAGGTATTTCTGCTTTTGGGCTTCGGTGCCGAACTCATGGATGGGCACCATCACCAGCGAAGACTGCACGCTCATCATCGAACGGTAGCCGGAATCGACACGCTCGACCTCGCGTGCGACCAGACCGTAGCAAACGTAGTTCAGCCCGGCGCCGCCGTAGGCCTCGGGGAGGGTGGCGCCGAGCAGGCCCAGCGCGCCCATCTCCCGGAAAATGGCAACGTCGGTGCGCTCATGGCGAAAAGATTCCAAAACGCGCGGCACGAGTTTTTCCTGGCAATAAGCGTGTGCGGTATCGCGCACCATGCGCTCATCGCCGCTCAGTTGCTGGTCCAGCAGCAGTGGGTCGGCCCAGTGGAAGCTGGCTTTTTTCTCGGCGTGGCGCATCAATTTCTCCAAGTGGTGGCTGGACATTTCAGGGGGGCGAGTATCGCCATTCGGCTGTCCGGGTGATCTTGGGATTTTAGAGGCATACGCATGCACCTTGCTCAAGGCCTTTTGACCCGCAACGCACTGGCAAAATAGCGTCAACCGAACCACCCCCGCACCACGATGACCAACATTCTGACCGTCACCATGAATCCGGCCATCGACGTGTCAACGTCCACCGGCAAGGTGCTTGACACGCACAAGCTCAGATGCAGCCCGGCGCAGCGCCACGCCGGCGGCGGCGGGGTCAACGTGGCCCGCGTCGTGCAGCGCCTGGGCGGCGACTGCCTCGCGCTCTACCCCGCCGGCGGCACGACCGGCCAGTTGCTGCGGCAGTTGCTCGACCAGGAACAGGTGCGCAGCCTGTGCGTGGACATTGCCGAGGAGACGCGCGAGAACTTCACGGTCGGCGAAACATCGAGCGGACGCGAATTTCGCTTTGTGCTGCCAGGCCCCACCCTGACGCCGGCGCAGTGGCAGGCCTGCCTGGAACGATTGACTGCGCTGGATACGCCACCGCGCTATCTGGTGCTCAGTGGCAGCCTGCCGCCGGGTGTACCGGTGGATTTCTATGCCCGGCTGGTGCGCCTGGCGCGCGCGCACGGCACGCGCGTGGTGCTCGACAGCTCGGGGCCGGCACTGGCGGCGGCACTAGAGGCGGGCGTTTACCTCGTCAAGCCCAGCCTGCGCGAACTGCGCGACCTCACCGGCCAGCCACTGGCCAGCGAACCCGAATGGCGCGCGGCAGCGCAGCAAATCGTCAGGCAGGGGCAAGCCGAGATGGTGGCGCTGTCCCTCGGGGAACATGGTGCGCTGCTCGTCACCGCGGAGGCAAGCTGGCGTGCGCCGGGCCTGACGGTGCCGGTTCGCAGCGCCACCGGCGCGGGTGACAGCTTCGTCGGCGCCATGGTCTGGGCGCTGGCGCGCGCTGCCGATCTGCCGCAGGCCTTGCGCTACGGCGTGGCCGCCGGCTCGGCCGCACTGCTGTCAACCGGCACCCGTCTTTGCAGCAAGGCCGATGTCGAACGGCTTTACCCCGAGGTGAAGGTCATGGCGTGATCCGGACCATCGGTACACGGTTTCCTGATTCTTGAACTCGCATCCGCGCAGGTCAGCGCGGTGTGGCTTAAAATTCCCGGCTAGCCATTTCTAACCGGAGTCATCCATGCCTAAAAAAATCAGAGTCGAAGCCGACATTTGTGCGCCTAAACCCATTCCCGCAGCAGGCATGACCCGCACTGCCGGACGGGGTCAAAAGATCAGCCTGGAACGCGGTACCTCGACCCGCAGCAAGAAAAACCCGGGCAAACGTCCTAAAAAGGGCGGCTAAGCCTTTTAGACTTCGCACGCCCTCGTCCCGGACGCTGCTGCGCCCGCGGCGCTTAGGCTCACAAGAAACAGAATCGATTCCGGCTGTTTTCATGCTGCCGCAGAAGTTGGATTGATCTGGAAGCCGAGCGCGGCGGCGCGGCGCTTGAGGGCGGCGACTGAACGCTGGCGCTGCTGTTCTTCGTAGCGCTGCGGCCC